>NZ_CP010802.1:740625-1481250 GCF_001278055.1 Desulfuromonas soudanensis | reverse complement strand
GAGTACTCATTAAATTCCTCTCTAGACATAATTCTGCAAGGGATTACGGGGCTCACAGAAGCCGTGAAGTTAACGGAAAGGCGATAACATGTCAAGATTTTTTTTCGCGGGGCACCGGCAGGGCGGCGGGTCAAAGGACATTGGGCTTGATGCTCAGGACCGGACAGGAAGCGAGCTGGACCACCCTCTCGGCGGTGCTGCCGATGAGGAGGTGGGAGAGGCCGGTACGGCCGTGGGTGCCGATCACGATCAGATCGCAGCATTCCTCGTCGGCAACCCGGCAGATTTCCTTGAAAGGAATTCCGGAGCCGATGCGGGTCGTTATGGATAGTCCCGGGTGCCGCTCCTCCTCCCGGCGGGCCATCGCTTCCAGACCGGCCCTCCCCTCCTCCCTGTGCCGGGAGAGGTTTTCGCTCTCCCCGCCGAGATTGGAAAAGGCCTCCACATCGCCGCTGGCCACCACATGCAGGAGCAGATAGCTTGCCTGGAAGAGATCGGTGAAGGACAGGGCGAAGCGCAGGGTTTCGAGGCTGTAGCCGGAGAAATCGATGGGAACCAGAATCTTCAGGGGACGCTTCATGAAAACCTCGGTGGTTTGGGGACTTAAAAGAAAATATAACCCTCCATCCCCCCTTTGCAAGCGCTCACCGAAAGCATTCTAATACCAGACCTCCATCAGGCAGAGGCCGCGGGAAGGGGCGGTGCGCCCGGCCTGGCAGCGGTCCCCCCCTTCCAGCAGACGACCGATGTCGCCGGCCGGACGTTTCCCCATCCCTATTTCGACGAGAGTGCCGACCATCACCCGCACCATGTTCCGGAGAAACCCCGAACCCCGGACGTTGATGTAAAGAAGTTCCCCCTCGCGCACCAGGTCGACGGCATAGATCTCCCGTACCGTCCCTTTGGCCTCGCAACCCGAAGAACGAAAGGCGGCAAAATCGTGCGTGCCGACAAAAAGTCGCGCCCCCTCCTCCATGGCCGTCCAGTCGAGAGCGCCCCGCAGGTGCCAGGCGGTGCGGTCGAGGAGGGGAGAACAGACAACCCCCTGGTAGAGGGCGTAGCGATACCATTTCCCCCGGGCGCTGAAGCGGGCATGGAAATCGGCCGGAGCCTCCAGGGCCTCCTGAACCGCCACATCCCGCGGCAGCAGCCGGTTCACCCCCTCGCGGTAGGCGGCCAGCGGCAGGTTCCGTTCGGTGCGAAAATGAGCGACCATCCCCAGAGCGTGAACTCCGGAATCGGTGCGCCCCGAAGAGTGCAGAACCACGGTTTCCCCGAGGATCTGCGCCAGGGCGCCCTCGATGAGTTGCTGAATGGAGGCGCCCTGGGCCTGGCGCTGCCAGCCGATATAGGCGGTGCCATCGTAGGCGATGGTCAAGCGAATCGTGTTCATCAGGTCACCAGAAAAAGGAGCGCCACCCCGAGGGTACCGCAGAACAGGATCAGGATATCTCCCCCTTTCAGGGGGCGATGCACCCCGAATTCGAAGAGCCCCTGCTCGGGGACGAGGGGTTCGCCGCGAACAGCGGCATGGGCCAAATCATCGGCCCTCTCCACAAGCCGCAGCACCAAGGGAGAAACCATTCCCGCCAGGAATCGGGCGCCTTCGATCAGCCCCTTCCCTTCCTGACCCGAACCCTCGCCCCGACGGCGCACGGCCAGCGCCATGGCTTCCTCGCGGAGCACGGGGATGAAGTGGAGGATCACGAGGAGCAACTGGGTCCACTCCTGGACGGCCAGCCCCAGGCGCTTCAGGGGAGCAAGAAGAAGCGACAGGGCCCAGGTCAATTCCAGGGGAGAGGTGGTCAGGGTCAACAGGGAGGAAAGGAGGATCGCCAGGAGGAGACGGCTGCAGACCAGCAGACCGAGGAGGAGTCCGTCGAGGGAGAGCCAGGCGACCCCCAGGAGGGTCCGTCCCGGAGAAAAGAAGAGATGCAGGGCCAGCGTGAAGAGGAACAGAGTGCGCATGACCCGGATCCCCCGCCACCAGAGGCGCCACTCGATTCTCGACAGCAGCATCAGGGTCAGAACCAGGGGTGCCAGAAGGAGAAGGCGCTGCGGTCCCCCGGAGAAGGCGGCAATCACCAGCAGCGGCAAACCGACCAGCTTGAGGCGGGGGTCGAGACGGTGCAGGGGGGAGTTTCCCGCCACATATCGTCCGAGAGTGATCTCTGCAAAAAAAGTCATGGCGTAAAGGGGAGAAGAGGGGGCCGGCTGGCCCCCTCTTCTCGGATTTTCCCAGGTTCTGCCGCCGGTGATGGGCGACGGACGGCAGCAGGTTAGAGGTATGTTTCGGCGAGAATTTTGGCGATCTGCACGGCATTGGTCGCCGCCCCCTTGCGCAGGTTGTCGGCGACCACCCAGAAGTTGAGGGCCTGGGCGCAGGATTCGTCCTCGCGGATCCGGCCGACGTAGACCGAGTCCTGTCCTGCCGCATCGACCGCCATCGGATAGAGCTGACTGGCGACGTCGTCCCGGAGTTCGACCCCCGGAGCCGCGGCCAGGAGTTCCCGGGCCTTCTGGACCGTAATCCGCCCGGCGAACTCCACGTTCACCGACTCGCTGTGTCCGTAAAAGACCGGCACCCGCACCGCGGTCGCCGTCAGGCCGATGGCGTCGCTGCCGAGGATCTTTCTCGTCTCGTTGACCATCTTCATCTCCTCCCTGGTGTAACCGTTGTCGAAGAAGACGTCGATCTGCGGGAGACAGTTGAAGGCGATCTGGTGAGGATAGGCATTGCATTCGGCCGGACGGCCGTTGAGCAGTTCTCCGGTCTGGATGCGCAGCTCATCGATGGCCTTCTGCCCGGTCCCGGAAACGGCCTGGTAGGTGGAGACGACGATGCGGCGGATCGGGCTGAAATCGTGCAGCGGCTTGAGAGCGACCACCATCTGGATCGTCGAACAGTTGGGATTGGCGATAATTCTCTTGTTGACGTAGCGGGCGATCTCCTGAGGATTGACCTCGGGGACCACCAGGGGAACCTCGGGATCCATGCGCCAGGCACTGGAGTTATCGATGCACACGGCGCCGGCGGCGGCGGCGATGGGGCAGAATTCCTCGCTTATCCCCCCCCCGGCACTGAAGAGGGCGATATCGATGCCGACGAAGGACTCGGCGGTGAGGGTCTGCACCATGATCTCCTCCCCCTTGAACTCGAGGAAATTCCCCTCCGAGCGCTCCGAAGCGAGGAGCCGCAAGGCGCCGACGGGAAAGTTGCGCTCGGCGAGGATTTCGAGCATCTGGGTACCGACGGCGCCGGTGGCGCCGACGATGGCGACGTTGAACAGTCTGGACATGGGCAGAGTGATCTCCTGCCGGGGACAAAAGCCCCGGCTTTTATGCAAAGAAAGGGGCGCCTACAGATGGGCGATGATGGCATCGCCCATTTCGGCGGTGTTGACCTTCTTTTCCCCGGGGAGTTTCTGATAGATGTCGCCGGTGCGGTAGCCTTCGTCGAGGACTTTTTTCACCGCCTGATCGATGGCGTCGGCGGCCTCGGTCATGGCAAAGGAGTAGCGGAGCATCATCGACGCCGACAGGATCTGGGCGATGGGGTTGGCAATCCCCTGCCCGGCGATGTCGGGAGCCGAGCCGCCGGAGGGCTCGTACATTCCGAAACTCCCTTCGGCGAGGGAGGCGGAGGGGAGCATGCCCAGCGAGCCGGTCAGCATCGCCGCCTCGTCGGAGAGGATGTCGCCGAACATGTTCTCGCAGAGAATGACGTCGAATTGTTTCGGCCATTTGACGAGCTGCATCGCCGCGTTGTCGACATACATGTGGGTGAGGGCGACATCCGGATACTCCCTGGCGATGCCGATGACGACTTCGCGCCACAGTACCGAGGTGGAAAGGACATTGGCCTTGTCGATGGAGCAGACCTTCCTGTCGCGCTTACGCGCCGCCTGAAAGGCGACGTGGGCGATGCGTTCGATCTCCGAGACGCTGTAGCGCATGGTATCGACGCCGACCCGGTCGCGGCCGACCCCCTCGATCCCCTTGGGTTGGGAAAAGTAGATGCCGCCGGTCAGCTCGCGGATGACGAGAATATTGAAACCGCCGGCAATGACCTCCTCCTTGAGGGACGAGGCGCCGGTCAGCGACGGGAAGATGATCGCCGGGCGGAGATTGGCATAGAGCCCGAAGATTTTCCGCAGCGGCAGGAGGGCGCCGCGCTCCGGCTGCTCATCGGGAGGAAGGCTCTCCCACTTGGGACCGCCGACCGATCCGAAGAGGATGGCATCCGCCGCACGGCAGGTGTCGATGGTGGACTGGGGGAGAGCCTTCCCTTCCTTGTCGATGGCGACGCCGCCCACATTGGCGAAGTTGCGATCAAATGTGACCTCGAATTTCTGCTCGATCACATCGAGAACCTTCAGGGCTTCTGCCATCACTTCAGGACCGATGCCGTCGCCGGAGAGAACCGCGACCTTGAACTCCTTAGCCATGCCTGCCACACTCCTTTAATTTTGCCATTAAAATTACTTTCAAGCCGGGCAAACCCGGGAAAATCCGCGACTTTTCAAATGGGTGCAACTATAGAAACCCGCCAAATATTTGTCAAACACTTTTTCCCCTCCCCGGCCGCACAGCAAAAAAGACGGGTCATGGCTGACCCGTCCGGCTTGGCAACGACTGGGGAGATGTTACTCTTAATGCACAGTTTAATGCACAGATTCAGACTGGAGAGCGTCGCCTTGACCCACTACCTTGTCAAACTGCTGCTGACCGCCCTCCTGGTGGTTCTGGCCTCCGAGGTGGCCCGGCGCACTCCGCTGTTCGGGGCCCTTCTCGCTTCGGTGCCGCTGATCTCCGTCCTGGCCCTGACCTGGCTCTACGTCGACACGGGGGATGCCGAGCGCGTCGCCTCCTTCTCGACGGAAATCTTCTGGATGGTTCTCCCCTCCCTGGCCTTTTTCCCCTTGCTCTCTTTCTTGTTGCGCCACCGGTGCAGTTACTATCTTTCCCTGGCCATCGCTCTCGGCGCCATGTTCGCCCTCTACGCCCTGGCCATCTGGGTCCGGCAGCGCCTGGGGCTTCGGCTCTAGAAATCTCCCCGACAGGTTCCTAGGAGCCTGTCGGACCATCCCGATAAGCTCCTAGTGCAGGTCCTGCTGCTCGGAGGGGGGCAACCGCTCCACCCGCCGGCTGGCCAGCACCTGCATCCGTTCGGCGGTATTGCAACTCGATTCTGCGGCGTCGAGAAGGGCCAGTTGCTGCTGTGCCGAGAGATCTCTGAAATAGCGCAACAGAACAACCTCGTCCTTGCTCAGCGGATAGCCGGGACCGTTTTCTTTCATCTCCATCCTCCCTGGACAGGTGTGACCCCGCAACGACCGGGGTCCGACAGGAACGTCCACCAAGACTACCATAAATTAGCGAAACTTCACCTGGCGGCCGACCTGATTTGTCCGGAGATAAAAAAAAGGGGGGGGAGCCTAGCCCCCCTCCCCTGTCAGAAATGGCTACCGGAGCCCCTCAATAGCGGGCGTCGGCAAATTCGACCCAGCCTCCGGCCCGAACCAGTTCCTTGTCGAAGGGGCTCACCTCAAAGGAGAAGCTCTCGGTGCGGGCACCCCCCTTGGCGGTGAGCTTTTGCCCTTCGAGATCGACGACGATCTGAACGTCCCCCTCCTTTTCCAGAGCGAAGAGGCGCTCGAGATCGTCCGCGGGAAGCTCGATGGCCAACATCCCGCCGTTGAACATGTTCTGGCGGAAGATGCGCGCATAGCTCTGGGCGATGATGGTGTGGATATCGTTGACCTCGAAAACCCAGGGCGCATGCTCCCGGGACGATCCGCAACCGAAGTTCTGCCGCGAAACGACGACCCGGGCCCGGCGGAGTTTCTCACCATTGGGGTCAAACCCCTTGAGTTTGAGATCTTCGAGGCAATAGGGCTTGAGCGCCTCCTTGGTGACTTCGGTCAGGTACTTGGCCGGAATGATTTCGTCGGTATTGATGTCGGACCGGTCGAGGAAAATGGCCGGCCCTCCGAAGGACTTTTTCATATGTTCGACACTCCCTTAGGTGAAGAATTCGATTGCTGCCCCGGTTACTTGAGGGTCCGGGCGTCGGTGATCACCCCGGTGATGGCGCTGGCGGCGGCGGTGGCGGGGCTCATCAGGTGCACCATCCCCCCCTTCCCCATGCGGCCGTTGAAATTGCGGTTGCTGGTCGAGGCGCAGACTTCCCCTTCGGCGAGAACGCCGTTGCTCATCCCGAGGCAGGCGCCGCAGGTCGGGTTGGTGACGCAGAAGCCGGCGTCCATGAAGATCTGAATGATCCCCTCGGCGAGAGCCTCGTTGAAAATCTTCGGGGTGGCCGGGGAGACGATCCCCCGCACCGTATCGGCAATCTTGCGGCCTTTGAGCACGGCGGCGGCCTGGCGCAGATCCTCGATGCGGCCGTTGGTGCAGGTGCCGATGTAGACCTGATCGACTTTGCGGCCGGCGAGTTCCCCCACCGCCTTGACGCAGTCGGGCTTGTAGTCGTAGGTCACCTGGGGCTCGAGGGTCGAGACGTCGAAGTCGAGGGACTTCTCGTAGACGGCGTCGGGGTCCGAATGCCACCGGGTGAAGTCGGCCAGGGCCGCCTCGCGGCTGGCATAATCGCCGGAGATAAAGGGCCAGAGATAGTCGACGGTGACCTTGTCGGGGAGGCAGATGCCGCTGGTTCCCCCGGCTTCGATCGCCATGTTGCACAGGGTCATGCGCGAGTCCATGGTCATGGCATCGACCACCGGGCCGCGGAATTCGATGACGCGGTCCGTGGCGCCGTTGACGCCGAGGGTGCCGATGACGTGCAGGATCACGTCCTTGGCATAGACTCCCGGCGACAGGTCGCCGTCGAGATTGACCCGGATGGTTGCGGGCTCGCGAAAGGCGCAGACCCCCTTGAGGATGCCGACCTCGAGGTCGGTGGTGCCGACCCCGGCGGCAAAAGCGCCGAAGGCGCCGTGGGTACAGGTGTGGCTGTCCCCCATGATGACGGTGAATCCGGGGCGGATGTACCCCTTCTCCGGGAAGAGGGCGTGACAGACGCCGTTGCGGCCGACATCGAAGAAATCCTTGATGTCGTGGCGCCGGGCCCAGTCCCGGAGCATCTTGGCCTGCAGGGCGGTCTTGCTGTCCTTGGACGGCGTGACGTGGTCGATCACCGCCTTGATCTTGGTGTTGTCGAATACCCGGTCCTTGCCTCGGACCTCGAGATCGGCGATCGCCACCGGAGTGGTGATTTCGTGGCACAGGACCCGGTCGATATCCAGAACCTTGGTTCCGACAAACGGTTCGTCCCGCAGATGGGCGTCAAAGATCTTCTCTGCTATGGTCTTTCCCATAATCTCTCCTTGAATACAAATCCCTGTAAGTCGATGAGCGCCAGATCCCGGCAAGCCGCCTGCGGCGGTTCCCGAACCGGCAGTCGTTGATTTTAGCAAAAAACCCGAATCCCTGCCAGGGATGAGGGCCGGGCGAGAAATCCGCCGCCCCCTTCCGGACGCCTAAAGGTGGACGTTGGTCCGCAGGATGGTCGACGCCGCCTTGTTCAGGGCATTGATATAGGCCTTGGCGCTGGCGACGATTATGTCGGGATGGGCGCCCTGCCCGAGAATCTCCCGGCCGTCCTGCTCGAGGCGTACGGTGCACTCCCCCTGGGCATCGGTGCCGCCGGTGATGGCGCCGACGGAAAAGCTCAGGAGGCGAGAGGTGCTTCCGGTGAGCTTCTTGATCGCCTTGAAGGTCGCATCGACCGGACCGTCGCCCATGACGGCGGTCTTTTTGATCTTGCCCTTCACTTCCATCTGCACCGTCGCCGTCGGGGCGGCAAAGGAGCCGGAAGTGACGTTCATCTGCAGCAGTTTGAAGGTCTCGGGGACGCGGATGATCTCGTCGGCGACGATGACATCGAGGTCTTCGTCGAATATTTCCTTTTTCTGGTCGGCCAGGGTCTTGAAACGGACAAAGGCCTTTTCCAGGTCCTCCTTGCCGAGCTCGTAGCCGAGATCGCTGATCCGCTGATTGAAGGCATGACGCCCCGAATGCTTGCCGAGAACCAGTTTGTTCTGGTTGAGGCCGATCGATTCGGGGGTCATGATTTCGTAGGTCGACTTGTCCATCATGACGCCATGCTGATGGATACCCGCCTCGTGGGCAAAGGCGTTGGCGCCGACGATCGCCTTGTTGGGCTGCACGACGATCCCGGTGATCGTCGAGAGGAGGCGGCTGGCGGCGTAGATATGCTCGGTCTTGATGTTGGTGGAAAAGGGGAGGATGTCATGGCGGGTGCGCAGCGCCATGACCACCTCTTCGAGGGAACAGTTCCCGGCACGCTCGCCGATGCCGTTGATGGTGCATTCGACCTGCCCGGCGCCGGCCTGGACGGCGGCCAGGGAGTTGGCGACCGCCAGCCCGAGGTCGTTGTGGCAGTGCACCGAAAGGATCGCCTTCTCGACGTTGGGCACATTCTCCTTGAGGTAGCGGATGATGTTGAAGTACTCGGTGGGGATGGTGTAGCCGACGGTGTCGGGGATGTTGACGGTGGTCGCCCCGGCGGCAATGACCGCCTCGACGACCCGGGCGAGGAAGGGGAGACGGGTGCGCACCGCGTCCTCGGCGGAAAATTCGACGTTGGGGGTGTAGTTGGCGGCCCGCCGCACCGCCTTGACCGCCGCTTCGACCACCTGATCCTCGCTCATCTTGAGCTTGAATTTCATGTGGATGTCGCTGGTGGCGATGAAGGTGTGAATCCGCCCGCGCTCGCCGGCGTACTTGAGGGCCTCCCAGGCCCGGTCGATGTCCTTGTCGTTGGCCCGGCACAGACCGGCAATCTGCGGCCCCTTGATGACCTGGGCGATGCGCTTGACCGCCTCGAAATCGCCGTCGGAGGCGATGGGGAAACCGGCCTCCATGACATCGACGTTCATCTTCTCGAGCTGGTGGGCGATGCGGAGCTTCTCTTCGATATTCATGCTGGCGCCGGGAGACTGCTCGCCGTCGCGCAGGGTGGTGTCAAAAATCCGGATATTGGTGGTCTGGCTCATATTGCCTCCTTGATTGTTCCGGCTCCGATCACTGATGGCGGGGCGGCCGGGGTATTGATGTCGTCGTCCAGGTTCCAGGTCTCACGGAGAGCATCCCTGATTCTAGCTCTCCAAGGTCCGATTCCACTCAACCACCCCCTCTCCCATAAAAAAAAGCTCTCGCCCCTGCAGGGGCGAGAGCTTGCGCTTCGCGGTACCACCCTGTTTTGGTCCATGCGGACCCTCTTCGACCTTTTACGCAGGCTCACGGCGAAAACTGGCGCCCCGAAAGGGGACGGTTCATCTCCGCGGCTCCGAGGCGAGTTCGGTTCGACCCTGTACCGGCTTGCAGCGACCGCCGGTTCTCTGGGACAGGGGGGAGAACTTACTACTCCTCTTCAACGCCTTTAAAACACTGTCCGAACATGAAACCAGAATCGCCCGGTCCCTGTCAAGATTTTTCCGGGAAGGGGACGGTCTCTTCCCATTATTTCAACGGGACCATACACCGTTTGATCAGGCGGAATCGGATTTTTCCCGGCGCGTCCGGCGCATGAGCCGCACCAGGTAACCCACGGGTCCGGAGAGGATGTAGCAGAGGAAGATCGAAAAAAACATGATCTCCGGCTGCGCCACGATCACCCAGACCAGCACGATCGCCAGAACGAGGAAGCCGAAGGGCTGGCGCTTCAGGAGTTCGGGATCCTTGAAGGAATAGTAGCGAAAATTGCTGACCATGAGAAAGGCCAGCAGGTAGATGAGGACCAGAACCGAGACCTGTTTGATGGTTCCCGGTCCGCCGAGATGGTGGAAGAGGAGGACGCAGGAGGCTACCATGCTCGCGGCGGCGGGGATCGGCAGACCGACGAAACGCTTCGATTCGACGGTGTTGACCTGCACGTTGAAACGGGCCAGGCGCAGGGCGCCGCAGACGACAAAGAGGAAAGCCGCCATCCACCCGAGCTTGCCGAAGGGCTTGAGAGCCCAGGAATACATGAGGATGCCGGGAGCCACTCCGAAGGCGACCAGATCGGCCAGGGAGTCGTACTCGACGCCGAAGCGGCTGGTGGTCCCGGTCATGCGGGCGACCTTGCCGTCGAGGGCATCGAAGACCGACGAAATAAGGATGAACCAGGCGGCAACGTGGTAGTTGCCGTTCATGGCCGAGACGATCCCGTAGAAACCGGCGAAGAGACTCCCCGTGGTGAAGAGGTTGGGGAGGATATACACCCCTTTGCGCAGACCTGTGCGCCGGTCGCAGGAAGGATGCTCTTGGGTCATTTGAGATAACCGAGTATCGATTCGCCGGCCACCGTCCGGTCACCGACCTTGGCCAGGACTTCCGCCCCTTCGGGAAAATAGACGTCGACCCGGGAACCGAAACGGATCAGGCCGTAACGCATCCCCTTCTCCAGCTGGTCGCCGACGACCGGGTAGGTGACGATGCGCCGGGCGATCAGACCGGCAATCTGCACGAAAAGGAGGTGCTGTCCCCCGGCGACTTCCATAAAAATACCGGCCTGCTCGTTCTGCAGACTGGCCTTGTCGAGAGCGGCATTGAAAAACTCCCCTTTGTTGTAGAACATCTCGATCACCTTGCCGCTGGCCGGGGCGCGGTTGACGTGGACATTGAACACCGACATGAAGATGCTGACCTTGGTGACTTCGGCCTTGAAGAATCGCTCTTCCATGACCGTCCCGACGAAGATGACCTTGCCGTCGGCGGGGGCCAGGACCGCTCCTTCCTCCTCGGAAGGGTAACGCTCGGGGTTACGAAAGAAGTAGACGGTAAAGAGACTCAGAAAGAGAAAGACCAGGGTCACAAATCCCCACCCAAGAAGAGCGAAGACCAGGGTGATGAAGGCAAAGAGAGCAATAAAGGGGTAGCCTTCGGTGGCGATGGGCTGATTTTGGTTGCGCATGGCAGAAAATCCTCAATTCGGTCAGGCAGGAAGAAAAGTGGGGCGACTCACCCCATCGAACTGGCATGACGATCAGTGGCAGTGGCGGACCAGGTTCGATTACTCCGATCCCTTCCACCCTTTGCTGCCGCGGCCGAGGACCACGGGGCCGGAGCGGACCAGTTCCTTGATCCCCATGGGACGCAGCAGCTCGATCAGGGCATCGATCTTGGTCGGCGCCCCGGTGATCTCGAGGGTATAGGAGCGGGGGGTGACGTCGACCACCTTGGCCCGGAAGATATCGGCGATCCGCAGCACCTCGGCGCGGGTCTCCTCTTCGGCGTTGACCTTGATCAGGACCAGTTCACGCTCTACATAATCCTGGCCGGTAAAATCGATCACCTTGATGGTGTCGATGAGCTTGTTGAGCTGTTTGTTGATCTGCTCGAGAATCTGCTCGTCCCCGGAGGTGACGATGGTCATCCGGGAAACGCTCGGATCGAGGGTCGGAGCGACGGAGAGACTGGCAATATTGAAGCCGCGTCCGGAAAAAAGCCCGGCCACCCGGGACAACACGCCGAATTCATTCTCCACCAGCACGGAAATCGTATGATTCATCGGATCAAACTCCCTTGGACGGATAGTCGGTTGCGTTTCGGGACCGGCGGTCAGGACGCCAGAACCATCTCGTTGAGGCCGGCGCCGGCGGGGACCATCGGCATGACGTTCTCCTCGCGGGCCACCTTGAACTCCATAATCACCGGACCGGGGGTCTCCAGGGCCTGGCGGATCACCCCCTCGACCTCTTCGGGGGTCGTCGCCCGCAGCCCCGTCGCCCCGTAGGCTTCGGCGAGCTTGACGAAATCGATGGGGAGTTCCATGCAGGTCTGGCTGTAGCGGCGGTCGAAGAAGAGCTCCTGCCACTGGCGGACCATGCCGAGGAAGTTGTTGTTGAGAATTGCGATCTTCACCGGCAGCCGGTACTGAACCAGGGTCGCCAGCTCCTGGGAGTTCATCTGAAAGGAGCCGTCCCCGGAGATGTCGATGACCTGCCGATCGGGAAAGGCCACCTGGGCGCCGAGGGCCGCCGGCAAACCGAACCCCATGGTTCCGAGCCCGCCGGAGGTGAGAAAGGTGCGGGGCTGGGAAAAGTCGAAGAACTGGGCTGTCCACATCTGGTGCTGACCGACCTCGGTGGTGATGATCGCATCGTCGTTCGTGAGCTCGCGAATCTTTTCAATGACGAACTGCGGCTTGATCACCGCCCCCGTCTGCTTGTAGGACATGGGGTATTTCTTCTTCCAGCCGGCAATCTCGGCGCGCCAGGGGGCGGTGCGTTCCACCAGCTCCCTGACTTCGTCGTCGTGCTCCACGAGCTTTTTCACCATGGTCTGCAGCACGTCGCGGAGCTCGCCGACGATGGGCAGATCGACCCGGACGTTCTTCTTGATGGAGGTCGGGTCGATGTCGATGTGGATGATCTTGGCATGGGGGGCAAAGGTGGAGATCTTCCCCGTGACGCGGTCGTCGAAACGAGCCCCGACAGCGATGAGCAGGTCCGATTCAGTCACCGCCATATTGGCGTAATAGGTGCCGTGCATCCCCAGCATCTCCAGGGAAAGGGGGTGCCTTTTGGGAAAAGAGGCCATCCCCATCAGGGTGGTGGTCACCGGGGCCTGGATGGCCTCGGCAAAGGCGAGAAGTTCCGGCGAGGCATCGGAGAGGGTCGCGCCGCCGCCGACGTAGATGACCGGCTTTTTGGACGCCAGAATCATCTTCACCCCGTTTTCGACCTGGCGCACGTTGCCGGAAAAGGACGGCTTGTACCCTCGCAGGTCGACGGTGTCGGGGTAAACGAAGCGGGTGCTGGCCATCTGCACGTCCTTGGGGAGGTCGACCAGTACCGGTCCGGGACGGCCGGTGCGGGCGATGTAGAAGGCCTGCTTCAGGATCCGGGCCAGATCCTTGACGTCCTTGACCAGGTAGTTGTGCTTGGTGACCGGACGGGTGATGCCGATGATGTCGGCTTCCTGAAAGGCGTCGTTGCCGATGAGCGGCGTCGGGACCTGGCCGGTGATGATCACCATGGGGATCGAATCCATGTAGGCGGTGGCGATGCCGGTGATGGTGTTGGTCGCCCCCGGTCCGCTGGTGGCGATCGCCACCCCGACCTTCCCCGTCGCCCGGGCATAGCCGTCGGCGGCGTGAACGGCGGCCTGTTCGTGCCGGTTGAGGATGTGCCTGATCGGCGAATCGACGAGGTCGTTGTAGATATTGATGACCGTTCCCCCGGGATAGCCGAAGACGGTGTCAACCCCTTCGAGATGCAGGCATTCCAAAAGAATCTGTGATCCGGTTTTTTTCACCTAAAGCCTCCTCCACCGCTATGCGTTCAAAAATCAAATCCGGCGCGCGGTATCTCCCCGAGCCGCGCGCCGCAACAAAATATTCTATTCGCTCTTAAGGACCGCACCTGTATTGGCCGAAGTCACCATGGCGGCGTAGCGGGAGAGCCACCCCCCCTTGATCTTCGGTTCCGGCTTTTTCCAGAGGCTGCGGCGCGCACTCAACGTCGCTTCGTCGACCTTGAGTTCGAGGCGCCGGTTGGGAATGTCGAGGAGGATGAGATCGCCCTCGGCGACCAGGGCAATCGGCCCCCCTTCGGCGGCTTCCGGGGAGATGTGACCGATGCAGGGGCCGCGAGTCCCCCCCGAAAACCGGCCGTCGGTAATCAGCGCGACGCTGTCCCCGAGGCCGAGCCCCATCAGGGCGGCGGTCGGCGCAAGCATCTCCCGCATCCCCGGCCCTCCCTTGGGGCCCTCGTAGCGGATGACCACCAGGTCGCCGGCGACGATGTTTCCCCCCATAAGGGCCGCCATGGCCAGTTCCTCCGAATCGAAGCAGCGGGCCCGCCCCTCGAAGACCATCATCTTCTCCGAGACCCCCGACTGCTTGACCACCGCCCCGTCGGGGGCGAGATTGCCGTGAAGAATGGCGATCCCCCCCTCGGCCCGCACCGGGTCGCTGACCGGACGGACAACCTCCTCGTCGACCTTGGCGACGCTGGCGATGATCTCCTTGATCGTCGGCCCGGTCAGGGTCGGATTGTCGAGAATCTTCTCCCGCAACTGGTAGAGAACGGCGGGGACGCCGCCGGCGGCATCGAGATCTTCCATGAAGTGCTTGCCGCCGGGGTTCATCGAAGCCAGCTGCGGCGTCTCCCTGCTCAACCGGTCGAATTCCTTCAGGGGGAGTTCGACTCCGGCCTCCCGGGCGATGGAGAGGAGATGGAGGACGGTGTTGGAGGAGCCGCCGAGAGCCAGATCGACGCGGATGGCGTTTTCGAAGGCCTGCCGGGTGAGGATCTGCCGGGGGGTGATGCCGTCCTGGACGAGTTTGACGATCCGCTCGCCGGAGGCAAAGGCGATGCGCCGTTTCAGGGACGAGACGGCGAGGGCCGTGCCGCAGCGCACCAGACTCATCCCCAGGGTTTCGGTGAGAATCGCCATGGTGTTGGCGGTAAAGAGCCCCTGGCAGGAACCGGCGGTGGGACAGGCCTGGTCCTCGCAGACCATGAGCTCTTTTTCGTCGATGACCCCGGCCTTGTAGCGAGCCATCGCCTCGAAGGTATCGGTGACGAAGGAGAAGCGCCGCCCCTCCGTCCCCCGGCCCGCCATCATCGGCCCGGCGGTGACGACGATGCAGGGGATGTCGAGGCGGGCGGCGGCCATGAGCATCCCCGGGGTGATCTTGTCGCAGTTGGTGAGGAGCACCAGACCGTCGAGGCGGTGGGCTTCGGCGACCGATTCGATCATATCGGCGATCAGCTCCCGGGTCGGCAGGGAGTAGTGCATCCCCCGGTGTCCCATGGCGATGCCGTCGCAGACCCCGGGGATGCCGAAGAAGAAGGAATATCCCCCGCCGCTGTGAACACCCTTTTCGATGAACCGCTCCAGATCGCGCATCCCGGTGTGTCCGGGGATGAGATCGGTAAAGGAGGTGGCGATGCCGATAAACGGCCTGTCCATCTGGCTGTCGGGAACCCCGGTCCCCTTGAGGAGGGCCCGTTGCGGAGTCCGTTCGAAACCTTTGGTGATGGCGTCGCTGCGTTTGCTGGTCATGGGATCTCTCTGTCCTTTTTTTTTGCTCGGGCCGAATAAAATAAACGACAGGGGCCGTACGACCCCTGCCGGCTGAAGCGGTATGGCTGGGACGAATATCGAAGGGAGGCAAGCCGGCCCTGAGGGGGCAAAGGGTCCGGGCACCGGCCCGAACCCGAAGGCAACCGGGAGCGGCGCGGCGCTAAGTTCGCAGGGTGCGCAGGATGCGATCCATCTCATCCTTGCCGGCCAGTTTAAGTTTCTGGACCTTCTTTCGTTCCAGCTCCTCGTCGACGGTCAGAAAGGACTTTTGATCGAGATTTCGCAGGTCTTTTTCCAGCAACGCATGTTCCTCAAAGAGCATCCGGAAACGCGGGTTGCCATCGAACAGCTGCTGAATCAGATTCGTGTCGTTCTCCTCCATCGGTCACCTCCCTGCAAGGGGTTAACAAAGGGGTCCTAACGCACTTTTCAAGATAGCGAAAGGGATTTTCCTTGTCAACCTTCAAAGAGGCCGTCCTGCCGACGCCGGTCCCAGAGGATCTCCGCCTCGGACGCCCGGATGTAGGTGGGCTTGAGCGCCTCCAGAGGGACGGTCCGTCCCTGCCGCAGTTCGTCGAGAACCAGCATCGCGGCGCAGGAGGCACGGGGGAGATTCAACGGCCAGGGGAGGAAGTGGGCCCGGGCGCCGAGCATGCGCACGATCAGGGTCCGGTAGGCCAGGGAACCGTCGCCGACGAAGAGGACCTCCCCCTCCAGGGAGTCGAGGAGGGCCTCGGGTGCCAGGACCGCCTCGCCGCCGAGGGGAAGGGGCCGTCCCCCTTCCCAGGTGAAGAGGCCGGCATAGACTTCCTTTTTGCGGGCGTCGAGAAGGGCGCAGACCGGACTCCTGGCGAAGGGAGCCTGCAGCGCCAGGGTGCGGAGGGTGGAAACGCCGGCCACCGGTTTTCCCGTGGCCAGGGCCAGCCCTTTGACGGTGGCCACGCCGACGCGCACCCCGGTAAAGGAGCCGGGACCGAGGACGACGCCGAACCCTTCGATGGCCGAAATATCCAGATTAAGGTCGGTCAAAAGCTGCCGGACGGTCAGGAGGAGCCGGTCCGTATGGGTCGACCTGAGGTTGAGCAGGACCTCGCCGAGGAGGGTCTCGCCTCCCGTCACGGCGACGCTGCCGACGGGGGTCGTGGTATCGATGGTGAGGAGGAGTTCACTCATCACTGCCCCCCGAAAAAGACCCGGACGATATCGTTGTAAAAGGCCAGCACCATGAGCATGATGATCAGCACCAGTCCGATCTGCTGGGCGATTTCCCGAACCCGCAGGGAAAGGGGGCGGCGCAGGACGATCTCGAAGAGATTGAAGAAAAGATGCCCGCCGTCGAGAATCGGAATCGGGAAGAGATTGAGTATCCCCAGCTGGATACTGAGAAAGGCGAGGACCGAGAGGATGCTGGAGATGTCGGTCTGAGCCGCCTGCCCGGCGATCTGCACGACCGTGATCGGCCCGCCGATGTTCTTGCTCGAGACGTGCCCGGCAAAGAGTTTCTGGATGAAGACCAGGGTCAGATCGATGAGCTCGAGGGTCCGGTCCGCCCCGGCCCGGATCGCCGCCAGGGGCCCAAAGCGCTTGAAGTTCGACTCCTGGTGCGGAGCGATGCCGATCAGGTAGTCGGAGCCGTCGCCGTCCCCCTGCACCGGCTTGATGGAGAGGGTCAGCCTCTCTCCGCCCCGCTCGAGGGTGAAGTCCTGGGGATCCCCCTTTCCCTGCTGGATGATGCGCTTCAGGTCGTACCAGGAGGAAACCGGCTCTCCGCCGATGGCGATGATCCGGTCACCGA
Organism: Desulfuromonas soudanensis; assembly: GCF_001278055.1. NCBI lineage: Bacteria > Pseudomonadati > Thermodesulfobacteriota > Desulfuromonadia > Desulfuromonadales > Desulfuromonadaceae > Desulfuromonas > Desulfuromonas soudanensis. Next base: position 1,464,395 of record NZ_CP010802.1, on the reverse strand, counting down.
CCTCGACGCCTGCGGCCTGCGCCGGCATCCCCGGCGCGACTCCGCCGACCGTGGCGGCCTGCTCCGGAAGGAGACCGAGGGACTGCAGCCCCTCCAGCCCGTTGTTCTCGGGGGCCATGGAAAGGGTGAGGGGACGGCCTTGACGGTCGACGGTAAAGTCGAGCTCGGAGCCGGCCTGGCCGATCATCGACTTGTTGGTGCCGGTCCAGGTGGAGACCTCCTCGCCGTTGAGGGCGACAATGCAGTCACCGGGCTGAAAACCGGCGCGGCCGCCGTCGGAATCGGCGACGACGTAACCGACGCAGGGTGCGGAATCGAGATAGGCGGGGAGATTCACTCCCACCATAAAAGCAACGGGGAGGATGAGGAAGGGGAAAATCAGGTTCATCAGCGGGCCGGCGGCGACAATCCCGGTCCGTCGCAGGACCGACTGCTCGGCAAAGGAACGGGCCTTCTCCTCCTCGGTCAGCGGCGCGTCCTCGCCGTTTTCACCCCCCCCTTCGCCGAGCATCTGCACATACCCTCCCAGGGGGACGGCGCAGATCATGTACTCGGTCTCCCCCCAGGTACGGGAGAAGAGGCGGGGGCCGAAGCCGAGGGAGAATTTGAGAACCTTGACCCCGGAAAGCTTGGCTACGGCAAAATGGCCGAGTTCGTGGATAAAAACCAGAATGCCCAACATGACGATGCCGGCAAAGAGTGTGAGCATGAAACCTCCGATCAGGGGGTGGAATCGATGATCCGGCGGGCGGCGGCGCGCCCCCACCGATCAGCCCGCAGCACCTCATCGATATGCTGCAGGGGACCGTTGCGGTGCGTCTCCAGAGTAGCTCGGATGACGGCCGGGATGTGGATGAAGGGGATCTCCCCGCCGAGGAAAGCCGCGACGGCGACCTCGTTGGCGGCATTGAGGACCGCCGGAGCGCTCCCCCCTTCCCGAAGGGCCTCGTAGGCAAGGGAAAGACAGGGGAAACGGGCAAAGTCCGGCTGCTCGAAGGTCAGCGAACCGAGGGCGCACAGGTCGAGGGGGGGGAGATTGAGGGTCAGACGCTCAGGATAGGAAAGGGCGTAGGCGATCGGCGTCTTCATGTCCGGAATTCCGAGCTGGGCGATCACCGAGCCGTCGACATATTCGACCATCGAATGGACGATACTCTGGGGATGAATGTGAACGGAAATCCTCTCCCCGGGGATGTCGAAGAGCCAGCGGGCTTCGATCACCTCGAGCCCCTTGTTCATCATGGTCGCCGAGTCGATGGAGATCTTGCGCCCCATGCTCCAGTTGGGGTGGGCCAGGGCATCGGCGGGAGTGACGCTCTTGAGTTCGGAGAGGGACCGATGGCAAAACGGCCCCCCGGAGGCGGTGAGGATCAGGCGGCGCACATCGCTTCGCCTGTGCCCCTCGAGGGACTGGAAGACCGCCGAATGCTCGCTGTCCACCGGGTAAAGGTTCACCCCGCGGCGGCGCACCGCCTCCATGACCAGGGGCCCGGCGGTCACCAGCACTTCCTTGTTGGCCAGGGCCACGTCCTTCCCCGCCTCGATGGCGGCCATGGTCGGCATCAGACCGGCGGCGCCGACGATCGCCGAGACGACCATTTCGGCCTCTGCACAGGTCGCGCAGGCGATCAGCCCCTCGATCCCCGAAAGAATTTCCGGACGGTCCGGCCCCAGGGCCTCCCGCAGGCGACTCGCGTCTGCATCGGAGACCACCGCCGCCACCAGAGGCCGAAAACGGCGGATCTGTTCTTCGAGCCGGGAGAGGTTGCCGCCGCCGGTGAGGGCCACCACCCGGTAGCAATCGGGATGGGCGGCGACGACGTCGAGGGTGCTGACGCCGATGGAACCGGTCGAACCAAGGATGCAGAGATTTTTCAAGTGCGCTTCTCCGGGGGAGAAAGACGTGCGGGAACGGGGGGCATTTATCCCCTCCCCCGTCGGCAGGGGCGAAGGTCAGGCAGCAAAACGGAGCAGGGCGTAGTAGTAGGCCGGGGCAAAGACGAACAACAGGCTGTCGAGGCGATCGAGAATCCCGCCGTGGCCGGGGATCAGCGTCCCCGAATCCTTGACGCCGAAGCTGCGTTTGAGCATCGATTCGAAAAGATCACCGAGCTGGGCCAGGACGCCGAGAACCGTCCCGAGGACCAGAACGTCGACCAGGGTCAGGGCGGAGAAAAACCAGACCTTGCCGAGAAGAGCCCCGAGAATGCAGCCGGCCAGTCCGCCGATGGCCCCCTCGATGCTTTTGTTGGGGCTGATGGCCGGATAGAGCTTGCGCCGCCCGAAGGAGGTTCCGGTGAAATAGGCGGCGGTGTCGCTGGCCATCACCACCAGAAGGACGAAAAAGACCCACTCGCGCCCCTGGGGGAGTCCGCGCAACAGGGCCAGATGCCCGAGGAGAAAGGGGACGTAGAGGAGGCCGCAGAGGAGAAGGGCCAGATCCCGGGTGACCGTGGAGAGCTCCCGAAAGCGCAGGAGAAAGAAAATGGCAAAAAAGAGGACGGCAAAGGAGAGCCCCCCGGCAAGAGCCCAGGGGAGGTCGAGGGAGAGAAGGCCCGTCAGGACGCCTCCGAAAAGAACGCCCAGGAGGCGCTCCGCCCTCCGTGCCGGGGGAAGACTCATGGCATAGAATTCATGGAGCGCCAGGAGCGCCACCACCAGGACCAGCCCGTTGAACCACAGAGGCGGCGCATGGTAGATAAAGAGGAGGAGAAGCGGCAGCAGGACGAGTCCTGTCAGGATACGCTGTTTAATGGGGATCCTCCCTGTCCTTCCCGTGGATTTGCGCCGCCGTCAGCCCGAAGCGACGCTGGCGCCGACCGTACTCCTTGAGCGCCAGCTGCAGCTGTTCGTCGTCGAAGTCCGGCCACAGGGTTTCGGTGAAATAGAGTTCGGTGTAGGCGAGCTGCCAGAGGAGAAAGTTGCTGATGCGCATCTCGCCGCTGGTGCGGATGAGCAGATCGGGGTCGGGAATCTCGGCGGTGTCGAGGACCGAGGCGAAGGTCTCGTCGTCGATGGAATCTGCCGCAAGCTCCCCGGACGCCACCCTTGCCGCCAGGGCGCGGGCCGCCCGTACCAGTTCGTTGCGGGCGCCGTAGGAAAGGGCCAGGGTCAGGACCATCCGGTCGTTTTCCGCAGTGCGGGCGACGGCCTCTTCGAGGACCTGGCCGATCGGAGCCGGCAGCCTGCGGATTTCGCCGATGACCCGCAGCCGGATCCCCCGGGTCAGCATCGTCTCCATCTCGCTCTTGAGGAACTGCCCGAGGAGTCCCATCAGGGCTCCCACCTCCTCCTCCGGCCGTCCCCAGTTCTCGGAACTGAAGGCGTAGAGGGTCAGATAGCCGATGCCGAGTTCCCGGCAGCTGCGGACGATGGACTGAACCGTCTCCACGCCGCGCCGATGCCCGGAAACCCTTGGCAGGTGGTGATTTTCGGCCCAGCGACCATTGCCATCCATGATGATGGCCAGGTGTCGGGGGATAGCCATGAAAGCGCTCGCAGATAAGGAGGTTTTAAGTGGATTTGGGGAAAACAACCTACCACACTAACGGCGCCGCAGGCAAGGGGGGAAAGCGGGGAAGGGGGAAAGCAAAAGGGGCGCCGCAAGGGCGCCCCTTTTTCCATCCTCAGGCGCAGATGGCGTTGACCGGGCAGCTGTCCAGGCAAGCCTGGCACTCGGTACAGTCGTCGTTGATGGTGTACTTGTCACCAGCCTCGACAATGGCGCCGACGGGACAGGTGTCCACGCAGGTGCCGCAGGCGATGCAATCTTCGGTAATTTTGAGAGCCATAATGTCCTCCTATGGGGGTGGTTGCGGATGGAGTCCGGATCAGATCTCCATCACTTCCTTTTCCTTGACGGCCATGACTTCGTCGGTCTTTTTGACGAAGCCGTCGGTGAGATCTTGAATCTCCTTCTCACCGCGCTTGAGCTCGTCTTCGGATATTTCTTTGTCCTTTTCCAGCTTTTTAAGACTGTCGTTGGCCTCGCGGCGGACGTTGCGGATCGCCACCTTGGCGTCCTCGGTCATCCGCTTGATCAGCTTGACCATTTCCTTGCGGCGATCCTCGGTCAAAGGCGGGATGGCGATGCGGACGAGCACGCCGTCCGAGGCGGGGTTGAGGCCGAGATCCGCCTTGAGGATGGCCCGCTCGATATCGGGGATCAGCTTCTTTTCCCAGGGCTGAATGGTAATCAGCCGCGGTTCGGGGACGATCAGGGTCGCGATCTGGCTCAGGGGCGTCGGGGTGCCGTAATAGTCGACCCGCACGTCGTCGAGAAGATTGATCGAGGCCCGGCCGGTGCGGACCCGGGAAAATTCCTTCCGGAGGGCCTCGATGGATTTTTCCATTCCGACCCGCGTCTTGGCAATGACATCCTTATACATGGGTTCACTCTCCTTTGACAATAGTGCCGATCGGTTCGCCCATGACCACCCTCTTGATGTTCCCCCGACGGGTCAGGTCGAAGACGACGATGGGGAGATCATTGTCCATGCACAGGGAAGTGGCGGTGGCGTCCATGACCTGGAGACCCTTTTTGAGGACATCCAGATAACTCAGGCTCTGGTATTTGACCGCGTCCTTGTCCTTGTTCGGATCGGCGCTGTAGATGCCGTCGACCTTGGTGGCCTTGAGAATGACCTCAGCGTTGATTTCCATGGCCCGCAAACTGGCGGCGGTATCGGTGGTGAAGTAGGGGTTGCCGGTCCCGGCGCCGAAGATGACCACCCTCCCCTTTTCGAGGTGGCGCACGGCGCGACGGCGGATGTAGGGCTCGGCGACCGCCTGCATCTCGATGGCCGACTGCACCCGGGTCACGACACCGACCTTTTCCAGAGCATCCTGCATTGCCAGGCTGTTCATGACCGTGGCCAGCATCCCCATATAGTCGGCGCTGGCGCGATCCATCCCCCGGGAAGCAGCAGCCACCCCGCGGAAGATATTGCCGCCGCCGATCACCAGAGCCACCTGGACGCCGAGGTCGATCACATCCCGGATTTCGCCGGCGATGTCGCCGATGACCTCGGGATCGATACCGTAGCCCAGATTGCCGGCGAGGGCCTCCCCGCTCAGTTTGAGGAGAATCCGCTCGTATTTCGGTTTTGCTTCAGCCATGTCAATTTCCCCGACAGCTATTTTTTAAGAGCAGCAACCTCGGCGGCGAAGTCCTCTTCACGCTTCTCCAGCCCTTCGCCGAGCTGAAAACGGGCATAGCGGGTCAGCTTGATCTCGGTTCCGAGTTCCTTGGCGAGATTTTCCACCACCTTGGCGACCTTGAGGTCGGGATCGATGACATAGGCCTGCTCGAGGAGACAGACTTCGCCGAAGAACTTGTTGACCTGCCCATCGAGAATCTTCTCGATGATGTTGTCGGGCTTGCCGCTCTCCTTGGCTTTGGCGCGCATGATTTCTTTTTCTTTTTCCACGACCTCGGCGGAAACCTCCTCGCGCTTGAGGTATTGGGGATTGGCGGCGGCGACATGCATGGCGATCTGGCGAGCCACCTCGGCCACCCTGTCGCTGGAAGAGGGAGTGGCCAGTTCGACGAGGACGCCGATCTTGCCGCCGGCGTGGATGTAGGAGGCAACGACCCCGGCCGGAACCTCAAAGCGGGCAAAACGCCGGACGCTGATGTTCTCGCCGATGACGGTGATCTGCTGGGTCTGCTCGTCGGCGATGGTGCGACCGGTGCCGGGGAAGGGGACCGCCTTGAGCCCTTCGAGATCGGCGGGGGCCTCCTTGAGAGCGGCCGCCGCGACACCGGCGACAAATTTCTGGAACCCCTCGTTCTTGGCCACGAAGTCCGTCTCGGAATTGACCTCGACGATCACGCCGCACTTCCCTTCGCCGGCGGCGGCAATGAGCCCCTCGGCGGCAATGCGACCCGACTTCTTGGCGGCGGCCGAAAGACCCTTCTTGCGCAGGACGTCGACGGCGTCGTCCATGACGCCATCGGCCTCGGACAGGGCCTTCTTGCAATCCATCATCCCCGCGCCGGTCTTGGCGCGAAGTTCAGAAACCATCGATGCGGTAATGTTCGCCACAGGGACCTCCATATATTTTGTCGATCAAAAAATAGTTCGGGGACAGGCCCTGAGCGAAAATCCCCGTCAAGGATTTTCCAGCCCGTCTCCTGCATGGGAAAAAAGGCGGCCAGAACACCCGGCCGCCTCGTTTTTCATTTCGCGTTACGGCAATCAGGCCTCGGCGACCGGAGTTTCCTTGGCGACCGGAGTCTCCACTGCAGCCGGGGTCTCCTTGGCGGCGGCGATCATTTCTTTTTCGAGATCGGCCCCTTCGTTGTCGGTGCGGATGGAGGTCTCCCGGGCCTGGGCCCCTTCGATGCAGGCATCGGCGATGCGGGCGGCGAAGAGGCGGATGGCGCGGATGGCGTCGTCGTTGCCGGGAATGATGTAGTCGATGTCATCGGGGTCGCAGTTGGTATCGACCACGGCAACGACGGGGATCCCGAGCTTGCGGGCTTCCTTGATGGCGATGGTTTCTTTCTTGGGATCGATGACGAAGATCGCGCTCGGCATCTTGGTCATGTACTTGATCCCGCCGAGGCTCTGCTCGAGCTTGATCTTCTCGCGCTCCAGCTGCAGGGCCTCTTTCTTGGTGATCAGGTCGTAAGTGCCGTCCTGGGACATGGCGTCGATCTTCTTCAGGCGGTCGATGCTCCCCTTGATGGTGGAGAAGTTGGTGAGCATCCCGCCGAGCCAGCGGCTGTTGACGTAGAACTGGCCGGCGCGGGCCGCCTCTTCCATGATCGAATCCTGGGCCTGTTTTTTGGTGCCGACGAAGAGGATCTTATCCCCCTTCTCGACGGTCTCCTTGACGAAGGTGTACGCCGACTTGAAGTAGCGCACGGTCTTCTGCAGGTCGATGATGTAAATCCCGTTGCGGGCGCCGAAGATGTAAGGCTTCATTTTCGGGTTCCAGCGCTTGGTCTGGTGACCGAAGTGGACGCCGGCTTCGAGCAGCTGCTTCATGGTGATCTGGGCCATTTTCTCTTTCTCCTTGTGCGGTTGATTCCTCCGCCCCCATCTCCCCCGCCGGACCCCGGAATGCTTCCGGGCACCCATCCAGCGAGTCAGGAGGCGTGCGTTTTTGACAACAGGTGTCTATACCATGCCCCCTCTTTGATGGCAAGGGCAAAAACACCCTGAATCCGGTTTACAACCCCGGGCAACTATACTAACATGCCCTCCCATGTCGGCCACTCGCATCCATCGCTATATCATACGGGAAATCGCCGTCCCCACGGCCATGGCCCTCTTCATCTTCACGTTCGTGATCCTGATGGGTCGCATGCTCAAACTCGTGGAGATGGTTCTCAACAAGGGGATCCCGATCCTCGAGATCGCCCGGCTCTTCGCCTATCTGATGCCGGCCTTTCTCGTAATCACCGTCCCCCTCTCTTTTCTCCTCGGCGTGATGCTCGGCTTCGGCCGCCTCTCCGGCGACAGCGAAATCATCGCCATAAAAACCTCCGGCGTGAGCCTCTACGGGATGATGAAGCCGGTGGTCGTCCTCGCCGTCGTCGCCTCCCTGACGACCGGCGCCCTGACCCTCTTCGCCGCTCCGGCGAGCAACACCGCCTTCCGCAACCAGGTCTTCGAGATCGCCAGCAAACGGGCGAGCGTCGGGATCCGCCCCCGGATCTTCAACGCCGACTTCGACGGACTCGTTCTTTATACGGAAAACATCGACGACCGCAGCGGTGTCATGGACGGCATCTTCATCTCTGACGAACGGGGAGGAGCCACCCCGGCGGTGATCCTGGCCCGTCGCGGCCGGGTCATCTCCGACAGCGAATCCCTCACCCTGACCCTGCGCCTTGAAAACGGCTCCATCCACCGCAGCCCCAGGGAAAAGGAGAAGGACACCTACCAGGTCGTCAACTTCGCCGGTTACGACATCAACCTCAACATGGGGGAGCAGCTGACGTCGTCGCAGAGCCGCATCAAAAAAGACCGCGAGCTGACCATGGCCGAGCTCGGCGACCGCTACCGCGACGCCACCACGGACAAGGCCCGCAGCGCCATCACCGTCGAGCGCCACAACCGCTTCATCCTCCCCCTGGCCCCCCTGATCTTCGCCCTCATCGGCGTCCCGCTGGGGATACAGTCCAACCGCTCCGGCAAGGGAGGGGGGTTCGCCCTGGCCCTGGCGGTCTTTCTCGGCTACTATATCCTCTACTCCCTGGCCAAGACCCTGGCCGTGGAAAGCGGATTTCCGCCGGTGCCGACCGTCTGGACGCCGACCGTTCTCTTTCTCCTCGGCGGCGGATACCTGCTGCACCATGCGGCCACGGAGCGGCGATTGAAGTTCCTCGACCGCCTCAGCGAACTCTATCTGCACCTGACGCGCCGTTCCATGCGCCGGAAATAACGCCGTGATCCTACTCGACCGCTACATCCTCGCCGCTTTTGCGCGGGTCTTCTTCCTTTCCCTTGCGGCCTTCGTCGGCATCTACCTCCTCGTCGATTTTTTCGAGAAGGTCGACGACTTCATCGCCCATCAGGCGCAGGTCTCTTCCTACCTTCTCTATTTCGCCAACAAGATCCCGGTGATCGCCGTCCAGGTCGCCCCCCTGGCGGTGCTGATGGGGACCTTCATGACCCTGGGGGGACTGACCCGCACCAACGAGCTGACGGCCATGCGCACCGCCGGGATCAGCCTCTTTCGCATCACCGCCCCCCTCCTGTCGGCGGGGCTCCTCCTGGCCCTTCTCACCCTCGGCGTCAGCGAGTACCTGGTTCCCTTGAGCGTCCGGAAGATCAACTACCTCTTTCTCACCGAGGTCAAGGGGCAGGAGCAGCAGCTCATCGCCCGCGACCGGATCTGGCTGCGGGAAGGCAATCGCATCGTCAACATCCGCTACGCCGTCCCCGGACAGGGCGTCCTGCGGGGAATCACCATCTATTCCCTCGGCGCCGACTTCCGGCTGGTGCAGCGCACGGACGCCGATCAGGCCGTCTACACCGACGGACGCTGGATCTTCGACAACACCACGCAGCGGAGCTTCGACCCCGAGTCGGGGACCCTGACGGCCACCGAACACCACCAGGAATCAACGGCCCCCCTTGACCGGCCGCCGGAGGATTTCGGCCTCGCCCGACAGGACAACGAGGAGCTGGGCTTTCGCCAGCTGCGCGACCTCGCCGTCAAGCTCGAGGCCGACGGCTACGACTCCACCCGCTACCGGGTCGACATGCACGGTCGCCTCGCCACCCCCTTCGCCTCGCTGATCATGGCCTTTCTCGGCATCCCCTTCGCCCTGCGGACGGCGCGCGGCGCAAGCCTTGCCCTCGGCATCGGCATCAGCGTCGGCATCGGCGTCACCTTCTACATCTTCCAGGCCACCCTCCTGGCCTTCGGCTATTCGGGGATCCTCCCGGCGGCGGTGGCGGCCTGGGCCCCCAACCTCCTCTTCCTCCTCCTCGGCCTGTGGCTGATGCTCTCGACCCGCAACTGACCCTCCCTTGCCTTTCCTCTCCCCTGTGTTTTAATGGGAAGAGAAATTTCGGCGAGGAGGCCCCATGCGCCCGATACTCCCCATCCTGCTGTCGCTCCTCTTTCTATGCCTACATCCCGGCACCGGTGCAGCCCTGGAAATCACCGCATTGACCCCCGCCGCCGCTTCGCCGGGCGAGGCGGTCGCCGTCAGCGGCGGCCCCTTCGACGAGGCGGCACGGGTCATTCTCGGCGAGGTGGAAATCATCCCCGACAACAGCGCCCCCCGCACCCTGCGCTTCACCGTCCCGTCCCTGCCGCCGGGAGACTACGCCCTCGCCGTCTACCAGCAGGACAAACTCTGGCCCTCCCCTTTCATCTTCCATCTCCGGGAGCCGACGCCGGTGATCACCGCCCTCAATCCGGCCAACCTCGACGAGTGCGCCGACGAGGCCGAACACCGGGTCGCAATCGACGGAACCGGCATTCGCCCCGGGGCCCTCGTCCTTCTCGATGGCGCCGTCGTCCCCTCCGCCGCCGATGCCGGCGCCTCCCTCTACTTCACCGTCCCGATCCTCCCCGGAGGTCTCCACGAGGTGAAGGTGGTCAACCCCGGAGGGACCTCCTCCCTCCCCCGGACCCTGACCGTCAGCGACATCCCCGTCATCTACTCCGTCCAAGAGGGACCCAACCGGGTCAACACCTACGAGCTGCACATCTCGGGGAAGAATTTCCGCTACGTCTCGGCCCTCTCCGTCAACGGCCTGCGCGTCACCAGCCGGTCGGGGGGGGACCTGCGCACCCTGCAGGGGGAATACCTCGAATACATCGACTGCCGCAACCTGATCTACCACCGCTACCCCTACAGCGGCGAGCTCAAGCGCGTTTCCCTGCAGGTGATCAACCCCGGCGGCCGCCAGTCCCCCGTCTATCACGTCAGCATCCCCTGAATTCGCCAACGCAAATCCTGAGACAACGGGGCAATAAAGGGATACTGGCCTTCTCCTTTCAACGCTGAGACGCTGAGAAGGGGAGTCGGAGAGACCACCTACCCCAAACCGTCAACTCTGTATTTTGGCTTCTCTCGGCGCCTCTGCGGCTCTGCGTTAAATTTTATGTCCAGAATAAAAGGCCCCGCGAAGAACGCGGGGCCTTTTTTGTCGTGCGGAAAAAAACGGGTTTTAGTAGCGGTAATTCTCGGCCTTGTACGGCCCCTCGACGGGGACGCCGAGGTAGTCGGCCTGTTCCTTGGTGAGGACGGTGAGCCGGGCGCCGAGTTTGCCGAGGTGCAATCTTGCGACCTTCTCGTCGAGATGCTTGGGCAGCACGTAGACGTCGTTCTCGTAGTCGCCCCCCTTGGTGAAGAGCTCGATCTGGGCGATCACCTGGTTGCTGAAGGAGTTGGACATGACGAAGGAGGGGTGGCCGGTGGCGCAGCCGAGGTTGAGGAGGCGCCCCTCGGCGAGAACGAGGATGGCGTGGCCGTCGGGGAAGACCCACTGGTCGAGCTGGTTGCCGTGCTCCTGGGGGTTTTTGACGTTGATCTTGCGAATCCCGGGGAACTTGGCGAGGCCGGCCATGTCGATTTCGTTGTCGAAGTGCCCGATGTTGCCGACGATGGCGTTGTTCTTCATCCTCGCCATGTGATCGGCGGTGATGATCCGGTAGTTGCCGGTGGTGGTGACGAAGAGGTCGGCCTGGTCGACGACGTCCTCGAGGGTCTTGACTTCGTACCCTTCCATGAGCGCCTGCAGGGCACAGATCGGATCGATTTCCGTGACGATGACCCGCGCCCCCTGTCCGCGCAACGACTGGCAGCACCCCTTGCCGACGTCGCCGTAACCGCAGATGACGGCGACCTTGCCGGAGAGCATGACATCGGTGGCGCGCATGAGGCCGTCGATGAGGGAATGGCGGCAGCCGTAGACGTTGTCGAACTTGCTCTTGGTCACCGAATCGTTGACGTTCATCGCCGGGAAGGGGAGCTTCCCCTCCTTGGCCAGCTGATAGAGCCTGTGCACCCCGGTGGTCGTCTCCTCGGTCACCCCCTGGATCGAATCGCGCACCGCCACCCAGTCGACCCTTTTTTCGGCAATGGACAACTGCAGGCACTTCACCAGCTCGACCACATCCTCGGGGTCGTCGGCCTTGAGTTCCGGCAGGCCGCTCTGCTGCCACTTCGCCCCCTCAAGGACCATCATGGTGGCGTCGCCGCCGTCGTCGAGGATCATGTTGGGGAGTTCTCCGTCCGGCCAGGCCAGGGCCTGCTCGGTGCACCACCAGTACTCGGCCAGACTCTCCCCCTTCCAGGCGAAAACGGGAACACCCTGGGGATTTTCCGGGGTGCCGTTAAGACCGACGGCGACGGCCGATGCGGCCTGGTCCTGGGTGGAGAAGATGTTGCAGCTCGCCCAGCGGACCTTGGCGCCGAGGATGACCAGGGTCTCGATGAGAACGGCGGTCTGGATCGTCATGTGCAGAGAGCCAGTGATGCGCGCCCCGGAGAGGGGCTTGCTCGCCCCGAACTCCTCACGCAGCGCCATCAGCCCGGGCATTTCCACCTCGGCCAGCTCAATCTCCTTGCGCCCCAGTTTGGAGAGGGCCAGGTCCTTGACTTTAAAATCGACTTTGCTCATCACAAGCTCCTTTAATTGTTGATTGAAAAATACGGACTGTCATCAATTATTCCAAGAAAATATATCAACGCAGAGACGCGAAGGACACAAGAGATCGCATAGAAAACCCTTCTTCCTTCTTCCTTCTTCCTTCTTCCTTCTTCCTTCTTCCTTCTTCCTTCTTCCTTCTTCCTTCTTCCTTCTCCCTGCTCCCTTCACCGCCTTAAAGCCCTGCAGATCAAAACCCCCTGCGCATCCCCAGATCCAGCGACCAGTCGGCAATCGGCCCCATCAAAGCCGGCGGTGGTGAGCCACCCCTGCAGCTCCTCGGCCTCGAAGCCGAGCCACTGGTCGGCCATCTGCTCCCGGACCCATTCCTTTTCGTGGCGCGCCAGGTCGGCGATGAGGAGGGTTCCCCCCGGCGCCAGGACCCGGGCGAGTTCGGCGAGGACCGCCGACGGCTGGGGGGCGTGATGGAGGACCATGTTGAGGATGGCCACCTGCGCCTCGCCGTCGGAAAGGGGGAGATGGGCCATTTCTCCAAGGCGCAGCGCGACCCCCGCCAGATCCTCGGCGGCCAGCCGATTCCGCGCCTCATCGAGCATCGCCGGCGAATGGTCGACGCCGATCACGGAATCGGCGGCAAGCCGCAGGGAACCGAGCAGAGCGCCGGTCCCCACTCCGACCTCGAGCAGCGTCGCACAGGGCGGAATGGCCTCAAGGAGCGGCGTCAGGTAATCGGCGACGGGGAGAAGGGTCCGCGCCAGTTCGTCCCACTGACGGGCGTGACGGTCGAAAAACTCCCGGCTCCTGCTGCGCCTCGTCTCGAGGACCCGGGCCACCCCATCCAGATCGCGTCGCCGTTCGGGGAGGGCTTCGAGGCGCGAGTCGAGGGACGGCCAGATCTCCCTGAAGAAGGGGTTCTCCTCCCCCAGCCGGTAGTAGCCCCAGGTCCCCTGGCGCTTCACCGAGAGGAGCCCCGCCGCAACGAGGATCTTCAGATGCCGGGAGATCCGCGACTGCCCCATGGCGAGGATGGCGGTCAGCTCCTGCACGGTGAATTCTCCCCGGGACAGGACCGCCAGGAGGCGCAGCCGGGTGGGGTCGGCCAGGGCTTTGAGTGTTTCGAGCATAAGGATCAGGTTTCGGCGTTGGGTTAAATCAGCTTTTGGTGATTTATACACGCCTGGGGGATGGGGGTCAACCGGTAAAAAAATTGCCCGGTCGGCAGGAGCGCCGATCGGGCAACGGAAATCAAGACAACGAACACCAATAATCAGGAACGATTTTCGGTAACAGTCAAACCTTGCTTCTCCCTTGCCAGGGACCACGGCTGACTTTGTTCCCGGAGCCACCGGAAAAGGTCGCTGGAAGATTTAATGAAATCCGCTCTGCTCTTTGAGCAGGTGCAGCTGGTTGAGCCAATTCTGCTGCTGCCATTCGCTCAACTCGGTCCAGAGCGGACTGCCGATGAGCGCAAGGATCCAGCCGATCTCCCTGGCCGGAAAGGGGGTGCCGCCAGGACGTGGCTGTTGATGTGTATGCTCTCGACTCTTTTCGATGTTCATCGGCTTCTCCGATTGAGATGTGACCGGTGGTGAAGGATAGAAATGTTAGTTCAGCAACAATTTGGCCGTAGATATTCGCCTAATGTTGTCATTACAACACAGAACAGGGCGAATGCAACGGAAAAATTTCCGGCAGAATTTTATTCTGATACAAAAATAACAACTAGGGGTTTTTCGGAAAGGGTCGGAGCCACGCAAGGACTGCGTGTCCGATGGTCTCCTCCCGCGGAGGTGGGGTCACATCCGACGGGGGAGTGAGGCCAATAGAGGGAGGGGGCGGCTGAAGGTCAGGTTTGTAGAGCGCGTTGCCGTTGGGGATCAGCACCGGCAGGTTGAGGGGAACCTGGCCGCTCTCGGTGGCGATGGCGGCGGTGAACTCGTAGGCGGTGAAGTTGCTGCTGTCGAAGACCACGCCGCGCTCCTCGAGTTCGTCCAGAGTGAGGGGACGGGTCGCAACCTCGGTGATCAGCGGGTCGTTGATCGACTCGATGGTCACCGCCTGGGGGGTGGCGCCGAAGAGGGTGTTGCCGGCGCCGTCGACGAGGCGGATGTTGGAGAGGGTGTATTTGCCCAGCAGGGCCAGGGTGGGGATGTCGAAGGGGCTCCCGGGGTGGGTGACCAGGGCCCGCGGCGTCTGGAAGGCCGGGCCGGTCAGCTCGGCGCGCACGGTGTAGTCCTTCGGCAGCTTGTCGGTGATCGTCGTCAGGTCGAACCCTCCGGCGTCGAAGCCGGTGTTCACCTGGGTGGCGATCCCCTTCGGCACGGCCTGGTACGCCGGATCGGCCTTGAGGCCGAGACCGACGATGTTGAAGTCGAAGGAGGTCAGGGGAGCGCCGACGGCTGTAACGGAAAAGAAGCAGAGCGCGAGAACCACACCGACAGCGGCAAGGCCGAAAGATCGTTTAGACATAACCCACCTTAGAAATTTCATTGAAACGAAATAAAAATGTCCCGTTTATCCGAATATCGCCTGGCGATACAAAACCCGTCCGAAGACATGTTCACTGTTTATCAGGGACTGGCTCCATGAGTTTCACCAATGGTGCCTGTCCCGTTTCTACGACGTGATCGCGTAGTTCAAAATCTCTACGCCAAACCTTTTACGGTCCTGATACAGCCAGTGAATGTACCGCTGGCGGGTTTGGGCGAACTTCAGTAAGAACTCCTGCTTGTGGCACCGATGCGTGATATGCCAAACGTAGCCCGGCATAAAATAGCGATTGGCTCTTGGCACGGAATCCCTCCCCTCCAGAATGATAACGACCTGTGTTTGGGTTATAGGCCTATTTTTGCCCCTAAAAATCGACCTATAAGCCTCTTTTTGGGGGTGAAATTGACACTTTTTGTTTTCATTTCAGAGCCTTAGTTAGGTCCGACCCCGAACACTTATTTTTGCCCTTGACAGACAGCCTTTTAATGGGTGACCCCTTAGGTTGACCCGAGCTCTCAATGTGAAGATTCTACAAAAATCCATGAAAGGGTAAGTATAAGAATTGACGCAAAGTATCCGTATGCAAAGATCAGTGAAAAGACAACTAAGTATTTTAACTTTTTGTTATTTACTAATTTTTCTTTCTGAAAAACAAGAAAGGCGTGTCCGAAAGCTATCGAAAAAAACCCAGTTATGCCAAATGTATATATGGAACCTATTGACAAAACAAAAATAATAAATGCTAATATATAGATGCTCATTTTAATATATTGGCTCCCCAGACAGTGTTTTTTTGAAGTTTCTATAGACTTCAGGAACTGCATTCCAAGCACTATTGACTGTAATTTTCAAGGTAAAAACACTAATTGCCATAAATCTTTGAATATTTGAAGTTACGTCAAAAATTGGAGGTTCATCCCAATTGCTTGGAGATAGCGGCAATTTCATTAAATCACCTAGTAACTTACCGTCTGCCCTAGCGAATCCTTTCCACTGACTATCCTTTGGCAGTGACGATCTACATATTCCATAGTTTTGATCATGCTTAAAATATTGCCAGTCCTGAGAGTCAATTGGCTCCGGTAAAACTGTTCCTTGAGGCAATTGGTCCCATGACATTTCTAACCCCGCAGTTAAATCTGGCCCTCCATAGTACCCATACCAGAAGAACAACCCTAAAGGATCTAAATAATTGTTTGAATTGTTTTTGACATACCCATATAAATTCACATCCCCCCCCGCAAACCCAATCGGATCCACCTGTGTATACCGCCCCCTTACCGGATCATAATACCGCTGAAAGTTATAGTAGAGCCCCGTCTCCGCATCCGCATACTGCCCCGGAAACCGCAGATTGTTTTCAACGGCAGACGAAGGATCAACCACCACCGCCCCGAACGCCAGATATCCCGCACCCCACACCACCGCCCCATCCGCCGCCGAAGTCAGCCGCTGCGGCGTCCCCAGATGGTCGTTGTGGTAGAAGTAATAATTTCCTCCCTCCACCATGTAGAGCGGATCGGTCCCCCACAGCCCGTCGGGCTTCCAGCCGTAGAGCTTGCGCATCATCCCCGCGCCTTCGTACTCCCCGACCAGCCCCTCGTCGGCATAGACGAAGAGGGTGACACTGCTCCCCACCTGCTTCTTCACCCTCCTCCCGAAGGGGTCGTAGGCGTAGCTGGCGACAGTGCCGTCGGGGAGGTCGACCCGGGTCAGGCGGTTTCTTGCGTCGTAGTGGTAGGTGGTGGTGAGGGGGACAGGCACCGCCGTTCCGGCGGAGCCAGTCCCCGTCTTCGTCTACCTGGTCCCGCTCATCTCGGCGGTGTACGGCGAGTAGGTACTCCCCGATTTGGCCCGGACCTTGTAGAATGTCAATGGTCTTTGAAAATTCCCCCTTTTCGGTCATCGAAAATTCCCCCCTCGGGTTATTCTCTTGCCGCCTGTTTGGACAGGAGGCCGGCTTTGAGTTTCTCTTTTAGCCGGTAGCTCTCACCTTTGATGCTGATCGAAATGGCATGATGAAGCACCCGGTCTAGAATGGCGCTGGCGATGACCTGATCGCCGAAGATTTCGCCCCAATTCGAGTAGGGCTGGTTTGAGGTCATGATCATGGCCCCCTTCTCATAGCGGCGGGATATGAGCTGGAAGAAGAGATTGGCGCCCAGCCGATCAATAGGGATGTAGCCGATCTCGTCGATGATCAGCAGTTTGGGCTGGCAGTATTGCTTGAGTTTGTCCTCCAGCCGGTTTTCATTGTGTGCACGGGCAAGACTGGCGATCAGAGCCTGGGCTCCGATAAAGAGCGTTCGGTAACCGCGGCGAATAGCCTCAATCCCCAAGCCAACGGCCAAATGGGTTTTACCTACCCCGGGTGGCCCCAGCAGCAGGATGTTCTCGCCGTTGGCCACCCAGCGGCAGCAGGACAGTTCCTTGATGCGCTTGGCGTCGATGGACGGTTGATAGGCGAATTCGAAGGATTCCAGTGTCTTGACGAAGGGAAAACGCGCCATGCGCGTGCCCATCTCGGTGCGTTTATCCTGCTTGGATGCCAATTCCGCATCGATCAGTTGCCGCAGGAACTCGTCATAGCCCCACTGCTGCTTGGCGGCATCCTGCAGATAACCATCAATCTGATCGGAGAGACGCTGCAGCTTCAGTTGTTTTAAGCCATCGGAGAGGTCTGTTATCTGTGTCATCGTCTGAGGTCGGTCGTCAATAGCGGACACCAAAGTTCTTATGCTGCGCTTAGCTCTTTGTAATATTCCTGTTCGTAGGCAGCAGGCGACAGGTAGCCCAGCCGCTTCTGGCGCCTTTGACGATTGTAGAAGATTTCGATGTACTCCGTGATTTCTCGCATCGCTTCCCACCGGGTGGCGTAACGACGATGGTGGACCAATTCGTTTTTCAGTGTCCCCCAGAAACTCTCAATGGGGGCGTTGTCGTAGCAGTTACCTCGGCGGCTCATCGAAGTCTGCATATTGAACTGCTTCAGTAGTTTCTGAAACTCCAAGGCGCAATACTGGCTGCCCCGATCCGAATGATGGATCAACCCGGTCGCCGGGCGCTTGACTGACACGGCACGGAATAGGGATTGACTCACCAGATTCTTCGTCATTCTTTCGCCCATCGCATATCCCACGATCTCTCCGGTGAAGAGGTCTTTATGCCCGGCCAGATACAGCCAGCCTTCGGCGGTGGGGATGTAAGTAATGTCAGTTACCCAGACCTGGTTGGGAGCTTCGACAGCAAAGTTTTGGTCCAGAAGGTTCTCGGCGACAGGCAGTGAATGGTTGGAGTTTGTTGTCGCCTTGAACTTCTTCACCTGCTTGCAACGAATCCCGTGTTTCTTGCGGATTCGCTTGATCCGATGGACCCCGACCTGAACGCCATGCTCGGCGAGATCGGTTTGTAATCGTTCGGGACCGTAGGTTTCCCGGTTTCTTTTGTGAGCCGCCTTGATTTCGATTGCGAGCCGTGCCTCCTCCTTCTGCCGAGGTGAGTCCGGGCGCTTCAGCCAGGTGTAATAGCCACTGGGTGAAACCTCCAGGCTCTGGCAGAGCAGAGGGACAGAGTACTCAGGTCGAAGTTGATTTATTACCGCGTACCGGGCAGCGACTCCTTGGCAAAGTACGCGGCGGCTTTTTTTAGGATGTCGCGCTCCTGCTTGACCTGGGCCAGTTCTCGTTTAACCCTGTCAAGTTCCAGCTCGACTTCGGTCAGCGGGCGCTGTTGGCCTTTGCCACCGATATTACTGAGCTTTCCGGCCTTGAACGCCCTTACCCAATTCTCAAGGGTGGATTTCGGCAGGGATAACTGGCGCGATGCCTCATAGACAGCGACACCTCCTTCAACCACCATTTTTACGGCCTCAATGCGAAATTCCTTCGAATAGCGGCCATTAGAACCTCTTGTCATGTTGACACCTCCGTAAGATAGATTTCTTAACATTGGTGTCCGATTTTTTCAACTTACCTCAGTCACCTCCCTAAAGCCCGGCAACTTGGTCATAGATTGCCAAGTCCCGGATCATCACGTCGTCACCGGGCCACTGCGGATCAAAACGCGGCGGATGGGGAGCCGGGCGCTCGCAGGGGTTGCGAAACAGGCCTTGCAAGTGTGCCGGGTCGATACACCGTTGTCCGGAGCCTGCGAGCTTGGAATGACAAGGGTCCCGGGGTCGGACCAAGCCAAGTCACCGTTTTTCAACAAAAAACATCCCAAAAATGGGCGTTTTTTAGCCCTATGGGCCCATTTTCGACCCCAAAAATAGGGCCATAATTTTCTTCAGTCTCCCGCCGCAGGTACGCACCATCGCTTTCAGCAGCATCCCGATTGCGTCCTCGGGGACGTAGGTTATTCGGGGTCGGACCAAGCCAAGACCCCGTTTTTCAACAGGAAACATCCCAAAAGTGTGCGTTTTTAGGCCCTATTGGTCGATTTTAACCCTCAAAAGCTGGGCTATAAATTTCGTCACCTCTGCACGAACCCTCCAGATTGACATTGCAGAGACAGCGCGGCAGAGGGGAGCTCCCCCTCTTTTCACGGCGCATTCTTGGCGTCGCTTCCTGAGGCCGTTTTTTTCAGTTCTCTTCCACCCCCGTCCGGCCGATTTACCTCTTCCCCGCACCCCAGGACCACCAGCTGCGCCCTCGGACCTTTCCGATGGCCCGGCGCAGCTCGCTGATGCGCCGGTCGACTTCCTCCTCCCCGCGGGCGATGGCTTCCTCGGCGGTGGAAAAGTCGGCCCAGTGAGCCACGTTGTTTTGCGGAGAGAGGATAATATCGGCCGACTTGAGCTGCTCCCTGGCCAGGGAGGTGCGCACCAGAGCGTCGGCCCGCCCGATGACATCGAGGGCGTTGCGCGGTTCGTCGAAGGTCGGCGTATGATCGCCGACATCCACGGCGATGACCATATCGGCGCCGAGCTGACGAGCGGCTTGACAGGGTACGGGTTCCCCCCAGCCGCCGTCGACCAGGAGCCGTCCTTGGTGCTCCACCGGATTGAGCACCCCCGGCATGGCGCAGGAGGCGGCGATGGCCTGAAGCAGCGGACCCCGGTCGAGCAAGACCACCTCACCGTTCTTCAGATCGAGGGCGACGGCGGCGAAGGGGATTCTGGTGTCTTCCACGGCCATGTCATCCACCATGCAGGCGTAGTTTCGCATGGCCGTCTCGTTGCTGACCAGGGCGGTGCGGGTGACCATGAGGGTGTTGAAGACCCCGCGCCGGGCCACACGCCCCAATTGAAAGAGAAGCCCCTCGCCGTCGGCATCGAGTTCCCGGAAAAATTCGAATCCCGAAGTGGCGAATTCCTCGCTCTCCAGGTAGGCCGTGATCGTACTCTTGACGGCCGCCACATCCCCCCGGGCGGCGTACATGGCCCCGATGATCGCCCCCATGCTGGTGCCGGTGACAATGTCGATGGGAATGCCGTGTTTTTGCAATCCGGCAATAACGCCGATGTGGGAGAAGGCCCGGGCGGCACCGCCGCCGAGAGCAAGGCCGATTCTGAAGGGTCGTGACATAATACTCCGGTCTGTCGGGCCGCCGGCCGACTTCGGGAAAGAAAGGGGTGCTTCTCGGAAGCTATGGGCCGTCGATTATGCAATATTTTTAAGGCAAAGGCCAGAAGACTCCCCTGGGCCCGATGGGAAGGACCCTACTTTCCGTCCGATCCGGATTCGGGCCTTTTCCAGAAAAAAAGCAACGGCGGACCCCGAAGGGCCCGCCGTTGCCGTTTCCGTGCGGGGAGAATGACTACTCAAGCGGCAGGGTGAGGTTGTGGATCGGTCCGCCGGTTTCCTTGACCTGCAGTCGCAGTTGGACCGCCGAGGTCGCCTCGCCGGGGAAGAAGAGGAAGCCGCGGGAGAGCATTCCCGGTTCGAGGGGGCGGTTTTCAAGCTGTTTGTTGGCGAGGTCGCGGGAGATCTGGCTTTCCACCTCGCCGGAACCTCCGGCTTCGGTTCCGCCGAGGACGGCGCCGCCGGCGGCGCCGATGGCCGCCCCCTTGCCGAGCGTCTCGCCGATGTTCTCGCCGGTGAGGATGCCGATAGCCGCTCCGACGATGGCGCCTCCGGCGGCACCGAGGACCGAGCCCTTGCCGGCTCCCTTGGCGATGGTACCGAATTCGCTGCTCTTTTCGAGGCGCTCATAGGCGGTGCGGCCGTCGAGGAGGTTCCAGTAGTTGCCGGTCGCGTCGATGAGAAAGGTCTGACCGGGAACGATGGTCAGGCTGTTCGTCCCCTGATGGTCGATGACGATCTGCACAGGGAGGAGTCCGGCCTTGCGGATATTGAAACCGAAGGCGTCCTCGGCGTCCTTTTGGTCGACATAGGCCTGGGCGGCGACCTGCGCTCCGGCGACGATCTGCATCCCGGCAAAGGCGCTCGGCGGCCGGAAGGGAACCTGCTGGCTCTTGTAGGGGGTGCAGGCGCAAAGGAGAAGAAAGGTGACGGCCAGGGCGGCGGAAGAGAGGGAATATCGTGTCATGGCGGCGTTCTCCTGTGGTTGAAAATCCCGTTGCAGATTTTTGGCGGGTCTTAAAAACTCGACTTTTAGCCACCAAGACACGGAGACACCAAGAAAAAAAACCGGAATTCAAAAGTTCAACTTGGTGCCTTGGTGGCAATTTTTGCCTTTTTTGCGCTTTTCAATAGTTTAGCACAGGGGGATGTCACGACAACAGATTCGCCGGGCCTCGGCGACGAGGGTGAACCGGTACCAGAACCAGACCAGCAGCGCGGCGGCCAATCGCCCATGCGGGTATCGGGTCAAAAGCGGCGACCAGCGGTCGCAGGCATCGAGGATCGGCGTCGGGCACCCCTCAAGGGGGAGGCCGCGCCGCCAGGCGCGCCGGAGGTCCCAGACGAAGGCGAGCTGCCAGATGTGAGGGGCGACGTAGGTGCCGGTGTCGTACCAGAGGCACAGGCGCTGCCGCCACGGCATCCGCAGGGTCAGCGCCTGGAACATGCGCAGGAAGGGGGAGAGGCGCAGGGGAGCGGTGCGGTTCTGACTGCGGTAGATTCCGGGGGCGTTGTCGAAAAACGGCTGCCACTTCAGGGCGGCAAAATTCATGATGACGGCGTTGAGGGCCTGGCGTTCGTAGAGCCCTTCGCTCTCGAAGCGCCGCGCCGAGGTGGCGATCTCCGCCGGCAGCAGCAGCCACTCCCCCTCCCGGCGGATGCTTTCGGCGAGACGGGTGTCCTCGAGAAGGGGGAGGGTCTCGTCGAAGGGGCCGACTGCGGCGAAAAAGTCGCGGTGGAGGAGAAATCCCTGATCGCCGTGGGTGCATTCGGGGCGGTCGAGACGGGCCTTGGCCTGGTAAAAGGCGTAGGCAAAGGAAGGCTCGTCGCTGCTGCGGGCAAAGCGCAGGGCAAAGTGCCCGGCGACCCGGGTGTGGCCGCGGGCTTCCCGGGCCGCGGCCAGGGCCGCCACACCCTGCTGCAGGGCCTGCGGGTCGGCAAAGGTGCTGTCGGCGTGGAGGAAGAGGAAGAGATCGCCGCGGGCGGCTGCGGCTCCGGCGTTGAGCTGGCGGCCGCGCCCTTTGGCGCTCTGCAGCACCCGGCAGGGGAAGGGGGATTCGGCGGAGAGCTTCGCTGCCCGGTCGGCCGTGCCGTCGACGGAGCCGCCGTCGACGAGGATCACCTCGAAGGGGATCCCCTCCTGGCGGCCGAGGTCGTCCAGCAGGGCCGGCAGGGACTCGGCCTCGTTGAGGAGAGGGATGATGATGGAGAGCTGCAGGGAGGCGTTTGCTTCGGGCATGGGACATCCACTCTATTTCATGCAAAAGCTGCTATGTGAAACTGATTATAGAATAAAGTCGCCGGTCCCGGGATCGCGATTTTCCAGGATTTTGCCCCCGTTGCGTCGTCGCGTCGTCGCGTGAAACAGCTCTTATGGTTTGTTCTCCGCTCAATAATAAAAACTCCGTCCCATGCCACAGATACGAAAAAAGGCGAACCGCCTCGGTCCGCCTTTTTCCTCACATGCTATTTTGCTCAGAGCCCGGCGCGCTTGCGCAGCGACTCGACACGGTCCTTGCGCTCCCAGGTGAAGTCGGGGAGTTCGCGGCCGAAATGCCCGTAGGCGGCGGTCTGACGATAGATCGGCCGCAGCAGGTCGAGGGTCTTGATGATCGCCGCGGGGCGCATGTCGAACTCCTCCTGGGCGATGCGGGCGATGTCGTTGGAAGGAATCTTGCCGGTGCCGAAGGTGTTGATCATCACCGAGACCGGCTCGGCGACGCCGATGGCGTAGGCCAGCTGCACCTCGCATTTGGTGGCGAGGCCGGCGGCGACGATGTTCTTGGCGACGTAGCGGGCCATGTAGGAGGCGCTGCGGTCGACCTTGGACGGGTCCTTGCCGGAGAAGGCGCCGCCGCCGTGGGATCCCTGTCCGCCGTAGGTGTCGACGATGATCTTGCGCCCGGTCAGACCGCAGTCTCCCATGGGGCCGCCGACCACGAAGCGGCCGGTGGGGTTGATGAAGTACTTGGTCTTCTCGTCGAGGAGTTCGGCGGGAATGATCTTCCTGATGACTTCTTCGAGGATCCCTTCCTTGAGGGTCTCGTAGGTCACCTCGGGGGTGTGCTGCGAGGAGACGACCACCGAATCGACGCGGATCGGCTTGTCGTTGATGTACTGGATGGAAACCTGCGACTTGCTGTCGGGACGCAAGAAGGAGAGGAGCCCGCTCTTGCGCACGTCGGCGAGGCGCTTGGTGAGTTTGTGGGCGAACATGATCGGCATCGGCATCAGCTCGGGGGTCTCGTCGCAGGCGTAACCGAACATCAGGCCCTGGTCGCCGGCCCCCTGCTCCTTGAACATCCCCTCCCCTTCGCTGACGCCCTGGGAGATGTCGGGAGACTGGCGGTCGATGGAGGTGAGAACCGCGCAGGTTTCCCAGTCGAAGCCCATGGCCGAATCGCCGTAGCCGATTTCCCTGATGGTCTGGCGGACGATGTCGGGATAGTCGATGCGGGCGTTGGTGGTGATTTCACCGGCGATCATTGCCATGCCGGTCGTCACCAGAGTCTCGCAGGCGACGCGGGATTTGGGATCCTGGGTCAGGATGGCGTCAAGGATCGCATCGGAGATCTGGTCGGCAACCTTGTCGGGATGCCCCTCGCTCACGGATTCGGAAGTGAAAAGAAAATCGGTCATGGCCATGGAGTACCGTCCTCCTGTTGCTGTTTGTAAAATGAAAAGGCGAAAAAGCGACCCATCCTAAGGGCAAAGGGCCCGGTCTGTCAAGCGTTTCTCCGGGGCGCGGCCGGCCTTTAGGGGATCGGTCCGGCAAAATATTCGGGAAAACGGCGCGCCATCTCGATTTCAAGATACTCGGCCACCTCCCGGGCGGTGGCAAAGCCGAAGATCTCATCGAGGATGGCGACCCCCTCCGAGCGGCGCAGCTGACGGAGAATCCGCTTGACCCGGGGGATTCCCGGGGCGTTCATCGACAGCTCGTCGAAGCCGAGGCCGAGGAGAACCAGGCTGTAGAGCGGGTCGGCGGCCATTTCGCCGCACATTCCGACCTCGATCCCGGCCTCCCGGCCGGCGTCGCAGATCATCTTCAGGGCCCTCAAAATCGCCGGATGCAGGGGTTCGTAAAGATAGGCGACGTGCTCGTTGCCGCGGTCGACGGCGAGGCAGTACTGAATCAGATCGTTGGTGCCGACGGAAAAAAAGTCGACCTCCCGGGCGAGGAGGCCGGCGATCAGCGCCGCCGAAGGGGTTTCGATCATGATGCCGACGGAAATGGCGGCGTTGAAGGGGATCTCTTCGGCGACGAGCTCGGCCTTGGCCTCCTCGAGGAGGACCTTGCAGGCCCGGATCTCGGCCACCCCGGAGATCATGGGAAACATCACCCTCACCCGGCCATGGGCCGAAGCGCGCAGGATGGCGCGAAGCTGAATCTTGAACAGCCGCCGCTCCTTGAGAGAGAAGCGCACCGCCCGCAGCCCCATGGCCGGGTTGGCCTCGTCGGCCAGATTGATCTCGGGGACGAACTTGTCCCCGCCGACATCGAGGGTACGGATAGTCACCGGATGGGGAGCCATCTTGGCGAGAATGTCCCTGTAGGCCTGCAGCTGCTCCTCCTCGGACGGAGGGAGGGGACGGTTCATGTAAAGGAATTCGGAGCGGTACAGGCCGATCCCCTCGGCTCCCTGGCTGATGGCCAGAGGGACCTCGTCGGCGAGCTCGACGTTGCCGCGCAGCGCCAGGCGGAAACCGTCGAGGGTTTCGGCGCTCAGCTCCCGGTAGGCCAGCAGCTCCCGTTCGTGGTACTCGTAGGCCTGCTTCTTTTTCAGATACTCGCGGAAGGTCTCGGCCGAGGGGTTGAGGATCACCGTTCCGCTGGTGCCGTCGATGATCGTCGGGGTGCCGGCGGCGATGAGGCCGGTGGCCGTTTCGAGGCCGAGAACGGCGGGGATCCCCATGGAGCGGGCGAGGATCGCCGTATGGGAGGTGCGGCCGCCGACGTCGGTGACGAAGCCGATGATCTTCGACTTGTCCATCTGCATGGTGTCGGCAGGAGAAAGATCATGGGCGACGATGATGGCCTTCTTGCCGATCTCGGTCACCGACTGCTGGGTGACCCCAACCAGGTTGCGCAGCAGCCGGTCGCCGACCGAGTCGATGTCGGATCGGCGCTCGCGCAGATATTCATCCTCGATGCTGTCGAAAATCTCGCGGAACTTGCGCAGGGTCCGTTTGAGGGCCCCTTCGGCGTTGATCTGCTCCTTCTCGATGAGGGCGACGGTGTCGGAGGTGAGCATCGCGTCGCCGAGGATCAGCAGGTGGGTATCGATGATATAGAGGTGCTCGACGAGGTGCTGGTCGGTGACGCCGGCCTTGACTTCTTCGAGCTGCTGCCGGGAAAGAGCGACGGCCTTCCAGAAGGCGTCCACCTCAGCGGCAACCTCCTCGGAGGAAATCGAACGCTCCACGGCCACCACCCTGACCCGGTTGAGCAGGTGGGTGGCGCCGATGGCAATGCCGGGAGAAGCGCCGATGCCGATCAGCAGAGTATCGGGAGGGATGTCAGTTTTCACCGAAACCGTCATTGATGAGTTTTCCGATGGCATCCATCGCCAGTTGCGCATCCTCGCCGTCGACACCGACGGAGATCTTCGATCCCTGGGGCGCCGCCAGCATCAGGATCCCCATGATGCTCTTGCCGTTGACCTCCAGCCCCTCCTTTTCCACCAGCACCTCGGAACGGAAGCGATTGGCGGTCTGGACCAGCTGCGCCGCGGCACGGGCGTGGAGACCGAGACGGTTGACGATAATGAATTCCCTTTTTTCCATAAACAGTCCTCTTTCAGCCGAATTGGAGAAAAGCCAGCACCAGGGCCGCCAGTGTCATTGTGAGCATCAGGGTGGAGACCCCCCTGCGGGCCAGCCAGCCGAGGAGCGCCACCAGAGGAATGACCGAGAGCCCCCAGATGCTCGATTCCCCTTCCCCTTGCAGAGCCCTGTAGGTCAGGTAGGCGCAGAGGCCGCCGAGGAGCACCAGGGTCCCTTCCTTGAGGCGAATGGCCAGATCGGGGAGACGATGGCGATGCAGGGTTTCCACCACCTTCAGCCCCAGGGTGTAACCTCGCCACAGCCCGAATGTGCGGATCCAGAGGTGAGGAACATTGAACAGGGTCAGAAAAACCAGGGGGGCCCACAACGAACCCTTGGCGGCGAAAAAGAGGGCGACGGCGGCCGCCAGAGGGCGCAAACCGCCCCAGAAGAAGCCGTCTCCCATCGCCGCGTAGGGGGCCATGATCATCCCCTTGAATTCCTCGACGCCGAGGGCCCCTTCGGCGCCGCGGCAACGCTCCTCTTCCAGGGCGATGGCGGCCCCGAGGACCGGTGAAGCCATGAAGGGGTGGGTGTTGAAGTATTCCAGGTGACGACGGTACGCCTCGGCCAGATCCTCCTCCCGGTAGAGAATGCGCAACGCCGGAGCCAGAACATAGAGAGCGCCAAGGCTCTGCAGACGTTCGAAGTTCCAACTGGCCTGCAGCAGGAAGAGACGCAGCCAGACCCGCAGCAGGACCCAACGCGACACCCGGCCCTTCTCGTCTGTCATTTTACACCAGCCAGAGGAGAAGAAGGGCGCTGCCGAAGGAGGCCCCGAAGAGGGTCAGGGAGCGGCTGACATTGATGGTGCCGAGGATGACAGCGGTGCCGACCAGGGGAAAGGCCAGCTTCAGCCAGGTGGAGGCCTCAGCCACCGGACTGCCGAAATATGGGGCGAGCAACGGCAGCAACAGGAATCCGCCGCCGACAATCACCAGGTAGGTGACAAACGCCGCCAGGGCAAAATGACCTATCCCCCGCAGGTGAGAGCGCTCCACTTCCCCGAGGTTTCCGGCGGCCAGGGCCTGCTGGGCCCGGTGAAGCAGGCGCCCGTTCCAGTGGCGCGCCGCGCGATCGAAGAACTGGCCGGCCTTCCCCAGGGGCATGGCGACCAGGGTGCAGATCAGCGGCGCCGGCAGGGCGGAAAAGGGGGTGAGGCCGGCAAAAAAGATCGTCAAAACTGTGGCGCCGACGGCGACCTGGGTGTCGTCCGGGGGAATGGCCGCGCCGACCGGCAGGCGCCCCAGCCACAACAGTTCGACCAGCGCTCCGACCTGCAGCCCGGCCGCGGCATCTCCGAGGAGCCACCCCGTCAGGGGTGCGGCGACGATCGGCCGCGACACCATGAACTGGAAGACGGCGGTGCGATCGAGTCCGGCGACGACGGCGATCAGGGCGCCGATAAGGTAGTCGGTCCAGGACATGCGCGGCTATTCTTTCAGGTTCCGGATCAGCTTCTGCCATCCCTGCCCGCGATCGGAGGGAATGCACTGGGACGTGATGCGCACTCCGGCATCCTCGAGGGTCTGCAGGTTTTCGACATCGTCGGGATCGAGGGCAATGGTGCAGCACAGACGCTGCTTACCGTCGCCGCCGTGCATATTGCCGAGATTCAACTCGGGGAAATGAACGCCGAGCCGGTAGAGAGCCAGGGCATCGGCGGAATTGGCCAGCAGCAGCAGTACGCGGCGGTCGGCGAGTTCGGTTCCAGAGAGGAGCTGTGCCGCTTCCTCGAGGGTGCCGATGGCGAGGCGGATCCCCCGGGGAACCGCCGCTTCCATCAGCGTCCTCTGGAAGGAGGCCCGGGCCACTTCGTCGCTGGCGACGACGATGCAGTTGGCGTTGATGTACGGCACCCAGGCCTCGAGGACCTGGCCGTGAATCAGCCGGTTATCGATGCGCGTCAGCAGGAGAGTCATGAAAAAGGCACGTCTTTCGGAAATTCATCGCTGCAGAAAATCGCTGGCGAGGGTGATGTTCTGCTGCCCGTAGGCCTTGAGCAGAGCCGCCAGCTCGACGAGGGAAAGCCCCCCCTGACTGTTGAAAAACTTGAGGACCATCGGCAGGTTGACCCCCGTCAGGACCTCGAGTCGTCCCGGATCGAGAAAGGAGATGGCGATATTGGCCGGGGTGCCGCCGAACATGTCGGTCATCACCAGCACCCCTTCGCCGTCGACGCCGACCGCGTCGATGGCCGTTGACAGCCCTGTCCGGATCGACTCGACGCTCATTTCCCGATCGATGGCGACGGCCAGGGCGTTTTTCACCGGGCCGATGATCATCTCGGCGGCATGCAAAAAATCTTCAGCCAGCCGCGAATGGGTGGCGATAATCAGTCCGATCATCCGTTACCTCTTGGCGATATCCCGGTGACTGACCTGGAGAGTGACGTTGTCGGCGGCGAGCCAGCGCTTGAGTTCCTCGACTATGGCGACGCTGCGGTGGCGGCCGCCGGTACAGCCGATGGAAATGGTCAGGTAGCTCTTCCCCTCGGCCTGGTATTGGGGAAGGAGGAAGGTCAGAAAGCCCTTGAAGTGACGAAGAAATTCCTGGCTCCCCTCCTGGGAAAGGACGAAGTCGCTCACCGGGGCGTCGAGCCCGGAGAGGGGCTGGAGCTCCGGAACGAAATGAGGGTTGGGGAGAAACCGCACGTCCATTACCATGTCGGAGGCCGCCGGAATGCCGTAGCGGAAACCGAAGGACTGCAGCTGCACCGCCAGAGGGAGCCCTCCACCCTGGCCATGGACGATCTGCACAACCCTTGCCCGCAGCTGGTGGGGGGTCAGCAGGGAGGTGTCGATCATCTCGGTCGCCAGGTCGCGCAGCCGTGTCAGCAGTTGACGCTCTTGAATGATCGCGCCGGTGACGCCGTCTTTGGTCCCTAGGGGGTGGCGACGGCGTGTTTCCGAATAGCGCCGGATCAGCACCTCGTCGGAGGCGTCGAAGAAATAGATCTCCAGGGTATGTCCCCCGGCCACGACCTGCTGAAGAGTGGCCTCGAAGCCGGCGAGAAAATCGCGGTTGCGCACGTCGATCACGACGGCGACCTCGCTGGTGAAGCGCACCCCCTGGTTTACCAGGTCGAGCAATTCCGGGAGGAGCGCCAGGGGGAGGTTGTCGACGACGAAGAACCCCTCGTCCTCCAGGGCGCGGGCGGCGGAACTCTTTCCCGAGCCCGAAAGTCCCGTGATGACGACGACCCGCTTGCGACTCATTCGAGATTGTCCCCGATGATGGTGTGGGCGTGGAGGTGAGCCGTCTCGGCCATCCGTTTTTCGAGCCGGTCCTGGAATTCGATGGCGCTGTGGTATCCCATCTCCTTGAGGAGCTGGTTGCGGGCGGCCACCTCGACGATGGTGGTGACGTTGCGCCCCTGGCGCACCGGGATGCGCAGCAGGGGGATGCCGATGCCGAGGAGGGTGTAACTTTCATCCTCGAGGCCGAGGCGGTCGTACTGGCGCCCGTCCTCCCATTCCACCAGCTCCACGGCCAGGTCGATCTTCTTGCGTTCGCGGATCGCCGCGACGCCGAAAAGATGCTTGATATTGATGATCCCCAGGCCGCGGATCTCCATGTGGTAGTGCAGCAGATCGACCCCCTCGCCGAAAAGGACCGCCGGAAGTTTGAGGCGCACCTTGACCACGTCGTCGGCCACCAGACGGTGTCCCTTGAGAACGAGATCGAGGGCGCACTCGCTCTTGCCGATGCCGCTTTTCCCCATCAGCAGAACCCCGACCCCGAGGACGTCGACGAGAACGCCGTGGACGGTGGTCGACGGCAGAAGCCGCTCCTCGAGAAATTTGGTGATCTGGGAGATGAAAGTGGAGCTCTGGTGATGGGTGCGCAGCAGGGGAATCCCGGCCCGTTCGGCATGGCCGATGAGACTCTCCGGTGCCGTCTGGCCTTTGGTGATGATGAAGCAGGAGATGTCGAGGGTGCAGATCTGGGCGAGATTTTCTTCGGCCTTCTCCGGCGGGAGGTGGGCGAGGTAGCTGAGCTCGGTGGAGCCGAGAACCTGGATGCGGTCGGGGTGCAGATTTGTGGTGTAGCCGGCCAGAGCCAGCCCGGGCTTCTGGATCCGCGGAGAATTAATGAACTTTCCGAGGCCGGATTCGCCGGCGAGGATCTCGAGATCGAGGCCGGCCTCCTTCTCTCCAAGCAGCTCCTGGATGCTTAATCCGGACATGACACCCCATGCCTGGCGGACGGCTTGAACGCGGGTCCGCGCAACGAGTCTGAAAAAGGAAACCTGCACCCCGCAACGGTGGACGTCCGGGGGGAGGGAGGAAGCCAAGTACCCTGTAACCCATAATCTTTCGCATCTTGCTTGTTCTTTGCCGCGTCAGCTACGTTCCGATTTCAGCTGTTTAGCTACGGCTAGGCAGCAGAAATCGCGCCTTGCTGACACGTCAAAACCCTACGCAATCCCTCGAAATCCTATGGGTTACAGGGTACTAGAGGGATTCATCCTCTTCGGCGATGATGCTGTAGAGTTCCTGGCCGTCGGTCGCCTCGAGGAGCCGACGCCGCACAGCGGGGCTCTTCAGGAGTTTGGAAATCCGCGCCAGAGTCTTGAGATGAACTCCGATCGACTCTTCGGGAGCGATCAGGAGAAAAAAGAGGTGGGCCGGCTTGCCGTCCATGGAATTGAAATCGACGCCGTTGCGGCTGCGCCCGAAGGAGATCAGAAGGTTTTTGAGGTCCTTGAGCTTGCCATGGGGAATGGCGACACCTTCGCCGATCCCGGTACTGCCGAGGCGCTCGCGCTCCTGAAGGACCCGAAGGACCTCCTCGCGGTCGAGACTGCTCTCCACCTGAATCAGGGCGTCGGTCAGCTCCATCAGGACTGCGTTTTTGTCCGTCGCCTTGATATCGGCGGTGATTGCGGCGGGGTTCAGCAGGTCAACTATCTTCATAAGGCGAAAACTCGATCCCTGAATAAAACGGATACAGAAGGGGGGAAGATGTGGAAATCTTCCCCCCTTCTGAGACCTGCGTAAATTACCTGGCCTGCGGAACGATAAGCCCGTAGTTTCCGTCCTTGCGGCGGTATACGACGTTGACCTCCTCGGAGGCGGCGTCGGTGAAGACCAGAAATTCCTTGTGCATGAGGTCCATCTGCATGACGGCTTCCTCGACGGCCATCGGCTTGACGGAGAAGTTTCGCTCCTGAATGATGGTCGGCTCCCCCCCGGCTCCCTCGTCGATGCTCTCGGCGGCAAAAACGGTTTTCTTCACCTGGCGTTCCCGGCCGCTGAGAGGCTTGTGCTCCTTGATCTTTTCCTTGTAGCGTTTGAGCTGGCGTTCGATCTTGTCGACGACATTGTCGATGGCAGCGTACATGTCGTTGGTCTCTTCCGAGGCCTTGATGGTGATCCCCTTGGCGACAATGGTCACCTCGGCCCGGTGGCGGATCTTCTTCTCGACGGAGACGACGACCTGGGCGTCGATCGGTTCGTCAATGTATTTCTTGATCCGGGAAACCTTCTCTTCAACATACGCCTTGACCGGTTCGCTGGTCTCCATATGCCTGAACGTAATGGCGATTTGCATATTCTGGAACCTCCTGATGATAAATCCCCGCTGGGGGGTGATGCCGCATGGGGTTGCAGCAGGTCCGTCCCCGGCCCGGGCCTGGACAGCAGCTGCCAAAGGATTGATTAAAGTATAGCGCGAAGGTGGACGAAGGCCATAGCGCAAAAGGGGCGGACTCAAAAAAAGCGCTTGCGCTCCGTCGAAGACCCGATCCCGAGCATCTCGCGGTACTTGGTCACGGTGCGTCGGGCGATATCGATCCCTTTTTCATTGAGCAGCTCCACGATCTTCTGGTCGGAGAAGGGCTTTTTCACGTTCTCCGCGGCGACAATATCCTTGATCCGGTTCTTGACGCTCTCCGAAGCGACGGAATCCCCCTGAGTGGTGTTTATACCGCTATTGAAGAAATACTTCAACTCAAAGAGCCCCTGGGGGGTCTGGACATATTTGTTGGTGGTCACGCGACTGATCGTCGATTCGTGCATCTCGATGTCCTCGGCCACGTCGCGCAAAACCAGGGGTTTGAGATGTTCGATGCCGTGATCGAAGAATTCCTGCTGAAACTTGACGATGCTCTTGGTGCACTTGTAGATGGTGCGCTGCCGCTGATGGATGCTCTTGATGAGCCACACGGCGCCCCGCATCTTCTCCTGGATGTACTCGCCGGCCTTTTCGTCCACGTTGGCAGCCCCGGCCAGGGCGTTGCGGTAGAAGGAGTTGATGCGTAGATTCGGCAGACCCTCGTCGTTGAGGACGACGACGTATTCGCCGCTGATCTTGTAGACGAAGATGTCGGGGATGATGTAGTGGACCTCGTCCTGGCCGAAGGGGCGGCCGGGACGGGGATCGAGACCGGAGATGATCTTGGCGGCGGCGAGAACCTCGTCGAGGGAGACCCCCTGAACCTTGGCAATCGCGGCATATTTGCGGATTTCCAGATCG
The DNA here is from genome assembly GCF_001278055.1 of Desulfuromonas soudanensis. Lineage (NCBI taxonomy): Bacteria > Pseudomonadati > Thermodesulfobacteriota > Desulfuromonadia > Desulfuromonadales > Desulfuromonadaceae > Desulfuromonas > Desulfuromonas soudanensis. The sequence continues at coordinate 1,431,991 of NZ_CP010802.1, read as the reverse complement.
CCGAGATGGTCACGGAGGATGGCCTCGACCAGAGTCCCTTCCATGCCGAGCTGGGCCACCTGCGCCAGGAGGCATTCCTGCAGGTTGCGGGACGCCACCCCGGAAGGATCGAAATTCTGCACGGTGCGGAGAACGGAGGCGACATAGGCCTCGGAGACGCCGACCCCCTGCGCGACCTCTTCGAGGGTCGCCTTGAGGTAGCCGTCGTCGTCGAGGTTGCCGATGATCTCGCTGGCCACCCGGCGCTGGGTGTCGTCGAGGCGCGATAGGTTGAGCTGCCACATCAGGTGGTCGGTCAGGGTCGATTTGCGGGTCAGGAGATTTTCAAAGGAGGGGCGATCCTCGTCCTCCTCGTAAGCGTCGCCGGCATTGCTGCCGAGATTGTACCCTTCGAGGTAGGTCTGCCAATCGACATCGCCGAGACCTTCGGCGTTCCCCTCGACCTCCTTGACTTCTTCTTTGGGAGCTTCGACTTCGCGGATTTCGACATTTTCTTCCCCGGCCTCTTTTTCGTCGAGGGTCTCGATCCCTTCCTCGAGCACCGGGTTTTCCTCCAGCTCCTGCTGAACCAGATCAACCAGTTCCATGCGGGAGAGCTGGAGGAGTTTGATCGCCTGCTGCAGCTGCGGCGTCATGACCAGCTGTTGGCTCAGTTTCAGTTGTTGGCGGATTTCTAAGGCCATGTCTCTCCCGGCGCCGGAGGCGCCAGCATGTCGGTTGGATGTTTACGGCCGAAGCCCTTTCACAGTTTGAACTTGTCTCCGAGATAGATCTCCCGCGCCCGGGGGCTGGCAGCGATCTCGGCCGGTTCGCCGTACTCGAGGATCTCTCCCTGATTGAGGATATAGGCCCGGTCGCAGACCCCGAGGGTCTCGCGAACGTTATGGTCGGAAATCAGGATCCCGATCCCCCGGGCCTTGAGCTGGGAGATGATATTCTGGATATCGATGACCGCGATCGGGTCGATCCCGGCAAAGGGTTCGTCAAGGAGAATGAAATCGGGTTCGATCACCAGTGCCCGGGCGATCTCCACCCGGCGCCTCTCCCCTCCCGACAGGGCATAACCGGGAGACCTCGCCACGTGCGTGAGGCGAAAATCCTCAAGAAGCTGATCCTTGCGCTTGCGGCGCTTGGCCACGGAAATATCGAGGGTCTCGAGAATCGCCAGCAGGTTCTCCTCGACGGAGAGTTTGCGGAACACCGACGCTTCCTGGGGGAGGTAGGAGATGCCGACCCGCGCCCGCCGGTACATGGGGAGGTTCGTCAACTCCAGATCGTCGAGAAAGACCCGCCCGCTGTCGGGGCGCACCAGACCGACCACCATATAAAAGGAGGTGGTCTTGCCGGCGCCGTTGGGTCCGAGAAGACCGATGACCTGACCGGAGGAGACCTCGAGATCGACTCCGCGGACCACCTGCCGTCCCTTGTACCCCTTGGTCAACCCCTCGGCGCGCAGCCTGCGGGTCACGGCGTCTCCCCCTTGGGGTGAAAGATGGCGTTGACCCGTGAACCCTCCTGACTGCTGACCACGCTGCGGCTCTCGTTGAGCAGAACGGTAATCTCGTCCCCCTCCACGAAATTTGCCCCCTGATGGACCCGGGGGGCGCCTCGCAGAACGATGCGCCCCTCGTTGTTGAAAAAGTCGGCTTCCCCGGCCGTCGCCACGATCGCCCCGTGAACGATGCGCACATCCTTGCGGGCCTGAACCTCCCTCACCTGGCGGCTCCCCGGCTCGTAGAGGAGGCTGAGCTGCTGGGCATAGATCACCAGCGTCCCCTGACGGGCGACGACGTCGCCGAGAAAGCTCACCTTGTGAAGAGCGTCGTCGGCCTCGAGGCGATCGGAGGAGACGAGGATGGGCTGCCGGCTGTCGTACTGACCGAGGGCGCTATCGGCTCCGTAGCCGGGACAAACGACCACGAGCAGGAGAAGGAGAAAAAGAATCAGAGTGCGCATTATTTCCCGTTATTGCCGAGCCCTTCCGGCTCCAGCCTGGCTTCGACCCTGGAAAGAAGGGCCATGGCGTGCGTTTCGACATTCAGTTGCAGTCCGGTGCCGACCACCTCGAACCCCGGGGCGACCAGGCGCACCGAAGCGTCGGTCTTCACCATCCGCTTGGAATCCTGGTAGTGCAGATGATCGGTATGAAGAACGTAACCCTTCGAACTGCGGATCACCACATCGCCGCTGACCTTGACCTCGCGGCTCTCGGTGTTGAGCTCGCCGAGGTCGGCAGTGAGGGTGATGTCCCCTCCCCCCCCGGAATCGTAGAAGGTCAGGGTGACATCTTCGAGCCGTGCCGCTCCCTCGGCCAGATTGTGCGCCGCGGAATCGGCCTGCAGCGACCAGCGCCGCACCCCGTCCCGGGTTTCGGTATAATCGATCTTCTGCAGCGATAGGTCGACGTTGCGGGAAATCGTCTCGAGAATCTCCCCGGGCGTCTCCTTGCGGAAATTCCGGCTGACCACGAAGATCAGGGACCCGGCGAGAAGGAGGATCGAAAGAGCCAGTAAATTTCTGGTGTTAAACCATCTGGGCATAAGGTCCCGCCACTATAACATCATCTCAAAATGGTGTAAAGGCGATTCTGGATCGATTGGCACGGGAATTGAATGCGGCCTCTACCCCTGAAAATAGCGGGCGGTGACCCCTTCCCAGTGACCACCCTCCTTGAGGATCAGATCGCAGACCTCGCGCACGGCCCCGCGTCCCCCTTTTTTTCCCGTGACATAATGCACCAGGGGTGCGACTTCGGGAACGGCGTCGGCGACGGTGGCGGCAAAGCCGACCCGGCGCAGGATCGGCAGGTCGACCACATCATCCCCCATGTAGGCCACCTCCCCCTCTCCGAGACCGAGGTTGTCGAGAATCTCCCGGTAGGGGACGAGCTTATCCTTGACTCCCTGATAGAGGATGTCGATGTCGAGCTCCCGGGCCCGGAAGGCGACGACCTCGGACTGGCGTCCGGTGATGATGCCGATGCGGATCCCCGCCCTCTGCAGCAGCTTCAGGCCATGGCCGTCCTTGACGTCGAAGGACTTGGTCTCGATGCCGTTGTTGTCGTAAACGATGCGTCCGTCGGTCATGATGCCGTCGACGTCGAGCAGCAGAAGGCGGATTTTGGCGAGGCGTTCCTGCATCAGACGACCCCCGCCTTGAGGAGATCGTGGAGATGGATGATCCCCACGGGGATGCTCTGTTCATCGTTCTCGAAGACGAAGAGGGAGGTGATGGTGTGCTGCTCCATCTTCTGCAGCGCCTTGGCCGCCAGGTTGGAGCGCAGAATCCGCTTGGGATTGCGGGCCATAACCTCGCCGACGGGACGGTTGAGAACCTCGAACCCCTGGGCGATGCAGCGGCGCAGATCGCCGTCGGAAAAGACGCCGACCAGGTTGCCGCTATCGTCGGCAATACCGGTGATACCCAGCTTTTTGCTGGTGATTTCGAACAGCGCCTCCTTCAGCGGGGTATCCGTCCCGACGAGGGGGATCGCCTCACCGCGGTGCATCAGATCCTCGACCCGCAGCAGCAGACGCTTGCCGAGGGCGCCGCCGGGATGGAAGAGGGCAAAGTCTTCCTCCTTGAAGCCGCGCTCCACCAGCAACACGACCGCCAGGGCGTCTCCCATGGCGAGAGTGGCGGTGGTACTCGAGGTCGGCGCCAGTCCCAGGGGGCAGGCCTCCTCCTTGATGGAGATATCGAGGAAGACGTCGCCGGCCCGGGCCAGGGTGCTCTTGGGATTGCCGGTCATGGCGATCAGCGGCAGCCCCATGCGCTTGATGATCGGCAGGATGCGGGTCACCTCCTCGGTCTCCCCCGAGTTGGAGACGGCGATGACCACGTCCCCCTTCATCAGCATCCCGAGATCGCCGTGAATCCCCTCGGCGGGATGGAGGAAGAGGGCCGGTGTCCCGGTGGAGGCCATGGTGGAGGCCACCTTCTGGCAGATCAGCCCCGACTTCCCCATGCCGGTGATGACCACCCGCCCCTTGCAGGCCAGGATCATCTCGATGGCGCCGGTGAAGGAGCCGTCGACGCGGTCGATCAGGGCAGTGATCGCCTCGGCCTCGGTTCTCAGAACCTTTTTTGCGTTTTCAATTATCGCGCTCAATTTCCGTTGTGTCCTTTGGCTATGGCGTCAATCGCCAGGATATCCTGCAGCATCCCCTTGAGGTCCTGCAGCGGCAGGGAGTTGGGCCCGTCGCACAGCGCCTTGTCCGGGTTCTCGTGAACCTCCCAGAAGAGACCGTCGATGCCGATGGCCACCGCCGCCCGGGAGAGGGCGCCGACGTACTGGCGCTGTCCGCTGGAGGCCGTTCCGGCGCCGCCGGGGAGTTGGACCGCGTGGGTGGCGTCGAAGATCACCGGGCAACCGGTCTCGCGCATGATCACCAGGGAGCGCATGTCGACCACCAGATTGTTGTAGCCGAAGGATGCGCCGCGCTCGGTGAGCAGAATCCGGTCGTTGCCCGTCGACTCGATCTTGCCGACGGCGTTCTTCATGTCCCAGGGCGCAAGAAACTGCCCCTTCTTGACGTTGATGATCTTCCCCGACTCACCGGCGGCCACCAAAAGATCGGTCTGCCGGGATAAAAAGGCGGGGATCTGGATGATGTCGAGGACCTCGGCGGCCGGGGCGATCTGGGAGATGTCGTGGATATCGGAGATCAGCGGCAGGTCGAACTCGGCCTTGACCTTGGCAAGGATGCGCAGCCCCTCGGTCATGCCGGGGCCGCGGAAGGAGGTGACCGAGGTGCGGTTGGCCTTGTCGTAGGACGCCTTGAAGACCAGGCCGATGCCGAGTTCGGTCGTGAGCTCCTTGAGAAAGGCGGCGATGCGCAGGGTGAGGGCCTCGTCCTCGATGGCACAGGGGCCGGCGATCAGGACCAGGGGACGGTTGCCGCCGAAGACGACGTTGCCGACAGAGATTTCACGGACCATGCTATTTCTCCCCGCCCTGCTTCACGCAGGCGCCGACGAAGGATTCGAACAAGGGATGCGGCGCCATCGGCCGACTGCGGAATTCGGGATGAAACTGACAGCCGAGGAACCAGGGGTGATCGGTGATCTCGACGATCTCCACCAGCTCCAACTCGGGGTTGATTCCGGAGAGGAGGAGTCCGGCCTTCTCCAGGACCTTGCGATAACTGTTGTTGAACTCGAAGCGGTGGCGGTGGCGCTCGGTGATGTCGGCCTGGCCGTAGATGCGCCGGGCCAGCGTCTTGTCGCCGAGGGTGCAGGGATAGGTGCCGAGGCGCATCGTCCCCCCCTTGCCCTTGACCGTCTTCTGACCTTCCATGATGTGGATGACCGGATTTTTGGCGTCCTCGCGGAACTCGGCGGAATAGGCGTCCTCGATGGCGCAGACGTTGCGGGCGAATTCGACCACCGCCATCTGCATCCCGAGACAGATGCCGAAGAAGGGGATCTTGTTCTCCCGGGCGAAGTGGATGGCGGCAATTTTCCCCTCGCTCCCCCGTTCGCCGAAGCCGCCGGGAACGAGGATGCCGTCGACGTCGGCGAAGGTGTCGCCGACCCCGTGGCGTTCGAGGGATTCCGAATCGACATACTTGAGGTTGACACGGCAGTTGTTGCCGATGCCGCCGTGAATCAGGGACTCGGCCAGGGACTTGTAGCTCTCCGTGAGATCGACATACTTGCCGACGATGGCAATGGTCGTCTCGGAGGCCGGCTCCTTGATGCGCTTGACGATCCGCTCCCAGGCCGAGAGGTCGGGAGCCTTGGTCCAGATGTTGAGGTATTCGACCAGACGCTCGTCGAGCCCCTGCTCGTGATAGACGATGGGGACCTCGTAAATCGAGGCGACGTCGCGGGCGGTGATCACCGCCTCCTCGCGGACGTTGCAGAAGAGGGAGATCTTCCCCTTCATGTCCCGGGGGATCTCCCGGTCGCAGCGGCACAGCAGAATGTCGGGCTGGATGCCGATTTCCCTGAGTTCCTTGACACTGTGCTGGGTCGGTTTGGTCTTGAGTTCCCCGGCGGTGGCGATGTAGGGAACGAGGGTGAGGTGGATGTAGAGGACGTTTTCGTGGCCGCGGTCGGTGCGGAACTGGCGGATCGCTTCAAGAAAAGGGAGGGATTCGATGTCGCCGACGGTGCCGCCGACCTCGACGATGGCGATATCGACCCCCTTGGCGTTTTCGAGGATCTTGCTCTTGATCTCGTTGGTGATGTGGGGGATGACCTGGACCGTCCCGCCGAGATAGTCGCCGCGGCGCTCCTTGCGGATGACGCTGTCGTAGATCTGGCCGGTGGTGAAGTTGGACTTGCGGGTGAGCCGCGCCGTGGTGAAGCGTTCGTAGTGGCCCAGGTCAAGGTCGGTTTCGGCGCCGTCGTCGGTGACGAAGACCTCCCCGTGCTGGAAGGGGCTCATGGTTCCCGGATCGACGTTGATGTAGGGATCCATCTTCTGCATGGAGACCTGCAGACCACGGGCCTCCATGAGGGCTCCGATGGCGGCGGCAGCCAGACCCTTGCCAAGGGAGGAAACAACGCCACCGGTAATGAACAGAAACTTGGTCTTCATGCAGACTCCTTGATATGGACGGATGCCGACAAAGGGCAGGGAAAAACGCAACCGGAAAAAGGGGATTGTACACAGAACCCCAAAAAAAGAGAACCCCCAATTTCCGCGAAGGATCAGCCTTGAGAGGAGCGCAGAAGGGATCGGACCTTTTCCAGATCTTCAGGGGTGTCGACCCCCTGGGAGGGAGCGGCCGTCTCGGCAACCATAATGCGGCACCCCTGTTCGAGGGCGCGGAGCTGTTCGAGCTTCTCCAGGTTTTCCAGGGGAGTGGCCGGCAGATGCGGGTAGCCGAGAAGAAAATCGCGACGATAGACGTAGAGGCCGATGTGTTTGAAGGCGCCGACCTCGGCAAAGCGCTCGGCCAGGGCGTCGGCAAAATCCCGGGGATGGGGAATGGGGGCGCGGGAGAAATAGAGGGCGAAACCGGCCCGGTCGGTGACCACCTTGACCACGTTGGGGTTCAGGTACTCCTCCACCGAGGTGATGGCCGTCTTCAGGGTCCCCATGACGATGGACGCATCGGAAAGGAGCGGCGCTACCGCCGCATCGATCATCGCCGGGGCGATGAGCGGCTCGTCGCCCTGGACGTTGACCACCAGATCGGTCTCGATCCCGGCGGCGACCTCCGCCAGACGGTCGGTCCCGGTGGGATGATCGGCCCGGGTCATGCACACCTCCCCCCCGAAACCTCTGACGACTGCGGCGATACGCTCGTCGTCCGTGGCCACGATCACCCGATCGACGGTGGTCGAAAGGGCGGTGCGCTCATAGACCCACTGGATCATCGGCTTGCCGAGGATGTCGACGAGGGGTTTGCCGGGGAAACGGGTGGAAGCGTAGCGGGCGGGAATCACGGCGGTGACGCGCATGGAGGGGTCCTTTCGGGATGAAGGGGAAACTGGCGGTAGAGTAGAAAAATCCCGGAAGGTTGTCAAGGAACCTCGAAAGCCCACAGGGCACGGGAGACTCTCGGACGATTCGGAGGGTGACACAATTGAGAGTCGGAGAGAATTTCAGCCGAGTCGCGGAGCGCCGCAGGTGGGGCAGAACTTCCAGTCGCTGGCCAGAGCCGAGCCGCAAGTGCAGCCGGGGCGGCCGGGACGACGACGGTGGCGCAGGACGAGCAGGACCAGGGCGCCGACCAGGGTCAGCCCCAAAAGGAGCAACCCGAAGGGGCCGAGGGTGACAAAGGTACCGAGGGTGCAGCGCCCACAGCAGTAGGACCAGTAGTTGTAACAAATAACCGACAGCAGGGTGCCGGCGATCAGAAGAGCCGGAGGGGGCCCGGTGAAAAGACCCTTCCTCATTCCTCTTCCTCCCGCCGGGCCCCGCAGTGGGCGCAATAGCTGTGCCAGGTGGCCGTCGCCGCACCGCAAACGCCGCAGCTCTCCCGCAACAGCTGCCGACAGCGGGGGCAGAGGAGCCAGTCGGCCTCCACGGCGCCGGAGCATCCCGGACAAAGGCCCGCGGCGGGCGCCGGAGTCTCCTGTCCGCCGTCGAGCTCAACGCGGATGGCGTAGCAGAGGACTGCGAGCAGGAGCAGAAAGGTCAGAACCACCGACGCCCCCTACCCCGCCGCCTGCAGCCGGCGAGCGGCCTGCGGTTCGACGTCGACCAGGCCGTCGCGCAGCAGCAGGGTGCGGTGGAAATAGGCCTCGTTTTCGGGGTTGTGGGTGACCATGACGATGGTCTGCCCCTCGCCGTTGAGTTCCTTGAGGAGGGCCATGATTTCCGCGGCCGTGGCGCTGTCGAGGCTCCCCGTCGGCTCGTCGGCGAGGATCAGGGGGGGGGCGTTGACCAGAGCCCGGGCGATGGCCACCCGCTCCTGTTCACCTCCGGAGAGCTGACTGGGGAGATGTCCCTCCCGGGTCGAGAGCCCCACCCGCTCCAGCACCAGAAGGGCCCTCCGGCGCTTCTCGCCGGCGGCCATCTTCTGCACCGCCAGGGGGAGCATGACGTTCTCCAGGGCGGTGAGGTAGGGGATCAGGTTGAAACTCTGGAAGACGAAGCCGAGGTACTCGCGGCGGAAATCGGCGAGCCGCTCCTGCCCCAGGTCGTAGAGGTCGATGCCGTCGATGGCCACCGAACCGGCGCTGGGACGGCAGAGACCGCCGAGGAGAGAAAGAAAGGTGCTCTTCCCCGACCCCGAGGGTCCCATGACGCCGAGAAAGGTCCCTTCCGCCACCGCCACATCGACCCCTTTGAGGGCCTCGACCCGTCCGGCAGCACTTGCGTAGCCCTTCTGCAGGGCGCTGATTTGGATAAAAGCCATTTTGTATCTCCGTCGTTATAGAAGTCTCGGCGGCTAAAGCGCCCGCAGCGCCTCGGTCGGCTCCATGCGGCTGGCGTGGAGGGCCGGATAGAAGGAGGCGGCGCACCCTACCCCAAGGGCCAGCAGCAGGGCGCCGGGTCCCAAAAGCGGATTCCAGACCAGATAAGGATGGCTGTCGGCGAGAAAGGGGAGGAGGAGGGCCGTCGCTCCCATCCCCGCCAGGTAGCCGAGGAGCCCGGAAAGAAGGCTCACCGCCGCCGCCTCCATAAGGATCAGGGTCACGACGTGGCCGCGGCGGAAGCCGAGGGCCCGAAAGATGCCGATCTCGCGGGTCCGCTCGTTGACGCTCCCCATCATGGTGACGAAGACGACCAGGGCGCCGACCAGAATCACCACCGCCGCCACCCCGAAGGAGAAGGCGCGGAACTGCTCGAGAGCGTGGATGCGGGTCTTGACCACCTGCTGGATGGCGCTGACCCGGGCGCCGGGGAGAGCGGCGGAGAGCTGGGCGACCATGTCCTCCACCGGGCAGTCGGCACAGAGGGCGGCCACCTCGACGAGGGAGACCTCCCCCTTTTTGCCGAGGAGCCGCTGCGCCGCCGGCAGGGTGGCGATCAAGAGACTGTCGTCCTGGGAGCCGGTCTCCTTCAGGAGGCCGACGACGGTGAAACGCGTCCCGCCGAGATCGACCCTCCCCCCCGGGGCCAGACCGAGGCGGGCGGCGGCGGCACTTCCCGCCACCAGTTCGTCGTCGGCAGAAAGAGGGCGTCCCTGCACCTGCCACCAGCGTTTAATATGAAATTCGGGGCCGGGGTCGACCCCCATCAGCAGCACCCGTTCCCCCTGGACGATCACGGCGCCGAGGACCTTGGGAGCGACGGCGCCGATATTGCGCCGGTTGGGGATGGTGTCAATTTTCGCCAGATCGCTTTGGGCAATCTGTTGCGGGTCGACACCGACTCCGCCGAGAACGATCCCCCCGTAGGAAAGGGAGAGCTCGTCGACTTTCGGGGTGATGAGGATGTTGGCCCCGTAGCTGTCGAGCTTGTGCTCGGCATCCATGGTCAGGGCCGCCGTCAGCGACAGGAGGGTCACGGCGGTGGCCACTCCGATCAACAGACCGGCGACGAGGAAGGCCATGCGCCCCTTGCGGCGGCGCAGATTATTGAAGGCAATGGTTCGCAGGTTCATAGTCGCCTCACTCCGCCCTGAAGTTCCAGGCGCCCTGTTGCAGGTCGGCCTCGGCGATCAGCAGATTCTCCCCCTCGACGCGACGCTGCAGCGGCGCCGGGTTGCATCCCCCCTTGATTTCATTGATTCTGTCGGCGGCAAAGGTCTGATCGCAGTTGTTGCAGACCATTGAATCCCCTTCCTGGCGATACCCCTTCTTCGCCTTGTAGCAGACGTCGCAGGTGTCGAAAGCGGCGCGGATCACCCCGTCGCGGCTCTTGAGGACGAAGAAATCGATGGCGGTCTCACCCTTTTGGTAGCTGAAAAAATGGGCCCGGCCGTCGGCGATCTGATTGACCGGGAGGGAAACAACCCCATGCTCGGCGCTGACCGCCGGATATTTCCCCTCCGCCGTTCCCAGGGTCATCCACCCCCCGAGGGCCGCGGCGGCCACCGCCACCAGGGCGAGAAGGATGCGGGGGAGGGGGCTGGGTTTTTTGTCCTGCTCGAACTGAGCCTTTTTATCCTGACGTTCACTCATTTCTTTCTCCTATCGATTATGTCTCTGGAAAAATGACTATTTAATTCACCACAGAGACACAGAGTCACAGAGAAGGTCATCAAACCCTTGGTTTCACTCTGTGTCTCCGCGTCTCAGGGTTGAAGCTTTTGACCGTCACAAACGAGGCTCACCCGCAGCACGAACCGCCGCACCCCTTGCCGCCCCCCTGGACTGGGGTCTTGGGGGCCCGGTCGACTTCGGGACCGAGGGTTTGGACCGGCTCTGCCGGATATCCGGCGGCGGTGATCCTGGCAGCGATGTCCGCACCGGCAACCTTCTCCGGATCGAAAGCGACCCGGGCCCGCCCCGAGGTCAGGTCGACCGTCACTTCGGCGATCCCGGCGACTCCGGCAAGGGCGTTGCTCAGGTTCTCGACGCAGGAGCCGCAGGTGAGATTGGCCACCCGGAGCTCGACCAGAGCGAGGCCGGAGGCAGAGCGATGGCCGGCGAAAAAGAAAATCCCGGCGAGAGCCAGCACCAGGGCCAGAGGGAGAAGAATACGACTTTTCATGGCGTCCTTTCATGGTCGAAGGATAAATTGAGCCTTTTTATGTCCTGCGCAGGACCGTTCAGGAGGCGGTGACGAAGCCGCTTGGCAGGGAGTCATTACACGAGCCGTGCCAGAGAGGGGGGGGAGAGCCAGGACGGCGGAATTACAGATTTTCCGGAAAATGGAGTGGAAATTGCCGGGAGGATTTGAGGAATATTCTGGAGGGCGGTGCGGAATATTCTGCAGAAACAGGAAAAGGCCCCTCAAAAATCCCGCTCCGCCCCCTTGACTGTCCCCCATGGCGAAATAGACTCCCTGTAACAGCAACCGATCGAGACGACGTCCAGGTTTCCCCGGAGACGAGACTCCGGCAAATCGGAAAGGAAAGGAGGTGACAGGGGATGAAGAAACCTTTGAAAGCGGAAGTTTTGCAGCAGGAGGCGGCGTTCTGGAAGGCCCTCAAGCAAGCGGCCCGGGATAATCCCACCCAGACATGCCACAAGTGAAAGAGCTGAAAAAGCGAAAGCTGAAAGCTGCCCGTGCGGTGGCTAAAACAATGAGGGCAGGTGCGACGCAGCAGACCTTTGGGTCCGTCGTACCTGCCCCCATTTTATTTCCGGAGGAACCATGAGTATTGCCGGAGATTTCGAATTCTTTCTGCAATGGCACCTCACCGAGCGCTGCAATCTGCAGTGCAGCCACTGTTATCAGAGCGGTTCCAGCGGCCCCGAGCTGAGCCTGGAAGAGATTCGTTCCGTGGCCACCGAAGCCGCCGCCATGCTGCAGGACTGGGAGAGGCTCTACGGGGTGCGGATCGGGCGCAGCTGCAACCTGACCGGCGGTGAACCGCTTCTGCGCCGGGACCTCCTTACCGTCCTCGAAGAGCTCGGCGCGGCCGGGTTCGCTCTTTATCTGTTGACAAACGGGACCCTGATCGACGGCCGGCAGGCGCAGGACTGGGCGGCGCGCGGCGTCAAGGGGGTGCAGGTGAGCATCGAGGGGCCGGAAGAGGTGCATGACGGCATCCGCGGCGCGGGGAGTTACCGGGCCGCCCTGAAGGGGACGAAACACCTGCTGGACGCGGGATTGCCGGTGACCTTCAACCTGACCCTCTCGCGCCTCAACGCACCCCACCTCGAGGGTCTCCTCGCCACCGCCGCCGATCTCGGGGTTCCGCGGGTCGGATTTTCCCGGCTGGTGCCTGCCGGGACGGGAACGGCGCTGCGGGAGGAGATGCTCGATCCCCATGAAGTAGAAGAGCTGTACCGGCGGCTCTTTTCCCTGAAACCGGCCGGGGTGAAGCTCGTCAGCGGCGACCCGATCGCCTGGCAGATGGGGGCCGAGACCGGCGGCGGTTCGGGATGCACCCCGCTGGGAGGGTGCGCCGCCGGGGTTTCGGGGCTCACCCTGCTGCCAGACGGGACCATCCTCCCCTGCCGGCGCCTCGAAATCCCTCTCGGCAACGTGCGCCAGGACGCCCTCCGGGAGGTCTGGGCGACCTCCCCCGTCCTGCAGCGTCTCCGTCAGCGCGACCTCTACGGCGGGAAGTGCGGGAAATGCCAGCGCTGGAGCGGCTGCCGGGGGTGTCGGGCCATCGCCTTCGCCTGCGGCGACTACCTCGGGGAAGATCCCCAGTGTTTTATCGACTGACGGCAATGTTCGGTTCAAGAAGGGACAGAGGTAAAATAAAAGGGCGGCCCTGCGGCCGCCCTTCCGATCGTGGCGAGGTGAGATTTTACCCCTTCCCGAGAGTCTCCGCGCCCTTCCTCCAGTTCATCGGACAGAGCTCTCCGGTCTGCAGCCCCTCGAGGACCCGCAGCGTCTCGTCGACGCTGCGTCCGACGCTCAGGTCGTGCACCAGCTCGTAGCGCAGGACGCCGCTTGGGTCAATGATGTAGAGACCGCGCAGGGCAATCCCCTGCTTCTCGATGAGGATGCCGTAATTGCGGGCGACCTCCTTGGTGATGTCGGAGAGAAGGGGGTAGCGCAGGGAGCCCAGCTCCTGGCTGATCCAGGCGAGATGGGAAAATTTGGAGTCGACGCTGGCGCCGAGAATCTCGGCGTTGAGCCGCGTGAACTCCTCGTGCCGTTCGTTGAAACCGACGATTTCCGTGGGGCAGACGAAGGTAAAATCGAGGGGATAGAAAAAGAGGACCACCCATTTCCCCTGGTAGTCCGAGAGTGTGAATTCCTTGAAATCCTTCCCGATCACCCCTTCGAGGGTGAAGTCGGGGGCCGGCTGGCCGACCTGCAGCATTCCCATGGTGATGACCTCCTTGGCGCGGGTTAGTGGTCGATTGTAGAATACCGCCGCCGGGAGTCAAGGAATCGGGAGCCGAAAATTCACTTTTTCTTGCTGCGGGGATGGGCCTTGTCGTAGACCGACATCAGGTGATCGACGCTGACCTGGGTGTATTTCTGGGTGGTGGAGAGGGAGGCGTGGCCGAGAAGTTCCTGGATGGCCCGCAGATCGGCGCCGCCGTCGAGGAGATGGGTTGCAAAAGAGTGGCGCAGGGCGTGGGGGGTGGCGTCCTTGAGAATGCCGGCCTGCAACAGGCGGACCTTGAGGTTGCGCTCGACGCTGCGGGGGGTGAGGCGGCCGCCGCGATGGTTGAGAAAGAGGGGATCGCCGAGGGCGAGGGGGCCGCGCTCATCGAGATAGCGGGCGAGAGCCTCCCGGGCCTTGGCGCCGATGGGGACGATCCGCTCCTTGCTCCCCTTGCCGAGGACCCGCACCAACCCCTGCTCGAAATCGACGCTGCCGACGTTGAGGCCGGTGAGTTCACCGACGCGCACTCCGCTGGAATAGAGGGTCTCGACGATGGCCCGGTCGCGCAGGGCCAGCAGATCGCCGCGGTCCGAGGGGGGCTCCATCAGATTGTAGGCCTCGTCGACGGAGAGCGTCTTGGGGAGATATTTTTCCTGGCGCGGGGTGGCGACGAGTTCGCCGGGATTGACGGAGAGGACCCCCTCGCGCACCAGGAAGCGGAAGAAGGTGCGCAGGGCGGCGAGCTTGCGGGCGATGGTGCTCTTGCGGCAGCTACGGTGGAGCTGGGCCAGGTAACGGCGCAGCAGCAGTTTGTCGACGCGGCGAATATCGTTTCCCCCCGAGACCTCGGCGAGAAAAGCGCTGAAACCCTCGAGGTCCTGGCGGTAGGCCCGCCGGGTGTGGGGGGAAAGGTTGCGCTCCACCGAGAGATGTTTTTCGAACCGCTTGATGAGCTCCTGCATTGGCTGCCCCCCCTGAACCTGAATCGGAACTTGGACCTTAGCATGGATGACCGGCAAAAAGCGCGTATTCCCTGCAGCCGGCGGGTCCGCCGAGGCTCCCCATTAGCCGTTGACGCTCCGCATCCGCCGTGACATAATGTCGCCCCTGGAGGTCATATGTCTATTGTTTTCGGTATCTTACTTCTGCTATGCGGGGCCGCCGCCGCGGTGGTGCTCCTGAGCTATGCCTTTGCCTGGTGCGAGTACGCCAACAGCCGGCCAGCCGCCATGGAAGGCCGTTTCGCCCTCAAGCATCTCGGTCTGGCCTCCTGGCTCTTCCTTCTGGAAACGGCCTTCCTGCTGCTGAACCTGCTGCTGCACCCCCTCGGCTGGCATTCGCCGCGGGAGCGACCGCGGCAGGAGGAGCGCGGCATCCCGGTTCTGCTGCTGCACGGCCTCTTTCTCAACCGCGCCTGCTGGACCTGGATCCGGCTGCGACTGAGGCTTCAAGGGATCCGCAACGTCTACGCCCTCAACCTCCCCCCCTGGAAGGACGTCGAGTCCCTCACTGAACGGGTGTCGAAAAAGGTGGATGAACTGCGCCACACCACCGGCATCGAGCAGGTGCATCTGGTCGGCCACTCCATGGGGGGGATCATCGCCCGCAACTACCTGCAGATCCGCGGCGGAGCCCACAAGGTCGGGCACTGCGTCCTCCTCGGCGCCCCCAATCACGGCTCGCGCCTGGCGCCCTTCGCCATCTCCCCGATGGGGAGGCTCCTCCTCCCCGGATCGAAATTTCTCAGCCTCCTGGCCGCCGCGCCGATTCCGGACGAAGTCTGCATAACCAACATCTACACCCGCCACGAGAACATGGTTCTCCCCGCCGAAAACGCCCATCTCTCCGGGGTCAAAAACATCGAACTGGCCGGCATGGGACACCACGGCCTCCTCTACCACCCCCGGGCGGTTGCCGCCGTCCTCGACGCCCTGAAACAAGATGAGCCGTGATGCCGGGATGAGCAACCGCGTCTCGCTTCTGGCCGCCGCCGATTACACCCCGGCGCTCATCGAAGAGCGACTCGTCGCTCTCCTTGCCCCCCTGGGAGGGATGGCGGCCTTCGTCCGTCCCGGCCAGAGGGTGCTGATCAAGCCGAACATGCTCTCCGGCCAGGCGCCGGAGAAGGCGGTGACCACCCATCCCCAGCTGGTGCGGGGGGTGATCCGCCTCGCCCAGCAGGCCGGAGGGATTGTTTCCGTCGGCGATTCGCCGGGGGTCGGCTCACCCCTTCAGGTCGCCCGGCGCTGCGGGATTTTAGCCGTCGTCGAGGAGACCGGGGCGCACTTCGCCCCCTTTTCCGAGTCGGTGCGGGTGCGACCGGGGGAGGGAATTTTTCAGGAGCTGGAAATCGCCCGGGACATCATCGAGGCCGAGGTGGTGATCAACCTCCCCAAGCTCAAAACCCACCAGATGATGGGCCTGACCTGTGCCGTCAAGAATCTCTTCGGCGCCGTGGTCGGCATGCGCAAACCGCGCCTCCACCTGCAGGCCGGAACGGACAAGGGTTTTTTCGCCCTGATGCTCCTCGAACTCGCCGAGCACATCGCCCCGGCCCTGTCCATCGTCGACGCCATCACCGCCATGGAGGGGAACGGCCCCGGAAGCGGCGATCCGGTCCACATCGGCGCCCTGCTGGCCGGAGCCAACCCCCTGGCCGTGGACACCGTCGCCACCGCCCTGGTCGGCCTGCGCCCCGAGTCCGTCTGGACCCAGAAAACGGCTTTTGCCAGCGGCCGGAAGTACTCTTCCCTGAACGAAATCGAAATGGTCGGCGCCGACCTTGCCGACCTGCGGCCGCGCCGTTTCCGCCCGGCCAAAAGCACCGACGTCAACTTCGGCCTCCCTCCCTTCCTCAAGGAACCGCTACGCCAATCCCTGACGGCCCTCCCCAGGCCGGTGATGAAGGCGTGTGAGCGCTGCGGCCTGTGCGTCAAGCATTGTCCGCCGCAGGCGATGACGATTGCCGACGCCGATCTGGTGATCGACTACCGGCGCTGCATCGGCTGCTTCTGCTGCCAGGAGCTCTGCCCCCGGGGGGCCCTGGTCACCCGCCAGGGACTCCTGCTGCGCCTGAGCCGCTTTCTCCGCGGCGATTAACCCCTCTTCAGCCGGTCACGACCTGCGCCCCCGCCTTCGCCATCGTCTCCAGAGCCTCCTCCCCCCCATCCGCCGTCACCGGCCGACAACCGTCGCGCAGCAGCCGGACCTCGAAACCGAGGCGGCAGGCGTCGAGGACCGTCGCCAGGACGCAGACATCGAGAGCCAGCCCGCCGATCCACAGCCGTTCTATCCCCTCTTGCCGAAGACGCACCTCGAGTCCGGTCTGGTCGAAGGCCGAGTTCTGGTCCTGATCGAAGCGCACCCCCTTGGTGACCGGGACCGCCGTCGCCGGGAGGTGCAGCTGCGGATGAAAACGGGCGCCCTCGCTGTCCTGCAGGCAATGGATGGACCATTTCCCCCCGAAGCCGGCAAAGCTCGGATGCCCGGACGGGTGCCAGTCCCGCGAGGCATAGATCGCCGCCCCACCGGTTAGAGCCCTTTCGATCCAGCCGTTGAGGATTGGGACCACCTCGTCCCCCTCTTCGATGGGGAGCGCCCCTCCCGGACAAAAATCCTTCTGCACATCGACCAGGAGCAGGGCATCGCCGGCCGACAACTTTTTCGTCGTCTTCATGGAAAGTCCTCCGCTGTTTCATTCGACCAGGGCGCCGAGTATCTCCACCATATGGTCTACGGGGAGGGAATAGTGCCCTTCGTCGGGGAAAAAAGAGGGCCGGCATTTGGGGATGGATCCGGCGAGAAAACGCCCCATGGCCGGAGGGATGATGCTGTCGAGCTCGCCGTGCCAGAGGATGACCTCCCGGGGGATTTCCTGGAGAAGAAACCCCCAGGGGCGGCTGTAGAGAACCAGTTCCCGGGCGCCGCCCCGCGACCCGTCGGCGACCGCCGCCTGCGCGGAGGCGACGAGCACCCTCTGCACCTCGCTGCGGGCCAGGGCCTGCCGGTCGATCTCCGGAAGCGACTCGGCCATCTGTTCGAGGAAGCGCCGGGGGTCGCGACGGATCAATCGGCAGAAGCCGGCGTAGAAAATCCGCCCCAGGAGGGGGGAACCTCCGGCCAGACGCAGCCCCAGACGACCCAGGGGGAGCATCCTGAGGGTCGCCTCCGGGGCGCTCAAGGGGCTGATGCCGGCGACGATCCCGACCCGGGTGAGGCGATAGGGGATCCGGGCCGCACAGGCTGCGGCGTAGGGGCTGCCGCCCGAGACACCCAGCACGGCAAAGGTCGCCAGACCGAGGGCGTCGGCCAGTTCGAGAACGTCGGCGGGCCAGTCGGCAAAGGTGCGATTTTTCAGGTAGCTGGAGAGGCCGATCCCCGGGCGGTCGATGGAGATCACGCGGATGCCCTGTCTCTGAGCCGTCTCGTCGGCGATGGCGGCCTCGAGGCGCGAACCGGGAAAACCGTGGCAATAGAAAAGTGGCCGGCCGCAGGGATCCCCGTATTCGGCGTAGCCGAGGGTCCTTCCGTCCCGGAGCTGCATGTGGCGGCTGTCGGCAACAGCCATGGTCACCGTCCTTGAGGGCTTCTGCCCCCTTCATATCCGAACCATCCTCGTTCATTATACCGGGTAATTCAGCGGCCGCCTCATGAGGGGCCGGGTTCCACGGCAAGCCGCCGACAAAAAAAGGAGCCCCAGGGGCTCCTTTTTTCGTTGCGGCATTCATGACAGAGGAATGATCACTCCTCGTAGACGAGGACGCGGATCAAACCGATGGTCGAACCGTCCTCGGCCGTCGTGCTGTCGCTGACCGAGATGACCTTTTTGATACCGTGGTCGCGGAGAAAGGCGTTGACCCGGGCGTCGAGCTCATGGAGTTCCCTTTGGGTCTTGAACGGTTCCAGCGGTTCACCGAAGGTTTTCACCTTGATCATCGCATCCTCCTTGGATCGGTAAGGGGCGGTCTCAGACCTGGACCACCGATTTGACGGCGGGGATTTTTTCCTTGAGGGTCTTCTCGATCCCCATCTTGAGGGTCATGGTCGACATGGGGCAGGAGCCGCAGGCTCCGGTGAGCCGGACGCTGACCACGCCGTCCTCCGAGACATCGACCAGTTCCACGTCGCCGCCATCGGCCTGCAGGGCGGGACGGACGAGATTCAGCACTTCCTGGACCTTTTGTTTCATGGGATAACCTCCTTCTGTCGTGTTTAGTATAGCCCCCTCCAAGGGGGGCGCAAGGGGCGGACCTACATGCCGAGGGGGGGGAGGGGAAGATCCCGGAGGGCGCGGGCACAGAGGAGGTCGGGGCGCCCGACCCCCTTTCCCTGCACCAGAACCTTGAAGGTTTCCCCCATGCCGCCGTCGGGCATGATCAGGTTTTTCAGGGTCAGCCGCAGGGCCTGGGCCCTCTTCGGGTCGCTTTCCCGCGCCTGCAGCTCGATCAAGGCCTCGACAAAGCCGAGCCCCATGAGAAAACGGTACTGCTCGCCGAAATAGAGGGGGACGAGGCCCACTCCCTCCCCTTCCCGCTCGAGGGCGGTGAAGTCGACGTGGGCAGTGATATCCTGGGCACCGGGATTGCGGTAGGGATCGTCGCTGGAGCAGTGACGGTGATAGCACATCAGGGTGCCGTTGCGCCGGAAGGGGGCGTAGAGTTCGGCGGCGGGATACCCGTAGTCGACGGTGAGGACGAATCCCCGGCCGAGGAGGCGACCGACCTCGGCGACCCAGCGCCGGGCCTCGAGATTGACCTCGGCGCGGTTGCCCTCCACCGGCGCCACCCCCAGCCAGTGGAAGTGATCGGCCAGGGCTTCGGTGGCCGGCGGCCGCAGCTCCTCGGTGAGCTCTCCGGCGCTCTCCGTCACGTAGACTTCCAGCAGTTCGCCATCGCGCTTCTCCACCAGGTGCACCGGGAAGGCGTCGATGAGCTCGTTGGAGAGGACGCACCCTTCCATCCCCTGCAGATCCTCGAGGCGGCACCAGTCGACCCGAGGCAGGTGCCTGTCGAGACGCTGCCGCTGCCGCGACCGGTTGTCGGGGCTGATCTCCACCAGGAGGTAGCGCACCCGGCCGTAGAACTCGGGGTCCTCCTCGGCGAGGGCGTCGAGAATATCGAGGCAGAGGTGCCCTTCGCCAGCCCCCTGCTCGGCGATGGTGAAGTCGTCTTTTCCGAGGATTTCTCCCATCTGCCGCAGTTGCCGGGCAAGCAGACGGCCGAAAAGGGAATGGACGCTGGAGGAGGTGAAGAAGTCCCCCTCCTTGCCGATGCGGGTGCGCGGCGCCATGTAATAGCCGTATTCGGGATGGTACAGACAGAGCGCCATGTAGTCGGCGAAGGAAATCCCCCCTTCGTCGGCGATCCGGCGACGGATCTCCGCCTCAAGCTGCGGCTTGCTGTCGATGGCTTCGTTGCCCCTCATGCCCTGTCCTTCGGAAACGGATGAAAAAATATCCGGTTTTTCGCTTCGACCCGTAGAGTCAACAGGTTCCTCGATCGTCTGGAACATCGCCCGGGAGATGCCGACCTTTCTACCAGGAAGATCGAGAATGCGACACAGATTAAATGAAGGGCGGATTCTAACCCACGGGGAAGGGAATTGGCAAGACCTGATGTGCCATGGAGGAGTCCGGAGAAGAGATCAGGGGATTATGCCGAGGAGTTTGTGGATCTGCAGCAGGTCTCCGGTTTCGCCGACGAGCAGGGTCGGAATCCCCAGGGTCGAGGGGACCTTGAGGTCGACCTGCTGGCGGTCACCGATAAAGAGAAAGGTCTCCGGAGGGCCGCCGATATCCTCGAGGACCCGGCTCAGACTCTCGGGGTCCGGCTTGGGGATCCCGGTGAATTCGATGGTGTAGAGGCGTTTGAAGACTCCGTCGACGCCGAGGAGGGCGAGGATCTTCTGCGTCAAGGGGAGGCTGTTGTTGGTGTAGATATAGAGATCGCAGAGGTCGCGCAGGGAGTCGAGAAGGGCATAGAGAATCGGATCGGAATCGAGGTGCCGTTCCGGATGCACCCGATCGCGCAGGGCCCGGTGAAAGGCGGGGACTTCGATCCCCAGTTCCATGCAGGTGCGGGTCAGGGTCGGCTCCTCCTCCAGCAGCTCGGTGAGACGCCGCCGGGCGCAGGCGATGAGCTTTCGCCCCTCCTCCCGGCTGACCCCGCGGCTCTCCCCCACGAGAATTTCGGCGGCCGCGGCAATTTCGTCGGCAATGGCCTGACTGGTGTAGAGGGTGCCGTCGAGATCGAAGACGATGGAGCGGACCTGGTCGAGGTTTGTCAGCATGGCTTATTCTCGTTGGCCGATAAAGATGAATGAACAAATAAGCATTTTTCACCACGGAGGCACTGAGAACTCAGAGAAAGACACTTAATCAGATTCATAACTTCTCTTTTTTATTTTCCTCCGCCTGGCAACGAAGCGACGACTGCTGCCGCCCGGCATCGAAGCGTTCCCATTTTATCACGCCGTCATCGGCTGTCAAAACGACTCCTCCCCTTTCGATTGCAATATTGGCTAGTTATTGCCGGCCGCGGGGACGTTGCGGACGACTGCTTCCAGCGACAAGAGGGTTGCCCGGAGCCCCCTTTTCTGCGATAGTTGGAGCCTCATCCCCCGCAAAGGAGCCCCTTTTGGACTGGAAACGTTTCTTCGACAACCTCGGCATGAACGGCACCCGCTGGCAGTGGCGGATCATGAACTGGGAGCGCCGCCTCAAGGGGGGCCCGGGAGCCCCTCCCCTCTTCGGCCATGGCGGTCCGTCGCTCACCGGCATCCTGATCTTCGCCAACCTCGCCCTCTTCACCCTGATGGTCATTCACGGCACGATCCTCGGACTCGGGCTGCAGGCGATCCTCAACCCGCCGACCCAGCTCCTGGTCTACTGGGGGGGGCAGTACTGGCCCCTGGTCCTCGGACAGGGGGAGTGGTGGCGCTGCCTGACCTACGCCTTCACCCACGGCGGGCTCATCCATCTCGGCTTCAACATGATGGTCCTCTACCAGGTCGGTCCCCTTCTCGAGGCCGAGCTCGGCAAACCGCGCTTCCTCTTTCTCTATACCCTCACCGCCCTTACCGCCACGGGCCTCGGCTATCTCTGGCACCCGGCGGTCCCGGTGGTCGGCGCCTCCGGCTCCCTCTTTGGCCTGATCGGCTTCTCCGTCGTCTATTACCACCGGATGGGCCGCGCC
The DNA here is from genome assembly GCF_001278055.1 of Desulfuromonas soudanensis. Classification (NCBI taxonomy): domain Bacteria; kingdom Pseudomonadati; phylum Thermodesulfobacteriota; class Desulfuromonadia; order Desulfuromonadales; family Desulfuromonadaceae; genus Desulfuromonas; species Desulfuromonas soudanensis. The sequence goes on along the minus strand of NZ_CP010802.1, from coordinate 1,410,489 downwards.
GGGGAGCAGATCCGCAACTTCATGTTTCAGTGGGCGATCTTCGCCTTTATCTTCGGCCTGCTGGTCGGCGCCGATAACGCCGGCCACCTTGGCGGCGCTCTCGGAGGTGCTCTCCTTGGAGGGGTGCTCCCCATCGGCGTCCGCTCCCGCCGGATCATGGACCCTCTCTTCAAGGGGCTGGCAGCGCTGAGCCTGGCTGCCATTGTCGGCAGTCTCCTCCTGCTGGCGGCCTCCCTGCTGACCACCTGATAAACTGAAAAAGGAGAGCCCATGGCCAAGGACAAAACACCGGTCACGGCCGCGATTCGTCAACTGCGCCAGGCGGGGGTCAGCTTCACCGGTCACCCCTACGCCTATGAGGAAAAGGGGGGGACTGCCGTCTCGGCCCGGGAACTCGGAGTCGATGAACACCAGGTGATCAAGACCCTGATCATGGAGGATGAGAACAAAAAACCGTTGATCGTCCTCATGCACGGCGACCGCCAGGTTTCGACCAGGGAACTGGCCCGGGTCCTCGGCGTCAAGACCATCGCTCCCTGCGCCCCCGAGGCCGCCAACCGCCATTCCGGGTACCTGGTCGGGGGGACCTCCCCCTTCGGCACCAAAAAGGCGATGCCGGTCTACCTCGAAGAGACGATTCTCGATCTGCCGCGCATCTACCTCAACGGCGGCAAGCGCGGCTTTCTCGTCGGGCTCGACCCGGCCGATGTGGTGCGGATCCTCAAACCGACGCCGGTGCACGTGGCGATCTAGATTCAGGACAAAGGCTTCAACGCAGAGGCGCTGAGAAGGAGAGAAAGTCAAAAGGGTCAAAAAAATTTCAATGTCCTTTTTTCTCTCCGTCTCTCCTTTCTTTGCGCCTCAGCGTTAAAAAGGCCCTTTGAGGACTTTATGGACAAGAGTGAAGAGGTACAGAAGGCGGCGCGGATCATCCGCAGCGCCCGGGCCCTGGTGATCACCGCCGGGGCGGGGATGGGGGTCGATTCGGGACTCCCCGATTTTCGTGGCGACCACGGTTTCTGGAACGCCTACCCCATGTACCGGCACCTCGGCATCAGCTTCATCGCCGCCGCCAACCCCGCCCATTTCGAGAGGGATCCCCCCTTCGGCTGGGGTTTCTACGGCCACCGCACCAACCTCTACCGCCAGACGGTTCCCCACCACGGCTTCGAGCTGCTGCGCCGCTGGGCGGAGCGTTTCGACCTCGACACCTTCGTCGTCACCTCCAACGTCGACGGCCAGTTCCAGAAGGCCGGGTTCGCCGAAGAGGCCATCCTCGAGGTTCACGGCTCCATTCATCACCTGCAGTGCATCAAGCCCTGTTCCATGGAGATCTGGCCCAACGACGCCGAGATTCCCGTCGATCCGTCGACCATGCGCGCCGGCGTCATCCCCCGCTGCATCCGCTGCGGCGACACGGCCCGTCCCAACGTCCTGATGTTCGGCGACTCCTCCTGGATCGGCGGGCGCAGTCACGGCCAGCAGATGCGCTTCGATCTCTTTTGCGAACAGCACCGCGCCGCCCCCCTGGCGGTGATCGAACTCGGAGCCGGAACGGCCATTCCCACCATCCGTTATCTCAGCGAAGAGCTCGGGCGCTACCGGGAGGCCGGAGTGATCCGCATCAATCCCCGAGAACCCCACATCGGCCCCCCGCACGTCTCCCTTCCCTGCGGCGCCCTGGAGGGGCTGTCCGCCATCGAACGGGCCCTCGGAGAGTGACCGACTAATGACGACTTCAGTCCCCCCGGAGAAACCATGAAACGCAGCCAGTATTCCGCCCTCCTCACCGACCTCTATGAGCTGACCATGCTGGCCGGCTACTTCGACGAGGGGATGCACCAAAAGCCGGCGGTCTTCGACCTCTTTTTTCGCACCAATCCCTTTACCGGAAGCTATGCGGTCTTTGCCGGTCTCGAACCGGCCCTGCACTATCTTGAGGGCCTGCGCTTCACGGAGGACGATCTCGACTACCTGAAGAGCCTGGAGATTTTCAAGCCCGCCTTTCTTCACTTTCTGCGGGATTTCCGATTTACCGGCCGGGTCACCGCCCCGCCGGAGGGGACGGTCGTCTTTGCCAACGAGCCCCTCCTCACCGTGGAGGGGACGCTGGCCGAGGCCCAGTTCGTGGAGACGGCGCTCCTCAACATCATCAATTTCCAGACCCTGGCGGCGACCAAGGCGGCGCGCATACGGCTTTCTGCCGGCGACGGGGAAGTCCTCGAGTTCGGTCTGCGCCGCGCCCAGGGCCCTGACGGCGGGCTGTCGGTAGCACGGGCCGCGTTTATCGGCGGGGTGCGCAGTACCAGCAACGTCTGGGCCGGAGAGCGCTTCGGAATCCCCGTCAAGGGGACCCATGCCCACAGCTGGATCATGGCCTTTGCCGATGAACTGAGCGCCTTTCGCGCCTATGCCGACTCCTTCCCCGACGCCTGCATCCTGTTGGTGGACACCTACGACACCCTCAAAAGCGGCCTTCCCAACGCCCTCACCGTCGCCCGGGAGTTGCGGGAGAGGGGGCACGAGCTCTTCGGGATACGCCTCGATTCGGGAGATCTCGCCTATCTGAGCAAGGAGGCGCGCCGCCTCTTCGACGAGGCCGGCTTCCCCGGGGTGAAGATCGTCGCCTCCAACGAACTCGACGAGTACGTGATCCACTCGATCCGCGACGAGGGGGGAAGGATCGACATCTACGGGGTGGGGACGCGCCTGGCGACCTGCGACGGCGAAGGAGGAGGGGCTCTGGGGGGGGTCTACAAACTTGTCCGCTTCGACGGCCGACCGAAACTCAAGGTGACCAGCGACATCGCCAAGGCGACCCTGCCGGACTGCAAGCGGGTGCTCCGGGGAATCAAAAGGGACGGTTCCTTCCTCATGGATATTCTGTGCCTCAAGGAGGAGAATATCGCTTCGGGAGCCAGGGTCTACGACCCGACCAACCCCCTGCGCAACACGACGGTTCCCGAGGGAGTCACTCTCGAAGAGATCCGGCAGACCGTTATGGAAGGGGGAGAAATCACCGTGGAATCCCCTCCTCTGCAGGAGATGGCGGATCGCTCTCTTGCCGAACTGCAACGCCTCCCCGAAGGATCGCTGCGCCTCTTCAACCCCCATCGCTACAAGGTGGCGATGAGCCAGGGACTGCACGATCTGCGCAGCCGCCTGATGGAGGAAATCCGAAGGAACGACTAGCAGGCCGTTACGGCTTCCACCGGGTTCGATTCCTTGCCTTTACCCTTTCCGAGGAGTCGGACATCCGGATCGATGATCGACGTCTTCACCTACCCTGCAAACACATTGGCGGGAGGAACTATGATCAAGTCGACTCTATTCATATTGCTCTTATCATTAAGCTCCTGCGCTTATCATTCGGAGCCAAAAAACAATAGAGATTTCCAAAAGGTATCTAACCTTTCGGAGTTTGAAGGAATCTATAAAAACAAAGGCAATCCGTCAGGCTATCTTTCGCAAATCATTTGGAACGATTTCAAATTAGGCAATGACGATAAAATAGACCATGAAACAATCGAATTCATAGAAGTGATTGCAAGTGACAACTCACTCATAGTTAAAGCAATCACAAATGGCTGTACCTCATACGAAAAAAGTTACAATGAAGGCAAAGACTTCAAAATTACCGATGGAAAAATAACAATAAGGAGAGAGGCCTATCTGCTGTCACGAGGCAGCGGCGATGTTGTTGTTGGGCCAAGCTATGAACAATTAACTTTGGGTTTAGACACTAGCAAACATGGCAAATCCAAAAGATCGGAGTATGTCGCAGGCTTAGTTCTATTTATTTTACCAGTTTCAGTCTCCGACACCAGAGAGACCGAATATGAAAGAGTAAGCGACAAGCCCAGGGATTTCCGAAGCTGCAATAACCGCTAACCCTTATCAGGCCCCCGGCCGCGTAGAGGCAAATTTCATCGCGCACGGAGGGAAAGACCGGGTCGAGAAAAGACAAAGGGGTCCGAAAAAAGACAAAGGGGTCGCGTCTACACATTTCAGAAAATGAAATCTGTAGACGCGACCCCTAAAAATTTAAGAACGGCCTCCCCCCTGCGAAGTCGGGGGGACTGAGGGGGGTCAGAGTGCTACCCCTTGCGAATGAAGATCTCCCGCGCCAGCTCCTCGTCGACGGCGAACTCGGAGTTGCCGACCTTGAAGATGTAGGAGGGATAACTGCGGCTCAGAGACAGGGTGTTGCCGGGGAGGACTCCCATGCTCATGAGCTTCTGCATCTTCTTGGCGTCGACTGTGGAGAGATAGGCGATCTCCCCCTGTTCGCCCGCCTTGAGCTCGGTGAGGGCGACGACGCCGACCTCTCCGGCGGCGCGGGCCGCCTCGCAGCACTTCCCCGGGGGGATCGGCTTGCCGTGGGGGCAGGTGGTGGGATGGTTGAGGAGGGTGCAGATCTTGGTGTCGACCCCCTGGTGGAGGAGGTGCTCGAACTCGCAGGCGCGGGCGTCCCCCTTCTCCCCCTTGAGGTCGAAGATGTCCATCACCAACCGTTCGGCGAGGCGATGGCGGCGCACGGTCATCTGCGCTTCGGGGCGTCCTTCGGGGCGCAGGTAGACCCGTTCCCCTTTGATCTCGATATAGGCCAGGCGCACGAGTTCGCCTAGATCCTCGTCGTCGGGACCGACTCCGAGGGTTTCGAGATGGGCGGAGTTGTCTCCCCCCTCGACGGTGGCAAGCCACAGTGCCTCGAGGAGATCTTCTGCTTTGGCGGTCAGTTTCATCGTTTTTTGTCCTCTCCTGAGTCGTCACCGGCCTTGGCCAGACGTTTTAAAAAATCGGGGATCACCGGATTGGCGTAGCCGCAGTCTGGGCAGTGTATCTTGCGACAGCCGCCGCCGCACTGGCCGCACCCTTTTTGTTTAGTGTCGACCTCGTCGGGGAGGTCTTTGCCGCAGAAACCGCACTTCATGAGAGGACTCCGCTGAAGAGAAGGGCCTTGTTCAGAGCCCAACCGGTGGTGAAGGCCAGCAGGGTGACGAGGGCGAAGATCCCTCCCGAGACCTTCCACCCCCGCTCCTTCTGCATCATCAGAAACTGGGCGACGCAGGGGACGAAGAGGGTCAGGGTCACCGCGGCGACGGTGAGCTGCACCGGGGTGAGAAGGCCTGCGGTCTGCAGGTCGTAGAGACCGGCGGCGCCGAAGTCGCGGCGGAAGAAACCGAAGATGAAGGCCGAAGACGCTTCCTCGGGGAGGCCGAGGACGCGCATCACCGGGGCCATGACACCGACCAGCCACTGCAGAGCCCCGGTCATCTTGCCGGCCCAGAGGAGGACCGAGGCGATGACGAAGAGGGGGAAGATCTCCATGAAGTACCACTGCATGCGGGTCAGGGTCTTGACCAGAACGTTGCGGATCTGCGGGAGACGCAGCGGCGGAATCTCCATGTAGAACATCGGCCGCTCGCCGGGAACGAGATGGGCGGCGAGAAGGCCGATGAGCAAAAAGATGCCGACCATGGCGCCGGTCCAGACGGCCAGAGCGCCGGGGACGCCGGAGAGGAGGCCGAGGATGACGCCGAGCTGGGCGCTGCAGGGGATGGCCAGGGCGAGGAGGAGGGTGGCCAGGACGCGCTCGCGCACCGTCTCGAGGGTCCGGGTGACCATGGTCGCCATGGTGTCGCAGCCGAAGCCGAGAACGATGGGGATGACGGCACGGCCGTTGAGGCCGATCCTTTTGAAGACCCGGTCGACGAGCATGGCCAGTCGGGGGAAGTAGCCGGTATCCTCGATCACAGAAAATGCGATGAAGAAGGTGCCGACGATGGGGAGGACGAGGGCGACGGCGTAACGCACCCCGAGGGTGAAGACTCCGTACTCGCCGACGAGGAGTTCATGGAGCCAGTTCCAGGTCAGATAACGATCGGCGAGGGCGATGGCAAAGGGGTTGATGATTTCCTCGAAGAGGGTCCCCTCCAGGAAATCGACCACCGTACCGGCGCCGAAACCGCCGACGAACTTGTAGAGCCCGAAGTAGAGGACCAGCAGGAGGAGGGGGACGCCGGTCCAGGGGTTCATGGTCCAGCCGGAGAGGCGCTCGGCGAAGGGGATCCCGTCGCGCTGCTGCTGGGTGATGACCCCGGCGAGGAGCCCCTTGCAGACCCTTCGCCGCTCGAGACTGATGCGGAGGTGGAGATCGACGCGGCGCTCGAAGACCACCTCATTGACGGTGCGCTCGACGGCGCCCCCCCCTTCCCTTTCGGTGGCGCGGACCAGTTCGGCGATCTCCTGGTCTTTTTGCAGCAGGAGAAGGGCCAGGGCGCGGCGGTCGATGCGGTAGTCGCCGTCCAGGGCGGCGGCGACCTTCAGGATGTCCCGCTCCAGGTCGCTGGCGTAGGCGAAAACCGCCCGTTTTTCCGAGACAGGGGCGCCAAGGGCGGAGCGGATCTCCTTGAGGCCGCGCTTGCGGGCGGCGGCGGCGCCGAAGACGGGGATGCCGAGCTTCTCCTGCAGAAGGGGGATGTCGATGGCCATACCGAGACGCTCGGCCTCGTCCAGGATGTTGACCACCAGGACGACGGGGAGGCCGGCCTCCACCAGCTGCAGGGTCATCGGCAGCATCCGCTCGAGGTTGCGGGCGTCGATGACATGCACCACCACATGGGGATCTTCTGCCAGGAGGATCGCCCGGGCGACCCGCTCCTCTTCGGTAATCGGCAACAGCGAGTACATCCCCGGGGTATCGAGGACCTCGTAGCGCACCCCCGCCAGGTCGCAGTAGCCGCGGGAGACCTCGACGGAGGTCCCGGGATAGTTGGAGACGGTGGTGTAGGACCCGGTGAGGGCGTTGAAGAGAACGCTTTTGCCGACGTTGGGGTTGCCGACCAGAACGATCTTCGGCGGGGTGGCAAGGTTATGGGCGGTGGAGGTCATCGGAGTCTTTCCAAGGGCTTAAGATTGACAATCATTTTCATTCATTGAAACCGGGTTTGACTTAGCAGCCTGCTGGTGGAAACACTTTTCAACGCTGAGTCGCAGAGGGTCGGAGAGTCGCAGAAAAAACACCGAGCCCAGGTTCAACCCTATTTTCTCTTTTCTCCCCGCCTCTCCCTCTCTGCGCCTCTGCGTTGAAATCCTGGTCCTTGCAGATCAACCCGTTTGCGGCCGGGAAGAACAGGCGGAGCAGAGGCCGTAGAGTTCCAGGCGGTGGCTGGTGATGGTGAAGCCGTGGTCCTTGGCCACCTTTTCCTGGAGCTGCTCGATGCGCGGATCCTCGAATTCGCTGATCGCGCCGCAGGCGGTGCAGACCAGATGGTCGTGGTGCTCGGCGCTGGCCGTCGATTCGTAGCGGGTCTGGCCGTCCCCGAAGTGCCGGGCCTCGGCGATGCCGGCCTCGGCGAAGAGCTTCAGGGAACGGTGTACCGTGGCGTAGCCGATCCCCGGGTGCTTTTTTCGCAGCCGCAGGTAGAGCTCCTCGGTGGAGGGGTGGGAAGCGCAGCGCAGGAATTCATCGAGAATGAGGTCGCGCTGTCTGGTCGACTTGAGACCCTGCCGGACCAGATATTCGTGAAATTCCTTTTTCCCTGCCGCCATCAGCCGCTCCAGTTGAAATTGGATTTCAATTTAACAGCAGGGGGCACGCCTGTCAAGGGGAAAATCGCTCGGGCCTGGTACCTTCGGAGCCAGTCCCTAACCGGTGACGGGGAACCAGCGGTAGAGATAGCCGGAGAGCCTGCCGAGGAGATCGAAGAAGAGCATCGCCCCCACGACCATGAGGAGCACTCCGGTGAAGATTTCCAGGAGACGGATGTGCTTGCGGAAGCGGTTGAAGGCGGTGAGAAAGGAGTGAAAGAGCACCCCGGAGAGGAAAAAGGGGATGCCGAGTCCGGCGGAATAGGCGGAGAGGAGGAGGATGCCGTGGCTGGCGGTGGCGTTGGTTCCGGCGGCGAGGGCGAGAATGGCGCCGAGGATCGGGCCGATGCAGGGGGTCCAACCGGCGGCAAAAGCGAGGCCGACGAGGAAGGTACCGACAAACCCATGGGGTTTGCTGTGGATCTGCACCCTCTTCTCGCCGAGAAGGACGCCGAAATGAAAGAGGCCGGACATGTGCACGCCGAAGAGGAAGATCAGGATGCCGCCGACCTTCTGCACCCACATCAGCCCCTCGCGGAGATGTTCCTGAAAGGTGAAGGAGGCGATGCCGGCGATGGCGCCGAGGGTGATAAAGACCGCTGAAAAGCCGGCAATGAAGGTCAGGGAGTGGAGAGCGACGGTGATCCGCACTTTGGCGGTGGGGTTCTCATCCTTGAGCTGGCCGAAGGAGAGTCCGGTGATATAGGTGAGATAGGAGGGGATCAGCGGCAGCACGCAGGGAGAGAAAAAGGAGAGGACGCCGCCGGAAAAGGCAATCCAGAAAGTGACATCGGCACTCGGATTCATGGCCTATCTCCCGACCAGTTTCTTGAAATATTTCACCGTATCCTCGGAGGCCCAGTCGATGGCGCCGATGATGTGATCGGTGACGATGCCGTCCTTGCCGACGACAAAGGTCTCGGGAAAACGGTAGACGCCATAGCGCGCCTGGACCTCGGCTTCCGAGTCGAGAAGGATCGGAAAGGTGTGGCGATTTTTCTTGAGGAAGTGTTTGACGTTTTCCTCGCCGTCTTCCTCGACGTTGATGGCCAGCAGGACGAACTTCTCACCGGCCATGAGCGTCTGCAGCTTTTCCATACTCGGCATCTCTTCCAAGCAGGGGGGACACCAGGTGGCCCAGAAATTCACCAGGACCACCTGCCCGCGGAAGCTGGAAAGTTCGACCGTCTTTCCCTGGAGATTTTTCAGGGCGAAGTCGGGGGCGAGGGTCCCCTTGGCAACAGCTGTCGTCTTGGGCTCGGGGCGGCTCCCGCCGGCAAAAGCCGGGCTGAAGAGGGGGTGGAGAAAAATCGCGCAACCGAGAATCACCAGAGAAATACGCATGGAGAAGGGTCCTTTCCTACGAATGCCGTGAATAAAGGCCATTTCTACCCCCTGCCCTGAAAAATGTCAAGATGCGTCCTCCTTGCCCGCCCACAGGTCCTCGATCCGATCCATCTCCTCTTCGGAGAAGCCGAAGTAGTGGGCCAGTTCATGAACGACGGTCTGGCGGATGATGCGCAGCAGCGGCTCTCCCGTCTCCAGGCGGTAATCTTCCACCGCGCCCTGGTAGATGATGATCAGGTCGGGGAGACAGTTGCCGTACTCGTGGCCGCGCTCGGCCAGGGGCCAGCCGCGGTAATAGCCGAGGAGATCGCGGGGATCGTCGAAACCGACCTCGGCCAGGGTCTCGGGATCGGCCCAATCCTCGACCTGGATGGAGAGGTTTTTCACCTTGCCGAGAAATTCGTCGGGTATACCGGCCACCGCCTTGCGGACCAGCCCCTCGAAGGTCCGGCGGTTCATTCGTCGAACCCCTGGCCGCGGGCGACCCGGAAGACCGAAGTGAAGCGGGCCACCTCGCACCCTTCTTCGTCGCGGACCGTCGCCTCCCCCTGAAAGGTGCGCCCCTGCGGACCGGTCACGCAGGCCTCGGCGGTGACGCGCCCGCGGCACAGCGGGGCGAGAAAACGGGTGGAGAGTTCGGTGGTGGCAAAACGGGTCCCGGCCGGAAGAAGGGTCTTGATCGCCATGGCGACGGCGGTATCGGCCAGGGTGGTCAGGGCCCCGCCGTGCAGCACCCCTCCCCCCTGCGCCAGGCGCACGACGAAGGGGAGAGAGAGCCTTGCCCTCCCCTTCCCGGCACTCTCGATGACGATGCCGAGAAGATCCTCGAAGGGGGCGGTGTCGACCCACCCTTCGAGGGCGAACTGGGGAGGTCCGTCGGGGCTTACGGGCGTCATTTCAGGGACCAGAAGTCGTGCCATTGTTTCCTCTCGTTATTACCGGGCAATTTGACAGAAGAAGATGTGCCCTCTGTCCTGGGGGAAGACAGGGTTCATTGGCGTTCCCTCAGGAGGGTTTGCGGATTTCATATTTTTCCATGCGGTAAACCAGGGTATGGCGGGGGATGCGCAAAAAAGCCGCCGCGTGCGTCTGATTCCAATTGTTGCGCCGTAGCGCCTCGACGACCGCTTCCCGCTCGAGGGCTTCGAGGGAATACCCCTCATCGGGAAGGGTAAGGACTCCGCCCCTTTCCTTTTTCTCCCCCTGGCGGATCTTGGGAGGGAGGTCCGCCGCCTCGAGAAGGTCGCCGCGCCGCAGGATGATCATCCGCTCCACGGCGTTCTCCAGTTCGCGCACGTTCCCCGGCCAGTCATAGGCCTCAAGAGCGGCCATGGCCGAGTCGGCGACGGTAATTCCGGCACCGCCGTGCTTGGCGAGGAAGTGCTTCACCAGCAGCGGCACGTCGGCGGAGCGCTGGCGCAGGGGAGGGAGGAGCAGGGGGATGACCGCCAGCCGGTAATAGAGATCCTCGCGAAAGGTCCCCTCCTCCATCCCCCCCTCGAGATCGCGGTTGGTCGCAGCCACCACCCGGACATCGACCCTGCGCAGCCCCCCTCCCACCGGCTCGATCTCCCGCTCCTGCAACGCGCGCAGCAGCTTGGGCTGCAGGTCGAGAGGGAGTTCGCCGATCTCGTCGAGGAACAGGGTCCCGCCGTCGGCCAGTTCGAACTTCCCCTTGCGGTCCTTGACGGCACCGGTGAAGGAGCCGCGCACATGTCCGAAAAGCTCGCTCTCGAGGAGCTCCCGGGGGATGGCGGCACAGTTGACGGCGACGAAGGGGGCTCCGCTCCGATCACTGCCGCCGTGGATCGCCCGGGCGATGAGCTCCTTGCCGGTCCCGCTTTCGCCGCTGATCAGCACCGTCGCCTCGCTGGGAGCGACCCGCCGCACCAGGTTGAAGACCTCCTGCATTTCATCGGAAATTCCGACCAGGCGGCTGAAATCGACCCGGTCGGAGAGTTGTTCCCGCAGACGCCGGTTCTCCTCGACCATGCCGAGAAAGGCAAAACCCTTGGCGACCACCATGCGCAACTCGTCGCGGCTGAAGGGTTTGGTGATGTAGTCGTAGGCCCCCTCCTTCATCGCCTCGACGGCGTTTTCCACGGTGCCGAAGGCGGTGATGACAATCACCAGGGTGTCGGGGCGCTCCTCCTTGATGCGGCGCAGCACTTCATACCCCGAGAGGACCGGCATCTGGATATCGGTGATCACCACGGTTGGCGCCTCCCGGGTGAAGACGGCCAGACCGTCCTTGCCGTTGGCGGCCACCAGGACCCGGTATCCGGCCTCGGACAGGGTATATTCGGTGACCCGGCGCAGGGAATCGTCGTCGTCGATGACCAGTACGGTCTGTTTGTCTGCCACGGGGTCTCCTAGACTGCGTTGACGGGGAAGGTGAGGAGGAAGGTGGTGCCGGCGCCGAGGCGGCTTTCCACGGCGATGCGCCCTCCGTGCCCCTGGACGATGCGGTGGGTGATGGCCAGTCCGAGCCCGGTCCCCTCGTCGCGGGTGGTGAAGAAGGGATTGAAGATCCGGTCGAGGTCTTCCGGGGGGATACCGCCGCCGCTGTCGGTGAAGCGGATCTCCAGGACCCCTGCGGAGGCGGCGGTGGAAATATCCAGGGAGCCTCCGGCGGGCATGGCCTGCAGAGCGTTGAGGACCAGGTTGAGAAAGGCCTGCTTGAGCTGCTCCCCGTCCCCGTCCATTTCCGGAACCGCCCCGGCGTCGAGCCGGGCCGTCACCCCGTTTTTCAGGGCCGGCGGCCCGGTCAGGGTCAGCACCTCGGCCAGAAGCCTGTTGACGTCGACCAGATCCCGGTCGCCGGCCGAGGGGCGGGCGAAATCGAGAAAATTCTGTACCACCTTGTTGAGGCGATCGACTTCCTTGATGAGGATGCATGTGAACTCGTAACGGCGGTCCGCCGGGTCGATCCCCTCCTGAAGGATTTCCGCCGTCCCGCGGATGGAACCGAGAGGATTGCGGATCTCGTGCGCCATCCCGGCGGAGAGCTGGCCGAGGGCCGAAAGACGGTCGGCGCGGCGCAGCTGCTCCTCGATCTCGAGGATCTGGTCCGCCTGGCTTTTGAGCTTGTCGTAACTCTCTTCGAGACGGTGGGCCGCCTTCTGGTACCGCACCTTCTGGGTCTTTTCCTTTTCGGCGAGAAAACCGGTGAGAAAGCCGATGACGTTATAGAGGAGGATTTCCAGATACTGCTCGGGATCGGCGGCGGGATGGTGCCCCCACTGAAAGACGACGTGGGGGGCAAAGAGAACCGAAACGGCGATGGCGGTGGCCAGACCGCCGCGCAGGGTAAACCAGAGTCCGCCGAGAACGATGGGAATGTAGTAGAGGCGGCGATAGATGTCGTGAAAATGGACCTTCTGGGTGGTCGTCAGGTAGTGGAGGGAGGTGATGACCAGCACCAGGGCCACCAGGATGAGAAGGCGGATGATTTCGTTTTTTCGCATATCCGATTTGTAAACGATGCCTCCGGCCAGTACAAGCATTTTCCGCCCCGGCCCCTGCCGGTCGAAAAAAAACCCTTCCTTTGTGAAAAGGAAGGGAACAAGGAGGCAACTGACAGCGCGTTGTCCGTGCCTGTTGTTACTCTAGCAGCAAAGGGGAAAAAGAAAAGGTGTGCGGCACAAATAAATATTGGACACCCGCCGATTTGCTACGTTATGCTGGGCCGCGATCGCCCGCACGGAGGTTCCATGCCCCTGTTCCTCGAAATCCTGACCATCGTTCTCCCGGTTTTCCTCGTCATCGCCCTCGGCTATTTCCTGAAACGACTGGCCCTGATCGACGCCCCCTTTCTCTTCCAGACCAACCGCCTCGTCTACTACATCGCCCTCCCCCTCCTCCTCTTTTACAAGATCGGCAGCGCCGACTTCTTCGCGAGCTTCAACGGCACCCTGGTCCTCGGCTCGGCAGCGGCCATCGCCATCGCCTTCGCCTGCTCCTACGGCTACGCCGCCCTGCGCCGTTATCCCCCCGCCGCCCGGGGGGTCTTCAGCCAGGGAGCCTTCCGCGGCAACCTCGCCTATATGGGACTGGCCATCGTCCTCAACGCCTATGGCGACGAGGGTCTCACCCGGGCCGGCATCCTCATGGGATTTCTCGTCCCGGTGCTCAACTTCTTCGCCATCCTCGCCCTCCTCCTCCCCCATCGCCAGGACGGCACCGCGACCGGCAAAGGGTTCTGGACCCGGCAGATTCTCCTCAATCCGCTGATTCTCGCCTCCTTCGCCGGGATTTTCTGGAGCTTTTTCGACCTGCCGATACCGACGATACTCGACCGCACCCTGCATATCGCCACCGGAATGACGCTCCCTCTGGCGCTATTGGCCATCGGCGGTTCCTTCTCCCTGCAAAAACTCAAGGGAGACCTGGTGATGGCCGGATTCGCCACCGGCATCAAGATCGTCTGGCTCCCCCTGGTGGCCGCGGCGATCCTGGTCGCCCTCGGGGTGCGCGGTCAGGATCTGGGGATCGGCGTGCTGATGGCCGGCACGCCTGCCGCCACCGCCACCTACATCATGGCTCACCAGCTCAAGGGCGACGCCGAACTGGCGGGCTCGATCGTCATGATGTCGACCCTCCTTTCGGCTTTCACCTACACCCTCTCCCTCTTCATCCTGCGCGGTTTCGGCTTGCTGTAACCCTCCTTAAAGTCCCGGTCCTGATACCGCTGGACAATGGATAGGAAATCAGTCTCCCTCCCCTGGTTTTTCCTGCGCCGAAAGGAACCTCAGCACTTTCTCTTCCCGGCGTATCTCCTCCTGGCAGGCGGTCCAGAGGTTGAAGTACTCGAGGGCGAAGATGGTTATCCCCGCAGCGAAGATCGCCCAAAAATTCTCCTTCAGGGCCCCGGCATAGAGATAAAAGAGGAAAAAGCCCCCCATATACCCCAGGTGGACCCAGCCGCGGTAGCGCAGATCTCCCCCCATCATCCGGGAGAGGATAAGAATCAGGGCCGAAAAGCTGTAAACGACCAGGGCGATGTTGATCAGATCGGTTGACGGGGACGCACCGAGAAGGCGGCGCAGACCGGCGGGGATCACCGGGAAGAGGGCCTCGACCCGCAAAGCGAGAAGGCTCAGCAGGACGAAGAGGACCACCCCCAGTGCTCCCTGAACAGGTCGCCCCCGCAGCCCCTTGATTCTCAGGCTGCAAGCCTCCAGACGCCCACCCCCCTCCCCTTCGCTGCCCGCCGCGGAATTTGTCAATTCAGGCCCTTCCAGTCCCTTTTGCTGACCCGTTTCCATTTCCCGCCTCGTATGCACGGAATCGTCGATCCCTTTTCACCCTACTCCCCAAGGCGCTTCTCCAATGCGGCGATCCTCTGCCGCGCCGCGACCAACTCCTCCCGGGCCCGAAAAAGGGAGGCGCTTAAGTCCCTCACATGCCCGCCGATCTCTTCCACCTCCTCGGCGCCGCCGGAGAAAAAATGCTCTCCGGAGCCGTCGAGGGCCGCCGACCTGACATAACCCCGCAGACGGTAGAGGGGAAGAAAGACGTTGCGCAGCAGCAGCGCCAGCACGCCGCCGACGGTGAGAACCAGAACCATGGCGCAGAAGATCACCATCCGGCTTCTGAGGTTCAAAAGATTGCCGCGCAACTCGTGCTGGGAGAGACCGATGTCGAGAGTCCCGAGGACCCGGTTCCCCTCGGGATGAAAGTGGCAGGAGGCCTCGGCACACCCCGCTTCGTTGTAGATCGGCGCGGTAATGGCCAGGACCTCCTCCCCCCGGGCGTTATGGAAATTGCGGGCCTGTTCCATGGGGCCGAGGCGCAGGGCCGGAGTCTCCCCGGAGTGGCATTCGCTGCACCCCTCCGTCTCCTTGTCGACGAGGGCGCCGATTTCCCTCGGATCGGCGGAGAACATCACCAGCCCCTTTTTGTTGAACACCCGCACATGCTCGACCCCCTGCTGACTGCCGATATCATTTATCGTCTGACGCAGGGTTTCGCGATCGGCCTTGAGCATGGCATAGCGGGTCGACTTGACGATGGTGTCGGCCAGACCGATCTCCTGCCGCACCGCCGTACTGACCATGTCCGCCCGGATATACCCGTAGAGCAGACTGCAGCAGACAACAACAAAACCGGTGACGGTCAACGCAACCGGAACCACGGCCTTGGCC
Source organism: Desulfuromonas soudanensis (assembly GCF_001278055.1). Classification (NCBI taxonomy): domain Bacteria; kingdom Pseudomonadati; phylum Thermodesulfobacteriota; class Desulfuromonadia; order Desulfuromonadales; family Desulfuromonadaceae; genus Desulfuromonas; species Desulfuromonas soudanensis. The sequence continues at coordinate 1,395,403 of NZ_CP010802.1, read as the reverse complement.
GCCAGAGTCCTGAGCATGGTCTCTCCTTTTGCAGAAAGTATTTCCTGGGATCAACGGCAAATTAACGTTCGTTGAATATTAGCACAAAAAAATGCGGAAGACGATGGCGTCTTCCGCAGCCAGGGGGCGTTAGGGCCCCGTTTTTTCCTCCATGCCGCAGTCCGCACCTCAGCGCAGTATCACCGGGCGGGAAACCTTTTTTTTGGCCATCGATTCCTCGATGAGGCGACGCAGCGCATGGAGAGCGACCAGCAGCTGGGCAATCACGATCAGGGCACAATAGGCGAGAAAGACCCAGATGACGACCCCGACAAATCCTTCCGTCGGTCCGGGAAGAGCCCAGGCTCCGCTGGCGGTGCCGCAGATCAGCGAGGCGACAAGCAGTAACCGTGCAACCGTTTTCATAGCTGACTCCTTTCGACGTGGGCGAGCCCCGAGCCTGGAGACACCTTGGGGGTTCATGGCCTCGACCTCACCTGAGCCCCCGACCTCCTCCCTCTTCACACTGGAAAAGAGCATAGGACGTGCCAGAAGCGATCCTTTTCTCGCTCCAGATTAAGTAATTGTTATTACAGCGCTTTTCATGACATGGAGAGGGAGGCAACATCATTTGCAGGCGCCGGAAATGTATAGGCGGAACAGGCACCCCGAGCCTTTCGGAAGGAAAAATCCCCCTGCCGACCGTTTAAATATTCGAAATCACAACTTTTTGTCACCGATCGAGCAGGAATGAGCGATTCAGGCACCTGTATATTCTGTAAATACACCCGTCGGGGAACTCCCAGCGGTTGTCTTTTTTGATTTCTCCGGGTAAGATTACACTAATTAACTGGCGATACAGGAGGCGGACGAAAATGAGCAGGCCGAACGTCCTGGTGGTGGATGATGAAGCGGTGATTCGTGAAGGGATGAGACGGATCCTCGAGGAACGGGAGTACCGGGTGCATTCGGCCGACAGCGGACATGCCGCTCTCGAGCGGCTGCAGCAGGACGCCTTTGATGTCGTCATTACCGACTTGAAAATGCCCGGCATGGGTGGGATGGAAGTTCTCAAGGCCATCCGGGTGTTGCAGCCGGAGGTCCCGGTGATCGTCATAACCGGCTACTCGGCGGTGGAAACCGCCGTCGAGGTGATGAAGAACGGGGCCTTCGATTATCTGGCCAAACCCTTCAATCCGGCCCAGATCGTCGGCATGATCGAAAAGGCCCTCGAGCAAAAGAATTTCATGATTCAATCGTCCCCGCCTGCGGGGGACTCGGAGGGAAACGGTTTCGATCTCTTCATCGGCAACAGCCCGCAGATCCGGCAGGTTTACCGGCGTATTCTTCAAGTGGCGCCGACGGACAGTACCGTCCTGATCCACGGGGAAAGCGGCACCGGCAAGGAGCTGGTCGCCCGGGCCATTCACAGCAACAGCCAGCGTCAGGGTCGCCCCTTCATCACCGTCGACTGCACTTCCCTGGCGGAAACGCTCCTCGAAAGCGAGCTTTTCGGTCACGTCAAGGGGTCCTTCACCGGCGCCTTCCAGACCAAAACAGGCCTTTTCGAGGCGGCCGACGGCGGCACCCTCTTTCTCGATGAAATCTCCAACATCTGCCTGACGACCCAGGCCAAACTGCTGCGGGTCCTTCAGGCGCGGGAAGTCACCCCCATCGGCGGCACCCGCCCGATCCCCATCAATATTCGGCTGATTGCCGCAACGAACAGGGATCTCAAGGAAATGCTGCGGGCGGGGACCTTTCGCGAAGACCTCTATTTCCGGCTCAACATCATCCCCATCCAGCTCCCGGTGCTGCGAGAGCGCAAGGGAGACCTGCCGCTGCTGGTCAGCCATTTCCTGGGAAAATTTGCCCGGGAAACGGGAAAGACGATCCGGGGCCTGACCCCGGGGGCGATGACAAGCCTGGAGAGCTATCCCTTCCCGGGGAATGTCCGCGAGCTCGAAAACATCATTGAACGGGCCGTCGTTCTCACCGGGGGGGACCTGATCCGTCCGGAAAACCTGGAGATGACCGGTGCCCAGTCCCTCGCCTGCGGGTCGAACTTCGGGGCGGTGCCGGAGACGGCCGAGGAACTCAAGGAGAGCAAACGCCGCATCCGCGAGGAGGCCGTCCACCCCATCGAGCGGGCCTTCGTGCTCGACGCCCTCAACCGCAACGGCTGGAACATCACCCGGGCGGCCCTGGAAGTCGGCATGCTGCGCCCCAACTTCCAGGCATTGTTGAAAAAACAGGGGATCTCCGTGCGCGACCGATCCCCGGCCTGATTACACCTCCAGCATCTCCCTGGGTGCCTCCTCCACCCCTGGGCCGGCCACCGGCAGGGAGATGGTGATGGTCGTCCCTTCCCCGAGCCTGCTCTCCACTTCGATCTGCCCCTGGTGATTCTCTATAATACCGAAGGAAACCGCCAGACCCAGCCCGGTTCCCCGCTGCTCCTTGGTGCTGAAGAAGGGATCGAAAATTCTCCCCAGATCTTCTTCGGGGATGCCGCAACCGGTGTCGGCTATGCCGATGCAGAGGGTCTCCGGCCGGGAGGACGCCTCGATCCTCACCGTCAACGTCCCCCCCTGGGGCATGGCCTGACTGGCATTGATGACCATGTTCATGAAGACCTGCTCGAGCTGGTTGGGATCGACGAGGACCGGCGGCAGATGGCCGGCGAAATCCCGCACCACCCGGATGTTCTGGACGGCGATCTGATGCTCGACGAGCCCGAGGGTCAGCTCCATGATCCGGGCCGCGCAGTCGAGGCGTTTTTGCGGCACCGTCTCCCGGGCGAAGTTGAGCAGTCCCCGAACGATCTCCGCGCAGCGTCCGGTTTCCCGGACAATCGTCTCCATATCCCCTTTCAGGGCCGGGTCAAGACGCCGGTCATCGATCACCATGGAGGAAAACATCAGAATCCCCGTCAGGGGGTTGTTGATTTCGTGGGCGATGCCGGCGGCGAGTTCGCCGAGAGAAGCGAGCTTTTCCGAACGCAGCAGCCGCGATTGCATCTCCTTGAGCTCGCGGGTTCTCTCCTCCACCCGCTGTTCGAGGGTGGAGGCCCAGCCGCTGATTTCCTCCCGGGCCCCCCGCAGGTTGACCGTCATGGTGTTGAAGGCGGTCGTCAGCTCACCGAGTTCATCGCTCCCACCCCCTTCCACCACCCCGTCGAACTCCCCCCGGGAGAGTTTGACCGTATGCAACAGGAGATTTTTGATCGGGCCATTGATCATCTTCTGCACCAGCAGGGTCAGGCAGAGGGAAAAGAGGAGGAGGAGGACAAAGGTCAGCGCCAGGATGTTGTTGCGATAGCTGATGGTCTGAGCCAGCATCCCTTCCCGGGAGACGATGACATCGAGAACCCCGAGGATCTTGGCGTCGGCCGGGTGGAAATGGCAGGCAGCGGCGCTGCAACTCCTTTCGCCGTAGATCCCCTTGGCCATCCCCAGCACCTGTTTGCCGTTGCGGTCGCTGAAGATGCGGCTGCGGTTCATGGAGGAGACATAGACCAGCGGCTGATCTTCGGCGTGGCACATGTTGCAGGCTTCCGTCTTTTTGTCGAGCATGGTGCCGATCTCGGCCTGGTCGGTGGAGAAAATGATCGTACCATCCTTGTTGATCAGGCGGATGTGTTCGATCTCCTTCTGGCTGCCGACTTCCCGGATCATCTGGTAGACCCGCTCACGGTCATCTTCGAGCATCTGGTAGTGGGTGGTGCGGATGATCGTCTCGCTCAGATTGTCCAGATCCCGGACCGCCTCCTCTTCCAGGAGGGTCTTCAGGGTCTGAATGTTGATGGCCGCCAGAAGAGCCATGCCGAAAAGGAGGAGGGCGGCGCTGACGAGAGTGAATTTGGTGATGAGTCTCAGGCGCACGGACTATCCCTTTGACGGCTGAACGGGTGAAGAACGATTCCTTCCCCCCGGCGGATCTCTCTATTTATACCCCACCTTGGCCTCCCGACAATCCATTAACCATGACCGGCCCCGATTTCCTCTTCTTTTTCCGCCTCCTCCCAGCCGGTCCACATCGGCTTGAAGTGCGCCAGGGGAGTATGGCCCATAGTCGCCAGATAGACGTGGGTGAAGAGAAAGGCACCGAGGGAACAGGCCAGGAGAAAATGGGCCCCGATGAGGAATTTGAGGCCGCCGAGGGCCAGCACCAGGGCGCGCAGGGGAGTGATGTTCATCAGCAACAGGCCGGTGACGATCACCAGGGGGACGAGGATCATCATGATCACCAGATAGGCCGATTTCTGCATGGGATTGAACTTGTCTCCCGGGGTGCTGTGGTGAGGGCTGGAATGTCCGAGAAAAAAGGTGAGAAAATAGTATTTGGCCTGGCGCAGGAGGCCGTATTGCAGGTCTAGCCGGTTGGGAACGTAGAGCCTTGAGAGGGTTCCGGTGACCAGCAGATAGTAGCCGAGCCAGAGCAGAAAGGAGACCGACACCACAATCCCCGCCGTGTTGTGCAGACGCACCGCCCCCTTGTAGCCGCCGAAAAGGTCGACATATTCGGGGAAGCGCAGCTGCAGGCCGGTCAGGCAGAGGGTGACGATCCCGAAGGCGTTGAGCCAGTGCCAGATGCGCACCGGCGTCGGAGTCAGATAGATTCGCTTTGCCGTCATGACTGGGGCCCCTTTCCCTTGCGGTTGTTGCGGGTGAGAAATCGCAGGCTGCCGTGGCCGACAGGAAGGACGAGGCCGCCGGCGAGGATCACCAAACCGGCGATGTTCATGGCCCGGCTCCGGGTCGCACCGAGCATGTAAAAATCGGGGGTGCCGTACAGGGCGTCGAGAACGGCCCCTTTTTCCACCGCCATCCGGCGGAAGCTGCCATCCTTCTCGGGAAAGGCGACAAAGCTGGTCTGCATCGCTTTCGGGCCCGAAGCGTGACAGAAGGAGCAGTCCCAGCGGCTCTCGAGAATCTCGTAGCTGTGGGTCAGGGTCGCCGGGGTCATCATCCCCTGGAGAATCAACTCTCCTCCATTATTTTGACGGTTGAAGACATAGAGTTCTTCGAGACTGATCCGGTCGTCGCCATCGCCGTCGATCAGGCGCTGAACGCTTGAGTCCCGGGCCAGAACGGAGAGTTCCTCATACCCCGCCGGGAGAAAGGACCCGACAGCATCCCCCGTCCTTTTCTTTCTCAGATAGAAGGTGATGACGTACTCCTGGGAACCGGTATGGCAGGTGATGCAGGGGAGCGCGCCGAGGTGCAGGTCGGCCTGGGGGAGCCATTGGCCATGACTCCCGGCCATTTCGGAACCGTCATGGCAGGCGACGCAGGGCCGGTTCATGTCGTATCCAGAGACTTCCTCCGAACCCCGCGAATTATGCGGGTTGTGACAGTCGTTGCAGGCTGCATTTTCCCCGTGCATGCTGGCGGCATATTCCGCCTGAATATCGTCATGGCAATTTTGACAGTGAGTCTTTTCCGGCAAAAGCCCGTCATCGGGATGGCTTGAGCCCACCGACGGATGGCAGGCGGCACACCCCAGCTCGGCATGGGCGGTGCTGTCGAAAGCGGCACCGACCACGTACTCGGCGCCGACGGCCGAGCTGTCTCCATGACAGCCGAGACAGTCGGCGCTTTCCATGGCGCCGGCCGCCGGCGATTGCATCGCCAGGGCCGGCAGCATCAGGAGGATTGTCATCACGCTTCTTGTGTGGATACCCATCTCACTCTCCCTTTCGATCATCGGGGGACTTACTTCCCGGTGCCGGAATTTATTCGACCGATTGTTTGACCGGCTCCTCCCGGGACTCGGTGATCCCCTTGACCAGGCCCAGCATCATCAGGACCGCCGGTACCAGCTGGGCCAGAACGATCAGGGCGCAGAAGCCGAGGAAGATCCATACGGCCAGTCCACTGCTGTCTTCCCGGGCACCGGATGCGGCAAAGGCGGGGTAAGCGTTACCGACGACGACTGCGATCATACTGGCGATGCGTCCGTTGGCTCTCATGACTGTCTCCTTTTCCTTGGAGGTTAAACTTCCAATCCCTTTGTCTTGTTTAATTAGCATTTGCTGTGCCAATAAAATTCAACAGGCATAAATAGACGACAAACCCTTGTTTCAAGGGGACTTAACCTCTCCGCTCCCCACCCCGGGCCGGGCATATTCATACCAGGCATGTATAACCGCTTCATACAGTCCCAGGATCCCGGGGGCGGGAAACGACTGCAAACCGCGTCAACCGGCGACTGAGCCCTGCATGAAAAAAATAGGCGCCTGCATGTTTTAAATACTCCGGGGGAAAAGCCCTCTCTGGGCCGCAGGGGGACCGGGATGCGCCGCTCCCCAAAGACAAAAAAAGGAGCCGGTTCCTTGCGGAACCGGCTCCCTGTCGGTCGTAGATCTGGCAGTCGACGATTATTTGAGAACCATCAGCAGATCCCCCTGCTGGATCTGTGCCCCTTCCTTGAAGAGAATTTCGGCGACGACTCCGTCCTCCCTGGCCTTGATGTTGGTCTCCATCTTCATCGCCTCGGTGGAAAGAAGGGTGTCGCCGGCCTTGACCGGGTCGCCGACGGAAACGAGAATCTTGAAGATCTTCCCCGGCATCGGCGCGCCGATTTCCTTGTCGTTGCCGGCTTCGGCCTTGACATGGGCCGCCTCATCGGACTCGACGGAGACATCCTTCACCGTCACCTGCCTCGGCTCGCCGTTGAGCTCGAAATAGATGTTGCGTGTGCCGTCCTTCTGCACACGGCCGACGGCGTTGAGTTTGATGATGAGGGTCTTTCCCGGCTGGATGTCGATGCTGACCTCGTCGTTGACGTCGAGTCCGTAAAAGAAGACCGGGGTCGGCATGAAGGAGGTATCGCTGTAGAGCTGGCGGTGACGGTCGAACTCCTCGAAGACCCCCGGGTAGAGGACCGCCGAAAGGACGTCCCGATCGCTGATCGGATGGCCGAGTTTTTTCTCCACGGCAATCTTCTTGGCGGCGAAGTCGACCGGCTCGAGGAGTTCGCCGGGGCGGCAGGTGAGAGGCTCCTCCCCCTTGAGGATGATCTTCTGCAACTTCTCGGGAAAGCCGCCGTAGGGCTGGCCGATCATCCCCTTGAAAAAATCGACGACCCCCTGGGGATAGGTGAGATCCTGGCCGCGCTCCATGACATCCTCGGGCTGCAGATTGTTCTGCACCATGAACATGGCCATGTCGCCGACGATCTTGGAGGAAGGGGTGACCTTGACCAGGTCGCCGAACATGTCGTTGACCTTGCGGTACATCTCCTTGCACTCTTCCCAACGGTGGCCGAGGCCGAGGCCTTCGACCTGGGGCTTGTAGTTGGAGTACTGGCCGCCGGGGATCTCATGGTGATAGACCTGGGCGGTGCCGCTGCGCAGTTCGGACTCGAAGGGGGCATAGCAGGGGCGAACCGCCTCCCAATAGTTGGCCAGCTTCTGCAGCCCTTCCTCGTCGACCTTCGGGTCCCAGATCGTCCCCTTGAGGGTCGACACCAGGGCGTTGAGGTTGGGCTGGGCGGTGAGCCCCGACACGGAGGAGAGGGCGCAGTCGACGATGTCGACGCCCGCCTTGGTCGCCATCAGGAGCATCGCCCCGCCGTTGCTCGAAGTGTCGTGGGTATGGAGATGGATCGGCAGGCCGATTTCGCTCTTGAGGGCCTTGACCAGCTTTTCGGCGGCAAAAGGCTTGAGGAGGCCAGCCATATCCTTGATCGCCAGGATGTGGGCCCCCATCTTTTCGAGCTCCTTGGCCATGTTCACGTAGTAGGCGAGGGGATACTTGTCCCGCTTCGGATCGCTGATGTCGCCGGTATAGCAGATCGAAGCCTCGCAGACCCCGCCCGATTTGCGCACCGCCTCCATGGCCACCTTCATCCCCGTCGTCCAGTTGAGGGAGTCGAAGACCCTGAAGATGTCGATCCCGCTTTTGGCGGCCTTGGAAACGAATTCCTGAACGACGTTATCGGGATAGTTGGTGTAGCCGACGGCGTTGGAGCCGCGCAGGAGCATCTGGAAGAGGATATTGGGGATCTTGGCCCGCAGCCGGTCGAGACGCTCCCAGGGGTCTTCGTTGAGGAAACGCATCGACACGTCGAAGGTCGCCCCACCCCACATCTCCAAGGAATAGAGGGAACCGCCGAGATGGGCGGTCGCTTCGGCGATGCGGTCGAGGTCGAAAGTGCGGAAGCGGGTGGCCATCAGCGACTGGTGGGCATCACGCATGGTGGTATCGGTCAGCAGAAGCTTTTTCTGTTTGAGGGTCCATTCGGCCAGACCCTCGGCCCCCTTGTCGAGGAGGATGTCGCGGGTGCCGCGGGGATGCGGCTGACCGTAGGGGATCTCGGGGACCTCGGGGTCGCGCAGGTCCCTGAATTTGAGCGCCTTCTCCCGCTTGATTCCTGGGTAGCCGTTGACCACCGTGTGGCCGATGAAATTGAGAATTTTGGTGGCGCGGTCCTTCTTCTGCGGCAGCTCGAAGAGTTCAGGATGATCGTCGAGAAAGGAGGTGTCGCACTTCCCCTCGAGGAAAACCGGGTGGGTGATGACCCGCTCGAGAAAGCCGATGTTGGTCTTGACGCCGCGGATGCGGAATTCCTGCAGGGCCCGGTGCATGGTCCGGGCGGCATCGCGAAAGGTCAGGCCGTTGGCGGAAATTTTCACCAGCAGCGAGTCGTAGTGGGGAGTGATCAGGGCACCGGCATAGCCGGCGGCGGCGTCGAGACGGACACCGAAACCGGCGGCGGTGCGGAAGGCCTTGATGATGCCGAAATCGGGGGCGAAGTTGTTCTGCGGATCCTCGGTGGTGATCCGCGACTGGATCGCATAGCCGCGCAACTGGATGGCGTCCTGGTCGGCAATGCCGATGGCCGGGTCGGAGAGCTTGTACCCCTCGGCGATACGGATCTGCGCCTGCACCAGATTGCGGCCGGTGACCAGTTCGGTGACCGTGTGCTCCACCTGGATGCGGGGATTGACCTCGATGAAGTAGAAGTTCTCCTCCTTGTCCATGAGGAATTCGATGGTCCCTGCGTTGATGTAGCCGACGGCCCGGGCGATCTTCATGGCATAGTCACAGACCTCCGCCCTCTTCGCCTCGGTCAGGTAGAGGGACGGCGCCATCTCGATGACCTTCTGATGACGGCGCTGAATCGAGCAGTCCCGTTCGTACAGATGCACCACGTTGCCGTGCTTGTCGCCGAGGATCTGCACCTCGACGTGTTTGGGACGCTCGATGTACTTCTCGAGAAAGACCGTGGCGTCGCCGAAGGCGGCCTTGGCTTCGGACGCCGCCGACTTGAGCCCCTCGAGAAGTTCCTTGCGGTCACGGGCCACGCGCATTCCGCGACCGCCGCCGCCGGCCGAAGCCTTGACGATGATCGGGTATCCCGAATCCTTGGCGAAGATCAGGGCCTGCTCCTCGCTGGTGATCGGTTTTTCCGTCCCCGGAACCACGGGAACCCCCGCCTCGACGGCGACCTGACGCCCGGAAACCTTGTCGCCGAGACGGCGCTGGATTTCCGGAGTCGGTCCGATAAAGACGATTCCGGCCCGTTCGCAGGCCTCGGCGAACTCGGCATTTTCGGAGAGGAAGCCGTAGCCGGGATGGATGGCGTCGACCTCCTTTTTACGAGCCAGGTCGATGATCTCGTCGATCCCCAGATAGACGTCGATCGGTCCCTTTCCCTTGCCGATGAGGTAGGCTTCATCGGCCTTGTAACGGTGGAGGGAGAGCTTGTCCTCCTCCGAGTAGATGGCGACCGTCTTGATCCCCAGCTCGGTGCATGCCCGAAAGATGCGAATGGCGATTTCTCCGCGATTGGCAGCCATGACCTTTTTGAACGTTCTGATTTCCATCAAATCTCCTCCGACCGATTCCCCGACAATTCCAGCGGCAACTTTTATTTAAAATAAAACAAATGTAATCAGGATAAACTTTTATTTAAAGTTAAATTTTTTAGCAATTATAATTGCTTAGCGGCACTCGCCACGGCTGCCCATGTAAGCAAAGGCCCGGCTTGCTGTCAAGATAAAATCTTGTTTGATTTTGTAAGATATTGATTTCAAAAGCCTACGGCTACCCTCTTTCACAAATATTTCCACATATCGCAATTCCATAACATTCTTCTAAATTATTGTCAAATACCCTGCAATTTCAAATCGTTGGACCCTATTTCTCCGATTTTTCCTTCTGCTGGAGAAAAGGGCTGATGAGATCGATGGGGATGGGGAAAATGATGGTGGAATTTTTCTCAGCCGAAACTTCGGTGAGGGTCTGAAGAAAGCGCAACTGCAGGGCGCCGTTTTCCGTCGAGATGATCTTGGCGGCGTCGGCCAGTTTCTGCGAGGCCTGGAACTCCCCTTCGGCATGGATCACCTTGGAGCGCCGTTCCCGCTCCGCTTCGGCCTGGCGGGCCATGGCCCGCTGCATCTCCAGGGGGAGGTCAACGTGCTTGATCTCGACGTTGGAGATCTTCACCCCCCAGGGATCGGTCTGGCGGTCGAGGATCTCCTGCAGATGCTGATTGATCCGGTCCCGCTGGGCCAGGAGCTCGTCGAGCTCGGACTGCCCGAGCACGCTCCGCAGCGAGGTCTGGGCGAGCTGGCTGGTGGCATAGAGGTAATTTTCCACCTCGATCAGCGATTTTTCCGGCGCGACGACGCGAAAATAGAGGACGGCGTTGACCTTGACCGAAACGTTGTCCTTGGTGATGACGTCCTGCGGCGGAACATCCATGGCGACGGTGCGCAGGCTGACCTTGACCAGCTTGTCGACCACCGGGATGATGAAGCGCAGCCCCGGCCCCTTGACCCCGGCAAAGCGTCCGAGGCGAAAGACCACCCCCCGTTCGTACTCGAAAAGGACCCGCACCGCACTCCCGACCAGGGCGACGCCCATCACCAGAACCACTCCCCAGCCGATCAGACCGAAAGAAATCATCTGCACCTCCCCAAGGTTTCAGTCTCCCTGTTTCTCTTTTTGTTCGGCGGCGCGCCGCACCTCGAGGCGCATCCCCTCCTCCACCCGCACCACCTCCACGGCCTCGCCGGCGGAGATCGGCGACCGGGACCAGGCGTCCCAGTATTCGCCATGAACGAAGACCCGCCCCGTCTCGGAGACGGCACTCACCGCCGCCCCCCGTTCCCCGACCATCCCCTCCACCCCGGAGAAAAAGCGCCCCTGCTGGGTGCGCACCACGAAAAAAACGACGAGAGCGAAGAAGCCGCCGGCAACAGCCACCGTCGCGGCGATCAGAGCCGGGGAGATGCGCAGGGCGGGGTCGGTGCTTTCGATGAGCATCAGGGACCCGAGGGCCAGGGCGACGATTCCGCCGACGGTGAGCATGCCGTAGGAGGCGACCTTGATCTCGAGGATAAAGAGAACGATCGCCAGGAGGATGAGCAGCACGCCGGTGTAGTTCACAGGCAGGGTCTGGAAGGCGAAGAGGGCCAGAAGGAGGGCGAGAGTGCCGATCGCCCCTGGGAGGATCACCCCAGGCTGGGAAATCTCGAAAAAGATCCCCATGATGCCGAGCATCAGCAGCAGATAGGCGACGTTGGGATTGCTGATGGCCGCCAGGATCTCCTGGCGCCACCCCATTTCGGCCCGGACCAGGGTTGCGTCGGCGGTGGTCAGGATCTGCGCCGCGCCGTCCCGCAGGTAGCGGCGGCCGTCGAGGGCGGCCAGGAGGGCGGCCTCATCGGCGGCGATCAGATCGATCACCTTCAACTCCAGCGCCTCTCCGGCGGAGGTGGAGATACTCTCCCGCACAATTTTTTCGGCCCAAGTGACGTTGCGCCCGCGCTGCTCGGCGAGGCTGCGGGCGTAGGCCACGGCATCGTTGACGACTTTCTCCATCATCGTCTCATCGCCGCCGCCACCGGGACCGATGGCCACCGGATGGGCCGCTCCGAGGTTGGTGCCGGGGGCCATGGCGGCAAAATCGGCGGCGAGGGTGATGAGCGCTCCGGCGGAGGCGGCCCGGGCTCCCGACGGATAGACATAGACGATGACCGGAGCCCGGGAACCGAGAATCTTCTGAATGATGGTGCGCATGGCCGAATCGAGACCACCCGGGGTGTCGAGTTCGAGGAGGAAGGCCCGCCCGCCCGACTGATTGACCCGGTCGAGCTCGGCGGCGACGAAATCAGCCACCACCGGACTGATGACGTCGGCGATGCGCACCACGCGGATCTCGGCGGACGGCGGCGCCGCCGCATCGGCCTTTGCGGCCAGCGGGGGGAGCAGGAGGGCCGCAAGGAGAAGAAAGAGGAGGGAGAATTGTCTCTTCATTGAAAAGAGATTAACAGGGGGGAGGCCCCTGTCAAACCGTCTCCGCCCGGGGAAATCTCCTTAATAAGCGCTCCTTGCGCCGCGCCGGGAACCATGCTAAATTGGCGCTCGTCAAACAAATGACGCAGCGCTCCCGGGAGTCCTCATGAAAAATCTCTCGCAGATTCTCCTCATCGATGACGAGGCGCACAACCGCGACGCCCTCTCTCTGCTCCTCACCCACGCCGGTTACCAGGTCGAGACCGCCGAATCGGGGGAAGAGGCCCTGGAAATCCTTCGGAAAACCCCCTTCGAGATCGTCGTCACCGACCTTTTCCTCCCCGGTGTCAGCGGCATCGACATCCTCAAGAAGGTCAAGGAAGACTCCCCCTACACCAACGTCATCCTCATCACCGGCAACGCCTCGGCCGAATCGGCCGTCGAGGCGATGAAGGAAGGGGCCTTCGACTACATCACCAAACCGGTCAATATCGAAAAACTCAAGATCATCGTCGCCAAGGCCCTGGAAAAAAGCCGCCTGGTCGCCGAAAACCTCTACCTGCGCCAGCAGCTGCGCGGGAAGTACAAGTTCGACAGAATTCTCGGCCACAGCCTGGCCATGCAGCAGGTCTTCGCGCGCATGGAACGGGTGGTCAACACCGACTCGACGATTTTGATCCTCGGCGACTCGGGGACCGGCAAGGAGCTTGTCGCCAAGGCGATCCACTTCAACGGCCCCCGCAAGGACAAGCCCTTTGTCGCCATCAACTGCGGAGCCATCCCCGCCGACCTCCTCGAAAGCGAACTCTTCGGCCACCTCAAGGGGGCCTTCACAGGCGCCGTGGCCGACAAGGCGGGGAAGTTCGAGGTCGCCAACAACGGGACCATCTTTCTCGACGAAATCGGCACCATGCCCCTGCACCTGCAGATCAAACTCCTGCGGGTGCTTCAGGAGCAGGAGGTGGAGCGGGTCGGGTCGAGCAAAACCATCAAGCTCGATGTCCGGGTGATCTCGGCGACCAACGCCAACCTCGAGGAGACGGTCAAACGGGGGCACTTCCGCGAGGACCTCTATTACCGGCTCAACGTCATCCCCATTCTCCTCCCCCCCCTGCGGGAACGGCGGGAGGATGTCGCCCTCCTCGCCCGGCATTTCCTGCAAAAGAGCTGCCGGGAGATGAAACGCCCGCTCATGTCCCTGTCCACCGAGGCGATGATCGCCCTCGAGACCTACGACTGGCCCGGCAACGTCCGGGAGATGGAAAACGTCATCGAGCGCTCCGTGGCGCTGACCGACGGCGAAATCATCGAGCGCCGCGATCTGCCGCCGAACATCGCCGGAGTCGACCCCAGGGGGATGCAGCAGGTCCTCTCCCCGCGGATCACCGCCGAGGGGGTCGATATGGTCAGGATCGTCGAGGAGATCGAGTGCGGCCTGATCCACGAGGCGATGGCCCTCGGCGGCGGGGTCAAGGCCCGGGCGGCGGCGCTGCTGAACATCAACCGCACCACCCTGGTGGAGAAGATCAAGCGCCTGAAGCTCGACGTGGAAAAGATCTGAAAAGAAGGATTTCAGGCGGAGAGGGACGCCCTGAGGTGATCGAGGAACGAGGCGGCGGCGGGGGAAAGCTTGCGGTTGCGGCGCCGGGCGACAAAGAGGGGGCGCTGAAGTTGAACGCCCTGCAGGGGAACGCCGACCAGGAGTCCGGCGGCCAGGTCTTCGGCAATCACCAGGGAGGAGAGGATGGAAATCCCGAGGCGGGCCCGGATCCCCTGCCGGATGGCTTCGCTGCTGTCCATCTCGGCGACGACCTGCAGACCGGAGGCTTCGAATCCCCGTTCCCCGAGGGCCTCGGCCAGCGCCGTCCGGGTGCCGGACCCTTCCTCCCGGAGCAGGAACGGCTCCCCGGAGAGCTCCTCCACGGACACCGACTCGCGCCGCGCCCAGGGGTGTTGCGGAAAGACCGTCAGAACCAGTTCGTCGACGAAGATTTTCTCCCACTCCAGCTGCGGCGAGGTGCGGACCGCCCCGGTCACCGCCAGCTCTATCCCCCCGGCGGCCAGTTCCTCGGCGACCCTGGCGGTCCCGGCGATCTTCAGGCCGAACCGGACCGCAGGATAGAGGGAGCGGAACGACTCCAGAAGGCGCGGCAGCAGATAGGTGCCGGGAACGGTCCCGGCGCCGAGGCGCAGCGTTCCGCTCACCGTACCGGCAAAGCTGGCGACGGCTTCGAAGGCCTCCTTCTGCAGCCCGACGATCCCGAGGGCGTAGCGATAGACGACCTCCCCGACCGGCGTCGGCAGCACCTCCCGCCCCAGACGGTCGAGGAGCTTCTCGCCGAAGGTCTCCTCGAGCTGGCGCACGATCTCGCTCACCGTCGGCTGGGCGAGAAAAACAGCCTCGGCGGCCCGGGTGAAACTCTTCAGCTCGACGACCTTGCAGAACACCTCAAGACGCTTTATGTCCATTCCGCCCTCCCGTTTCCATCCGCCGGGGCCCCGGCCCCGGAAAAGATCGGCCGATTCTATCAAAGACCGATCTCCAAGCAATAAAAATCCCCGACGCGCCGAACGTCCGTGGAGAAAAGCCCCTTGATTTTACCGCCGGCAGAAAGAACAAGATTTGCCACCGAGGCACTAAGTCACCAAGAAAACCTTGTTCATTACGTAACGCTTTGATCCCCTGGGACGAGGTGGATTTCATTCAAGACAGGCGCTTAAGCAGGAGTCTTGCTCCATGACCCGTACCGAACTGATGGCCTTCGTCAATGAAACCGCCGGACCGGGGATTCTCAGCACCGGCGACGGCGCCGGGTCGGTCAATGCCGCCGTCATCGGGGCGGTGCGGATGATTGATGAAGACACCCTGGTGATCGGCCTCGGAGAAAATCGCTCCCTGGGCTATCTGCGGCAAAACCCCCGGGCGGTCTATCTCGTCTCCCGCCCGGGCGCCTCGGTCCTGAGCTGGCAGGGCGCCCGGATCTATCTGCGGGTCACCGGGATCGAAACGGACGGAGCACAGCTGGAACGCCTGGTCCAGGAGGTCACCCAAACCGCGGGGAGAGGAGCCGGCCGAGCGATCAAATCGCTGGTGATCGGCAAGATCACCTCGGTTCGCCCCCTCCTTGACCTGACAAAACAAATCCCCTGATTTTCCCTTTTGGGGAATTTACATTTTTGCCAAAAAAAGGTAAGGTCGGGCCCGTTGTCCCGGATTTTAATTCTCCCCTGACTGCGACGGTGTTGCCCCCCATCCGGCACCATCGCCGGACCCGCAGGACCATGAAAATTCTTCTCGTCAATCCTCCCAATTGCGGGCGCAGCATTCCCGAGGAACGCTACGGCATCGATTCCCTGCGGCAGATTTTCCGCGGCGAACCGCTGGCCCTGGAAACGTTGGCGGGGAATCTCGACGGCCACGAGGTGCGAATCGTCGACCTCAAAGCCGCCCCGGACTCCCTCCCCCGGGAACTGGCCGATTTCCGGCCGGATCTGGCCGGCCTGACCGGGGTGACCTGCGAGGCCAATACCCTGGTGAAGCTGGCCGGGCAGATCAAGGAGAGCTGCGGCGCGACCATCGTCGTCGGCGGCGTCCATGCCTCCAACGACCCGGAATTCTTCAACCGGGCCGAAATCGATTACATCGTCGTCGGCCTGGGCAAACTGAGCTTTCGTCAACTCGTCGACACCCTTCCGGCCGACGGCGGCCACATTCCCGGAGTCGCCCGTACCCGCCCGGGAGAGCGTCTCTCCTTCACCGTCCGTTCCTTTTCGGGTGCCGACCTGGTGCAGTCGGCTCCGCCGCGCTATGACCTCGTGGAGCGTTACCGCCCCCACTACAGGCTGCAATCCCTGGGACTCGACATGGGGGCTGTCGCCTCGGCCTTCGGCTGCCCCTTCGAATGCAGCTTCTGCTGCATCGCCGGACTCACCGGCGGGCGCTACCTCACCCAGAGCTGCGAATCGGTCGTCCGCGACATCGGGCTGCTGGGAGACATCCCGGTCATCCGCCTCGTCGACGCCAACACCTTCGGGAATCCGGAGCATGCCCGAAGGCTCTGCCGGCAGATCCGGCAAGCCGGGATTAAAAAGAATTTCCTCGCCGACGTTCGCTCCGACACGGTGGTGCGCCATCCCGAGCTCCTCCGGGAATGGAAGGAGGCGGGGCTCCGCTCGGTGATCATCGGCTTCGAGGCGCTCGACGACGCCCGGCTGGGGGAGCTGAACAAGGCCAACAGTGCCGCCGCCAACCGGGAGGCGATCGGCATCCTGCACGAGATCGGCATCACCATCGTCGGGGATTTCATCATCTCCCCCGATTACGATGAGGAAGCCTTTGGGCTCCTCGATAAATATCTCGAGGACAACCCCATCGACCTGCCGATCTTCACGGTCCTCACCCCTTTGCCGGGGACCCCCCTCTACCGGGAGGAAAAGGAGCGGATCGTCATCGACGATCTCGATTATTACACCCTGACCAACGCCGTCGTCCCGACCCGTCTGGATGAAAAGATCTTTTACGAAAACTACGCCCGCCTCACCAGGAGCGCCCATGCCCGGGCAAAGCTTTAGGAGCCCGGGCCGAAAGAGAGAACCATCGTTCATGGCCGTATTCATCACCGACCTGGCAGCCTTCCTCCCCAATGCTCCGGTCTCCAACGAGCAGATGGAACAGATCCTCGGCATGGTCAACGCGGTACCGTCGCGGACCCGGGCCATCATCCTGCGCAACAACAGGATTCGCAGCAGGCATTACGCGCTCCATCCGGAAACGGGGCTTTCGACCCACAGCAATGCCGAGCTCACCGCCGAAGCGGTGCGCCGCCTCCGTCCCTATCCCGGCTTTTCCGCCGCCGACATCGAATGCCTCTGCTGCGGCACCGCCTCCCCCGACCAGCTGATGCCCGGCCACGGACCGATGGTTCACGGCGAACTCGGCGGCAAGCCCTGCGAGGTGGTGAGCACGGCCGGCATCTGCCTCTCGGGGATGACGGCCTTCAAGTACGCCTACATGAACGTGGCCCTCGGCCTTTCGAAAAACGCCGTGGCCACAGGCTCTGAGCTCGCCTCAACCTTCATGCGGGCGCAGCTCTGCAGCGACGTCGACCCCCGGAAGGCGGCGGCGCTGGAGGCGCAGCCGATCCTCTCCTTCGACGCCGACTTTCTGCGCTGGATGCTCTCCGACGGCGCCGGTGCGGCCTATCTCTCCGACACGCCGGCTCCCGAGGGGCTTTCCCTGCGCATCGACTGGATCGAACATCTCTCCTTTGCCCACGAGCTGGAGACCTGCATGTACGCCGGCGCGGTCAAAGGCGCAAACGGCCGAATCAAAGGGTGGCGGGAGCACGACTCCCTCCATGAGGCGTTCGATCAGGGCTCCTTCCTGATCAAGCAGGACACCAAGCTCCTCAACCGCGAAATCATCCGCACCGCAGTGGAGAGGACCCTCCCCCGCATCATCGAAAAACACGCCCTGTCCGCCGAAGACGTCCAGTGGTTTCTCCCCCACTACTCCTCCGATTACTTCCGCCAGGACCTCCATGACCGGATGAAGGGGATCGACTTTCGTATCCCCCAGGAGCGCTGGTTCACCAATCTCGCCGAGAAGGGGAACACCGGAGCGGCCTCCATCTTCATCATTCTCGAGGAACTCTTCCATTCGGGGAGAATCCAAAAAGGGGAGCGCCTCCTCTGCTTCATCCCCGAAAGCGGCCGCTTCTCCATGTGCTACATGCAGCTCACCGCCGTCTGAGCCGGAAAAAATCCGCTCCGACGCTTCCTCTTGAAAGACAAAAACGGCTGCGCCCTCTTAAAGGGGACAGCCGTTTTTTTGTCGGTTGTTGGGACAGAAAAATTGTTAAATCCGCGCCGGTCGGCCGCCGTTCCCGCCCTTTACATGCGAGACCGGCGGATAAAATCGGCCAGGGTGGCAATCGAGCCGAGAACCTCGCGGCTGGTGTCTTCGGCGCCGATGCGAACGTCATAGCCTTTCTGCACCGCCACGACGATCTCCACCGCGTCCAGGGAGTCGAGTCCCAGGGGGGAGTCGGGCCCGATCAGGGGCGCAGCGCTGTCCCGCGTTTCCGGCGGGTCGAGGACGTTGCACGTCGCGATGATCATCTCCCACAGCTCATTTTCCAGTCCGTCTTTTACTGCCAGCTCCATGAACTTCTCCCGATTTTGATCCCGGTTATTCGTTGCATCATCTCCCGCCCCGGTATCGCCGATAGAACGAGGCCCAGGCCATTGCCAGGGTCAGCGTAAAAAAAGCGAGGAGCGACAGGGCATTGTCGATAATGTCTAAAAACCCGGCGCGGCGCACGAAAATTTCCAGGAAACCTTCGAGCCCCCAACCGAGAGGCGAGAGGATGCTGAGTGCCTGCATCGCTTTGGGCATCACATAGACAGGGACCATGATCCCTCCGAGAGCGGCGGCCACAACTACCGAAACGGCCCCGAACATGGACGCCTGTTCATAGCTGCGCACCAGCGTCCCGATCAGAAGACCGTAGCCGGCCGCCGCCAGAGCCGCGCAGAGGGCGAGAAAAGCGACGGCCGGAAGGTGATCGCCGAGCTCGAGAACCGGCGTGCCGAAGAGCGGAAGAAGGGTCTTCCCCACCAGGAGCATCAGGGCGAACTGAACCAGGCAGACGGCCACATAGGCCAGGAGCTTGCCGGCGAGGAGCGACCCGGAGGAGACCGGGATGCTCAGCAGTCGCTGCAGGGTCCCTTCCTGGCGCTCGCGGATCAGATTCCCGGAGAGGGGAACGACGATGAAGAACATGCCGAAGAGCGCCCAGGCGGGGACGTTCTGCTGCACGGCATTGGGCATCAAAACCGCCTTCGCCCCCTCCCCTGCGGCCACCTGCGGCCGGACCGCCAGGAGCGACTCCCGTCCCCAGGCCGCCTGCAGATCGGGGAATTCGGCCAGGGCCTGACCCACCGCCATGGGGCTGAGGCGCTGGGCGAGAATTCTGGCGACGCTCTTTTTCAGGGAGGCGGACAGGACCCGCGCCTTCTCTTCGGCCTCCACCCCCTGAACGACCCGCTCCAGGGAACTGGTGACGGCGGTGCGAAAAACCCCCTGCACCGTCGGGTCGAAAAAGACGGTCAACGGGACGGCCTCATCGACGGCTCCCCCGGAGCTCGGGCTCTCCCCCTCGCCGGCCATCGCCCTTTCGGCAAATTCGGCGGCGCGGCGGTGCAGCGCCGCCGTGGCTCCGGCCGGGATGAGGATACAGAATTGGAAATCTCCCCGCGAGACCGCCTTCCGGGCGGCGTCGTCGGTGACCGGCTTTCCGTCGAGCTGCGAAACCAGGGCGAGGGCGCCTGAGGAGAGGAGGCCCTGGCGGATCTTCTCTCCCAGCGCCCCCTCTTCGTGGTCGACGAAGAGAACGCGAATGCTCCCCTCGCCGGTGGCCTCCAGGACGTTGTTCTGCACCAGGGAGACCACCAGGACGAGCACGGCCGGCATGACGAAGAGGACCAGCACCCCCCCCTTGTCGCGGGAGAGGAGGAGGAGTTCTTTGCAGAAGGTCGCCCAGAATTTATACATAGGTCCGTCGAATAAGGGGATGTCAAAAACGGCGGTTTCAGTCCCGCAGACGCTTGCCGGTCAGCTGCAGAAAAAGTTCTTCGAGGTTGGCGCACCCCGCGGCGCCGGCCACGAGCTCATCCGGCGGGCCCTCGGCAAGGACGCGCCCGCCGTCGACAATGGCCACCTGGGTGCAGAGCTGACGGGCTTCTTCCATATAGTGGGTGGTGTAGACCAGGGTCATCCCCCTCTCCTTCATCCGGCCGAGGTTTTCCAGGATCAGGTTTCGCGACTGGGCGTCGATGCCGACCGTCGGCTCGTCGAGAAAAAGGATCCGCGGCTCGTGGAGGACTCCCGCCGCCAGGTTGGCGCGTCGTTTCATCCCCCCGGAATAGGTCGAGACCGGCCGGTCGGCGCTCTCTTCGAGCCCGACCATCTCCAGGCACTCCTCGATCCTTCCCTCCAGCGCCTTCCCGCGCCGACCGTGCAGCCGCCCGAAGTAGCGAAGATTCTCCCGGGCGCTCAGACTCGGGTAGAGGGCGATCTCCTGGGGGACCAGACCGATCAGGCGCCGGGCTTCCCGGGGATTTTTCAGCACATCGACGCCGCAGAGCGTCAGTCGTCCCGAGGTCGGCCGCAGCAGGGTGGTCATGATCGAGATGGCGGTCGTCTTTCCCGCCCCGTTCGGCCCGAGGAGCCCGAGAACGCCCCCTTCGCCGATGGAAACGCTGAAGCCGTTGAGGGCGGGGACTGCGCTCCCCCTGTAGAACTTGACCAGATCCTCGACTTCGAGGACCGTCTTCTGTTCCGGACGAGGCCTCTCTTCCAGCCGGATCGTCTTCGGTCCCTTTACCAGCGCGCGCATCGGGTCGCTCCTTCCTTCGAGTCCGGGCCGCTCAGGCAAGGATCAGCAAGAGTTTGCGGAAGAGTTCTTCTTCGCGATCGGCGCATTCCCTCAGGATGCCGGCGAGCGCCGGGTAGGAGATCTCCTCCGCACCCCGCCCCTTGATGTGACGGGCTCCGAGAAGAGCGAAATCCCGCCAGCGATCGCCGACGGCGGTCATCTCCTTCGAAAGCTCCTGCAGCCGGCTCTCCCCCAGCAGATCCGCCACCTCCTGGAGAAAGGCGGCGTAGATGAAGCGAAAACCGCCGCCGCCGGTGCCGATCTCCTCCTGCATGCGGATCAGATGGCCGAGATGGAGAGACGCCTTGCGCGCCCCCAGCTTCTCCGGCCATTTTTCCAACCGCCTCGCCAGCAGACGAATCCCCTTGACGCCGATGAACGGCACCGGGGTTTTCACCATCCCCCGACAGGTCTCCCGGATGGCGGCGCGCACCGCCCCGGGGAGATCGAACTGATCGGAAACCCCTTCGAGAACGAACATCCTCCCCCGCGGCGCGAGGGCTCCCTTGGCGAACCGGGCCCGGGCCAGATCCTGCGGCGGGCAGAGGACCGTCTCTTCGAGAACCGGATCGCTGATGCGGTAGGCCTCCCCCTCCTTGCCGGTCACCACCAGGTTGTGGGCGTTGAAGTGGAAGCGCAGGGCCGGCGGAAAGTAGGGGAGCCAGAAGACCCCCGTCTGCAGCCCCGTGGGAATCCCCTTGCCGAGGTTCCGGTCGAGGGCGGCCATGGCCCTGGCCGGACGGCGAAAACGGGAGGTCTTCACCCGGGCCCCCAGGCGTTTGGTGACCCGCTTGAAGATTCCCCCGGGAGCGTTTCGGAAGGTGATGAGGGGGAGGGCGTTGATGCGCACCATGGGGAGGTAGCCGAAGAAGAGGCCGCTGCCGAGACCGAAGACCATCGCCTCGGAGAGGGCGATCCCCTGATGCCGAAAGAGGTTGGCCGTCACGCCGCTTTCGCAGTGCGCCGACTGCCGGTGGGAAAATTCGAGCTTCACGAAGACTGATCCTTCTCAAACCGTTGGAGGGAAACGGGGAGCTCGGCCCTGTCGGGGATCCGGCCGAGCATCTCCGGGGGGACGGCGAAAATATCGGCGTAGCGGGCCAGAAGAGCCGGCTTGAGCCGAGAAAAGACGGCCGGGCGAAGGTGCCGCCGCACTCGCCAGCGGGGCAGGCCGACATAGCTTGCCAGAAGGGAGACGTCCATCTGGCAGCGCGCCATGTGGACGTCGAGGGGACTCGTTTTCCCGCCGACCACCCGGCCGATGGCCGCAGCGATCTCCTCGCCGATCACTTCCCAGGCCTGCAGGTTGGCGAGGTTGGACGGGTCCCACCCGGCGCTCGGCGCCAGCACGTACCGCCCCGTCTCGTCGACGGCGTAACAGATCTCGTGCCAGGAACCGAGCAGGCAGGCGTCCTGGGGAACCTCTTTTTTGTCCATAAAACCCCCTAAAGCCCTGGCGCCATCAAAAATATTTGCCGAGCAAAAAGACCACCGAGTTGATCCCCCGGTTTTCGCTGTAGAGTCCGCCGTTGGAGACGTGATGCCCCCGGCAGGCCAGGTACCAGGGGGAACCGGAGGTGTCGCCGATTTCAACCCCCAGGCCGGCCTGAGGGTTGAAATTGAGCCGCAACCCCTGCCCCTCGACCTGGACATCCGTATAGATCACCCCGATCCCCGCCTCGACGTAGGGGCGCAGGGTCGGGGTGGCGAAACGGTCGAGATAATAGAGGGCGAGGATGTTGGCCGAAACGATCCCCCGGGGCTGGGGGGAGGTGATGACCCCGGCGCTCCCCTCCACCTTGAAGCGCAGCGCCTCCGGCGCCCGGTGGGGCCAGACCCGGTCGTAGTCGAAGAGGACCACGCCCGACAGGAGGGCGAAGTCGAGGCGATTCGTCGGATCGTAGGCCAGCCCGTAAGAGAGCCCCAGGCCGTAGCGGGTGGGGACAAGCTCCGTCTCGGCCGCCGCCGGGGAGACGGCGAGGAGGGTCACCACCAGAACGAGAAGAAGAAAACGTTTATGACGGGCCATGCTGCACCGTAAAGGAGCCGAAGACCCCTTCTCCATCAATTTTCAGGCCGCAGACAGGGCGGTCACCCAGGGTTCCAGTGGAGGCAGCCCGCCAGAGATCGTTTTCCGGTGCCGGCCCGGGCTGGGGGAAGACCCGTCCCTCGCGCAGCGTCAGACCGGCCACGGCGAGATCGAAGGCCGACCCGACGGGGAGAGAGCCGTAGAGGGGGGCGTAGGCGGCCACCTCGGCCCCCCGGGGGACAAGCGCTCCGTATCCGGCGCCGCAGCGGGCGTGGCCGTCGGCGCCGAGCAAAAGGAGGGCGTTTTCCGGCACCCTGGGCCCTCCGGCGGAAAGTCGGCCGAACCCGAGGTCGGAGAGAAATCCGTAACGACCGGCACCCTCCCCGCCGCGGGTGAGGAGGAAAAAAGCCGCCCCTTCGCCGACCACCGCGCTCTGCCGGTCGAACAGGAGGGGGGACATGGCCCTGACTCCCTCGCCGAAGAAGCGCTCGTGGCAATACCCGAGCACCGGGCCGCATTCGTCGACGCCGCCGAAAAGGACGGCGTCCACCCTCTTTTCCAGCAGCCACTGCCGGGCGGTGAGGAGGGCCGAGAAGACCGACATCTCGAACTGACTGACGGTGAGGCTCGGCCCGGTGGCGCCGAGGAGGATGGAGACGTGGGCCGCCGCGGCGTTATGGACCGAGTTGGAAAAGTTGGTCGGCGAGGCGCAGGTGTCGCCGTCGTCGAGAACCGAGTCGAGAAAGGAGAAGGTCGTCCGGGCGGCACCGTAGCCGGTGGCGATCACCACGCCGAGACGCTGCCGTCCTTCCTCCAGCCGTCCGGCATCCTGGAGTGCCAGATGGGAGCCGAGGAGAGCCAGGCGGGCGAAATGATCGATGCGGCGGAAGGCGCGCTTGGGGAGAAACGTCTCCAGGTGCGAACTCTCGGCGAGGAACGCCGGGCGGCTCCCTTCCTCCTCGCCGGGTCCTGTTCTAAGGGCCCCTATCGGGCTGACGCCCGAATCCAGCGCCTGGCGCAGAGCGTCCAGGCCGCAGCCGAAGCCGCCGATCACGCCGATTCCTTCGATGGCCAGAGCCGTCATGAGTTGTCTCCCGCGCCGAAAACGATCACGGCATTGTTCCCGCCGAAGGCCAGCGACTCGGAGAGGGCGACCCGCCCCCGGAGGGCGACCGCCTTTTCCGTCGGCCGCCCCGGCAGATCGGGATCGGGGATCGAAAAGCCGACGCTGGCCGGGATCTCCCGGCGCTCCAGACAGGCGACGGTGAGAGCGGCCTCGATCGCCCCCGCCGCCCCCAGGGTGTGACCGGTATACCCCTTGGTGGAGAAGAAGGGGACCTGCGGCAGGGCCTCGCAGAGCACCCGGCTCTCCACCCGGTCGTTGTCGGGGGTGCCGGTGCCGTGGGCGTTGACGAAGGCGATTTCGGCGGTCTCGACGCCGGAGGTCGCCAGAGCCTCCTCGATGGCCCGCCGCAACCCGGTCCCCTCGGGGCTCGGCGCCGTCAGGTGATAGGCGTCGCAGGCCGAGCCGTAACCGAGCACGAAAGCGCGCGCCCTCCCCTTTTTCTCTCTGCGGAGCGCTTCCGACTCGAGAATCAGCATGGCGGCTCCCTCGCCGAGGTTGAGCCCCCTGCGGGTGGCATCGAAGGGGCGGACCGGCTCGGTATCGGCGATCATCAGGGAGACAAAGCCGTTGTAGGTCACCCGGCAGAGCTCGTCGGCCCCCCCGGCGATGGCCAGGTCGCAGAGACCGGCGCGGATCCACGAGGCGGCCAGGCCGATGGCGTCCGTCCCCGAGGCGCAGGCGTTGACCACCGTCTGACAGGGGCCGTTGAGGGAGTAGGCCCGGGAGATTGCCGCCGCCGGGTTGCTCAGAAGAAAGCGTTCGATGGGAGTCATCTCCGGACGCCCCCCCTCCCGGTACTGGCGATAAAAGTCCTCGTTGTTCATGGCGCTCCCCACCGTCGTCCCGACGCAGACGCCGACCCGCAGCGCCGCCAGATCGGCGGGCGCCCAGCCGGCGTCGGCCACCGCTTCCCGGGCCGCCGCCAGGGCGAGGCGGGAGGTGCGCAGCAGTCCCTTTTCCTCCCCCGCCGTCTCGGCCAGGGCGGCCTCAGGGACCTCGAAGACGGGATAGGAGACCGGGTGCGTCGTGGAAAAACGGCCGGGGGGCGAAGGCGAGCGCCTGCCGGTAAAGAGCGTCTCGGTGCATTCGCCGAGATTGCTGCCGGCGGCGCACAGGCAGCCGAGGCCGGTCACGGCAACGGGAGCCCTGAAGGTCATTTGCCTTGCTTCTCTTCGATGAAGGCCGCCAGGGTGGCAACGGACTGCAGGGCGGGACGCCCTTCGTCCATGTCCTTGATCTCCACGCCGAAGTGCTTCTGCACCAGGACCACCAGTTCGACGGCATCGAGGGAGTCGAGGCCGAGCCCTTCGCCGAAGAGGGGGGCGTCATCGAGGATCTCCTCGGGGGTCATATCCTCCAGGTTGAGTTCTTCCACCAGCAGCTTCTTGAGTTTTTCCTTGATCGTCATCGTTTCATGCTCCTTGGGTTTTCGGGGCAGAACCCGCCCCGGTCCGGGGAGGGGAAGTTTGCCACATATCGTAAAAATTGAAAAACTGAAAAGGATGATCCCGGGTGAATTCTTCCAGAACGACGGCAAACTCCTGGGCGTAGGGAGCAAAGGCCTCGGCGCGACGGCCGAGATCGGGGGCCACCCGGATCACCCGGAAGAGCTTGAGTCGGTAGCTTCTCGGTCCGCTCTTCCAGGAGAGGAGAACGGCCACCGGAGCCCCCGTCGCCGAGGCGAGCTTGAAGGCGGAATAAGGGACAAGGATCGGGGCGCCGAGGAAGTTAACGGCCACGCCGTTGTGGTCGTCGCCGAGCATCCGGTCGCCCATGACCGAAAGGACTTCCCCCTTTTTCAGGACGCCGAGCATCTCCATGGTTCCGCCGAGAAAGCCCCGCGGGTCGATGATCCGGTAGGGGGAGTCGAGTCCGGCGTGCTCGAAGTAGTGCCGGTCGAGGTCCCCCTCCTCCCGCTGCATGAGAAGGCTCACCGGAACCGACAAAAAGCCGAGCGCCGACATGGCCACCTGCCAGCAGCCGACGTGGGCCGTCATCAGCACCAGCCCCTTCCCTTCGCCGAGGAGGGAGAGGAGTTCCTCCTGCCCGCCGAGGTCCACCGCCACTTCCTCGGGGCCGAGAATCCCCACCACCGCCCGGTCGACCAGGACCTTGCCGAGCTGCAGGCTCATGCGGTAACTCTTCGCCAGGCGCGCCATCGGCCCGTCCCCGGGGAAGCGCCGCCGCAGGTAGTATTCGCTCTTGCGCCGCTGATCGGGGCGCAGCAGAACGTAGTACAAAACGACGAAATAAAGGAGGAGATACGCCGCCCGCCGCCCGCCGAGGCGGATCAGCAGGTAGAAGATCCGGTGCTGCCAGCCGCTGCCGATACTGCGGCTGCTCCATTCAGCCTTCTTCTCCTCCCCTTCACCCTTCGACACGTTTTTCCCTCCGCAGGGCCGAGGCCATGGCGTAGATGACGCCGCCGACGACGGCCGCCAGAAAGGGGCCGAGGAGGAGGGAGCCGAGGAACCACTCGTAGAGCCGATCGAGCCCCTGGTAGCCGAGGGTTTCCAGGGAGATCTCGGTGAGAAACGACCCGTTGCGCAGGTAATAGCCGACCTCGATGCACAGCGCCGGGACCAGCGGGGGGATGCAGAGCTGGCTGGCGCTCACCGCCGCCACCTTGTTCAGGCGGAAGAAGCCGGAGGCAAAAAGGATGGCGATGGTGTGGAGGGCGATCAGCGGGACGGCGCCGAGGAAGACCCCCAGGGCTCCGGCGGCGGAGAGCTGCGCCGGCGAGGTGTTTTCCGTCAGGAGCAGGCGCAGCGAACGCCAGGGGTGCAGCACGCTCACCTTCGCTTGCCCGCCGGGGGCGACGACGATCCTGCGGTGCGGCCAGGGCGCCACCGAGCGCATGGTCAGCTTGGTATTGAGGAGGGTGAGGCGCAGGTTGTCCATAAAGCCGCGGAAGTGGGAGATCCTCTCCCCGGCGGGAGGATAGTAGACGGAGATGTCCACATCGGCCAGGGGGACCCCGGCCCAGGCCGCCTTCACCAGGACCTCGACCTCGAAGGAATAGTGAATCTCCTTCAGCTTCAGCCCCTCGAGAACGGCGAGGGGATAGGCGCGAAAACCGCTCTGGGTATCCCCCAGACATTGACCGGTCTGCAGGCGCAGCCAGAAATTGGAGAACTTGCGCCCGAAGCGGCTGGAGGCCGGTACGTTCTCGGTCTCGAAATTGCGTTTGCCGACCACCACCGTCAGGGGTCCTTCGGAGAGGCGTCGGAAAAAGAGGGGAATGTCGGCCGGATCGTGCTGGCCGTCGGCGTCGATGGTGAGGATGTGGGTCATCCCCTGCCCCCGCGCCTGGCGGGCGGCGGTCATGATCGCCGCCCCCTTGCCGCGGTTCTTCTCGTGGCGCAGCAGGGCGACGGGGAGCCCGCCCAGGGTGTCGCCGCCGCCGTCGGTGCTGCCGTCGTCCACCACCAGCACCTGGTCGTGGATGGCCAGGACCCCCTCGACCACCGCGCGCACCGTGGCGGCGTGGTTGTAGAGGGGGATGACGACGAGGGTTTTTTGTCGATCGAAAATCACTTTACTTCTCTCCCAGGCGATCGTTGCTGCGGGCGAAACGGACGAAGTCGCCGAGGTTGGCGACGAAGCGGCGCCAGCTGTCGGGAGAGCGCCAGAGCATCGCCCCGTAGCCGAGGAGGACCTGCGGCCGCATGAAATGCCGTTTGTAGAATTCCTGAAAGAGGACTTCCAGCCTCTCCCGGGTCATGCCGTGGGGAATAAACTGGAACTGCATGCAGTCCATCTTCTCCCAATCCTCGTCGAAGGACCCGAGCTCGTGGATCGTCTCGTAGAGGGGCGAACCGGGGAAGGGGGTGAACTTGGCGAGGTTGAAGTCGTCGACGGGGAGAGAGAAGACGTACTCCATGCTGCGGCGGATGCTCGTCTCGCTCTCGCCCGGAAGCCCCATCATCAGCAGCCCCTTGGTCCGGATCCCCGCCCCCTTGATCATGCGGATCTTCTCGGCGAGCATCTCCAGGTCGGGGTTCTGGCGGTGCTGGGCCAAAAGCTCCGGATCCCCGGTCTCGATCCCCAGGCTGGCCATCCAGCAGCCGGCCTTCTTCATCAGAGCCAGCAGCGCCGGGTCGATATGCTCGGCGCGCACCGCGCAGTTGAAGGTCATCCCCAGCGGCCGGTCGATCATCATCGTGCAGAAGGCCTCGACGCGGGCGCGGTTGAAGGTGAACTGGTCGTCGTAGAAGTTGACGTGCCGGATGCCGAAGCGCTCCCGCAGGTAGCGCAGGTGCTCGTAGAGGTATTCGGCCGAATTGTAGCGAAAGGAGCGGCCGAAGACCGAGCGGTCGCAGTAGCTGCAGGCGTAGGGGCAGCCGCGGCTGGAGATGCAGCTGGTGTTGGGTGCCTTGGGGTAGTTGAAGATCGGCAGGCGGTAGGCCTGCGGATAGCCGGCGAGCTTTTCGTAGGCCGGAAAAGGGAGGGAATCGAGTTCGATCCCCTTGGGGCGATAGCCGGTGAAAGCCGCCTCACCGTCCTTGCCGCGGTAGACGAGCCCCTTGATTTTCTCGGGATTCTCTCCGTCGGAAGATAAAAGCTCCTCCAGGGTCTCCTCCCCCTCGCCGGCCACCGCGAAATCGACCCCGGGGTAGTCCCGCAGCACCTGCTCCTTGAGGGCCGAGACGTGGGGACCGCCGAAGACGGCGCGGATGGACGGGATCTCCTCCCTGGCCAGGGCGGCGATCCTCACGCCGTCGAGAAAGCTCGACGTGGTGCAGCTCAGGCCGATGAACGCCGGCCGGTGCTTGCGCAGAGCCTCGCGAATGACGCTCTGTCCGTCGGGGTGGGCGTAGCAGTCGATGATCTCGGCACCATACCCCTTTTTCTCCAGGTAGGCGGCGATGCTCGCCAGCCCGAGGGGGGGCATGATGTTGGCCATGCGGGAGATGTCCCGCCCGGCGGCCTCGACACGGTACCCCAGGGGGTGAACGAGGAGGATGGTGCCCTTGTTGTAGGCTGTCATGGGATTCCTAAGCCTTTTTCCCGGCGCTTCGATAGGAGATGAGCTTGTCCCAGAGAATGCCGCGATAACCGAAGCGGTGCATCACCGCCATCTTCTCCTGGCCGTCGGAGGGGGGGAAGATGCGGTCGCGGCGCCCCTGGAAGGAGGCGAGGATGCGGGCGTTCATCGCCTCGGGATCGAGCCCCGGGGAGAAATAATAGGTCGGCATGAGGAGCGGCGCCGAGGCTTCGAGCACCCCCTCGCGCACCGCCTGGGCATGGAGGTCGGTGCCGGGGAGGATGCGGATGCCGGAGAAGGCGAAGACCACCGCATGCTCTAGCCGGGCGATGTTGGCCAGCCCCTCGTCCACCGTCTCCAACGTTTCGCCGGGGCCGCCGAACATGATGAAATGGGAGCAGGGGAGTTCCTCGGCGACGCAGGCCTCGTTGACGGCGAGGACGTCGGCAAAGGTGAACCCCTTGTTCAGGGCGCGCAGGGTGGTGTCGCTGGCGGCGTCGGTCCCGAGTTCCACGGCGTAGAGCCCCGAGGCCTTGAGGAGGGAGAGCTCGGAGCGCCCCAGCCCCTGAGGGCGGAAAAAGCCGCACCAGCGGACTTTCGTCCCGCGCCGGATCAGCTCCTCGGCCACCAGCAGGTAGTGACCGGCGGCGTCGTTGAAGACCGAATCGGTGAAGAAAAAACTCTCCGCGCCATGATCGCGCTGGATGCGCTCGATGTCGTCCACCACCGCTTTCGGCTCCCGGACCCGGAAGAGATTCCCCTCCAGGGCCGGATAGGTGCAGTAGCTGCAGTTGTGGGGGCAGCCGCGCTTGGTCTGCAAATTGACCATGCCGCTCTCCCCGACATAGAAATCGATGAGCTCCTGGTCATAGAGAGGGGAGACCATCTCCTCCCCGGAAAGCGGCGCCGCGTTTCCCGAAACGATCCGCGGAGGCTCCTCCCCCCGGCCGAGCGCTTCGATCAGGTCGCAGACCGCTTTTTCCCCCTCGCCGGCGACACCGTAGTCGGCGCCGATATAGGAAAGGATCTCTCCGGGCATGATGGAGAAGGCCGGGCCGCCGACGATGAGCGGGGCCTCTGTCACTTCCCGGATGAGCGCCACCTGCGCCCGGGCCAGGCCGAGGTACCAGGATCGCTCCGAAGCGAAGGAGTCGACGTTGTCGATGTTGCGCAGGGAGAGGCAGACGAAATCGGGGGCAAAGGCCCGCAGCGCCTCGCGCAGCTTCTCCTCCGAGCGCCCGGAGGCGAGATAGTCGAACTGCCGCACCTGGTGCCCCGCCCCCTGGAGGGCGGAGGCGACGACCGCCATCCCCAGGGGATAGACCGGATAGGGCTCGGTGGTGACGTTGCAGGAGAGGAGGAAAATCCGGCTCATGCCTGCCCCTTCTGCTTGTCGAAGGTGCGGCGCGTTTTCGGATTGTAACGCCGGTAGGTGCCGTCATCCATCTCCCTGCGGATGACGTTTTTAAAGAGCTCGCCCATCTTGAGCTGATGGCCGCCGCCGGCGTAGAAAGTGTCCCAGGCGTAGTGATACATCTCCTGAAGTTTCTCCGGAGTCATTTTTTTCGGCTGGAAAACGACCTTGCCGGCGGTGTAGTCGATCCAGTTGTTGCTCAGGATGCGCCCCTCCTTCTCCATCTGACCCCGGATCGGGGAATGGGGGAAGGGGGTGAGGATGGTGAATTCGGCCACATCCAGCTCCACCTCGAGGAGAAAGTCGACGAGACGCTTGATGTCGTCCTCGTCCTGATCGTCGGTGCCGAGAATGATCGTCCCTTCGACGCCGATGCCGTGGTCCTTGAGGCGCCTGATCCGGTTGCGGATCACGTCGGAGGTGTCGAAGACGGCCTGGTAGACGTACCAGGCGCCGGCGTCGGCGGCAAGGCGGAGGATTTCCGGGTCGTCGAGGATCGGGTGCGACACCCACTTCTTCTTGAGGGGAATCATCGCCGTAAAGAGGTCCTTGAGCCACTCCCGGTCCTGGGCGAGGGAGTTGTCGACGATAAAGAGGCGGTTGTTACGGATCGCCTCCATCTCCTCGATGACCTGGTCGACGGGGCGGGGACGGAATTTCTTGCCGCCGAGAAAGCCGGTGCAGCAGGGGAAGCAGTCGAACTTGCACCCCCGGGAGGCGTGCACCAGGTCGAGCATCTGCACCCCCCGGTAGTTGTAGAGCTCGCGGTTGAGGATTTCCCGGCGCGCCGTGCCGACCAGCTCAATGGCCGGCGGATTGTTCATGAAGTCGTAGACCTTCTTCAGCTTTCCCTTGCGGAAATCGTCGAAGAGGGCCTCGAGGCGCCCCTCGACCTCGCCGAGGAAGACGGAATCGGCATGCTGCATGACCTCCTCGGCGTGGAGCATGGTGGCGATGCCGCCGAAGATGACCGTGCGCCCCCGGGCCTTGAATTCCCGGGCCACCTCGAAGGCGCGCGGCAACTGGCAGGTGAGCATGGTGGAAATAGCCACCAGGTCGGCCGGGTCGTCGAAATCGATCGCCTCGAGGTTCTCGTCGGTGAAGGCGACCTCGATCCCCGCCGGGACGGCGGCGGCAAAGACGACGGGTCCGTGGGGGGGGAGGTGGAATTCGGTCTGCCGGTCGAGTTTCGGCCAGCGGGGGTAGACAAGTTTCAGTTTCATGGGGGCATTCTCCCGAAAAAGCGAAGGGTTAGCTGTTGATAGCGCTCATTTTTCCACCGGAAACCGGCGCCAGGAAGGCCCGGGCCACTTCGGTCCAGTCCCGGACCGGGACGCCGTCGATCTCCAGGTTTCCCCGGCCATCGAGGCCGAGGAGGGGGGAGGACCCCTTCTCACCCGGCAAGGAGAACTTCGACAGGACGAGGAAGAGGGCTCCGGGTGCCACCGGCGCCATGC
Organism: Desulfuromonas soudanensis; assembly: GCF_001278055.1. Classification (NCBI taxonomy): domain Bacteria; kingdom Pseudomonadati; phylum Thermodesulfobacteriota; class Desulfuromonadia; order Desulfuromonadales; family Desulfuromonadaceae; genus Desulfuromonas; species Desulfuromonas soudanensis. Next base: position 1,363,722 of record NZ_CP010802.1, on the reverse strand, counting down.
CGGTCGTCTCAAGGGGAAAGGGGAGATCGCAGACGCCGGCGACAAGGACGTCGCACTCCCCCCAAAAAAGACTCTCGAGGGCCATGACCAGCGAGGTCAGGCGGCTCGCCCCAGTCTCGTTGACGACGAACCCCGGGCCGGTCAGGCCGAAGCGAATGGCGGCTTCGCCGAGAACGCAGTTGGCCAGGGTGTAGGCAAAGAGGTTGGGACTGGCCAGGGCGCCGCCGTCGCCAAGGACGGTATCGAAATAGGCGATGTCCGTCGTCAGGCAGCCGTAGGCGGAGGCGGCGATGAGACCGAAATTGCGCTTTTCCTGCCACTGGTCGAGTCCCGCATCCCCCAGGGCCAGGGCGATGGCCGAGAGACCGAGGCGGGAGAATTCGTCGAGGCGCCCGAAGCGCGGAAAGGGATCGGCGAAAAAATCCTTGCGGGCGATCTCCGGCAGGGTCCCGGCCGTCATGGCGAAATCGTCGGCGCCCCTCCCCTGGCCGAAGCCGGCGGCGGTAATCCAGCCGATCCCGGAAATCCTTGCCTTCATTCCTCGCCTCCTCTCCCGAGCAGAAGGGCGGCGTTGACCCCGCCGAACCCCGAGTTGGTGGTCAGCAGCACGTCTCCGGCAAAGGAGACGGCTTGACGACTCACGATCTCCTCCGCTCCCGCCTCGGGGGTCCGGAAACCGGCCGTCGGCGGAACGGTGCCGGCGGAAAGGGCCTTGAGCCCGAGGGCGACCTCGATCCCTCCGGCTGCGCCGAGGGTGTGGCCGATGGCGCCTTTGACCGAGTGGATCGGCTGCCTGCGGTCGCCGAAGACGGTGGCAAAGGCCGTCAGCTCCATGAGATCGTTGTAGACGGTGCCGGTGCCGTGGGCGCTGATGGCGGAGACGGCTCCAGGGGAGAGTTCCGCTTTGGCCAGGGCCTGCCGGACGGCGAGAACCAGACCGCAGCCGTCCCGGGCCGGGGCGGTGATGTGGGTGGCGTCGTTGGCCACCCCCCAGCCGAGAACCCGCCCGAGGGGGAGACGCCCGCAGCGCCGCGCCGCCCCGGGGCTCATCAGCACCAGGGCCGCAGCCCCCTCGCCGAGGGTCAGCCCGGTCCGCTCCCGATCGAAGGGGCGGCTCGTCTCCGGGGAGAGGGCCCGCAGCGCCGAAAAGCCGGAGAAGACGAATTCGCTCACCAGATCGAGACAGCAGACCAGAACCGATTCGGCCAAGCCCGAGGCGATGAGGGCGGCGCCCCGGGCCAGGGCGATGGTCGACGAGGCGCAGGCGGCGTTGATGTTCACCCCGCCGTCCCTGAGGCCGAACCGGCCGGCTACGGCAGCCAGGGTCGTCTCCGGGAGGAGGGGCGCAAGCAAGACCTCCTCTCCCCGGCGCTGCCGCTCCAGCACGTCGATCCCCCCCTTGGTGGTGGCCAGAAGGAGGCGGCTCTCCGGCGGCAGGTCGGGGAACCCTTCAAAGAGACGCTCGAGAAGGGGCGCCAGGAGCGTCTCCTGGCCGCCCCGGGAAAGTCCCGGAACGCAGGAGGCAAGCCGGCTCTGGTAGGCGCTGGTATCGAAGCGGGTCACAGAAGCGATGGCCGACTCCCCCTTCAAAAGGCGCCGCCAGGTCTCGTCCAGGCTGTCCCCCAGGCCGGTGACGGCGGCGGCGGAAGTCACCAGAACCGGAATCATGGCAGGTCTCCCCGGCGCCAGGAGGCGCAGAATTCCCGGTAGAAGGGGGGGAGAAGGAGGAGGAGGTTGTGCTCCAGATCCATCAGCATCTGCACCGTGTACCCGGTGGTCGTCACCTCGCCCGCCTCGTTGCGGAGGATGAATTCGAAGTTGAGCCGGGCGGCCTCGGACCAGTGAAGAATCCCCTCGATGGAAAAGGGCTCGCCGAAACGGAGGGGACGGTGATAGTCGAGGTGCATCTTCTTGATCGGCGCCAGGACACCCTGGCGGTAAAAATCCATGTAGCCGATGCCGTAACGCTCCCCGAGGGCGACCCGGCCGTCCTCGAGATAGCTCGGGTAGCGGCCGTGCCAGACGATCCCGAGGGGATCGACCTCCTCAAAGCGCACCACCCGGGGCACCCGCGTGGCAAGCGGCGCGGGGTCGCCGGGCTGGCCGGAAAAATAGGGTTTGTTCACGGCGTCTCTCCCGCGGCGGCCAGGCGGAGAACGAAAGAGGCGGCCAGGGCTCCCTGCACCTTCAGCTTCCCCTCCACCACCGGCTCCAATCCCCCCGAGCGCTCCCGACAGGAGACTTCGATCTCCTCCTCCGGCTGCAGCTGAAGGAGAAATTTGGCGTTTTCCACCCCGAGGAGGGTAGTGGAGCGCCCTCCGTCCATTTCGAAGAGAGCCTGGACCGTCCGTATCTGCACCACCGCCGGGACGATGGGAGCGCCGGGGAAGTGACCGGCAAAACCGGGGAAATCCGCGGGAAAGGAGTAGCGGCCGAGCAGCTCTCCCCCTTCCTGGCGCCGCGGTGCTGCGAGTGCAGCGGCATCAATGGCCCTTTTAATTCCCATCTTCGCTTCCTTTCACGCTTTCGAGCCAAAGGGTCAGCCGGTAGCCGGCCTTCTCGTCATCGAGAACGATCCCGGCGGGGTAGGTCAGGCCATTGTCGCATCGGTACTCGAAAAAACGCAACCGCCACCCCTCCTTTTCCCCCGCCGCACGTGTCTCCAGCCATTCGGGGCCGCGGCCGCCGAAGACGAAGGTGAGGTTTCGCCCGGCCTCCCGGCGCACCAGGCGGGCCTCTTGGGGATCGATTTCCAGGGCATCCTTTGGATCAGGGCGCGGCGTCAGGAAAATGCGCCGCACCGAAGCCGCCACCGCCCCGGCAAATCCGGGATATTTGGCCAGTTCGGGGAGGAGGAAGTGTTCCCTGACCCCCTTTTCCCCCACCTCCAGGTCGAAAAATTTCACCCCCAGATCGTTCATCCCCACCAGGCGCGCCGTGGCGGCGGCATTGTCGAGAACCATGAAACCGACCAGCGGCACCTTGCGCCCGCGGAACTCGAAGAGGCCCGATTGACGCATCCGCAGCGTCTGGGGGACGGCGGTCCAGGTCCGGGCGGCGAGCTCGGCAGCACTGATGTCCGCGGGGATCGGAACCGGTTCCGTCACCGCAAAGGGGAGGCGCGCGCAGCCGGTAACCAGCAGAAAGGCCGCCAGAAGGAGGGTGCCGAGGAGTCTCTTCATCGCCACTCCCTGCGGTAGAGCGCCGGGATCACCAGCAGGGCCGCCGGGATGGCGGCACCGATCCCGAGGAGGACGGTGACGCCGATGGAATGCAGGGCCGGATGGCGGGCCAGCACCAGGGCTCCGAAGCCGGCCAGGGTCGTCAGCCCCGAGACGAGGACCGCCCGGTCCACGGAGCGGTCCATCCCCTGGGTGAGCTTGCAGACCATGAAGATGCCGTAGTCGACGGAGAGGCCGATGACGAGGACCGTGGCGACGACATTGAAGAGGGTAAAATCGAGGCCCAGGGCCGCCATGGCGCCGAACATCGCAGCCAGTCCGGTGCCGACGGGGACAAGGGCCAGAAGGACCTTCCCCGGATGGCGAAAGAGCCAGACGAGAAGCAGGGTCACCGCCAGGGAGGCCAGGAGTATGAAGCGGAAAAAATCGCGGCCGATGGCCTTTCCGACCTCTTCTCGAAAGCGGGTCTGGCTGACGAGCCGCCAGTCGCTTTCGCCGGCCTCGCCGAGGAGGGAAGCCACCTCGGCGGTGTCGGGGACCAGGCTGAGGATGCGCACCATCTGCTCGTCCCGCAGCACCAGGGCACCGGCCAGCTCGCCGAGGCCGGCGGCACCGAGAGCCTCGAGGGTCACCGGGGGCGGGCTCTCCCTGAGCCGCTGCAGAAAGGGGGCAAAGGCATCCGGGGCAAAGCCGAGGACCGCGGCCTTCTCCTGCAGCCGGGCAATCACATTCTTCCCCCCCTCCCCTTGCCAGAAGGCCATCCACCGCGACCGGTTCTCGTCCTGCGTCGCCTCGGAAGGGAGGAGAGGAGCCAGACTGACGATCTCTCCGGGGGGCAAGGCCGAGGAGAGACGGACGAAGAGGCGGTCGTTGGCCGCCAGGGCTGACTGCAGATCTTCCCCTTCGGCAAAGATGAGGGCCTTGCCGCGAAAATCCCCCCAGGTCTCCTTGAGCTGCGCCTCGGCGGCGGCAAGCTCGGGCGGAACCAAGCTCAGGGTGCGCAGATCGCCGTTGAAGCGAAGTCCGCTCCCCTGCCACAGGGAGAGCAGCAGGAGTGCGCCCCAGCAAAAAAGAATCAGACGCCCCCTTTTCCCCCCGGGCGAAGCGGGCTCGGCGAGCCTCTCCTCCCCGGCGACGGCCGAGGGAACCAGATGCGGCAGGACGACCAGGGAAAGGAGGAGGGAGACCGTCAGGCCGACGATGGCAAAGACCGCCAGTTGCCGCTGGCCGGGGAGATCGGAGAAGAGGAGGACGGCAAAGGCGGCCACCGTCGTCAAACCGCCGAAGACCACCGGTCGCGCCACCTCGCCGACAACCTGGTCAGGCGCGCCGCCGCCGTGACGCAGGGAAAAATAGACATGCAGGGCATAGTCGACGGAGATGCCGAGGAGGACCGCTCCGAAGCCGATGGTCACCGCCGAAACCGAGGGGTAGACGAGGGAGACCGCCACCGCCGCCAGACAGAGAACCGAAAAGGGGACGGCAAAGACGAAGACTGCCCGCCAGTGCCGGAGGTAGATGAAAAAGAGGGCGATGAGCGCCAGGGTGGAGGCGCTGAGGATGACGACGAGGTCCTTCTTGATCGCCCCGGCGTTGGCCAGGGTGTAGCGATGACCGCTGACGAGGGTGGCGCTGATGGACGGCGGCAGGCTCCTGGCGGCGGTCTCGAACTCGGCGAGGAGCGCCCCGGCGCCCTCCGAATCGGTGATCGACACCGGCGTCTCGACGATGAGGAGGGAATGCAGGCCGTCGGCGCTGAGAAAATGACCGTTGTCCAGGCGCACCCTGGGGATGAGATTCCCGTGGCGCAGCTTGTTCAGGCCGAGGCGGTAGAAGGCGAAGGGATCGCTTCGGATCATCCCCTTGAGCGCCCACCCCTCCGGCGAGAGGAGCTGCCGGTAACTCTCGGCAAGGCGCTCGTCGACGCCGCTTTCATCGAGAGCGGAGGTGAGCGTCTCCAGTTCCTTTTCGGTGAGGAGGCTCGGCAGCGCTTCGCTGAGCCACGGCAGGAGATTCTGCCCGCCGAGGGGACCGGGGCCGGTCACCACCCGGGAGAAGAGGGGGGGAGAAAGGGCGGCGGCGAGACGGTCCGCCGACTCCGTCAGCACCCCCCTCCCCGATTCGTCAAGGGCTTCGAGGTCGATGACGATCTTGCGCAGCAGGGGGGCGCGCTGCAGGAGTTGAAAGTCGATGGCGGTCGAAGAGCCGTCGTCGGGGAGCATCGCGGCGATGTCCTCCTCCATGTGCACCCCCTGAAAGGCCAGGACACTGGCCAAAAGCAACAGGAGCGTCGCCGCAAAGAGGATGCGGCGGCGGCCGGAGAAAAACCGGTAAATTGATGCGAAAATCCCCTTGACGTCCATCATCACCTAGAAGAGATCCTTGGCCAGGGTCGTGTTGACCCGCGTATTCTCGAAGCGGATGCGGGTGAAATCCCCGTCCTTCTCGTGAATCTCCACCCCCTGGACGTGCCGGCCGTCGGTGGAAAAGACGATCTGCAGGTAGTCGATAAACCCGGCGGCACCCGTGGTCGGCTCGAGACGCAGCCTGACGGGCGCCTCGTCGAGGAGGACGATGCGGTACTCCCGGCGCAGCGCCGGGAAATCGGCCCGGGTCCAGGCGAGGAGCTGTCCGGCGACGATCTTCATCACCGGGTCGCTGTTGAGATCGAAGGTTTCGGACTCGCCGGTGCGGCTGTGCCAGCGGCGGCCGCTTTCCCCGTTGAGGACGAAGCCGCTCTGCACCGGAGTCAGAAGCTCCCAGCGCAGCCGGTCCTCCCGGGCGTAGTAAAAACGCCCCCGGGAGAGGAGCACCTCCTGAAAAACAGCCAGGTGTTTTTCCTGAACGAAATCGCTCTCCAGGGTCCGGACGCCGGAGGCCAGACCCTCGATCCGCACCAGCACCGGGTCGAGGGGATCAGGGGGCTTTTCTGCCCCGGCCGGCGTCCCGAGGGCGAAAAGAAGGATGAGGCTTGCAACCGTCAGTCGTTTCATTTCTTTTCCTCTCCCATCGGTCCGGCCGGCGGCACCCAGAGCTTGAGGTTGGCCGCGGCCAGGACCTCCCCTCCCCTTCGGACCTCCCCCTCGGCGATGGCAAAGCCTTCGATGGCTGCCAGGGTCCGGATCGCGACCTCCAGACGATCGCCGACCCTGGCCTTCCCGAAAAGCTGCGCACGGCGGATGCCGACGAGAAACCCCTGGCCCACCGCGCCCCCCTGCTGCAGATCGGCAAATCCCTTTACCGCCGCGTAGGCCTGGGCGAGAATCTCCACCAGGGCGACATCCTCGAGAAAACCCGAATCATCGAGAAAGAGATGGTCTCCTCCCACCGCCGCCTCGACGGTCCCCTCTCCGTCGGCAAAGCTCAGGAGACGGTCGATAAGGCGCATGGGGAGGCGATGGGGAATCAGCGCCTCGGCCGGCATCGGCAGGGCAAATTCAGCAGCCATGGTGACTCCAGGGGTTGGAGGACGGCCCATCGTCCAGGAGCCTGTCGGACGATAGGGGCGGAAGGAAAGACGCCTAGCGACAGTAAACGTCGAGATCGTCGAGGATCGCGGTGGAAAAGAGGAGTCGGCGGAATTTCACCAGATCCTCGTGAAAGATGCGGCCGTTGTCGTAGACGGCAAACTCCCGGAGCAGGATGTCGTAGATGCGCCCGATCCCCGTCCCCAATCCAGGGGCGTTGCGGAAGGAGAGGGCCTGGAGATCGGCCAATACTTCCAGCGTCAGGACGTGCTTGGCGTTGCTCACCGAGCGGAAGGCCTTGCGGGCGGCCACCGTCCCCATGCTCACCACGTCCTGGTTGGAGGCGTTGCAGGAGATGGTGTGGACGCTCATCGGCCCGGCGAGCTGGCGATTTTCGGCGGTGGTGGAGGTGGCCAGATACTGGGACCCCATGAAACCCATGGTCAGGCCGAGGGTTCCGGGGATGAGGAACTCGGGCAATCCCTCGTTGAGGTGCTTGTCGAGAAACTTGTTGGTGCGCCGCTCCGAGAGGTTGCACAGGGTGGACATGGCGATGCACAGGGCGTCCATGGCGAAGCTGATGCTCTGCCCGTGAAAGTTGCCGCCGTGAATGATCTTTTTCTTTTCCGGAATGATGATGGGGTTGTCGTTGGAGGAGTTGGCCTCGATTTCCACGGTGCGCGTCGCCGCTTCGATCGTCTCGGCCACCGGCGCCAGGACCTGGGGGGTGCAGCGCACCGAATAGACGTCCTGCACGTTGATGCTCGTCTCGAAGACCGGACCGTCCTTGTGCTCCAGGCGGATGCGTTCGTGCATGTCCGCCCGCAGGGTGATGTTTTTCGAACCGGTGTAGAGGCTGCGGATCGTTTCGGCGATGGAGACCTGCCCGGGATGGGGCTTGACCCGATGGAGGTCCTCGTCGAAGGCGTCGTCGATGCCGCCGAAGATCTCCAGAGCAAAGGCGCCGGTGACGCAGCTGGCGCGCAGGAGCTTTTTGGCGCCAAAGAGGGCGAAGGCGGCCAGGGCCGTCATGGCGCTGGTGCCGTTCATCAGGGCGATCCCCTCCTTGAAGGAGAGGCGCATGGGAGTCATGCCGAGGGAGGAAAGAACCTCCGATGCCGGCCGCAGCTCCCCCTGGTAATAGACCCTCCCTTCGCCGATGATCGCCAGCGACATGTGCGCCAGGTGAATGAGGTCGCCGGAGGCGCCGACGCTGCCGCACTCGGGGATGAAAGGAGCCACCCCGCCATTGATCATCTCCTTCATGAACTCGAGGAGTTCGAGGCGCACCCCGCTGTATCCCTTCACCAGGGTATTGAGGCGCACCACCAGCACCGCCAGGGCGATGTAGGGCTTGAGGGGGTCGCCGAGGCCGGCGGCGTGGCTGCGGATCAGGTTGACCTGCAGGGTTTCGATCTCCCCGTCCTCGATGATCTTGTTGCACATCGGCCCGAAGGAGGTGTTGACGCCGTAGATGATGCGCCGGGCCCTCACCTCCTCTTCGAGAAACTGCCGGCTGGCCCGGCAGCGATCGAGGGCGGCCGGGTCGAGGGCCACCACCTTGTCGCCGACCCCGATGGCGACGATATCTTCGATGGTCAAATCATTTCCGTTGAGAACGACAGTCGGACGCTCAGCCATGATAATCAGGAATCCTTTTCTGTTGAATAATTCGCACCGTCCTGTTTTCGGTCGTCAGAAAGGCCGGATCGGCGGTAATCGAAAAAAGTGACGGGTTTGCGTTTTTCCCCCTGGAGGGTGCGGCGGACGATCTCTTCGGGCGTGGTGAGGACGACCTCGGGTTTCACCCGGATGCGGGCGCCGATCCGTTCGGCGACCGTCTCGGCGCTCAGACCCGCCTCCCGGCTCCCCACCACCACGCGGATGCGGTCGGAGAGCTCGAAGTCGTCATAGACCTCGATGAAATACCCCTGAATGACCGCCCATTCCTGAAGGACGGCAAAAATAGCCGGCGGATAGACGGTGGTTCCCCGGATTTTGAGCATCTGCGCCTTACGCCCGAGAACCGGCCCCAGCCGGGGGGTGAGGGAGCCGCAGGGGCAGGGGTCGGTATGCAGTGTGGCGATGTCTCCCGTACGATAGCGCAGAAGGGGCATCCCTGTCACCTGCAGCGGCGTGGCGACGACCTCCCCCGGCTCCCCGGACGCCGAGGGACGTCCCAGCTCATCGACCGTTTCAACAAGGACCAGCTCGGGAGGGACATGACCGCCGCGCCCTTCGGCGCAGTCGGTAAAGGCCGTCGCCATTTCGGTGCTGGCATAGGTGCCGTAGATCTGCGCACCCCAGAGTTCCACCAGCCTTTGCCCGAGCACCGACAGGGAGAGGTCCGCCGAACGCACCGGCTCGCCGATGCAGATCAGCTTCCCCACCCCGAGGAGGGCCGGATCGCACCCTTCCTCCCGGAGGCGAAGGCCGAGGGCGGCCAGGAGGGAGGGAACCCCGACGATGGCCGTCGGCCTGTAGCGGCGAACCAGCTCGCCGAGGTGGGGCACGCTGCTCGAGCCGCCGCGGATCACCATCGCCCCGATCCGGGTCAAACCGAGAAAGTAGGCGAGTCCGGCCATGAAACAGCGATCGATGGCGGCGGCGATGAGCACCCGGTCATCGGCCTCGAGACCGGCGCGGCGGAAGGAGAGCTCTTCGTTGCAGGCGACCCGGTCCAGATCCTGGCGGGTCTGCAGCATGGCCACAGGTTTGCCGGTGGTCCCCGAGGTCAGGCACAGATCGACGATCTCTCTCCGGGAGGTGCAGAGCAGCTCCTCGTTGTACTCCTCGAGATCGGCCTTGGTCGTAAAGGGGAGCTCCCCCAGGTCCGACACTCCGGCGATGGCCGACGGATCGATGCCGGCGCCGGCCAGGAGGCGCCGGTAAAAGGGGGAATGCCCGGCGATGTAAGCGAGGTGCCGGCGCAGCAACTCGTCCTGATGCTTACGGAGAAGATCGCCCGCAGTCCTTTCCTGAGACAAGGCCCGCCGAACGTCAAACATGGCAACCCCTCCTCATGCCCCTTCCCCCCGTCGCATCTCCTTCAGATTGGCGGCAATCAAGGCCTTGACCTCCTTGCGCAACCGCGCATGGCCGTCGGGGCCGGGAAAATCCGCGGGATCGACGGGATCGAGGACGCGCAGGGTCACCGCCGCCGGACGCAGCCAGAACCGGCCGGGTGGGAGGAGGGTCTCGGTGCCGGTGATGCACAGGGGGACCACCGGCCGCCCCGTTTCCACGGCGAGGCGAAAGGCGCCGCTGTAGAAGTGCTGCAACTCCCCGTCCCGGCTGCGGTGCCCTTCGGGGAAGAAGAGGACCGAGCCCCCTCTGGCAAAAATCCCCTCGGCGCGGCTGGTGATCTCCTGCCACTCCCCGCTCTCCACATTGAGGTATTCGGCCAGGCGCATGAAGTAGGCGTACCAGATCATCCGGAAGGGCCAGGCCCGAACCGCAAAGGCGATGTCGAAAACGGGGAGCAGGGCCATGCAGTAGGTATCGAAGAAGGAGAGATGGTTGATGACCAGAATGCATGGGCCGGGCCTCTCCCGGGACAACCCCTGGCGGGAAAAGCGCACGAAGGGGGAGATGATGGCAATCCACCCCCGGCCGTAGAGCCAGATGAAATGGCGCATGATTTTTCCGGTGCTCCACCCCGTAAACACCTTCCAGACCCCAAGGCCCGGGAGAAAAAAGAAGATGCCAAAAAGGGTCCAGAGCGCCACCAGAGGATAGACGGTCAGATTCATGGCGATAGCGGTCAACCGGGCGAGCGGTTTCGGCTTTACGACCTTGCTGTCGGCATCGAAGGCTGTCACCGGGGGTGCTTACGCCCTCTCGTCCATCTGGCGCTTCTTGTTGATGACGAAGCGGTGAATGTCGTCGAGGGTGCGAATTTCGCGGATGGTCTCCTCCTCGCGGATCTTGAAACCGAAGGCCCCCTCGAGGACGATGACCATGTCCACCGTGTCGAGACTGTCGAGGCCGAGATCTCCGTAAAGGGTGGTTTCCGGGGTCATCTCGCCCAGATCGAGTTCGAACTCTTCGGCCAGGGATGAATTGATCCGTTCGATGATTTCCTGATCAGTCATGGGGGTAACTCCTTAATACGATCGATGAATTGACGCCGCCGAGGGCGAAATTGTTTTTGATGATCACCTTGACGCTCCCGCTCTCCGCCTGGCGCAGGTAGTTGAGGGGGGTGCAGGCCGGATCGACATTTTCCAGGTTCAGGGTCGGGACGAGGACGTTGCGGCCCATCATCCCGACGCAGGCCAGAAGCTCGATGGACCCGCTGGCGGCCATGGTATGCCCCAGATGCCCCTTGAGGCTGCTCACCGGGACGCGGTCGCCGAAGATCCTGAAGATCGCCTCGCTCTCCGCCACATCCCCCTGCTCGGTGGCGGTGGCATGGGCATTGACGTAATCGACCTCGTCGGCGCCGATTCCGGCGTCGGCGAGGGCCAGCTGCATGCAGCGCTCCATCGCCCCGGCGTCGGGGTTGGCGATGCTGCTCGGATCGGAGAGGGTGGCAAAACCGATGACCTCGGCCAGGATCGGCGCTCGGCGCGCCAGGGCCGCATCGAGGGACTCGAGGAGGAGGATGCCGGCCCCTTCGGCGCAGACCACGCCGTCACGCTCCCGGTCGAAGGGACGGGGGGTGCGGGTCGGGGAGTCGTTGAAGTGCACCGAGGCCGCGTTCATGACGTCGAAAGTCGCCGCCGTCAGGGGATGAAATTCGTCCGTTCCGCCGCAGAGCATCTGCTCCTGACGCCCCATGGCGATCATCTCGTAGGCGTAGCCGACGGCGTGACTGCCGGTGGAGCAGGCGGCCGATGGGGCGAGAATGCGCCCTGTGACGCCGAGGGCCTGGGCGACGTTGGCGGCGCAGGAGTGATTCATGATCTGGAAGAAGAAGGTCGTCTTCATCCGCTCCAGGCTGTGGTCGATGAAAAAGTCGCGGAAAAACTCCTCCGTCGTCGCCGTACTCCCGACGGTGGAGCCGACGGAGACCCCCAGCAGGCCGCTGCCGCACTCCTCATGGGAGAGGCCCGCCTGGGCCAGGGCATCATAGCAGGCCAGGGTGGCGTAAACGGACATGGGGGACATGGAGCGACGAAACTTGCGGGGGATTTCCTTCGGGTCGATGGACGGCACCAGGGCCGCCACCCGGCTGCGAAGACCGCCGATCCGCTCGAGGTCGGGGATGTTTCTGACCGCGCTTCGTCCCGCCAGGAGGGCGTCCATCAGGGTATCGCTCCCCCGGCCGAAGGGGGAGACGGACCCCGTCCCCGTAATCACCACACGTTTTAACGACATTGCTTCAATTCCTTTCGCAACCGCTCGTGGCCGAGAATGTTCCCGCAGGCCAGATACCCGGAGAGGACGGCTCCGAGAATGCCCGGCGCCACAACCCCCTGCCCGGCGAGCCAGACTCCCGGAATGCGCGTCGGCGGCTGGGGGTTGAACTGTCCGGCTTTGTGCTTGACGCCATAGAGACCGCCGCGGGGGGCCTGGGTGAAATGGCGCATCGTCAGGGGGGTGGCACCCTCCCGGGCCAGGCATTCCCCGCGCAGCTCGGGAAGCTCTTTTTCGAGGCGTCTCCAGAGCCGGTCCATGACCTCTTCCTTGTATCGCCGGTAGCTCTCCGGTCGGGCGCCGCTCTTCGAATCCGCCCACTCCTCCACCTCCCGGAAGCTGGCGGGACAGATGGCGATCAGGCCGCCGCGCCCCGAATCGCCGGGCGCCGGGGAAGCGGCGGCGACATAGAGGGAGCGGTCGTCGAGATCCCCTTCCGTGAGCACCGGCGGCCAGACGCCCTTGCCGCCGAAAAAGAGATTGCTCTTGTTCAGGCGCGCGACCGGCTTTTCGGTGACGGCGTAAAGGATGAAGGCCGAGGCGGTCTCTTCCAGATTCGCCAGCCGCTTACGGTAGGCGGGGCGCAGGGACGTATCGGCGGCCATTTCCAGAAACAGGTGCGGATGAACGGTGGAGACGCAGCCGCTGCAGGAGAGGACGTCTCCCCCTTCAAGGCGGATTCCGGCAAGGGTGCCGGACGGGGAAAGGAGGATCTTCTCCGCTCCCCGCCCGAGAAAGAGTTTCACACCCAGGGCGCCGAGGCGCTTTTCAAAGGCGTTGGCCAGACTCAATCCCCCCCCCTGCAGTCCGTGCACCGACCGATAATAGGTGCCGACCACGGAGGCATGCTGGGCAAAGGAGACCTCGTCCGGGCTTACGCCGTAGAGAAGAAAATGGAGCGACAGGAGCCTCTTCAGGGGGGCGGAGGGGGTCAGCTCATCGAGCACTTCGCGCAGCGTTTCGGACTGAACCTGGCCGAAGGACGAAAAACTCTCCCAGTCGGCATCGAGGTTGAGATAGGGAAAGGCGTCGCAGACCTTGCGGACCCGGCGCAGATATTCGGCGATCGCCGGGGCCTCGCCGGGGAAGGCGGCGCAGAGCGCCTCCCCCAGCCGCTGGTCCCCGACAGGGAAACAAAACCCGCTCCCCCCTTCCGGGCCGATGAAACAGTCGAAGGCGGACGGGTCGAAGGGATATTTGCAAAGATTTCCGGCGAGCCCCAGATGCCGGAAGGAGAGATCGAGAATCTCTCCGTCCCCCAGACCGCCGGTATAGTGGAAACCCGTATCGAAATAGACCCCCTGGCGGGAAAAGCCGCGCAACAAAGGAGCGAGCTTCGGCGCCTTTTCCACCAGCGCCACCTTGAACCCGGCCTGGGACAAAAGCACCGCCGTGGTCATCCCGGAGACGCCGGCGCCGAGAACCAGGTAGTCGAAATTCATTCGGAAAATCTCAGAACCAGACAGGAGTTGGTCCCTCCGAAGCCTGCCGAATTGCACAGGACATGCTCCGGCGCCCGGGGAATCGCCTCGGTCACGATCCGCAGCCGTGCCGAACTCTCATCCGGGGTGGTGAAGTTGACGTTGGGGGCGATGAATCCCTGCTGCGCCATGATCGTCGAATAAACGACCTGAGAGGCACCGGACATCCAGAGTTCATGGCCGGTCATCGATTTCAGGGAAGAGATCCAGGGGGTGCGACTGCCGAAGACGGCAACGATATTGTCCGCCTCGGCCGCATCTCCGGCCGGAGTCGAGGTGGCATGGGCACAGAGGTAATCGATATCGGCCGGCTTTCTCCCCGCCCCTTCGATCGCCTTGCTCATGGCCCGCTGCAGGCCGTCGACGCTCGGCACGGAAAGGTTGTTGCCGTCGGAGGAGAAGCCGTAGCCGCAGACCTCGCCGAGAATGGCGGCGCCCCGGGCTTTGGCCAGGTCGTAGCGCTCGAGAACCAGGGCGGCCGCACCGCCGCTCGGCACCAGGCCGTCGCGGTCGGCATCGAAGGGACGACTGGCGGCCTGGGGGGCGTCGGTGCGGATGGAGAAGGCATTGAGGGCGTCGAAGCTGCACATCGATTCCCAGTTGATTTCCTGCGCCCCTCCGCAGATGACGCGCTCCTGGCGCCCCATGGCGATGAGGTCGGCGGCCTGACCGACGGCATGCCCGCCGCTGGAGCAGGCGCTGCTGATGGTCCAGCAGGCGCCCCGGGTGTGGAAGAGGGTGTTGAGGTTCATGGTGATGCAGGAGGTCATGGAGCGAAAGACCAGGCCGCTGCCGATCTGCTTCGACTCCCCCTTCTCCCGCATTATATCGACCTGCTCGATGGCGGCGATGCAGCTGGAATCGCAGCCGAAGATCATCCCCGTATTCTCGTTCTGGATCTCCTCATCCTCGAGACGGGACATCGCCAGGGCATCCCGGGCGGCGGCATAGGCCTGGATGGCGAAGTCGGGCATCGTCTTGCGCTGTTTTTTGGAGAGGACGGCCGCCGGGTCAAATCCCCGGATGGCGCCGGTCAAGGGGCTGCGAAAACCGAGACGAACCCGCTCCTCGTCCACGACGATGCCTGAGCGCCCCTGGCGCAGAGCCTCGCCGACGGCGACGGCATCCTGGCCGAGGCAGGAGACGATCCCGATTCCCGTAATTGCGACCCTGTGCATGCATTCCTTTCCGATCTTGAAAAATCCCGATCATGCCTACATGTAGGCGCCGCCGTTGACGGAAAAAACCTGTCCTGTGATATAGGTCGACTTCTCGGAGCAGAGAAAGCTGACCATATCCGCCACTTCCTGGGGTTTCCCCACCCGCCGCAGAGGAATCATCGGCAGGATCTTATCCAGGGGAAGATCCCGGATCATCTCCGTCTCGATGAAGCCGGGAGAAACGGCGTTGACGAGGATATTGCGCCGGGCGACCTCGGCGGCCAGGGAGCGGGTCGCCCCGATGAGCCCCGCCTTGGCCGCGCTGTAGTTCACCTGCCCGGGGACGCCGCTCTCCCCGGAGGTCGAGACGATGTTGACGACCCTCCCGGCGCGCTTCTGGAGCATCTTGCCGACGACCAGCTTGCTCACATGGAAAAAACCGTCGAGATGAACGGAGAGCACATCCTTCCACTCATTTTCCTTCATCCAGACCAGAAGGCCGTCGCGGGCGAATCCGGCGTTGTTGACCAGGGCGAAGGGGACATCCTTCTCCAGGAGCGGCTCCAGGGCCTGGCAGGTTGCCCCTTCGTCGGCGACGTCGAAGGGGAGAAGAAGACATTGGCCGCCGACCCCTTCGATCTCCGCGGCGACCCGACGGGCACCTTCGGTGTCGCTGCGAAAATTGAGCCAGATGTCGAAACCGTTGCGGGCCAAATCGACGGCGATGGCGGCGCCGATCCCCTTGCTCCCCCCGGTGACCAGGGCAATTCTGCGTTTTTCCATCCGTTTCCCATCCCGCAGTGAGGTCTCCCCGAAGACAAAAGTTCTGTCTCCGGGGAGCCTAAAAAAAAGTGACTTTGACTTTAGTTTCTGACGTCCCGGACCTTCCCCTTGTCATCGAAGTCAACGGCCAGGGTGCGGAACCGGTTCGTCCAGTAGACCCAGGTCGTATTTTCCAGGGAAGGGGTCCGGTGGGCGGCGGGATAGCCGAGGGCCGTCATCACGCCGTCCCGGGTCATTCCGACCAGAGCCTTCCCCTCCTTGATCCCCTTCCGGTCGAGAGAAGAAAAGTTCTGCAGAGAAGGGGGTTGGGTGGAGGTGATCAGCCCGATGTATTGATCCACATCCATACCCATACGCGGCTGATGAAACTCGAAATCGACCCGGATCCCCTCGTTCTGGCTCAAAAAGGAGAAACCCTTGCGGGATTTTTTCTCTATCACCACCGGAGAGCCCGCCGGGATGATCATGTGCCCGGCGCCGGGATCGGTGTAATTGGCGTAACTGGCCTGATAGACGTGATTTCCCCTGCGATCGAGCTGATCCTGAAGGTGAATGTTGTACCGGGTAAAAAGGGTCTCGGCGGCGACAATCGACGGCGCCGGGGCCAGGAAAAGACCGAGCAAAACCAGCAGAACCATGAATCGACGGTTTTCAACAATCCTGTTTTTCATTCCCATGACCCTCCCAGCGCTGATTGTTGGACGATAAGGACCCCATATGAGGGCTCTCAAAAACCCGAACCAAGGATAATTGCAATAGAAACGGTCAAGGACCGGAAAACTTTTCCACCTGCCGGAGGACCAGGGGGACAGAAAAGGAACTCCGGGTCGAAGGGCCCTGGCGTCAGCACCATTTTAATGGCGTTGGGAGGAAAAATACCAGGGGGGAAAAAGGGGCGGAGTACACCTTTTGACAGCGGTCCGGTCGAATGGATCGCGCGGCTTGCGCCTCCTTCCTCTCCGGAAATTAATACTCGGCGGCGGAAGGGGAGATCCGTGTGCGCCAAACTAACCGAAATTGAAGAACGATTCAACTAAATTTAAGCAAATTAGAGGCCAAATCCCGACAGTTGCACGACAGGTCGAGTCCCTGCCGGAGAGGAAATACGGCCTGATCTGTCAGGTCCCTTCCCAGTCCCGCAACTGGTGGGCTGCGGTGAAGTAGGCCCGGTACCCCTGAACAAGGATCAACAGGGAGGTGACCGCGACACTGACGGTGATGACGCACATGATGGCGATCTGGTATTTAACGGCGACCACCGGCTCGGTGCCGGAGAGGATCTGGCCGGTCATCATCCCGGGGAGAAAGACGATCCCCATGGCGGCCATGGAATTGATGGAGGGGATCAAGGCCGCCCGGAAGGCGCTGCGAACCGCCTCGCGGGCGGCAAGACGGGAGGTGGCGCCGAGGGAGAGGGCCGTTTCGATCTCCCCCCGCCTCTCCTTCATTTCGGAAGCCAGGCGCTCGGCGGCAAGGCTCGCCCCGGTCATGGAATTGCCGATGATCATCCCCGCCAGAGGGATGAGGTAGCGCGGATCGTACCAGGGGTCGAGACCGATGATTACGGTACAGAAGAAGAAGGTGGCTCCGCCGCAGCCGAAGAGGATGGAGAGTCCCACGACCCGGTGGAAACGGGGCATCTTGAGGCGCACCCGCGCCGCCACCCCCTGCACGGCAAAGGCCCCCATCACCAGCAGGATCAGCAGGACCGGGGCCGGTGTGGACAGCGCAAAAACCAGGTGCAGCAGATAGCCGACGGCCAGCAGCTGCACGACCATGCGCAGCGAAGCCACCAGCATCTCCTTCTCCTGGCCGATCCCCTTCCAGCGGGCCAGGGCGATCACCAGCAGGATGGCGCCGTAGACGACGGCGAGATCGGCGTAGCTCAGATCAATAATCGCCTTGACCGCCATTTCCCCCGCTCCTCTCCCCAGCCGGTTGTCCGAGAAAACGTTTCAACGCATCGCTCTGCGGAGCGTCCAGCAGCGTCCGGGCCGGCCCTGCTTCGAGGATCCGCCCCCCTTCCATATAGGCGATACGGTCGGCCACCCGACCGGCGAGGCGCAGATCGTGCGTCACCAGAAGAACGGTCAGTTCCCCGGAGCGGCAGATGTCCCGGAAGGTATCGGCGAGATGGTCGGCGGTGGGGCGGTCGAGGGCGCTGGTCGGCTCGTCGAGGAGAAGGATCTCCGGACGGGAGACGAGAGCGCGGGCCAGGTTGACCCGCTGCTGCTCCCCTCCCGAGAGGGCCCGGGCATCCCGGTCGAGGGACTCGGCCGGAAGACGGCAGATTCCGAGAACGCGGACGAGCTCCGCCTCCTCCGGCGGAGAATCCTTGCGGTAGGACGCCGGAAGGAGCAGGTTGTCCCGCACCGTCCCCTCGAACATGGTCGGATTCTGCAGCATCAGGGCGACACGGCGCCGCAGCACCAGGGGATCAAGAGTCGATATGTCGTCCCCGCCCAGTAGGATCCGCCCGGCATCGGGATCGGCCAGGCGGTTGAGGAGGCGCACCAGGGTGCTTTTCCCACCTCCCGAAGGACCGACGATCGCCAGGATTTCCCCCCTGGCGACGGCAAGATCGATTCCCCTGAGAATCTCCAGGCTCCGCCGTTTTTTATGGAGCCCCTCGAGGACGAGAAGGGTCTCCCCGTTCATCGGCTCCCCCCTCCGCGCAGGCGCTTCATCACCCCTTTCATATCCTCCCACACCTCCCTTTTGCTCGCCGGGTTGCGCAGGAGGTAGGCGGGATGGTAGGTCGGCATGACGGGGATCGACCGGTACTCATGCCAGTGCCCGCGCAACTCCCCGACGGCCGTCGTCTCCTGGAGGAGGGCCTGGGCGGCGCATTTGCCGAGGGTGACGATCACTTCGGGGGCGATGGCCGCCAACTGCCGCTCGAGGAAGGGGCGGCAGGCCGCCACCTCCTCGGGTCGGGGATCGCGGTTCCCCGGCGGCCGGCATTTGAGGACGTTGCAGAGATAGACCTCCTCCCGGCTCAGCCCCATGGCAGAGAGGATGCGATCGAGGAGGCGTCCGGCCTCGCCGACAAAGGGCTCCCCCGTCTCGTCCTCCTCCCGTCCCGGGGCCTCGCCGATCAGCACCAGCCGGGCATGGGGATCGCCGACGCCGAAGACCAGATTGCCGCGCTCTCGACAGAGATCGCAGCAGGGGGAATTTTCGAGGTCGGCCCGAATCTCCTCCAGGGACTCGGGGCGGCAGGAGACGCCGGGCTCCCCGCCGTCGGCCCGGCCTGCCGTGCCGCAGCGGGGGAGTCCGGCGGTGGGCGGGGCCAGCGGAACCTCGTCAAAACCGAGGTTCTGGAGATCCTGCAGCAGACCGCGCACCTGGGCGGAGACCTCGAGCAATTCCCTGTTCAGACTCTCAGGCATAATCCCTTTACATCCCCCTGTCCGTGCATTATCCTTCTACCAGAAACGAAACCGAGGCCCATGGCTCTTCTCACCATTTTCCTGACGCTGCTCCTTGCCCTGACACCCGACCAGGCCTTTGCCTGGGGGGTTGGGGTCCATCTGCAGATCGGCTCCCACGTCCTGGCCAACCTTGCGACACTCCCCGCGGCGCTGCAGGGGTTGCTGGGGGCCTGTCCCCAGGACTTTCTCTACGGCTGCATCAGCGCCGACATCACCCTCGGGAAGAAATTCACCCACTACCTGCAACACTGCCACTCCTGGCGCATGGGAAAAAAAATCCTCGACGACGCCGGAAGCGATGCCGAGAAGGCCTGCGCCTACGGATATCTGGCCCACCTGGCCGCCGACACCGTGGCCCACTCCTACTTCGTCCCCTTCAAGATGATCCGCACCTTCAACACCGTTCTCCTCAAGCACGCCTACTGGGAGGTCCGTGCCGAGGCCAGTGTCGCTCCGGAGATCTGGCCCCTGGCCAGGACTATCGCCCGACAGAATTTCAGCGCCAACGACGCCCTGATGCGCCGCGTCCTCTCCAACACCCTATTTTCCTTCGCCACCAACAAGCGTCTCTTCAACTCCCTCCTGCTCCTCAGCCGACTGCAGCAGTGGCAGAAGATGACCCGCTCCATGAACACCGGCTCGAAGTGGACCCTCCCCGAAGAAAACCTCGCCGAATACCTCGGCCTGGCCCGGGAGGCCGCGCTGAGCGTCCTCGGTCTGATGGAGGAGAGCCCCTACTGGAAGGCCGATCCGACCGGCGAACGGGCCTTCAATGCCGCCAAGGTGATCCGCAAAAACCTCAACTACCTCTGGCTCGACGGCAAACTCCCCGCCGCGGAGGCCGACAGGCTCCTTGCCGAACTCCGGCCCCGTTTCCTGGCGGGAATTACCGACCCGGACCGCCTCCTCGAGCTCCTCTCCGAATTCTGATCCCCCTTAAAAAACTAGCGGCGGGCGGCGATCACGTCGAGAAGGCGCCCGGCGACCTCCTCCTTGCTCATCCGCGGGAGTTCCTGCACCGTCCCGTCGGCAAAGAGGAAGCGCACGATGTTGGTGTCGACGTCGAAGCCTGCCCCCTCCTCGGTGACGTCGTTGGCGACGATGAGGTCGAGATTCTTGGATTTGAGTTTCTTGCCGGCGTTGGCCAGCAGGTCCGCCGTTTCAGCGGCGAAACCGACCAGGTAGCGCGCGCCCTTGATCTCCCCGAGCTCGGCGAGAATGTCGGGATTTTTCTCGAGGACCAGCGTCATCTCCCTGCTCCCCTCCTTTTTGATCTTCTGCGCGGCCCGGGTCGCCGGACGGTAGTCGGCCACTGCCGCCGCCTTGACGATCACCGTCGCCTCCCCGGCTTTCCCGAGAACCGCCTCGCGCATCTGCGCGGCGCTGGTCGCCCCGAGGAATTCGACGCCGCAGGGGGGTGTCAGCGCCGTCGGACCGGAGACGAGGATGACCTTCGCACCGCGGTTGACGGCGGCGCGGGCGATGGCGTACCCCATCTTTCCCGAGGAGCGGTTGCTCAGGTAGCGGACCGGGTCGAGCTCCTCGCGGGTCGGTCCGGCGGTCACCAGCACCGTCTCCCCGATCAGATCCTGGGGGGTCAGCAGCCGGAGGCACTCCTGGAAAATCGCCCCGGGCTCGGGGAGCTTCCCCTGCCCTTCCCAGCCGCAGGCGAGAAATCCGCTGGCCGGCTCGAGGAAGTGGTAGCCGAGTCCCTTGAGCTTTTCCTCGTTCTGGCGGTAGAGGGGATTCTCCCACATATTGACGTTCATCGCCGGTGCGAAGAGAACAGGCGCCCTGGTCGCCATGATGGTGGTGGTGAGCAGATCGTCGGCGATCCCGCAGGAGACCTTGCCGATGACGTTGGCCGTCGCCGGGGCGATCACCAGGAGATCGGCGCGGTCGGCGAGGGAGATGTGGCCGATCTCCATCTCCTGCAGCAGGTTGAAGAGCCCGGTGTGCACCGGGTTCCCCGACAGGGTCTGAAAGGTCAGGGGCGTGACGAATTCCTGCGCGGCGTCCGTCATGATGACCTGCACCCGGGCTCCGGCCTTGACGAAGAGCCGCAGCAGCTCCACCGCCTTGTAGGCGGCGATACCGCCGGTCACGCCGAGAACGATTCTTTTGTCCTTGAGCATCGCAACCCCTCCCCCGAAAATTTACTGACGAAATTACCCCCCGAAGAGCGCCGCCTTCGGCGGAGCGCCGGCGACCGCGCCTTAAAGAAAAGGGTTCGCCTTTTTTTCCCGGCCGATGGTGGTGTCGGGACCGTGACCGGTGTGGACCAGGGTGCCCTCCGGCAGAGTCAGGAGTTTCTGCCGAATGCCGCCGATCAGCAGGTCATGATCCCCCCCGGGAAGGTCGGTGCGGCCGACGGAATCGAAAAAGAGGACGTCGCCGGCGAAGAGATGACCATGACCGTAGAGGCAGATGCCTCCGGGGGAATGTCCCGGAACATGGATGACCCGAAAGTGCAGGGTGCCGACGGTCAGGATCTCATCCTCCTGGAGGAAGCGGCTCGGCTCCGGCGACGGGACCGTCTCCAGACCGTACATCGCCGCAGCCTCCCGGGCCCGGCGCAGCAGGGGGAGATCGGCTTCATGGATGAGGAGCTCGGCGCCGGTCTCCTCCACCAGGAGGCTGTTGCCGCCGATGTGGTCGAAGTGGCCGTGGGTATTGACGACGGTCTTCAGGGTCAGCCCCAGCTTCGCCAGGGTGTCGAGAATCCGCCGCCCCTCGTCCCCGGGATCGACGACCAAGGCGTCCCTGGTTTCGGGACATCCGACGATGCAGCAGTTGACCTGCAGGGGACCGACGGCCAGGGTTTCAATGAGCATCGCCCGACTCCTTGTTCTCGTCCTCGGCGGTAAAGAGGTCGAGGTTGAGCCCCTTCATCTGCTCGCCGAGGGAAAAACCGAAGGGGCGGCCCCGCCCGTCCGGACGCACCTCTTTTTTAGCCGGCGAGGAAGGGGCCGGGGGCGCGGAGGCCGGGCGCGCCGGTTCCGGACCCGGTTCCGGCCCGGGCGCCGCGGCGGACGGGAGGGAGGGCTTGAAAAAGTAGCGGTCATAGAGGCGATGGTAGCTCGTCCAGGAGCTGGTGCTGTCGGGCTCCTTCTCGATGTGGGTGCGTACGCCGTTGATCTTGGAATCGAGATCGTCGACGAAGTTGAGGATCACCGCCTCCAGGGTCTTGGGGCGTTTGGGGGACCCGTACTCATACTGGCCGTGGTGGGAGAGGAGGAGATGCTTGACCAGGATCGCCAGAGGGCGGGGAAAGTCGGGGAGGGTGCGGACCTTCTCCTCCACCATCTCGACCCCCATGACGATGTGGCCGATGAGCTTCCCTTCGTCCGAGTAATCGAAGGAGCGCTGATAGCGCAGCTCCCCCACCTTGCCGATGTCGTGGAGAAGGGCGCCGCAAACGAGCAGGTCGCGATCGATCCCGGGGTAGCGGGCGGCGATGTCATCGGCCAGCTCCGCCACCGCCAGGGAGTGTTCGAGGAGCCCGCCGATGTAGACATGGTGCATCGCCTTGGCCGCAGGGGCCATGCGGTACTGGGCGAGAAAGGCGTCGTCGTCGACAAAGGCCTGCAGCAGAGATTTGAGGTGGGGGTCGGTCAGGCTCGCCGCCTTCTGCCGCAATTGGGCTTCCATGTCGGCGGCGCTGCGGCGGCAAACGGGGAGGAAATCGCCGAGATCGACCTCGCTGTCCTCCTGGCGCGACAGGTCCTGGATCACCAGCTGCATCTTCCCCATGTAGACGCTGGCCTTCCCCTGCACCCGGAGAAAATCGTCCTTTTCAAAGAGGCGGCTGTATTCATCGACCCGGTCCCAGACGCGCCCCTCCACCTCGCCGCTGCTGTCGACCAGCTTGAGGGTCATGTAGGGCTTGCCGTTCTTGGCCATGGCCATGATCTTGTCCCGAACGAGAAAGGTGCTGTCGACAAAGTCCCGTTCCCGGATCTGTTCAACGAATAATTTTTTCAACTAAGACTCCCGATGTTTGATTTGGTCTGCAATTCTCTCGGCCTGTTTCAGGCCGTCGAGGGCGGCGCTCATGATCCCTCCGGCATAACCGGCCCCTTCGCCGGTCGGATAAAGCCCGGGATGGGAAAGGGACTGGCCGTTTTCGCCGCGCAGTATGCGCAGCGGCGCCGAGGTGCGGGTTTCGACTCCCACCAGCGTCGCCTCCCCTGTGATAAAGCCGCGCATCTTCT
The DNA here is from genome assembly GCF_001278055.1 of Desulfuromonas soudanensis. Classification (NCBI taxonomy): domain Bacteria; kingdom Pseudomonadati; phylum Thermodesulfobacteriota; class Desulfuromonadia; order Desulfuromonadales; family Desulfuromonadaceae; genus Desulfuromonas; species Desulfuromonas soudanensis. The sequence continues at coordinate 1,340,640 of NZ_CP010802.1, read as the reverse complement.
TTTCGAACTGGGGAAGGGCGCGGCGCAGCCCCTCGCCGACAAAGGGGGGAAGCACCGCCGCCAGGTCGGCCTCCCGCACCCCCGGCCGACAGGTCGAAACGAGGGGGCCCTTGCCGCGGCCGAGAAAGGCGAGGAGATTCTGCGCCGGGGCATGGTAGTCCCCGCCGCCGGCGGCAAAGGCGACCTCTTCCCAGCGGCGCTGGAAGCGGACGCCGGCCAGAGGGTCGCTGTCGGAAAAATCGTCCCGGCGCACCGCCACCACCAGGGCGCTGTTGGAACGGGTCCCGTCCCGGTGCAGAGGACTCATGCCGTTGACCACCACCCCTCCCGGTTCCGAGGAGGAGAGGACCACCTCGCCGCCGGGGCACATGCAGAAGGAATAGACGCCGCGCCCCGAATCCGGATCGTTCCAGGCCAGGGCGTATTCGGCCGCCGGCAGCCGGGGATGACGGGGGTGCCCGTACTGAATGCCGTTGATCAGCTCCAGCGGATGCTCCACCCGCAGGCCGACGGCAAAGGGCTTGGACTCCAGGGCGACGCCGCAGGCATGGAGCATGCGGTAGGTCGGACGGGCGCTGTGCCCCGGCGCCAGGACCAGGGTGTCGCAGGGGAATTCGTCCCGGTCGTCGAGGATCGCTGCGGCCAGGCGCCCGGCGTGGAGACCGAGCCCCGTCAGCTTCGTCTCGAACCGGACCACGACGCCGAGGGCCAGGAGGGCCTTGCGAAAGTTGACCAGGACCAGACGCAGACGGTCGGTGCCGACATGGGGTTTGGCCTGCTGGAGGATTTCCGGCGGAGCGCCGAAGTCGACCAGGGTCTGCAGCACCGACCGGGTCCAGGGGTGATTGACGCGGGTGGTGAGTTTGCCGTCGGAGAAGGTCCCCGCCCCCCCCTCGCCGAACTGAACGTTGCTCAGGGGATCGAGCTCTCCGCCCGACCAGAAACGTTCCACGTCCCTGACCCGGGATTCCAGGGGGCGCCCCTGCTCCACCAGGGTCACCGCCACGCCGTAGCGGGCCAGGTGCAGGGCGGCAAAGAGCCCGGCCGGACCCATTCCGACGACGAGGGTTCGGTGGGCCCGCCCCAGGGGGGCGACGACGGGGACGGCCGCCTGGGGGGCCCGCTCCAGACGCCGGTTCTCCCGGTGCCGAACCAGCAGTCCCTCTTCGTCGGCGACGGAAAACTCGACGGTGTAGACCCGCAACACCCGCGGCTTCTTGCGGGCATCGATCCCCCTGCGGACGATGCGCACCTCGCCGAGAGCGTCGGTTTCGATCCCCAGTTCGCTGGCGACCTTCCCGGCGAGGGCCCCCTCGTCTTCGGCGAGGGACAGGGTGATTTCACGGAGCCACAACGCCATCTCAGCGTCCCTGCCGGCAGAGGGCGCCGGAGCGCCGCCGGGCCGGGAGTCGGATCGTTAGCATGGCAGATGTCATCTTCAATTCAGGGGCAGGCGGAGGTGGAAGGTGGTCCCTTCCCCCTCGACGCTGTCGACGGTGATCCGGCCGCCGTAGGTTTTGATGATCCGCAGCACGACGGAGAGACCGAACCCTGTCCCCTTGGCTTTGGTGGTAAAGAAGGGGTCGAAGATCTTGGAGAGATTCCCCTCGGGGATGCCGCCGCCGGTGTCGGAAATCGTCACCCGCAGGCTGGTCTCGTCGTGGGAGAGGGAGAGGGAAAGACGCCCGCCGTGCTGCATTTCATAGAGGGAATTGATGATGAGGTTGGTGAAAATCTGCTCGATTTCCGTCGGATCGGCCATGATCGCCGGCGGCTGGGACTCGAAGACCTTCTCAAGGTGGACCTTCTGGGCGGCCAACTGGGTGCTGAAGCTCTCCAGCACCTGATCGATGAGGGCAGGGACGGAGACCGGCTGCAGGGCGAAACGCGGGCGACTGCTGGTGGCCAGCAGCTTGACGAGAATGCCGTCGATGCGGTCGATCTCCTTGAGGATCTTCTCCACATAGGCGGTCTTTTCCGGATCGTCCCCGACGCCGGGGAGGAGGATCTGGGCAAAGAGGCCGATGGAATTGAGGGGGTTGCGGATCTCGTGGGCCATGCCGGCGGAAAGATGCCCGAGGCTGGCCAGCTTTTCGGCCTGCACGATCTCGGCGTGGGCCCGTTCCAGTTCGGCGGATTTCTCCTGAACCCGCCGCTCCAGCTCGAGATTCCACTCCTCGATCTCCCTCAGCAGGCGCTCCCGTTCATGGCGCAGCTCCTTGTTGTGGATTTCAATGCGGCGGATGTGCAATACATTCTCGATGCGCTCCACCAGGTCATGATTGTTGAAGGGCTTGAGGATGTAGTCCGAGGCCCCGGCCTTCATCAACTCGACGGCAATTTCCTCGCTCCCCTTACCGGTGAACATGATGACGTAGGTTTCGGGGAAACGCGCCCGGATGGCCCGCAGGGCCGTCATCCCGTCCATGACCGGCATCATGTAGTCGAGAAGGACCACCGCCGGATGCTCCCTCTCGATCACCTCGAGACCGTCGAGGGCGTTGTCGGCGGCAAAGACCTCATACCCCTTGCTCTTCAAAATCATCGAGGTGAGTTCGAGAATGATTTTCTCGTCATCCACCACCAGTATCCGCTCAACCATGACTCTTCGGCCCCTTGAAATCGGTTACAAAACGCATCGTAGCATAACCTCCCCCCGAATGTTTGACAAGGAGAAATGACCCGGCCGTCCCGGCTTAAAAAAAAGAAAAGGCAGCATTTACGCTGCCTTTTCCAAGGGTTGGGACCGGTCCCGTCCTGGAGCTATTCCTTGATGCGAACGGTCATGACAGGGATGGGCGACTTGCGCACGACCTTTTCGGCGGTGCTGCCGAAGAGGACGTGATCGAGACCGGTCCTGCCGTGAGTCCCGAGGAGGATCAGGTCGACACCGTGTTCCACCCCCTTCTTGATGATCTCGTCATAGGGGATGCCGGGGACGATGAAGGTCTCGTAATTGTCGTAGTCGCGGATGTTGGTCCGGCAGAACTTTTCCATCATTTTCTGGGCCCCTTCCTCGATCTCCTCTTCGAGTTTTTCGAAGGAGATGTGCGGTACATAAAAACCGCGCAAATCGACGGGCTCGTTGATGACATGGACGATCAGCAGCCGGGCGTTGAACTTCTTTGCCAGGGCATGAGCGTAGGTGAAGGCGTAGTCGGAACTTTCCGAAAAATCTGTGGCGAACAGGATGCTGTTGAATGTTTTCATGACTCCCCCCGGCTGTGAAGTGGCTTTAGGCCCCAGAGGCGCTCATGGCCTTGCTGCGGCTGAAAATTTTATGTATCACCGATTTCAACTCATCAAGCTTGACCGGCTTGTGAATGTATTCAAAAGCCCCCAGATTCATCGCCTCCAGGTAGGATTCGACCTCGCCATAGGCGGTGATCATGATCACCTCGGTACTCGGATACTGGCGGTGAAGCTCGCGCAAAAAAGTCAGGCCGTTCATCTCCGGCATATTGATGTCGCTGATGACCAGATTCACCTTCTGGCGGCGGAGAAAATCGAGAGCTTCGTAGCCGTTGCCGACACTCTCGACGTCATACCCTTCCTGGCCGAGGAGCTTGCTCAGGCCGAGACGGGCGTTTTCCTCATCGTCCACAACGAGAATTTTTTTAATTTTTTGCCCCAATGCGCTCTTCCCCCTCCCCCTTTTTGGCCAAAGTTTATCATGAGGCAAAGTCCTGTCAAGGTGCGAGTCATGCTGTTTTCCTGAGAAAATTTCTTGTATTTTCAGACGGTTAATTTAACTGACCGGCAATGACCCGCCGGGACTTGCCGAAGAATTGCCGGCCTGACGCCAGAGGCGGATCAGCTGGCAAAGAAGAGCAAGAAAACGCTCCGTCCCCTGGCGCCCGGCGGCAAGAACCTCCTGATGGTTCAGGGATGCGGTCCCCAGACCGGCGGCGGCATTGGAGAGAAAGGAGAGGCCGACGACCTCGAGACCGAGATATTTGCCGAGAATGGCCTCGGGAACCGTGGACATGGAAACGGCGTCGGCGCCCAGCAGGGCGAGGGCCCGGATCTCGGCGGGGGTTTCGTAGGAAGGACCGGGGAGGGCGGCCAGCACCCCGCGATGAAGGGAGATCCCTTCCCTTTGGGCGTGATCGTGGAGGGGGACGAAGAGATCCTGCCGGTAGAGGTGCGAGAGATCGATGAAGGGGTCGACCGCTTCGCCGCGCAAGGGGTTGTCCCCGAGGAGATTGAGGTGATCGGCGATGTACATGAAATCGCCGGCCCGATAGGTTCGGTTCACCGCCCCGCAGGCGTTGGTCAACAGGAGACGCGGCACCCCGAGGGCGTGGGCGATGCGGACGTTGACCGTCACCTGGCGGGCGTCGTACCCCTCATAGAGATGGTGGCGCCCCTGAAAGGCCAGCACCCTCCACCCCTCATAGGTTCCGGCCACCAACCGGCCGGCATGCCCGGCCACGGCGGAGGGAGGAAAACAGGGGAAATCGCCGTAGGGGAAGGAGACCGGATCGGCGAGATGGTCGGCAAAAGCCCCGAGCCCCGAGCCGAGCACTACGGCGAGGTCGAAGGGGACGGGTCCGGTTTTGCGGCGCAGGGTTGCAATCAGATCGTCAGGTGAAGAGTCCATGGTCAGATTTTCAGCATCTTGCGGATACGCTCCTGGAGCTGTTCCGGTTTGAAGGACTTGACGATGAAGTCATCGGCGCCGGCCCGCTCCACCTCCCGGATGTCCCCCTCCTTGCGGAAGACCCCGCTCATGGCCAGGAGACGGATCCCGCTGAGCCGGGCATCGCCCCGCACCTGGCGGATCAGCTCATAGCCGTTCATGCGGGGGAGATTGAGGTCGAGAAGAACGAGAACGGGACGCTCGCGGAAGATGGCTTCGAGGGCCTCGACCCCGTCGGCGGCGGTGAGGAACTCAAACGGCATGGGGGAAAGGATATCGAGAATCATGTCGCGGAAATATTTTGAGTCATCGACAACCAGAATCTTGGCGGCGCCGGGCGCCGATGCGACGGCCGGTTCGGCCGCCGGAGGGAGATCGATCTGGAAGGGGACGGAACATTTGGGGCAGCGGACCCGGGCCGTCGTCCCGGATACCTTGGCCGGATCCATCCGGTAACGGGCGCCGCATCCGGGGCACTCGATGGTCATCGCTCTTCCTCCGTTTTTCTGGGGCCGCCGGCTAAACCGGCGAGGCCCTATTTCAGTATTCCAAGATAGTCGGTGGAGAGTTTTCCCCACTCGGAATCGGGAGCCAGCCGGATCACCTCGCGAAAGGAGGAGAGGGCCTTGTCTCTTTGCCGATTCTTCACATAGGCCAGGGCGAGTTTGTAGTGGGCCAGGGGATAATCGGGAGTGATGGCAAGAATCTTCCGGTATTCGTCGATGGCCAGATCGGGGTTGTCGAGGACGTAATAGGTCTCAGCGAGACGGAAACGGGCCTGGGTAAAATTGGGGTTCTTCACCAGGGCCTTTTTAAAAGCCGTGACCGCCTCCAGGAAGTTCCCCTTCTTGAAATAGGCAAAGCCCTTTCCCGTCAGAGCGACCTCGGAGCGGGTGAAGAGGAGATTGGAGGCGGCCTGGTCGAAGGTGCGGATCGCCTCGTCCCACCGCTCCATATCGAGATAGAGGGCCCCCAGATTGTTGAGAAATTGCGGGTCGTTGGCGGTAAGGTGCAGAGCCCGGAGATAATGGCGCTCCGCCTCGGGATAGGCTTTTTTCATATGATAGGCCTGGGCCAGGGCAGCCTGGATTTCGGCGTTGGCCGGGTCGGCCTTTTCGGCGATGAGGAATTCGTTGAGAGCGCGGGTGGGGTTGTTTTCCCCGAGGTAGGAAAGCCCCAGGGTGTAATGCACCTCGGCGCTGTTGAGGTTTTTTTTCGATACCCCGCAACCGGCCAACAGGGCGATTGAAAGGAACATCGTGATCCAGACAAGATAGCGATCCAGCAAAGAGACCTCCTTAGAGTGAAGACAGAAAACGTCCGATATTTTCCAGAAAAGCCTTCTGCCGCGCTCTCTGCTCGGCGGCCGGGGGGATCTGTTCTTTTTGCGCCAGGGTCTCCCCGGTCGGGGGGGCGGACGGAGGGGGCGGTGGACTGACCGGCGGCGAGGCCTGAACACCCTTTGCCGCCGCCGGTTCCGCCGCCGGCGCTGCGGCAACGATCCCGGTCTTCAGCGGCAGGGACTGCCACACGGCCGTCCGTTCCCTGGGGGAGAGGCGTTGAAAGTCGAGATCGCTGAGGATGAAGCCCATCGATTCGACGAAGTGGATTCCTTCCTTGAGAATCCGGTTCGCCTCCCGCTGCTGGACCTCCCCCTCATTGTTGAGGTAGAAGAGGAGGCGCCGGCTCGACAGCTGGTGGAGAACGGCGACGATCCTGTATCCCTTGCCGGCGGCGAAGACACAGAGATAGGCGGTCGTCTCCTGGGACGTCGTCCCGGGGATGGCGACCTGAATGTTGGTCAGGGAGCGCTGGAGGAGGAGAACCCTCTCGGCGGGGACCTCGAGACGCTGTATTTCCTTGTGCAGGACGAACATCGGTTCCTCCGGTTGTCGGCCTTTACCCCAGTCCGTCGAACTCGGTCAGAAGTTTGAAACGGCGGAAGCGTTCCTCGATCTCCGGATACGCCAGGGCCTTCATGCGGTTGAGGCTGAAATCCTCGACGGTAAAGGAGGCCATGACGCTCCCCAGGACCGTCGCCTGGCGCAGGCTCCCCTCGGAGAGGTTGTTGGTGGAGGCCAGATAGCCCATGAACCCGCCGGCGAAGGTGTCGCCGGCTCCGGTCGGATCGAAGACCGACTCGAGGGGGAAGGCCGGAGCGGAGAAGATGGAGTGGGCACTGAAGAGAATCACCCCGTATTCGCCCCGCTTGACGACCAGGGTTTTGGGGCCCATGGCCAGGATGATCCGGGAGGCCTTCACCAGATTGGCCTCGCCGGCGAGCTGCCGCGCCTCCCCCTCGTTGATGAGCAGGATGTCGACGTGGCGCAGTGTGGCCAGGAGCGCCTCGCGCTTCCCCTCGATCCAGAAATTCATGGTGTCGCAGGCCACCAGCTTCGGCTTCTCCACCTGCTTGAGCACCTCGAGCTGCAGTTCCGGGTCGATGTTGCCGAGAAAAACGTACTCGGCCTGGCGGCAGGCCGCCGGAAGGTCGGGCTTGAACGTCTCGAAGACGTTGAGCTGGGTATCGAGGGTCTGCGCCTCGTTGAGATCGTAGCCGTAGCGCCCCTTCCAGCGGAAGGTCTGCCCCGGGGCCGTCTGCAGGCCGGAAAGATCGACGTTGCGGGAGCGGAGAAAATCGAGGTGTTCGGCGGGGAAATCCTCGCCGACCACGGCCACCAGGCTGACGTCGGTGAAGAAGCTGGCCGAGGTGGAAAAATAGGTCCCGGAACCGCCGAGGACATCCTCGACCCGACCGAAGGGGGTTTCCACCGAATCAAAAGCCACAGAACCGACAACCAGTATACTCATCCATCCCTCCTTGGGGGAAAAATCTATAATTTGCTAATTATACCCGATTTAAATTCCGGCGGCCGCGGGGACGGCAGGAAAATCAGCGCAGGTTCTGCCCCATGATGAGGTCGAGCCTGTCGATCGTCTCCTGCGGGATCAGGTCCTTGCGGGTCATGATGGCGTATTTCAGCGCCTCGCCGCAGGCACAGCCACGGACGCCGGAGAGCCTGTTCACCGCCTTGCGGATGATGTTGCGGGCGGTGGCCACATTCTGCTGGATGATGGCGATCACGGCCTCGACGGAGACGTCGTCGTGCTCCTGGTGCCAGCAGTCGTAGTCGGTGGCCAGAGCCACGGTGCCGTAGCAGATTTCCGCCTCCCGGGCCAGGCGCGCCTCGGGGAGATTGGTCATGCCGATGACGTCGACGCCCCAGCTGCGAAAGATATTGGACTCGGCCCGCGTGGAGAAATTGGGGCCCTCGATGCAGATGTAGGTCCCTCCCCGGTGAACGGTGGCGCCGACCTCGACGGCGGCCTGGTAGAGGACCGCCGAGAGATCGCCGCAGACCGGATCGGCGAACTGCACGTGCCCGACCACCCCCTCGCCGAAAAAGGTCGAGGCCCGCTTTCCCTGGGTGCGGTCGAAGAACTGATCGGGGATGACGATGTCACCGGGAACGATCTCCTCCTTCATGCTCCCCACCGCCGAAACGGAGATGATCCGTTCGACACCGAGCTTCTTCATGCCGTAGATGTTGGCCCGATAGGGGACCTCGGAGGGGAGGAGGCGGTGACCGCGCCCGTGACGGGGGAGAAAGACCAGCTTCACCCCCTCGAGGGTGCCGGTGATATAGGCGTCGGACGGATCGCCAAAAGGGGTTTCAAGACGGATTTCCTCGACGTTGGAAAAGCCCTCGATCTCGTAGAGACCACTGCCGCCGATGACGCCGATCACAGGTTGTGCCATGAAAAAACCTCCAGAATTGTAGTAATGATTCATTCAGTTCGAGGACCGTTCAGGCCGCCGATCCGGATTCCCTCTCCTCGCCGCCGGGGGTCGGAGCGGGGAGCTTCTTTTGGGCCCTCTCCAGCTTCCCCTTGAGCTGACCGCAGGCCGCGGAAATATCCTGCCCCTTGCTCGTCCGGCGGATGGCGACGATGTTGCTGTCGAGCAGGCAGGTCTGAAAGGTCTCGATCGCCTCCGGGGTCGGGGCGCGAAAGGCCGATTCCCCGTGTTCGTTGAAGGGGATCAGATTGACCTTGGCCTTGATCCCGTGCAGCAGTTTGACGAGGCGCCGGGCATCGGCGAGGGTGTCGTTGATGCCGCGGATCAGGATGTACTCGAAGGTGATGCGCTGGTGCGGCTTCAAGGGGTAATGGCGGCAGGCGGTCATCAGCTCCTTGAGGGGGTAGCGGCGATTGACCGGCATCAACTGATCGCGAACCGCGTCGGTGGTGGCATTGAGGGAGACCGCCAGATTGACAGGGATGCGCCGCGCCATCTCGAGCATCTCCGGAATCAGGCCGCAGGTCGAAAGGGTCACCTTGCGGGTCCCGAAGCCGAACCCCTCGTCGAGATAGAGGATCTGCAGGGCGCGCACGACGTTGTCGAGGTTGTGCAGCGGCTCCCCCATCCCCATGAGGACGATGTTGTTGATCGGCCCGTCCTTGGCCACGGCGCAGACCTGATTGACGATCTCCGCCGTTTCGAGATTGCGCACCAGACCGAAGGTCCCCGTCAGACAGAAGGCGCACTGCATGGCGCAGCCGACCTGGGTGGAGATGCAGAGCGTCGTCCGTGTCCCCTCCATGGGGATGCGCACCGACTCGACGGTCTGGCCGTCGGATAAGCGAAAGAGGTATTTCTTCGTGCCGTCGACGCTCTGCTCGGTGACCTCCGGCTCCCAGTCGGAGATGAAGGCCCGGGTTTCCAGCGACTCCCGGAGATCCTTGGAGAGATCGGTCATGGCGGCAAAGGAGGTCACCCCCCGCTGGTAGATCCAGCGGACGATCTGTTTGGCGCGGAACTTCTCCTTGCCGAAGGCCTGGATGAAGGCGCCCAGTTCGTCAAGGTTGAGGCTCTTGATGTCTGTCTTGGTCATGAAAAAACGATCCGCAGCTGGCAAAAGGAGGAAATTTCCTGAGCACCCCCGATTCTAGCCGACCCGCCCGGCCGGCACAAGGTCAAACCGGCCGAAAGGAGTCCATGGAAGATCACCGCTTCGGCGATGAAGCGGGGGGGGGAGACAGGTCCCGGTTGCACTGGCTCCGGGCAAGGGATGACAAAAAACAGGCCCTCGGGATCGAATCCGGAGGGCCTGGGAGCCAGACGTCGTGAGCGAAGACCCTCCGGCCTAGAGAAGCTCGAGTCCGGAGAAGAAGTAGGGGATCTCGAAGGCGGCGGTTTCGGGGGCGTCGGAGCCGTGGGTGGCGTTGTTGCCGATGGAAGTGCCGAATTCCTTGCGCATGGTGCCGGCAGCCGCCTCGGCGGGGTTGGTGGCGCCCATCAGGTCACGCCACTTCTTGATGGCGCCCTTGGCTTCGAGAACCATGACGACGCAGGGCCCGCTGCTCATGAAATCGGTCAGTTCGCCGAAAAAGGGGCGCGCCTTGTGGACGTAGTAGAAGCCTTCGGCCTCGACCTTGCTCATGTAGAGTTTCTTGAGTCCGACGACCGTGAAGCCCTCGGCGTAGATGCGGGCGAGAATCTTGCCGGCGTGACCGGCGGCGAAGGCGTCGGGCTTGATGATGGCGAATGTTTTTTCCATGGTGCAAATTCCTCCGGTGACTTTTTCGATAAAGGGTACAGAAACCGTGGATACTTAGCACCGCTGACCAGGAATGTCAAGGATTTCGGCTCGCCATCGCAGCCCGCCGGCTGTTTTCAGCGGAATTCGATCTTGTAAAAGAGATCGACCCCGCTCTCCTCGCCCACGCTCGATTCCGCCTGCCAGTGCTCGCTGATGCTGTAGCGCAGGCCGACGACATTGCTGTTGGTGAACAGGGAATGCCCAAAACTGATATAGAGCTTGGGGTTGAGGTATTTGCCGAGCGTGACGACCGATTCGGTGACGTCGCCGTTGCCGGCCTGGATGTCGAGGACGTCGAGTCCCACGCGCCGCCGCAGACGGTCCTGCAGCACCGTCGACTCCCCCTTGGATAGGAGCGCTCCGGCCGCCACCAGAAGGAGGCTGGCCTGTCCGGCATCGCTCCCCATGGGGCGGCCGAGAACGATATAGGAGAGGACGTCCGTGTCCGGCATCACCGGATCGGAGTAGAGGGTCACCAGCGGGGACCGCGGGGTGCCGCTGACCCGTACCCCGGCCTTGACCTCCCCGACGGTGCGCAGAGCAAGGATGTCGAGGGTCGGCTGATCGACGGGGCCGCCGGCAAAGAGGAGGGTCCCCCGGCTGATGTTGAGCTTCATCCCGTAGGCCGAATAGGTCCCTTTGGCGACATGGATCTTCCCCCGGCCGCTGACGGCGTCGAGACTGCGGGCGTCGATAAGAACATCCCCTTCCAGGCGGGCGTCGATCCCTCCGAACTGAACCAGGACCCGGTCGCCGAGCACGACTCTCACCTCGAGATCGATCTCCACCGGTGCCGTCCGGCGGCTTTGGCCTGGACCATTGACCAGAACGACATCGGGGTGCTGGTGCAGGGGGGCCTGAGTCTGCCGTCCCCGAACCAGGAGCTCGGGAACATGGATCTCCCCGCGGACCTTCACCCTCTTCGCCGTTCCCTCGACGGTCAACTCGGGGCTGACCGCCAGTTGCAACTCCGGGAGGTTGACGACCAGAAAGCGCTCCCCACCCAGGGTGCCGTGGAATTCGGCGATCTCCCAGCGCTCCAGACGAAGCTCCCCCTCCCCCTTGAGGCTCCCCTCCCCGGAAAAGACTTCCAGGGAGAGGATGCGCAACCGGTCGCCGGCGAATTCGGCCTGCAGCCTCAGGTCGCGCAGTTCGATGCCGGCCCGGGGGAGATAGGCCCCGGCCCCGGTCAGACTCAGACCGCCGGAGAACTCAGGACTTTGCCAGGTGCCGCCGAGGGCAAGATCGAGAGTCAGGTCGCCGTGACTCTCCCGCAACAACCCCGGCAGGAGGGTGCCCAGAAGCCCCCGCTCCCTGAAGGTCCCTTCCACCTCTCCCCACAGGGCTCCCGCCGGAGGGATTCGGAGCGGCCAGACGGCCGGCAGGGGGATGGAGAAACTCCCGGCGAGCTGACCGTCCTCGGCCAGAACCAGGGCGAGATCGAGGACCAGGGCTTTTTTCCGCCAGCGCCAGTTGAACTCGCCGCTGCGCAGCGCCACCGTCACCGTCCCCTGCTCTTCCCAGGTAAGGAGTCCGCCGTCGACGGCTGCCTCGCCGGAGACGTCGAAGGTTCCGCCGGGGAAAAGCTCTGCCGTCAGGCCGCCGGAAAGAAGCCCGTCGACGGTGAGACCAGGGGGCGCCCAGTCCTTGAAAAGCGCCAGATCAAGACCGGTCCAATCGACTTGCAGAGCAAGGCTCTGCGGCAGGGCAAGTCTCCCCTTTTCGGCGGAATCCAGACGCCCGAACAGGTTCCCCCCGCCAGAGAGATCGAGATCCCACAGGGCCAGAAGTCCCTTGTCATCCCAGGAGAACTCAGCCTCGAGGTGCCGGGCTTCCAGGACCTTGGATTGATGCTCCAGGCGGCCGGCGGCGACGAGTTTTCCCTTGAGCACCAGGGTGCCGTCTTTCCTCCAGGCCCCTTCCAGGGCGCCGGAACTCTTGCCGAAAAGATGCAACTCCGGAAGCCATGGGTTGGCGCGATCCAGAGTCAAATCCTCCCATTGGGCCTCCCCCTCCCCCCGTCCTGAGGCCAGGTCGTAATCGCCGGCCACCTCGAGGCGCTCTCCCCGATCGCTGACCAGCTCCAGGGGGGTGAAACGCACGACATCGCCTCCGGCGGCAAGGGTCACCGGGGAGGCCAGACGCCAGCCCCCCTGTTCCTCATCCTTTCCTTCCAGACGCACCAGCTCTCCCGTCCAGCGCCCCTCGCTGTACCCGCCTTCGGCAACGATTTCCGCCTGGCCCTGCGGCCACTTCAGGTCAAGACGCACCCGGTGATCCTGGAGCAGGCCGTCTCCCTGAAGTTCGAGGCGGTCAAAAAGGAGGTTGCGGTAGCGGATTCCGCCGAGATCGGCATGGAGCGCGATGGGGCCTCCGGGAAGCGGTCGCTCGAGCTGCAGGGCTCCCCTGTCGACGGCCAGCCCGGCATAGGCGAGAGCTGTCCCCTGTCCCTGGAAAACTCCGGAGAGTTCCCCTTCCCTCCAGCGCAGCCACCCTTCCCCCCTCCCCCCCCCGACGGCTCCCGGCAGCAGGTCAGCCAGGCGAGGGAGGACCAGGGCGAAATCGATCCGCTCCTTGAGGCGCCCTGCGGCCGTCAGATCGACTCCCTCCCCATGGAGTTCGAGATGACGCAGGAGGAGATCCCCCCCGACGAGACGGGCGTTGAAGACGCCGAAGAGCGGATGGCCCCGGAGGATGCTCTCCTCCAGGGACCCAACGATCTCCAGCTGCGGAGGGAGATCTGGCGGAAAAAGGAGGGTGCTGGTGAGATTGAAATTGACCCGGCCGGTGAGGGGGGGAGAAAGGAGTCCCGGGTCGAGATTCTCCCCTTGAAGGGTCCCGGCGACGAGGAAGGGGCCGCTCCAGTCGAGAGAGAGTTCGCCGCCGACCCGGCCGGCCAGAAGAAGACCGTCGAGGTCGGACAGGGAGATCCCCTCCAGGCCGCCGGAGAGGCGCCCGGCGAGCTGGAGATCGCGCCAGGACTCACCGGAGTTGGCCAGGTCGAACTCCCCCTCGTAGCGTCCCGGCGTCCCGGCGATGTCGAGAACCCCGGACAGGGCGGTCGACACCCCGGTTTCCGGAGCGAGATCGACCGACAAAAGGCGCAATTGAGCCGCCAGGGGTTGATTTTCGCCGTCGAAGCGCGCCTGAAGCCGACCGCGCACCTCCCCCGCGGCGGCGCTCCGGGTGAGGAGAAGCTCCCGGAGTTCGCCCCCCGCTTCGCCGAGACCGAGTTCGCCGAGGAGATGCCAGGTCTCATCGCCTGCCAGGCGCATGTCCACCTGGAGAGGACCGGCAAGGAGTTCCTCCCCCCCTCCGGCGCCAAGGTCGACCTTCAGCCGGACCGACTCGATCCCTCCCGGGTTATCGGCCGGTTCCCCCAGCAAATCGGCACGGAGACTCGGCTTCGTTAGACCCGCACTCACCTCCCCCGAAACTCTTCCGTAGGGGGTTTGCGCCTCGAGACGCGAGAGGGCAAGGACGCCGTCCCGCAGCTCGAGGTGCAGCGTCGCTTCTTCGAGCACCAGCGGTTTTCCGCCGAGACCGTGGATCGTCACCCGGGAGAGTTGCAGCGACTCGAGCGTCCCTTCCAATCCCAGGGGCGCCCCGGAGACCAGGGGCCAGAGGGGCCGGGCCCCCTTGCCGCCGGAGACGGACCCGCCACCCTTGCCGAGACGGATTTCCAGATCCGCCACCTCCAGTTCCTCGATCGCCAGATTCCCCTGGAAAAGCTGCCGCGGATTCCAGTTCAGGCGAAGGACGCCGGTGGCGGCCTCTCCCCGGGGCCAGTTCACCCGCACATTTTCGAGGAGGAGTTCGTCGGCCAGACGCCCGGAGACGGATCCGGCGTCGATCTTCAGGGGAGTCCAGAGGGAGACGGCACGAAGGAGGGTGCGGGTCCCGTTCGTGGTGCCGACGAGCCAGGCGCCGCCGGTCAAAAGGGCGAGACCCACCAGCAGGAGAGCCAGCGCCAGGTATTTAAGCCCGGTTCTCACCATCCGAACCCCACGCTGACATGCACCCGGTAGGAAGGGTCGGCGACGCCGATCTGCCGGGCGATATCGATCTTGACCGGGCCGACCATGGTATAGCGCCGCACCCCGAGTCCGGCACCCCGGGCCCAGTCGATCTCAGTGACGGAATTGAAGGCGCTTCCGAGGTCGAAAAAGGCCGCCACTCCCCAGTTTTCACCGATGGGAACCTCGAGTTCGACGCTCCCCACCGCCAGATGCTCGCCTCCGATCACCTTGCCGCTGGCGTCCCGGGGGCCGACGGTCTGATAACCGTAACCGCGCACGCTCTGGTCGCCGCCGGCAAAAAAGCGCAGGGAGGCCGGAACTTCCGAGAGCGGCTCGTTTTTCAGGGTCGTCCCCCCTTGGGTGCGCAGCAGGAGTTTGAGCTGCCAGGGGAGAGGGACGACGGCATTTCCTCCGGCGAGAAACTGCAAGAGTCCGGTGTCCGAGCCGAGGCTCTGGTGGGTTCCCCGCCCTTCCAGGGAATAGCGGAACCCCCGCTTCGGCCGAATCGGATCGGCGTAACTGCGATGACTGAAACGCAGACCGGGGAGGATCAATCGCGACCGGGAGTCCTGTAGCCCGACGATGTAATCTTCCTGCAGAAGCCGCAGATAGACGGACCCGATGCGCCCGCGGCCGAAACCGTGCAGCCGCTCGATCTCGGCAAACAGGGAGCGGGTCTCGAAGGTGCTGATGCTCTCCCGCTCGAAGCCGGCGCGCAGCGCGGTCTGGGAATCCATATTCTTCAGGCCGGGGAGAATGTAGCTGGAGGTGAGGGACTGGCGGTGCTCGGAAATCCCCAGGTCGGCGGAAAACTCATGACCGCGGCGCAACACATTGAGATCCCGGTAATTGACGGACATGCGGGCGCCGGTGTCGGTGCCGTAACCGATTCCCGGGCGCAGGCGGCGGCGCGGCGAAGAAACCAGTTTCAGATTGATCGGCACCCGCAGATCCCGGGTCAGGTCGAGGCGGGGGGTGATGATCACCTCGCGAAAGCGGTCGGAGTCGAGGAAATTAAGCTGCGTCTGGCCGAGACGGGGATAGCTGAAGACGTCTCCTTCGGCGAAGGCGATATAGCGGCGCAAAAAACGTTCGGGATAATCGGGGGCGCCATGCATCAGGACCTCGCCGAAGAGATACCGCTCCCCCGTCGCCAGCTCGAGGTCGATTTCGGCGCGCCGCTCCTGACGGTTCAGGAGGATCCGATGGACGGCGAAGTCGGCGTCGAGATACCCGAGGTCGAGGGCGCGGGCCTTGAGCGTCCCCCTGGCCCTGTCGTAGAGGTCCTGACGCAGCACCTCGCCGGGAAGCAGGGGGAAATCGCCGACCAGCGACTGCAATCGGGGTTCGTTCTCCCCCGGCCCGCTGAGGCGGACCCGAACCGTCGTCAGCCGCACCGGCTCCCCCGGAACGACCGCAACCGTGAGAAGATAATCGTTCTCACCCCTGACCTGCAGGTCGGTGCTGACCTCGGCCTCGTAGAAACCGTAGGGCTCGAGGGCCCGACGGACCCGCTCGGGAACCTGTCGCACGAAGCGCTCCAGCCACAACGGCTCGACCCGACCGTCCCGCACCAGGTCGGGGGGGAGGACGAGGGCCGCCCGGACGTTGTCCAGGGCCGCCTCTTCAACGCCGGTCACGGCGATCTCCAGGGGGTCGGCTGCCAGGGTGGTCGCGGCCAGCAGCAGAAGGAGGAGAGCCGTCAGCAGCCCGAGGCGATTCCAGAAATTCCCGATCGACGACCGAAGAAACGATTGCATATGGGGGAAAGGGTATTTCATCCATGATCCGCTGAGGAGAGTGCCACTAAATCATACAACAAAAAATGTCGATGCCGGAAAATCCTCCCACTCTCGACTGCGAAGCCATGATGAATAATTGACAACGGCCAATCTTGTGTTTGATTTTGCCGATAACGAGGATACTCCCTCCGGTAAAAGCCGGCAGAAGGAGAGACTCCACCCCCAATCCGGGAGGTTCCCATGAAAATAGTCGATGTTCGCGAACGCGCCAAAGACCTCGGCCTGTCCCAGATAAGCCGCCTGAAAAAGGGGGCGCTGATCCGCAGCATTCAACTGGCCGAAGGAAATTTCGACTGTTACGGCTCCCCCGGCCGCTACGACTGCCAGCAGTTCAACTGCTGCTGGCGCCAGGACTGCCTGACACCCAACCCCGGTTAGCTCCCCCCCCACTGTCTGCGCAGCAAAAAGGGCCAGCCGCACGGCTGACCCTTCCCAATTCCCTGCCGGATACCCGGCATCATACCCTGGTGCGCAGGACCTCGAGAGCCTGACGCAGGGCCTGCCCGCGGTGACTGATGCGGTTCTTGATCTCCATGGGGAGCTCCGCCATGGTGCGCCCGTATTCCCGGACCAAAAAGAGCGGGTCATAGCCGAAGCCCCCTTCTCCCCGGGGTGAATCGAGGAGGAGACCTTCGACCTTGCCGAAAAAGACCCGGCATTCCCCTTCCCTGTTGCACAGGGCCATGGCGCAGCAAAAGGCCCCCTGACGATTCTCCGCGGGAACAGAGGCCAGAGTCTGCAGAAGCTTGGCATTATTGTCGGCGTCACTGGCCGTCTCCCCGGCATAACGGGCCGAATGAACCCCGGGGCGACCGTCCAGAACTGCGACCTCAAGCCCCGAATCGTCGGCCAGGGTCAGGCGTCCGGTGGCCCGGGCGACGGTCACGGCCTTTTTGCGGGCGTTGGCCTCGAAGGTGGCGCCATCCTCTTCGATTTCGGGGAGGTCGGGGAAGGCGTCGAGACCGAGAACGGTAATCCCGCTCCCTTCGAGAAGGGCCCGGATTTCCCGGAGTTTTCCCTGGTTGCGGGTGGCGACGACCAGCTCCATCTTCACCCCTCCAGGGCCCGGTCCTGCAGGACGGCGAGCTCCCGGCAACCGGCCAGGGCCAGATCGCGCAGGGCATCGAGTTCGGCGAGGGAAAAAGGCTCCTCTTCGGCGGTCCCCTGGACCTCGACGAAGCGCCCGGACCCGGTGATGACGAAGTTCATGTCGACGGCGGCGTGGGAATCCTCGCCGTAGTTGAGATCGAGAAGGGGGGAGCCATCGACGATGCCGACGCTCACCGCGGCGACGCTCTCCTTCAACGGCGAGGAGAGGAGCAACCCCTTGGCGACCAGACCGTTGAGGGCATCGGCGAGGGCGACGTAGGCGCCGGTGATGGAGGCGGTGCGCGTCCCGCCGTCGGCCTGCAGGACATCGCAGTCGATCTGGATGCTGCGTTCGCCGAGCGCCTCGAGGTCGACCACCGCCCGCAGCGAACGCCCGATCAGGCGCTGGATCTCATGGGTCCGCCCGCCGACCTTGCCGCGGCTCGACTCCCGGGGGGAGCGGCTGTGGGTGGCGCGGGGGAGCATGGAGTATTCGGCGGTCACCCACCCCCTCCCCTGCCCGCGCATGAAGGAGGGGACGCTCTCCTCGACGGTGGCGTTGCACAGGACACGGGTTTCCCCGAAGGAGACGAGGACGGAGCCCTCGGCATAACGGGTGAAGCCCCGCTGAAAAGTCACCGGCCGCAGCGCCGCCGCAGACCTTCCGTCGTTGCGATTCTTTTCATCGTTCATTATCAGCGAAACTCCTTCAATTCATCGACAAAAGATTTCAGACCGTTGAGCAGAGCCATGGCCAGCTCATCCTGCCCGGCCGGATCGGAGAGCCGGAGGTTGTCCCGGGGGTTGGACAGGTAGCCGACCTCGACCAGGACCGTCGGCAGATTGCCGCGCCCGAGAGGGAGGAGGGGGGCGCGGACGATGCCGTCGACGGAGATACCGGAGCGTTCCAGGGCGCCGCGGAGCTTTTGGGCGAGCTTCATGCTCCCCCCCTCTCCTTCGACGACCTCTCCGCCGGCGGCCTCATCCCGGGGACGGATCACCAGTGTGACGCCGCCCGGCCGGTCGCTGAACGACGCCTGGGCGTGGAGGAGGATCAGGGCATCGACATCGGGACGGGCCACCGCCTCGAGGCGCTGCTGCAGATTCAGGGCATAGTCGTCGTTGCGGGTGAGGTAGGTGGGGATCCCCATCTGCATCTTGATCAGCTTGTCCAGGCGCCGGGCGACGCCGAGAGTCACGGCCTTTTCCTTGAGCCCCTTGAGGCCGATGGCCCCCGGATCCTGGCCGCCGTGGCCGGGATCGAGAACGATCCCGCGCAGCGCCGGTTCGTCGGCCGACTTCTTCTTTCGCAGCACAAAGGCGAAGAGCCGGTCGAGGGGGGTCTCCCCCACGTCGGCCCGCACGGCGGAGGGTTTGAGATTGCGGTAGTAGACCGGCTCGTCGAGGAAGGCCGGGAGCTGCTCGTTGACGAAATCCTCGGCGACCCGCAGACGGCCATCGATGAAACGGGGTTGGTGGGCCAGGGGAATGAAGCTCTCCCCCTGGCGCAGGTAACGGCTGCCGGGAGAGATCACCGCCGCTCCCCGCGGCGTCTGGAGGGTGTAGACATGCCGCACCGAGTCCCAGTCCCCCTTCAGCTCGAGAACGGCCAGGACGTCGTCGATGGCCAGATAGGAGACCCCGTCGCGCAGATAGACCTCGGTGAGGGTCACCGGCGGACGACCCTTCAGGGCCAGCTCCACGGCGGCATCGGCGGAGAAGAGGGGGAGGAGGAGGAAAAACAGGAGCAGAAGAGAGCGCAGCATGGTCACCTCGGGAAAAAGCCGACATGTTTATACCCCAAGTCAACCGGGGCTGTCAATCGACCCCCTCTCAGGAGGGGACCAGTCGTTTGGGGCGGCAGGGGGTTTTCCCCAGGGTCTCCAGGAGGCGCCGGGCCAGGGTATTCTCCAGCTCCTTCTGCAGGGCCCGATCCCCCTGCAGGGGATGGATCTGGCCGCCGGCGGTCATCCCGTGCCCCCCGGCCGTGCCGAGGCCGGCAACGACCGCCTGGATCACCTCGCCGGCATTGACCGAGAGATCGGTGGTGCGCAGGGAGAGGATCTCCTTGTCCCGGTAGTTCCCCATCCCCAGCACCAGGGTCACCCCCTCCATGCGCATCAGGAAATCGGCCATCTCGGCGACCATGTCCGGATTGTCGATGGCGTAGAGATTGAATACCAGGAGATCGCCGTAGATGCGGGCACTCTCCAGGGCCTGGTTGAAACTGAGGAAGTACTCCCGCGGCGACTCGGGGTGGGTGATATTGAAGAGGATGCGGTTGTTGGCCAGGGGGAAAAGATGGAGGTAGGCTTCCCGGTCGGCCCGGGTCCACTCCCGTCCCAGGTCCTGGGTTTCGGACTTGATGGCGTAATAGAGCATGGTTGCCAGCTTGGTTCCGAGGTAGATCTCCTGGGCCTGCAGGTACTCGAAGAGGATGGTGGCGCAGGCGCCGTATTCGGGACGGACATCGACCCAGCGGCAGCTGTCGCAGATCTCCCGGGAGGGATGGTGATCGATGACAACGTGCACCGGGCGATCGACGGGATAGGAATTATTCCCGGTCCCCGGCTGGGTGTCGACCATGCAGACGACGGGAAAGAGGGAGAGGTCGAGCTCATCCAGCGGTATGGCCTTGATCTCCAGTTCGCTGACCAGGGCGCGATTTTCGCCGCGGCCGATGACGCCGCCGAAGGCGATGGTCGCCTCCTGCCCGGTCTTGAGGAGGAGAAGGTGCCCCAGAGCAAAGGCCGAGGCCAGGGAGTCGGGATCGGGGTTGTCGTGGGCGACGATGAGGATTCGCCCCTTGCCCCGCACCCACTCGATCACCTGATCGGAAAATTCCCTGGCTTTCTGCAGATCGATGGTCATGATTGATCCCCCCCCGGAAGCTTGGCTGCATAACGCTTGAGCAGCAGACTGTTGGTCACCACCGAAACGCTGGAGAAGGCCATGGCCAGCCCGGCGAATTCAGGCTTGAGAACGATCCCGAAGGCCGGGTAGAGAACCCCGGCGGCGATGGGAATGCCGACGATGTTGTAGAAAAACGCCCAGAAGAGATTTTGCCTGATCTTGGCGAGAGTCTTTCGCCCGAGGCGGATCCCCCGCTCCACATCGAGGATGTCCCCCTTGACCAGGACGATGTCCCCGGTTTCCTTGGCGACGTCGGTACCGCTGCCGAGGGCGATGCCGATATCGGCCTGGGCCAGCGCCGGGGCGTCGTTGATCCCGTCGCCGACCATCCCGACCACCAGTCCCTGCGCCTGATAGCTGCGGACCACGGCCTGTTTGTCCCCGGGGAGGACTTCGGCCTCGACAGCGTCGATTCCGAGGAGGGCTGCGACGGCCTGGGCGGCTTCCCTGCGGTCGCCGGTAATCATCACCGTCTTCAGACCCAGGGCGCGCAAACGGCGGACCGTCTCGGCGGCGTTGTCCTTGAGGGTGTCGAAAAGCCCGAGAACCCCGAGGAGGATTCCGTTGCGGGCGAGATAAATCAGCGATTTGCCCACGGCTCCCAGGGCGGAGGCCTCGGCGGAGAGGGGAGCGACATCGACCCCTTCGCGCTCCATCAGCCGCTGGTTGCCGGCCAGCAGCGTCCCGCCCTCGACCTCGGCGAGGAGGCCGTGTCCGGCGACTTCCCGCGCCCCGCTGACCGCCGGGAGCTCGATCCCTTCCCTCCTGGCTCGGGCGACGACACCCCTGGCCAGGGGATGGTTGCTGGTCGACTCGAGAGCCGCCGCCAGCCGCAGCAGCTCCCGGGGATCGCCGCCGGGAACGGGGATCAGGTCGCTGACGGAAAATTCCCCCGTCGTCAGGGTACCGGTCTTGTCGAGGAGGAGAATCTGGAGACGGGCTATATTTTCCAGGACCGAGGCCCGTTTGAAAAGGATGCCGGCGGAGAGCCCCACCGCGCTGCCGACCATGATCGCCGTCGGCGTCGCCAGACCCAGGGCACAGGGGCAGGCAATGACGAGTACGGCGATGGCCATCTTGAAGGCGAAAATAAAGGGGGCATCGAGCAGAAGGTACCAGACGAGAAAAGTCAGGACCGAGATTGATACCACCGCCGGGACGAAGCGGTTGGAGACGGCGTCGGCCAGACGCTGAATCGGCGCCTTGTCCCCCTGGGCGTCCTCGACCATGCGGACGATCTGAGCCAGCACCGTCTCTTCGCCGATCCGCGTCGCCTTCACCACCAGGCGGCCGGTCTGATTGATGGTGGCGCCGGTCACGGCATCACCGGGGGATTTGTCGCGGGGGACCGCTTCTCCGGTGACCATCGCCTCGTCGACCGCCGATTCCCCCTCGAGGACTTCGCCGTCCACGGGAATCTTCTCGCCGGCAAGAATCACCACCCGATCCCCGACCCTGACCCGGCCGACGGGGACGTCCTGCTCCCGGCCGTCAAGGAGCAACCGCGCCCGGTCGGGGCGAAGCTGCAGCAGCGCCTTGAGCGCCTGGCTTGCCCTCCCCTTGGCCCGGGCCTCGAGCCACTTGCCGAATCGGATGAAGGTGATCAGCATGGCGCCGGTTTCGAAAAAGACCGTCCCGGTGAGCCCGAAGACCCCCAAAAGGGCCGCCAGCGAGTAGCCGTAGGCGGCACTGATCCCCAGGGCGACCAGTACATCCATGTTGGCGCTGCCGTTTTTCAGGGATGTCCAGGCGCCACGGTAGAAGGTGAGGCCGGCGCTGAACTGAACGGAGGTGGCCAGGAGGGCGATGAGGTAGACGGTGGCCTCGCCCCAGGGGAGGAAGTACATCAGGGGGAGGATCGGCAGGGTCAGAAGAGCCGAAAGGATCAGCCAGCGGCGCTGGCTGCGGGCTTCGCTCTCCTCCTCGGCGCTCCCCCGCCGCGCCAGGGGCGCATAGCCGGCCTCCTCGACGGCGGAGAAGATCTCCTGCCGGTCGAGACGCTGCGGGTCGAAGACGACGGTTGCCGTCTCCTCGGCGAAATTGACCGTCGCCGCGCCCATCCCCGGCAGGCTCCGGAGTTTTTTCTCGATCGTTGCGGCGCAGGACGCACAATGCATCCCCTGAATGGCGAATTTCAGCCTGCCGTCCTCCCCCTGTGCCGCGGGAAGACGGGCAGGATAGCCGAGATCGGCGATCCTGGCGATCAGGGTCTCGGCACCGAGACGGTCGGGATCACAGGCGGCGACCAGTTTTTCGGTGGCGAAATTGACAGAGACCGACTGCACCCCCGCCAACAGGGCCACCCTCCGTTCGATGGTTCGGGCGCAGTTGGCGCAGCTCATGCCGCCAAGCTGCAGGGTGATGCGAACGGCCTCTCCTCCGGGCACGACCGACGGTTCAGGGAGGGGCGCCCCCTCTCCGGGGACCGCGGCGACCCGGAACCCCGCCTCCTCTATGGCGGCGGCCAGGGCCGGCCCGTCCACGGACAGCGGGTCGTGAAGGATCCGGGCGCAACAGCCGGCGAGATCGACCTCGACCGTCCCGACCCCGGCGAGGGGGGCAAGAGCCGCGTGAACCTTGCTTGCGCATTTCTGACACTTCATCCCCCGGACGGGGAGGACGGTCTCGATCATGGTCAGATCCTTCGATCCGGCTATCCGGCCTTCCTGCGATTGAGCAGCCGCACAAATGAGGCCTTGTCGCGAATCCCTTCAAAATCAGGGTCCTGCAGGGCATCGGCGAGAAACTGCGCCTCCTGGGCCGAAGCCTTCGCCAGCTCCCGCACCGCCTCCTGCACCTTGCCGCGCCGGGCGAAGACGCAGGCGCGGTTGTAGTAGGCCAGAGGGTAAGCGGCAGTCCGCTCGATAATGGCATCGAAACAGGAGAGCGCCTCGTCCAGCCGGCCGAGGTCCATAAGGACGTTCCCCTTGTTGTTCAGGGTGTAGATCGACTCGGGATCGCGGCTCAGACTTTCGTCCAGAGCCACCAGAGCCCCCGCCGGATCGCCGAGTTTTTCCAGTATCACCCCGCGGTAGAAGGGGGGCTCGGGACTCTCGGGTTCGAGCTTTTCGGCGGCGTCGAGCGACTCCAGGGCATCGGCAAAACGGCCGAGGTCGGTGAAGAGGTTCGCTCGTTCGATATAGGCCTCGTAAAACTCGGGATCGATGGCCAGCGCGGCGGAAAATTCCTGCAGCGCCTCATCAGGGCGATGGAGACGGGCCAGGGAGAGGGCGCAATTGTAGTGATAGGTCGGAATCTTGTCGTCCTTGGCCATCGCCTTGCGGTAGGTGGCCACCGCCTCCTCGTCGCGGCCGAGACCGCCGAGGGCGAAGCCGAGGCCGTTGAGGGAAGCGGGATCGGAAGGGTTAATCTCGAGGGCCTTATGAAAACTGCCGACCGCCTCTTCGAAGCGGCCGAGCCGGTTGAGGGCATACCCCTTGTTGTAGTAGACGTCCGGAGCATCGGGCATCCGCCGCAGGGCCTGGTCGTACATCTGCAACGCCTCTTCGATCCGCCCCAGTTCATCGAGGGCGTTCCCCATGTTGATGTAGGCCTCGGGGAAATCCGGCTGCAGTTCGAGGCTGCGGCGGAAATGTACCAGGGCCTCCTCATACGCCTCGATGCGATCGAGGAGGACTCCGTAGTTGTGGTGGATGGCGCCGTTTTTCGGATCGAGACGCAGGGCTTTCTGATAGAGAGCCAGGGCCTTGGGGTTGTCGTCGAGATTGGAGGCGGCTACGGCACAGATATTGAGAGCCTCCACGTCGAGGGGATGACTCTCGAGATACTCCTCGGCCAGATCGAGGGCGGTCAGGTCGTCTCCCCGGTCGAGGGCGAATTGCGCCATCTCCAGGGTTTCATCGTCCTCTTCTTCCAGATATTCTTCGAATTCCTCGTCCATTGCGGCTCCGGATCAATTGATGATGGATCGCCCCCGGGGGCAGAACGGGGTACTATAGCAGACCCGATCAAGGGATGCACTCGTTTCTTGCCTCCTGCGGCCCAAGAGGGGCGCCGAACCGCCCCGGGACAAACGAAATTTCGCGGTTACAATTTAAGGGAACCAACCCCAGGGGAACCGGGACTACAGGACAAGGCAGGGGCGGCTTGTTATCAGAATAACACGCGCGGCAGAAAAGGAGACAGCCATGAAGAAACAGACCCAGGAGATCCTCAAGGAGTGCCTGCTCCACGAAAAGGAGGGACTCGATTTTTACCGCGAAGCGGCCTCCCGAGTGACCAGGGAACGGTCGCGGAGGGCTCTGGAAACCCTCATCGCAGAAGAGCAGGGACACATCGAAAGTCTCTTTTCCCGTTACAGCGGAGAAGAGATCGGCGATGTCCGCTCCTTTCTCGCCCTCCCCCCCCACATCGAGTCCCCCCTGATCAAGGCCCTCGAAACGGGGCTCGACCCGGAGATTGCCAGCCGCAGGGTCATGGAACTGGCGATGCGCCTCGAAGAAGAGAACCGCGATACCTACCGCAGTCTCGCCGCGGCCTGCAACGACCCCGAAATCAGGACGGTTTATGAGAAGCTGGCGCGGGACGAAGACCGCCACTACCAGATCGTCGAATCGGAATACGCCCATATGATGGCGATGGTGCACGAGACCGATATCGACACCTACGTGCGGGAATAGAACAGGGAGAAGGGAGAAGGGAGAAGGGACCGCCACGGAGGGGCGGTCCCTTTGACGTTAGGAGCCTGCGATCTGCAAGGACTGTCCCCCCGGACGCGTCCGGGGTGTTTCGGGGGCCTCAACGAGGTCTCCGGTGGAGAAGAAGGTCATCGTTTCGAGGAGCTGCATCGACTGGCTGGAGAGTTCTTCCGAGGTGGCCGCCAGTTCTTCGGCGACGGTGGCATTCTGCTGGATGACCAGGTCGAGCTGCCCGATGGCCTTGCCGATCTGCCCGGCCCCCATCGTCTGTTCCCTGCTGCCGGCGGCGATCTCCTGCACCAGTTCCGCGGTCTTCTGAATGTCGGGAACCATCGCTTCGAGCATCAGGCCGGCCCTGGCCGCCACATCGACGCTCGAGATCGACAGCCCGTTGATTTCCACCGCCGCCAGCTGGCTGCGCTCGGCCAGCTTGCGCACCTCGGCGGCAACGACCGAAAATCCCCGGCCGTGCTCCCCGGCCCGCGCCGCCTCGATGGCGGCGTTGAGGGCCAGGAGGTTGGTCTGCCGGGAGATCTCCTCGACGATCATGATCTTTTCGGCGATCTGCTTCATCGCCGTCATGGTGTCGCCCACCGCCTCCAGGCTCGCCTCGGCGTCCCCGGCGGCCTTGACGGCGAGCTGCTCGGTCTTCCGGGCATTTTCGGCATTCTGGCGGATGTTTGCCTCCATCTGCTCGATGGAGGCCGCCGCCTCCTCGGCCGCCGCCGCCTGCTCGGTGGCCCCCTGGGACATCTCCTGCGAAGCGTCGTTGAGGGCCCGGCTTCCCGAGGTGACGTTTTCCATCGCCCCCTTCACCTCGCCGATAACGTTATTGAGCGTCCCCACCATGTTGCCGAGGGCCAGCCCGAGCTGATCCTCCTCCGACGCCCTCACCACCGTCACCGCCAGATTCCCCCGGGCGATCTCCTCGGCCAGTTCGGCGGTGCGATGCAAATGCTCCGACATGCCGTCGAGCGCCGTTGCAAGCTGGCCGATTTCATCCCGCCGCTGCAGGTTGAGCCGGCAGGTAAAATCGCCCTTGGCCACCCTCTTGACCACCGCCGCCACCTGCTGCACCGGGCGGCTCAGAGTCCTGGCGAAGAGGGAGGCGGCAAGACAGGCCAGAAGAGCCAGCACCGCCGAGCCGGTGAGGATCGACTTCTCCATGGCGCTGAAGGACGCACCGACCCGGGTCGCGGCGCCGAGAACCTCCTCCTCGGCAACGGCGGCGCCGATGACCCAATTCAGGGGGGGGTAATAGGTGAAGCGATACATCATGCGATGCTTTTGGCCGTCCAGGGGATTGACCAGATCGAGCCACAATTCGCCGTATTCCCCTTGAGGAAGAGACAGGGCCCGATCGACGAGGGGCTGCAGAAAGGGAGTGCCGCCGCTGTCCTCCTCGGGAAGGGGAAGGGCCTTCCCGCCTGCTCCCGTCGGACTGGCGGCAAAGCCCTCGGACCGGCCGTCGGCGACGGAAACAGCCCAGATATATCCCAGTTCGCCGATGCGCAGCTGCTGCAGGCCGTTGACAAACCGCGAAAAGGCCGCCGCCTCCCCCTGGAGATCGTAGAGGCTCTCCAGTTCGTCGACGAAGACCCCCGGGGCAATGATCAGGTCGAGGGGTTGGAAATAGCGGTAGTAGACGGCCTTGTCACGCCCGGCGGTGACACTGTGATAGGTGATGAACCCTTCCTTCTTGTCCCGCATTTCATCGATGTGCGCCTCCCCTGCCAGGGACGTTCCTTCACTCTTCGGATGAACCGTCAACACCCCCTGGCTGTTCAGGCCGAAGGCATAGCCGCTGCCGCCGATGCGGGGAGAGAGGATTTCGCGCCGAATCGCCTCCTGCGCCGCGCCCCCCGATTCGCGGCGGTGAATCGCCTCGACCCTCTGGTAGAGACTGTCGGCCAGGGAACGGAGATAGTTCCTTACCGCCGCCTGGCGCTGCTCTTTCAGGGCGGCCTGATTGGCGTCGGCCAGGCGCAGAAGTCCGGCAATCGTATGCTCGAGATCGGCGTCTACCATCCGCTCGGCGGCGGCGACCGTTTCCTCCTGGGCCTTCATGGAATAGTGGGTGGTCAGGGCCAGAACCACCAGGAGCGGAAGGAGAGCCGCTGAGACGACGATGCCGATCATTTTCCACTGGAATGACATGAAACAACTCCTAGAAATAATCCGTTGCGGACCGGGGGGCATCCCGGCCGGAGTGCCGCAAGACTTGCAAAAAATAATCCCAAATGTCGGCCGTCCACATTATTTTAATCAAACCATAAAAACCCGCAAATACGGACCCTTGGGCTTTTCTTTCAGCGGATGAAGGGCCAGGTTTCCCTCTCTTTCCCCGGGGGTGGTCAAAATTGGTCACTTTCCCCTCTAACTCGCCAGATCCGCCGGGAGATCCTCCTCTTTGGACAGAAACCGGGCCCGGCGCTCATCGAGAACGGCGAGGATGGCCGCCGTGGCCGGCAGCAGCTCCCCCTCGACAAAAAAGTACCCGCCGAGAAGTCCCCGCAGATCCTCGGTGAGGATCCGGGTGACGGTGGAGCTCCCGGCAATGGGCGGCATATGGCCGAGATGCACGGGAACCCCGGAAGCGGCGAAATAGGTGCCGATCGTCAGGGCCTTCTCCGTGGTCCACTCCGGCGCCGAACCGACCACCGGCAGCTCCGAAACGTCGAGATCGAGGCGCTCGGCCAGGTCGCTGAAGAGGACCAGCAGCCGCGAACAGTCGACGCAGGATCCCATGTGCAGCACCGGCGGGAGGTTGTGGCGTCGGCAGAAGTCGCGCAGCCCGGCAGCGGCCTGGTCGGCCACCTCCAGCCCCATCAGGCCGGCCTTGGCCACGGCGATGGCCGAGCAGCCGGTGCCGACAACCAGGACCCCCTCCCGGATCAGTTCCCGGGCCAGACCGACGTGGAGGTAGTCCTGGGTGATTTTGGGATTGTTGCAGCCGACGATGCCGACGATCCCCCGGATGGTGCCGTCGGCCAGGGCCACGGCCAGGGGGTGCAGATCCCCCCCGAGGTGACGGGAGAGCTCCTCGACGCCGTAGCCGACCCGCGCCTCCATCACCTCCTGGGGAATGGAGACCTTGGCGGGGTTGCGGTCGGAAAAGGCGGCGATGGCGGTGCGCACCACCTCTTCGGAAACCCGGCGGGCGTTCTGCTCGTCGTACTGGATATGGATCGCCCCGGGAAACATCGCCTGGTCGCTGGTGGTGATGAAACGGGTGTGAAAACAACGGGTGAGGTTGACCATCGACGGCAGGATGCACTGGACGTCGACCACCACCGCCTCGATGGCGCCGGTCATCACCGCCAGTTCCTGGTGCAGGTGATTCCCCGCCACCGCCACCCCCTTGCGCATCAGGACCTCGTTGACGGTGCAGCACATGCCGATGACCTTGACCCCCTTGGCGCCGTGCTCCCGGGCGACCGCCTGCATCTCTTCCCCGAGGGAGCAGTCGATGAGTTTTTCGGAAAAGATCGGCTCGTGGCCGTGGACGAGGATATTGACATAGTCGGCGTCGATCACCCCCAGGTTGGCCTGGGCCGCCTTGGCCCGCGGCGTGCCGAATAGGACATCCTGGAGCTCGGTGGCGATCATCGAACCGCCCCAGCCGTCGGCCAGGGCGCAGCGCACCCCCTGGATCAACAGCGAGAGGGGATCGTGGTCGGTGCCGAAGGTGGTGCGGTGCAGCACATCCACCGGCTCCCGGTCGATGCTCCGCGGCAGGAACCCCGGGCGCCTCCCGGTAGAGGCGGCAATTTCCGTTTCGAGCCTTTGGAAGCGCTCCTGGCGGCGGGCCGGCATGTAGCGCTGGAGAAAGCGGATCGGCTCGCCGTCCTGTTTGCCGAAGCACTCAAGGGAGACCTCGGCCACCTCCCCGGCCACCTCCAGGAGGCTGAGCCCCTCGACGGCGATGCCGAGCCGGGCGGCGACGGCCAGGAGTTTCTCCGGATCCTTGATCCCGTAGTCGGCGTTGTGCCCGGCGGCGATCTCCCGGAGGAGGATGGCCGGCTTGCGGCCGTGATCCGAATGGGACGAGGCGCCGGCGGCGATCATCCGGATGAGGTTGCGGGCGACGATGGTGTCGGCATCGGCCCCGCACACCCCCCGGTCGGGCTTCTTCCCCGAGGGATTGATCCGGCAGGGGCCCATGGAACAGATCCGGCAGCAGACCCCCGTCTGCCCCATGCGGCACTGGGGCTGCTGCTGCTTCAAGCGGTCCCAGACGGTTTCGTACCCCTCCCGGTCCGCCACGGCCAGCATGGCCAGGGCGGCGGGATCGACACTTCGAACATCCTCGAGTTTGCTCATGATAAGGCTCCTTTGCTGCGTCTCCGGGAAAAAGTCGGCCGCAAAGGACGTCCGGTCCTCCACCCGTCATCATTTCCCTCGGCCAGAAAAGCACAGGCCATGATCGCCGACAATGGATACTTACCGCCCCTGTAAGATATGACAGGTCCCACAAAGGAAAGGATGAGTTACTCTCTTCCCCACTGATTTTAAAAGATTTTTTCCTTTCACAAGCCGTCTACTTCCCGCCGCAGGACAAACCGCCGCAAAGTTCCGACATTTCTTCAACCGCACTCAAAGGAGGTATCCCAGTGAAGGCCGTCATCATCAACTGTCTCGAGAGCATGATCAGCGAAGGGTACGGCAAGCCCAAGTGGGAGGCGACCCTGGTGAACGCCGGGTTGCCCGGCAACACCCGTTTTCTCGCCAGCCAGGACATCGACGACCGCGTCGCCATGAAAATTTTCGACGCCACCTGCACCACGCTCAACATCAGCAAACGCCAGGCCTCCGAAGCCTTCGGCGACTACTGGGTCAACGAGTTCTGCCAGAGGATCTACAAGGCCTACTTCCGCGGCTCCAAAACCGCCCGGGAACTGCTGCTGAAGATGGATCAGATCCACGAGAACGTGACCATGAACATCGAATCGGCGCGCCCCCCCCGCTTCGGCTACAAGTGGAAGGACGACAACACCCTGCTGATGGAGTACCGCTCCGGCCGCGGCATGATCGACTACCTGGTCGGCCTCGTCCAGGGGGTGGGGAAACACTTCCGGGAAAATCTCCGCGTCCGCAAGCTCAGCGAAAGCCAGCTGGAAATCACCTTCCCGGCCTGACGACTCTTTGAAAGAGAATGCAAAAAGGGCAATGGCCGGAACGCGTGTTCCGGCCATTGCCCTTTTTTGTTCCCCTCTCCCGGAATCGCTGCCGGTTGAGCGCAGTTTATTTTTCCAGAGGAAGTCCGCCGCGACGCCACCCTGCCATGTGCCCATCAAGGAGCTCGATGTCAGGATATCCGGCCAGCTTCAGGAGGGAGACGGCGATCTGGGCACGGGGGCCGTGTTCGCAGGTCACCACGAGCGACGTCTTTTTGTCCCCGGGGAGGGGGGAGAGGCGCAGCAGAATCCGCCAGGCAGGGGTATGGAGCGCCCCGGGGATATGCCCCGAGCGGAATTCGAAGCCACTGCGCACGTCGATGACGCAGGGCGCCGAGTTGCTCTTGATTTTCTTTGCCAGTTCCTTGGCCTGCATCCTGTCTCCTGTAAAAAAAATTGCGACGGACGGCGGATGAATCAAT
Source organism: Desulfuromonas soudanensis (assembly GCF_001278055.1). Taxonomy (NCBI): domain Bacteria; kingdom Pseudomonadati; phylum Thermodesulfobacteriota; class Desulfuromonadia; order Desulfuromonadales; family Desulfuromonadaceae; genus Desulfuromonas; species Desulfuromonas soudanensis. The sequence continues at coordinate 1,310,315 of NZ_CP010802.1, read as the reverse complement.
TTTCGGGGGGAAAGGCCGCTCCGGGGCAGCCGGTCTGGCGGGCGTGGCTTTCATCCTCGGGGTAGGCGCGGCAGTGGTCGGGCTTGATCGCTTCGATGGTGCAGCCAAAGCCGCCGCCGTCGGGGAGCTCGGCAAGCCAGGGACAGCGCTCGACGTCGTCCCGGGTGAGGGGATCGACCCAGGCGAGGTGCAAAACGTTCCCCCGGCCGAGGTCGAGACTCTCGATCCGGGAGAGGATGTCCGGCCGCCCGGCTCCCCTCCAGCGGGCGAGGTCGGCCGCCGAGACGCAGCCGGCAAAGGCGTCGACCAGGGTGAGACAGCAGTGCCCGCAGCGCCGGCAGTTAAAGGGGGGCGTACCCATTCCCCTCCTCCGGAGCGGCCTCGGCAACAATCTCCTCCCCCGGTTCTTCGAGGGAGACCCGGCCGATCCTCCCGCCGCGCAGATCGCGGAGAAAGGCCTCGCCGGCCCGCTGCAGGTTGATCTCTCCGCCCCCGACCAGGCAGCCGCGGCGGCGGCCGATCTCCTCGAGAGCGGCCGTGGGGCTCTCAGGAAGTGCCTGCAGGTCGTAGCGGGCGCAGAGGAGATCGGGATAGCGGCGCATCATGAAGGCGACGGCAAAAAGTGCGACATCGGCATAGTCGATGGCGCTGTCGCCGATGGCGCCGCTGGTCGCCAGCCGGTAGGCCCCCCGCTGATCGCTCATGACCGGCCAGAGGAGTCCCGGGGTATCGGAAAGGAAGATGCCGTTGCGCAGGTCGATCTGCTGCGGGCAGGTGGTGATGGCGGGTTTGTCGCCGATGCGCGCCATGCGCTTGCCGGCCAGGGTGTTGATCAGGGTCGACTTGCCGACGTTGGGAATCCCCATCACCATGACCCGCAGCGACTTCCACGGCTTGCCGGGACGGGAGACCATCCCCCGGCAAAGAGTGGGGATGTGGGCGACCTCGGTGCGCTGCTTCGCTTCGAGGGGGAGGGCCCGCACATTGGACTCCTCTTCGAAATGACGCACCCAGGCCCGGGTGACTTCCGGGTCGGCGAGGTCGTTCTTGTTGAGGATCTTGATGCAGGGTTTGACCCCCCGCAATTTGGCCAGGAGGGGGTTGGAACTGGAGGCGGGGAGACGGGCGTCGATGACCTCGATGACCACGTCGATGGTGGCCATCACCTCGATGATCTGACGGCGGGCCTTGGCCATGTGCCCCGGGTACCATTCTATTTTCATCGGAACTCTCGCGTGTTGCGTTAACAAAAGGAAAAATCCAGCGAACGGACATCCTAGCACAGTCGGCGAGCAAAATGGCGGATTTTCCGGGGAGCGGCACGAGGAGCCCCGGAGAGGGGTCGCAGCGACGCTTACTCCGGAGTCAGAAACCGCCCCTCCAGCTCCTCGAGCCCCAGGGTCCCGAGGAGCTCGCGGAGGCGTTCGGCGGGATGGCGGCGGGGGAGATCCTTGAAACGGGCGATGATGAGCTCGTTTTTCATCGAGTGTTCCCAGCCGACCAGCTCGGTCACGCTCACCTGATAGCCGTGGGCCTGCAGTTGCAGGCAGCGCAGGACGTTGGTGAGGTGGCTGCCGAATTCGCGGGTGTGCAGGGAGTGGCGCCAGATCTCCGCCAGGGGTCCCCGGGCCAGGGCGGCGGCCTTGGTCCGGCGCAGGGCCGTGGCCACCTCGGCCTGGCAGCAGGGGACCAGGACGAGGAATTGAGCCTTTTTTTTCAAACCAAAGGCGATGGCGTCGTCGGTGGCGGTATCGCAGGCGTGGAGAGCGGTGACGACGTCGACGGTCTCCGGCAGGGACACCGATTCCGTCGCCTCGGCCACCGAGAGGTTGTAGAAGGACATCCCGGGGAAGTTCAGGCGCGCCGAGAGCTCCCGGGATTTTTGCACCAGTTCGTCACGGGTCTCGATGCCGTAGATCCGGCTCTCGTCCGACCGCGTCTTGAAGAAGAGGTCGTAGAGGATGAAGCCGAGATAGGACTTCCCCGCGCCGTGGTCGACGAGGCGGATGGCGGAACGCTCCTGCAGCACCTCCTGCAGGAGCGGCTCGATGAACTGGTAGAGGTGATTGACCTGCTTGAGCTTGCGGCGGCTGTCCTGGTTGAGCTGGCCGTCGCGGGTGAGGATGTGCAGCTCCTTGAGGAGCTCGATCGACTGCCCCGGACGGATGTCGTGCTTTTCGCTCATGGCTGGAAAAATCCCTGCGGTTGCGACGCGGTCATTCGGAAAAGAGCCGGTCGATGTAGTCGAAGTCGAAACGTTTCTCCGCCAGTTTGTGGATCAGGACGATCTTCTCGGCATCCTCCGGGGTGAGCTTCGAGACGTCCTCGTGAATGGCGAGAAAGACGCTGTCGGTGCGCATGGTGGTGCGCAGATAGGGGAGACCGCTGCTGTCGAGAATCTGCTGGGTTATTTTCGAAATCGGCACCACCCCAGGAATCACCAGGCCGGCAATCTGCGCCCGGTATTCGGGGTGGGCGTAGAGGTTGGAGAGGGTCACCAGCAGCTCGTCCCGGGAACTGGTGACGATGAGGAGCGTGTCCTCTTCGAGCATATCCACCACCCGCTGGGTGGAGGCGGCGCCGATCTGGACATGGTGGACGATGCGCATCAGATCGGCGGCGTTGCCGTTGACCGGGATCCCGAGGACGTGAGCGATCCGCTTGAGGGTCGGATTGGCCAGCACCGGCTGGTAGTTGAAGCCGCCGATCACGCCGAGGCCGGCATCCTTGAAGGCAAGACGCAAATGGTGCATGGTCTTGTCGCGCTTCTCGGGAATCAGCTTGTTGGCCACCAGCAGCCGCACCTCGGACCCGCACTCCCGGTAGAGGGCCAGGTTCATGCAGACCGAGTCGATCACGCTCCCGAGACCGCCGCCGGTCACCATCAGCACCGGCGCTCCGAGGAGGGCCGCCACCCGGGCGTTGCTGAGGCCGAGAACCGAGCCGACGCCGCTGTGCCCCGCCCCCTCGATGACGAGAAAGTCGCACTCCTGCTCGAGGCGCTCCACCGCTTGCAGGATGCGCCCTTCGAGCTCGACGACGGAGATCTTCCCCTCGATCATCCGGTGGGTCATCCCCGGCTCCACCACCACCGGACACATGAAGTCGATGAGATGTTCGAGACCGAAAACCTTGGCGATCATCGCCGGGTCGGTGTCGATACGGCGGCCGAGGAAGTCGATCGGCTTGGGGCCGATCGGCTTGATGAAGCCGATGCGGCTGTATTTCTTCCGCGCCTGGTAGAGAAGGGAGAGGCTGGTCGTCGTTTTGCCGCAGTCCTGACCGGTGGCGGAGATGAAAATTTTTCGGGCCATGAATCAGATGCTCCTGCGACATCCACCCCGGGCAGCCTGCTGGCCGTTGAGAGGGATATCCCGAAAAAGTTTTCCGGAAAAAGCGTATACGACCGGAAAGGATAGCCTGTGCGGCGCTGGAGGACAAGGAGGAAAAGGGGCGCCCGTCCCTTACAGCTCTCCGGCAGCCTTCAATTCATCGAGGAGCTGCCGCCCCTGATCGAAGTTGTCGAAGATGATCGCAGAGGTCATGGTGGCGCTCGTTACCGCATCGACCTTCGGATCGAAATTCCACAGGCCGGTCATCGACCGGCCGACCACTCTTTTGGCAAAATGATCCACCTCCCCCTTGTTCCATTCGGCGTTGCCGTATTTGGTGAGGTGCAGCGGTTCGAAGGCAAGGATCTTCCCCTTGCTGTCGAAGAGGTAGAAGAAGTGGACGTTGTGGCAGACGTCGCAGATCGCCGAACGGCTGGTAACCTCGGCGAAAATCGTCTCCCACTCGCCGGAGCGCCGGACCCGGGCGGCATAGACCCTTCGGCCGCTGGGAAGGGAGACCCGGCGAACCCCCTTGACCTTATCTCCCAGGGACGCCAGGGCTCCCTCGATCCGGGCGGCGACCTCCCCTTCCGTCTGCGGCGGTTCGAGGGACGCCACGGCCTCCGTACTCCCTTCGGCCAGAGGGATAAGGTCCGCCGTTTTCATCGTCAGCATCTCCTTGAGAAAGTCGAAGAGCGCTTCCATGCCCTCGTCTTCGCCAAGGGCTGTACCCGCCACCACCCCGACCTCCCCCGGGGCATCGCGCAGGACGTAAAGGGAGAAGGGGGTCGGACCGGCGCGCAGAGCCCTATGGAGGGCAAAACTGCGGTCGGAAACCACCGGGAAGGCGACGGCGTAGATGTCGACGAAATCCTCGATCTGCTCGTCGCTGTTGGCCACCGCGACCCCGAGCATCTTGATCCTGCCGCGGGTGACCGGATCGCCCTCGATCATCCGGTAAAGCTCGTTGTACGGCCCGGTCTGTTTGCGGCAGTGGGGGCAGAGGACGTTGAGCAGCTCCACCAGCACCACCTTCCCCTCCACCTGATCGAGGGTGAAGGGACCCTCCTTGTCGAGGCCGAGATAGGCCCGCTCGGCGGGATCGGCGGGGGCCGGCAGCGCAACGACCGGGAACGGCTCGCCGGTATCCACCGGCGCGGCAGCGGCACTCCCGAGAGGGAGGCCGAAAAACAGGACCATCAGGCCTACGGCAAGTCGTCGTGTCAGGCATTTCATCGGCTGTTCTCTCCTTTTTTCCATTTGTTCCCGCATTGCTACCAGCGTTTGGTAACCTCGATGAGGTGAAAGCCGAAGCCGGTCTGCACCGGCCCGAGGACCTGATTCAGGGGGCCGGAGAAGACCGCCGCGTCGAACTCCGGGACCATCTGCCCCTGAGCAAAGGCTCCGAGGTCGCCCCCCCGACGTCCCGAAGGACAGAGGGAATGCTGCTGCGCCACAAAAGTAAAATCGGCGCCCCCCCCCCGAGCTCCTCCTTGAGTTTCAGAGACTCTTCTTCGGTTTCGACCAGAATGTGCCGTGCCGTTGCCATGGCCATAAATTTATCCCCCTGTCTGAAAAAAACTCGATGCCGAGGATCTCCGGGACAAAATACACGGTCGCCGGCGTGGGGCAAAGTGGTTTTTGCCCCGAAGGCCGTCCTCCGCCAGGAATAGCTCAAAGATATCCTCGATGACCCCCGAAGAAATGGTTGCATGCAAATAATTAGGGTGCTATCTTTTCTTCATGACTGAAACGAATGAGACGATCCATCGCGGCAACCTTCTCTTCCGTCTTGCCCTGGCGACACGGCACTGGCGGCAGGTTCTGGACACGGAAATCCAGGGTTCAGGGCTGACCGATGCCACCTGGAGGCCCCTTCTTCACCTGCACCTCCTCGGCGACGGCACGCGGCAAAAGGATCTGGCCGAATCCCTCGGCATCAAAGGGCCGTCCATCGTCCGTCTTCTTGACACCCTCCTGGACAAGGGGTTGCTCCGGCGACAGGAGGATGTTTCGGATCGGCGCGCCAAACTCCTGTTTTTGACCGGAGACGGGAAACTGCTGGTCAATCGGATCCAGGAAAAAGTCATGACCCTTGAAAATGCCCTCTTCAGCTCCTTCGACGATGGCGAAATTTCCCGGATGGCCGAGTTCATCGAGCGCCTGGAAGCCAATATCTGCCAGGCACAGAGCTCCGTCAAACCATGATCTCCCGCAAATTCCGCCGCTTTTTCAGCCGGAACCGTCCCCAATTCATCCTCGCTCTGCGCAACACCGCTGCCGCCCTGGCGGCTCTGGCCGTTGCCGTATGGCTGCGGCTGGAATCTCCCTATTGGGCGGCCATGACGGCGCTCATCGTCATTCAACCGACGCGCGGACTGCTGTTCGAAAAGAGCCTTTATCGACTCATCGGAACGGCGACCGGCGCCCTGGCCGGCCTGCTCCTCCTGCAAGAACGAAAAGTAACCGCTGACCTCTCCCCGGCCGAATCCCGGCTTATGGAAGAAACGCTGCGCTCGCTGGCCCATCTCGCCCGAAATCCGCAGAACGACCGGCCCCCAGGGGAAAAGAATTTTCTGTTTAACTCAAGCATCATCTCAGAAAGGTGCATACCGTGTTCAACGATATTATGAACGTCATACAGCAGAGGCGAAGCGTCAGATTGTTTGAAGACAAGGCTGTTTCCGAATCCGACCTGCAGAACGTCCTTGATGCGGCAAATCATGCCCCCTCGGCGCACAATCAGCAGTCGTGGCGATTTATTGTCGTCAGTGGAGAAAAGAAACGAGAGCTGGCCGGCCTGGTGAACGAAAAAGCTGCCGGATTCCCCAAAGCCTCCTCGGCACTTCTTCGGATGGCGTCGCGAAGCATATCCAGCGCCCCTGTGGTGGTGGGGGTCGTCACCACGGGTGAAATGACCCGGCATGCCACCGGACTTTTCAGCCCGGACCAGAAGAAGGCCCGGGACTTCTTCCGAACCATGGAAATTCAGAGTTCTGCCGCCGCCATCCAGAACCTGCTGCTGGCCGCCACCGCTCTCCGGCTCTCCTCCGTCTGGCTCGGCATCCTCATCTTGATCAATGAAGACGTCCTGAATTTATTTGAAGAGACCGAAGGGGAGCTCATGGCCGTTATCCCCCTCGGTTACAGTGAAAAAGTAAAGGCCATGCCGCCCAAGAAATCCCTTGAGACCAGGGTCAAATATATTCATCGTTGAAGGGAGGCTTAAAGAGTGATCAAAAAAGCGATTGCCCGTGTCGTGGAGGGGATGGATCTGAACGAAGGGGAGATGATCGAGGTCATGAGCCAGATCATGTCCGGCGGCTCCACGCCGGCCCAGACCGCATCCTTCATCACCGCCCTGCGCATGAAGGGCGAAACCGTCGATGAAATTACCGGTGCCGCCCGGGTCATGCGGGAACGGGTCACGCCGATCCATGCCGGTCGAAACGTCCTCGACATCGACCGGGACGAGATCAATCTCGACCGGGAAACCATCCTGGACGTGGTCGGCACCGGAGGGGACGGGACGAACACCTTCAACATCTCCACCACCGTCTCATTCGTCGTCTCCGCCTGCGGCGTCAAGGTGGCCAAGCACGGCAACCGCTCGGTCTCTTCCCTCTGCGGCAGCGCCGACGTCATCGAGAAGCTGGGGATAAACCTCGACGTCACCCCGGAAACCGTCGAGAAGTGCATCCACGAGGTGGGGATCGGCTTTCTCTTCGCACCGGCCCTGCATGGCGCCATGAAACACTCCATCGGACCGCGCCGGGAAATCGGCATCCGCACCATCTTCAACATCCTCGGTCCGCTGACCAACCCGGCCGGCGCCGATTGTCAGGTCATGGGGGTCTACCAGGCGGAGCTGGTGGAGAAGCTGGCGTGGGTCCTCCACAGGCTCGGCTGCCGGAGCGGGTTTGTCGTGCACGGCATGGACGGCATGGATGAGATCACCCTGACCAGGGAAACGCTTCTGGCCGAAATCACTCCCGGAGGGATCCAGCTGTCCACCATTGCCCCCAAAGAATTCGGCCTTAAGCGCTGCTCGATGGAGGCCCTGCGCGGCGGCGACGCGGCGGCCAACGCCGTCACCGTCCGGGCCGTACTCCAGGGCGAACGGGGGCCGAAGCGGGATATCGTTTTGCTCAATGCCGCCTACGCCCTTCTGGCAACGGGGAAGGCGACCTCGGTCAGGGAGGGGATGGAACGAGCGGCCGCTGCCATTGACGGCGGCCAGGCCCTGAGGCAGGTGGAAAGGCTTAAGGCGCTGACGAACCAGGGATTCGACTGATTCGTCCCTTGAAGCAGGAAAGGGGGAAAGGCACCCCGGCGGGAGCGCGTGTCCTGAGCGGTTGATGTCATAGAGTAATTCCCGCCCCAAAACTAAAGAGGCTCCCCGTCGCCGGAGAGCCTCTTTAGCTTTGCTTGTTTTCTCCAAATCACACCTTTGTTAACTACCCGGACCCCTTGAGTTTCGCCGTGATCTGCGCCACATGCCGCCCCTGGTAGCGGGCGATGGCCAGCTCGTTTTCGCTGGGGGTGCGCGAGCCGTCGGGGGCGGCCAGGGTCGAGGCTCCGTAGGGGGTGCCGCCGCTGATCTCGCTCATATTCATCAGCCGCGCCTCGGCGTAGGGGACGCCGACGATGACCATGCCGTGGTGCAGCAGGGTGGAATGGAAACTGGTGATGGTCGTTTCCTGCCCGCCGTGCTGGGTGGCGGTGGAGGTGAAGACGCTGCCGACCTTGCCGACCAGGGACCCCTTCATCCACAGGCCGCCGGTCTGGTCGAGAAAGTTGCGCATCTGCGCGCACATGTTGCCGAAGCGGGTCGGGGTGCCGAAAATCACGGCATCGGCGTCGGCCAGACCCTCCGGCTTGGCGAAGGGAATTTTGGCAAAGGCCTTGCGGGCCGCCGCGGCGCCCGATTTTTCCAGGGCCTCTTCGGGGACGAGTTCCGGCACCTGCAGCAGGGCCACCTCGACCCCCGGGACCTCCCGGGTCCCTTCGGCCACCGCCTCGGCCATCGTGTAAACGTGTCCGTACATGCTGTAAAAAACGACCTGAATTTTGACGCTCATGGTTCATCCCCTCCCTGACTGTTGTCTTTTCAATATCCTGAATTTACTTAAGTAAAACAGAATTCACCGGAGTTGCAATTATGTTTTTCTTCGACGGCGAACGAAACGGGGGCGCTCCGGAAAAGGGGCGCCCCCGTTTTTTCATCCTCGGAATACCTCTGTCTCAGTGCTTCCCCGGCGCCAGGGGGACCCCGCGCCGCTCCCAGGTGATGTAGGCTTCCATCGCCACCATTTTCGGATCGTCGGCGGCCATTTCCGTCCCCTTGAGAGGGTTTTTGAGGCACCAGTTGATCATGTCGCGCAGGGCCACCACCTTGCCGATCTGCTTCTGAAACTTGGGATAGGTTTCCGGGTGGTTGTTGGCGCCATTGGGATGACACATGTCGCAGGAGACGGCATTGCTCCCCAGGGCGCTGTGAAAAAGCTTCTCCCCTTCCTTCACCACGACCATGAAATCCTCCTGCCACTTCTTGAGATCGGCTTCGGTGAATTCATCGGCCCGGGCGGCGACGGAAGGGAGGGACAGGGCCAGCGCCAGCAGTATCAGACAGATCCCTTTGAACATGGGTAGTTCTCCTTTTAAGAGGTCATTTTTTTAGTAATGGTCCTGCGGCGGGATGCGTTTTGCCGGATCCTGGTATTGGGAGTCGGCCGGCAGCCCGGTCTTTTCGTCCTCGGCGACGGTGCGCGGCGTGTTTTCCCAGAGTTCGAGCCGGTTGGTCACCTTGCCGCTGGCCAGATCGATGGCCGACCAGCCGGTGGCGTCGCGCTCGTGAAAGGGATCGGCGCGGTTCATGGGGACGGTCAGCTTCGGCACCATGCTCGGTTTTCCGGCGAAGCTGTGCGGATAGGGCCAGGGCCAGGCGGTGGACATCATGGCATGGAAGGTGATGTTGCCGATCTGGTTGTAAAGGATCTGGTGGACATGACCGTGCAGCACGGTCACCTGCTGGAAGGGCTGCAGCAGCGCCTGGACCTCCTCGGCGTCGTCGGTCCAGAAGTTCCACCCCTTGTAGATCTTGTAGAGGGGGGAGTGGGACATCACAACGATCGGCGTCTTCTTGTCGATCTTGGCCAGATCGGCCTTGAGCCAGTTGCGCTGCGCCTCCTTGACCATGAAGGGGGAGCCGTCGGGATTGTCGAGGCGGGCCATCTGCTGCATCCGCTCCGCCGCCGTCGGCCAGCGTTTGTGGGTCCAGTCGTCGTCGGTGAGGATGGAGTTGAGGACGACGAAGTGCACACCCTTGTGGTCGAAGGAATAGTTGAGCTTGCTGATCTTCTCCTCCCAGTACTTTCCGAGGTCGAGATAGTAATCGTGCTCGCCGATGACGTAGCGCACCGGCAGCGTCAGTTTGCTGAGCATCTCCATGCCGTGGTCGAGCTCCTCGGGCTTGCCAAGCTGGGCGAGGTCGCCGCCGAAGACGACGAAGTCGGGCTGGGGAAACATGAAGTTGACTTCGAGGACCGCCTTGGCCAGCCCCTTGTCGAAATTATCGACGAATTCGGTCCCCTTGATCTGGGTGATGTGCGGGTCGGAAATGTAGGCGAAGGTGAAACTCTCCCCCTTCCCCGCTCCCCAGGCGATCTCCACAAGACTCAAGGGGAGGGCCGTGACCGCCGCGGCGGCGCCGAGCTGTTGCAAAAAGATTCTCCTGCTGACCTCAGAACTCATGACGCTCTCCTTTATTTTGCGGTTTGCAGATGGGCAAACTCGGGACTGGTCAAGGCCTTGAGAAAGGCGACCAAATCGGCCTTTTCTTCGGCCGTCAGGTCAAGGGGGAGGATGCCGCTGTCGAGCATCGGGTTCGGCTCGCCCCCCTTGTTGTAGAGTTCGACGACCTCCTCGAGGGTCTTGAGACTGCCATCGTGCATGTAGGGTCCGGTGACGGCGATGTTGCGCAACCCCGAGGTCTTGAAGCGGCCGATGTCGGAAGGACGAAAGGTGACGACATAATGGCCGAGCTCGGAAATATCGGGGGCGGTCAGCACCTTCTCGTCGATCGTCTCCCCCCGGGTCACGGCGCTGCGCAGGGAATTGGCAATCTCCATCAGGCGCGGTTCGATGCGTTTGAAACCGACCCCGAGATTGTGCAGCTGGTTGTTGGTGAAGAGCGCATCGGTCTGTTCGATGGCGTGACAGCTCTGGCAGCGACCCTTGTCGCGGAAGATGGCGAGGCCGCGGATCGCCGCCTCCGACATGGCGTCTTTTTCACCGCCGTAGAGGTAGCGGTCGAAGGGAGAGTTGCCGGAAACGACGGTGCGCTCGAAGCTGGCGATCGCCTTGACAACATGATCGATGGTGATCGACGCCGGTTCGACGCCGAAGACGGCGCCGAATGCCGCCGGATAGTCGGCGTCGCCGCGGATGACGTCGAGGATCGGCTGGTGGCTCTTCAGGCCGTGCTCGACGGGGTTGACAAAGGGGTCCTTGGCCTGCTCCTCGAGACTGGAGCGGCGGCCGTCCCAGAACTGAACCTTGTAAAAAACGGCATTGATCACCGTCGGGGCGTTGCGCGTCCCCTTCTGCTTGCCGACCCCTTCGGAAACCGGGAGGGCGTCTCCGAAGGCTTTTTCCCGATCATGGCAGGTGGCGCAGCTGACCGTCCCGTCGGCGCTGAAGCGCTTGTCCTCGAAGAGCCTCTGGCCGAGAGCGATCTTTTCCGGGGTCTGGGGATTGTCGGCGGGAATCGGCACCGGCGGCAGGCCGAGGAGAGGGTCGGCGGCGTGAAGCGCCTGGGGACAAAAGAGCAGAAATAGAACCAGAATCAGGGAAGGGGGTACGTTCATGGGATTGACCTCCATGCAGAAATGAGCCGGTTGGCTCTTAAAATTAGCTCATTTGCCCCTGTTGTCAACCGGACTCGCCCCCCCCCTTACCGACGGCCGAAGACCAAATGCAGAGGGGTGACCGGCTTCGGTCACCCCTCCTGATTGTTCCGTACCGCGCCATGGAGGGGAAACTTCCCCCCGTCACATCCCCTGGAAGTTGGCCACCAGGGCGACGCTCAAGATGGTGTCGGTTTTGGTCAATCCCGGCACCGGTTCGTGGTCATATTTGACCAGATAGCTGGTTTTCATGGAGAACGTCTTGTTCAGGGCTGCGGTCAGGGCCGTTTCGCTGTTGAGAAGCCAGTTTTGCGTATCGTCGAAGTCCGGCAGGAATTCGACGCTCTGGGTGAACTTGTTGGCATCGCTGAACTTGTAATCGTACTGGCCGAAGAGGCGCCCCCCGGGATACTGGCTATCGGTGCCGTCCGTGTAGTCGTCCATCGTATAGGTCAACCCGGCCTCGCCGATCAGGAAATGCTTCGGCCCGTCGAGAAATTTGTAGCCGCTGCCGAGCCCGTAGACAAAGCGCTGATCGATGCCGGAGAATTCATCCTGCAGCCACCCGGCGGTGGCAAACGAATAGAGACGGGCGGTGTGGGCGTAGTCGCCCCTCAGCTCCGTGGAATAGGCCTCGGCGTTTTTCACGCCGTCGCTCTTGCCGTAGAGGGCCTGAAGCTTCCAACTCCCGGAAAATCTTTCGGAAAAAGGGATTTTAAAAAGATTTTTTGCCGCCAGAGTCGTCACCTTGGTGTTGCCGCCGGTGCTCACGTAGGAGAGTTCGGCCTCATCGCTCCACTTTTTCTCTTCCGCTGCGGCCTGGCCGACCAGCAAAAAACCGAGGAAGAGTACCAACCCCGTACGCATCCATTTCATGTTAACCTCCTTAACGACATGGGTTCATCGACAGCCTGCAATTGCGCACCAGCCGTCATCTGTTAGCCTGAATATAACCGGATTGGCCAAATCGGCAAGGAAGCCGATTCTTTTCGCGCCATATTCATTCTGCGGCCCGCCCCCATCATTCTATTTTCGTAAAAGGAGTTCCCCCCATGGATTTGAGTCAAATCGCCCCCCGCCTGCAGGAATGGGCCGTCCTCTACGGCATCAAGGTCCTTGCCGCCCTGGCCATCTTCGTCCTCGGCCGCTGGGTCGTCAAGGGACTGGTCAATCTCCTCAAGAAGGTCATGACCCGGCGCGGCATCGAACCGACGCTGATTTCCTTCACCAGCCACATGGGGTATTTCCTCCTCCTGACCATCGTCGTCATCGCCGCCCTGAGCCAGATCGGCATCCAGACCACTTCCTTCATCGCCATCCTCGGCGCCGCCGGTCTGGCGGTCGGCCTGGCGCTGCAGGGGTCGCTGGCCAACTTCGCCGCCGGGGTGCTGATGATCATCTTCCAGCCTTTCAAGGCCGGCGACTACGTGGAAGGGGCCGGCACCGCCGGAACCGTGGAGGAGCTCGAAATCTTCTCCTGCACCCTCCGGACCCCGGACAACAAACGGGTGATCGTCCCCAACGGCAAGATGCTCGGCGACAACATCGTCAATTACTCGGCCCTGGAAACCCGCCGCATCGATCTGACCTTCGGCGTCAGTTACAGCGACGACCTCGCCTTGGTGCGCAAGGTCCTCGGCGAGGAACTGGACAAGGACGAGCGCGTCCTCAGGGAACCGGCACCCCAGATCGCCGTGGCCGAACTGGGGGAGAGCAGCGTCGATTTCGTGGTGCGCCCCTGGGTGAAGACGGCGGACTACTGGGCGGTGCGGTTCGATCTCATCGAAGGGATCAAGGTGCGTTTCGATCAGGAGGGGATTTCCATCCCCTTTCCGCAGCGGGATGTGCATTTGTATGAGGAAAAGGGGTGAGGGAGAAGGGAGAACACAGAACACAGAATTCAAAATTCCATAGACAGAAGGGCGGCCTCCTTGGGGGGGCCGCCCTTCTGTTTATGGAATGCCCTCCCCTCCCCGCCACAGGCGCGCCAGAAGGGCCGTCAGGCCGACGGCGATGGCGATGCGGACTCCGAGCATGATCCAGCCGTTGCCGCCGATGACGACGAAGATCAGGGTGTCTTCCACCACCGCATGGCAGGTGGCCAGAAAGAGTCCCATGAGAAAGAGCTGCCGTTTGGGGAGGCGCTTTTCCTGGGCGACGCGGATGATGATCCCGGCGCCATAGGCGATGCCGAGAAAGATCCCGGTGAAGAGGGGGACGGCGGCGTCGCGGGTCAGTCCCATCCCCCGCATCAGCGGGTCGACGGCGGCTCCGGCGCGGCGGAAGACGGGAAAATAGCGCAGGACCTCGAAGAGAGTGACCAGGGGGACGATGATGAGGAGGAGCTTCAGGCCGAGCTGCAGGGCGCCGAGAACCGCGGAAAGGAGAGCGTCCATTATCCCCCCCAGAGGGTGTGGCCGAGCTCGAGGAGGAGCCCGGCCAAACCGGCGATCAGGACGCGGCAGAGGGTGAGGACGCCGCCGCGGGCGCCGGTCCCGGCCAGCACCCCCCCTTCGAGGATCAGGTTGTGGGCGATCCCCATCATCAGCCCGCACTGGGTGACCTGCCAGGGGGTGAGGTCGAGCGGCGCCATCACGGCGATGGCGGCGTAGAGGTTGAGGGAAAAGGCGGCGACGAAGGCGAAGGCCGCCTCGCCGGGGAGTCCGAAGAGCCCCATGACCGGAGCGAAAAAATCCCCGAGGGCGGCAATGGCCGCGCTCCCCTTGAGGAGGTCGACGACCACGTAGAGGGGGAGGACGAATTTGAAGAGCTTGACCGAGGTCAGCAGCCCTTCCCGGAGGCCGGTCTTGATCCGGGTGGCAATATCGGGAACGGTTTCCGTCATCAGCGGCGCTTGACCCGGAAGCCGGATTTCTCCCAGGAATTAGCCTCGGGCTGAGCCGGCTTCGGCTTCGGCTCGGGGCGCCCTCCCCCGCCGGTTCGGGGAGCGCCGCCGCCGGGGAGGGCTTCCTTGATGGAGAGGGAGATGCGCTTGCGCGGCAGATCGACGGCAAGGACCTTGACCTGGACGATCTGCCCGACCTTGACGGCGTCGTTGGGGTCCTTGATGAAACGGTCGGAGAGGTGGCTGACATGGACCAGGCCGTCCTGATGGACGCCGACGTCGACGAAGGCGCCGAAGGCGGCGACGTTGGTGACGGTCCCGGGGAGGATCATCCCCTCCCTGAGATCGGCGATCGCCTGGATGTCGTCGCGGAAGGAGACGGTCTGAAAGGACTCCCGGGGGTCGCGCCCCGGTTTTTTCAACTCCTCGACGATATCCCGCAAGGTCGGCAGTCCGACGGTCTCGCTGACGTAGCGCTTGAGATCGATCCCTGCGGCCAGTTTGGGCTCGGCGGCCAGCCCGGCGAGGGAGACGCCGAGATCGGCGGCCATCGCTTCGACCACCCCGTAGTTTTCCGGGTGGACGGCGGTGTTGTCGAGGGGGTTGGCCCCTTGGCGGATCCGGCAGAATCCGGCGGCCTGCTCGAAGGCCTTGGCGCCGAAGCGCGGGACCTTGAGGAGCCCCTTGCGGTCCGCGAAGGGTCCGGTTTCGTCGCGGTGGCGGACGATGGTGCGGGCCAGCGACTCGCCGATCCCCGAGACGTAGGAGAGGAGCTTGTAGGAGGCGGTGTTGAGGTCGACGCCGACAAAGTTGACGCACGACTCGACGACGGCGTCGAGGGCCTTCATCAGGGCGTTCTGGCTGACGTCGTGCTGGTACTGGCCGACGCCGATGCTCTTCGGGTCGATCTTCACCAGTTCGGCGAGGGGATCCTGCAGGCGACGGGCGATGGAGATGGCGCCGCGCACCGTCAGGTCAAGCTCGGGGAATTCCTCGCGGGCGATGTCCGAGGCCGAGTAGACGCTGGCTCCGGCCTCGTTGACCATCACCGCCGGGACGTTGACCCCGGCCTCGCGCAGCGTCTCCTTGACGAAGAGGTCCATCTCCCGCCCGGCGGTGCCGTTGCCGATGGCGATCATCTCGATGCCGTGGCTCTGGACCAGGCGCAGCAGCTCCTTTTTGGCGCCGTCGATCCGGCCGGCGCCGGTGTGGGGGTAGATGGTGACGTGCTCGAGGAAGCGCCCGGTGCCGTCGACGGCGGCGAGTTTGGAGCCGGTGCGCAGTCCGGGGTCGACGCCGAGGACCCGCTTGCTCCCCGCCGGCGGCAGGAGGAGGAGATTCTTGAGGTTGCTGGCAAAGACGGCGATCGCCCCCTCGTCGGCGATCTTCTTCGATTCGAGGCGCAGCTCGACCTCGATGGACGGCGAGATCAGCCGCCGGTAGGCGTCGACGGCCACGGCTTCGAGGAGGGGCCGGAAGATGGAGGCTCCCCGCAGGAGCCGCCCCTTGAGGCGCAGGAGGATCTCCTCCTCCGGGGGGGCCAGGGAAAGACGCAGCACCTCTTCCTTTTCGCCGCGGCGCATGGCGAGCATGCGGTGCGAGGGGATCGCCTTGAGGGGTTCCTGATAGTCGTAATACATCTCGAACTTGGTAACGGCGCCCACCTTGTCCGGGGCGACCCGGGAGGCGAAGAGGGCCTGGTCCCAGGTCAGGGAGCGGACCACGGCCCGGGCGTCGGCGTCTTCGGCGAGGCGCTCGGCGAGGATGTGCCCGGCCCCGGCCAGGGCGGCGGCGGCGTCGGGAACCTCCTTTTCCGCATCGACGAAGGGGGCGGCGGCCTCCTCCGGCGTCCCGGTCGAAAGGATCTGGGCGGCGATGATCTCGGCGAGGGGCTCGAGACCGCGCTCCTTGGCGATGGTCGCCTTGGTGCGGCGCTTCGGCTTGAAGGGGAGGTAGAGGTCCTCGAGTTCGGTCTTCTGCCGGGTCTTCTCGATGCGTGCCTTAAGCTCCGGTGTCAGCTTCCCCTGCTCCTCGATGGACTTGAGGACGGTCTCCTTGCGCTCTTCGAGTTCGGAGAAATAGGCCAGACGCTCTTCGAGAGTGCGGATCTCCACCTCGTCGAGTTCGCCGGTGCGCTCCTTGCGGTAGCGGGCGATGAAGGGGACGGTCGCCCCTTCGCGGAGGAGTTCGACGGTATTGTTCACCTGGGCCGGCTGCAGTCCGGTCTCCTCGACCAGGGTGGTGAGGACGCGGATGAGTTGCTGATTGCTCAATGCCATGGGTGGTTCCTTTTCTGCGATGAATTTTGATGCAACGGCAATACTCCTGATCGGCAGGGGTGTTCCGCTGCGACGGACAGAGGTGATTTGGCCGGCGTATCGTAAAGGTTATCAATCAATTCAAGGACAGGGACAAGACCCGGGGGTCGCGGCCCCCGACGCCGCCCTACTCTTTTGTAAAGCGACTAAAGAGTAGGCAGAAAAGCGCTTGACCTGCGGTCGGCATGGGTCGTAACGGATCGGGAAGCAATAACCGGTCAACGCGAGACAGCCGGCAGGGGGGATCAACCACCGGGTGCTCCTGCGAAGGGACAACTGGATATACCGCCGGGCCGACAGCGAGCATTTCAGTGAACGGCTGCGGGTTGAAAGTCAAAACCGTGCAACCGACAACCGGGACGCGACCCGCCGGTTTCCCGCTTAAAACCATTTTCAAAGGGGCGGATTCTAACACGGAGGGGCGGCGAAGAGAAGCCCGTTTGCCGCCCGGAAGGATAAGGGGCGGCAAACGGACCCGGGGGGCGTCAGATGCTCAGGCTGCGCATCAGATGGGCGCGGAGCATCTCGACGAAACTGGCCTCCGAATCGCCGCGGTAGACGAGGGACGAGGCGAGCTCGGAGGCGAGGATGGCGTAGCGGTATTTGGGGGGGAGGTTTTTGATCCGCCCCCGGTACTTGGTGCTGCTCCGCACCAGGGCCGGCATGTGGGATTCGATGGCTCTTTTGAAGAGCGGATCGTCGCAGAGCTCGGGGCGGGACTGGAAGAAGGCGAACAACCGGGCGTAGTGGCCGTTGATCTCCTGGCTGATCCCCGCCGAGATCTCCGTGTAGAGCTGGCTGCCGCCGGCCTCGCGGTGGCGGCGGAAGATCAGGCGCGCCTCGTCTCCGGCGCGGCGTTCGAGAATCTCGAGGACGTCGGCGACATAGCGCTCCTTGTTGGCGAGAAACTCCTTCTCGTTCATCAGCAGATTGGCGATGATCTCGTAGGAGGAGGAGATCACCCCGCACTTGTTGGCCGAGGCGTCGCGAAGGAGGACAACCCCTTTTTTCTGCAGTTCGACGCGGGCCGCGGGGGTGAGGAAGGAGTTGGCCCCCTCGACGATGGCCCGGGCGCTCGGGGTGCCGTCCTCGAGGAGGAAGCGCTCCCAGTTCTCGGCGTCGATCGTTTCGGGACGCCCGCCGGCTGGGATGAAGAGGTCGGCGGCGACGGTGAAGGTCAGGCCGTTGTAGTCGCGGTAGAATTCGTCGACGGTGATCCACTCTTCCGCCAGCTCCCCCGCGCACCGCACCACCTTCCGGTAAAGCTCGCAGAGCCCTTCGGTTCGGCGCTGGGTGCGGTACAAGAGAAATCCCCCCTCCTGGAGCGCCTGCGGGTCGAAGGCGTCGACGTCCCCCTTGAGGATGATCTTTTTCAAGGCTTCGGGGTCGGCGCCGCTGGGGTCGAAGAGGGCGCCGGTGCCGTCGATGACCAGGTTGATTCGCACCTTAGGACAACGCTCGAGAAGGAGGCGCATGGCGTTGCCGGCGACGTCGCCGTTGGGTCCGCCGGTGAACTTCACCGTAAAGGGATCCTTGCCGATGTCGATGCCGAGTTCGGCCATGGTGATCTCGGCGAACTTGACGACCCCGGCGCTGGTGACCCCGTATTCCTTGTGATTGATGCCGACCCTCTTGCTGGAGATGACGCCGATGCCGAGGATGTAGCCGCGGCGCACCGACTGGCGGGCGATCATCTCCACCATCTCGTCGTGCATGTTCTCGTCGGGGCCGAGCTCGATCGGCTCGTCCTCGCCGTAATAATCGACGACCCGGGGATCTTTGGCCCGGCCGTTCTCGGTGACGAAGATATCGAAAAAGGCGTTAATGAAGCCGAACTGCAGCTTGTAGAGGCGCCGGGTGACGAGATCCTGATCGGCGAGATCGGCCGAATCGAGGACCACCACCATCTTCGATCCCCCCTCGTAGATATCCTTGTTCTTGAGGTGCTGGGTGTGGGCGAGGACGTAGTTTTCCCGGAAGATGGTGTTGGCCGAGGTGACGTAGTCGTCCCAGCCTCGGGTGAGGATGGTGCGCCAGCCGCCGCGGGCGATGTCGGAGAAGCCGATGTGAAAGCCGGCACCGTGGCGACCGAAGAAGAAGGTGATGCGAAAAGGGCGCTCGGGGGGGAGATCGTCGGTAAAGTCGGACCCTAGCTCGGCCAGGTAGGCAGGATCGAGGCGAAAGGCCAGGGCCTGTTTTTCCGGGATGAAAAAATTGGTTTTCAGGGTATGGCGGATAAAGATCAGGGCGCAGCGGAATATCGACCGCCGCACGTCGTCGAGATGCCGGTGTCCGGTGTTGTAGGCCTCGATGGCCGCAGTGACTTCGCTCAGGGTGCGGCCGTAGAGCGCTGCGCGATCCTTGAGGGCCGGGTCGAAGCGGGTCTTGAAGAGCCGGATCAGCTGCAGGGCCATGGCGGGATGGCTGTCAAAGGCCCGCATCACGTCCTCGAAACCGAAGCGGTCGGGCTGGTTGTGGGCCAGGTTGGTGTGACAGAAGCCGATCAGGGCATTGACCAGGGACGCCTCTTCGCCGGGGATGATTCCTCCCGCCACGAACTGGCGGTAGACGTGGGAGGTGGTGGAGAGGATCTGGGTGTTGTAGAGCTCCTTGCGCAGCCCGGTGAAGAGCTCCGAGTTCTTGTCCACCAGCCCGGCGTCCCGGGTGCGCACGTAGAAATTCCCCAGAAAGTACGGGTGAACGCCGTTGCTGATGGTCAGGCAGTAGGCCCTTTTCACGCCGATGCCGAGGCGGTTGAAAACCTCCATGATCTGCTGAAGAAAGTCGTTCTGGGGGGGATTGCTGGCGGCGAACATGACCCGGTATTCGCGCTGGTGCTCCGTATCCTCGGTTTCCTCGGCGTCGAAATAGATCCCCCCGTAGAGAATGCTCTGCAGATAGAGCCAGAGGACCTGGGCGACGCGCTTGGCGGGGGAGACCCGCACATAATGTTCGTTATTGAGCCAGAGGAGACGCAGGAGGCGATCGAACTCCCCGGGCTCGACATCGGGATAAAAGTCCCGGATGGCGCCGGATATCTCCCGGCGGATGCCGCCCGGGATCTTGACCTTCCCGGCCTCAGCGATCTCCTGGTTGCTCTTGCGCTCGAACTCGAAGCGCTGAACCTCGAGCCCCTCGGCGAGCCCGGGGAGGGTCCCGTAGGACTGGGTGAACTGGGCGTAGGAAATCTCCCGCTCGCGCAGGTTCTTCAGGGTGTCGTAGAGGGACCCGGGGCGGTTGGGGCGGGCGACGATGAGGCGCGTCTCGCGATCGGCGAGGACCAGGCGCTGCTCGCGGCCGAGGAGGTGCATCCGGGTGGCCAGGGCGGCCACCGCTTCCGGTTCGTCCTGCATGGTGATGGAAAAATAGGGGTGCATCCGGGCCATCAGCCAGTGCAGATTTTCGCCGGCACTGCCGCAACTGCCGCCGATTTCCCGCAGCACCTCCCCGTACAGGCGTTTTTTTGCCCCCTCGATGATCGTGTCCGTATCGGCAGGGAAATTAATCATTGAGCGGCACCACCAGCACCGGCCGGTGCGACTTGCGCAGGAGCTTTTCGGCGACGCTGCCGAGAAAGGCGTACTTGAGGCGCCCCTTGCCGTGGCTGCCGACGACGATCAGGTCGGCGTCGATGCGGTCGGAGGCCTCGAGAATGCGGGCGACGGCGTTGCCGTGATGAACCTCGATGCCGGCGATCTTCTCCAGATCCTCGGGGCGGTCGGCGAGTTCCTCCTTGGCGAACTGATGGAGACGCAGGCGGATCTGGTCGGCGACCTCGTCCTTGTGCTCGAGTTCGAACCTGGCCAGCTTGTCCTCCCCCATCACCGTGGAGATGTAGTTGAGCATCGCCGGCTCGACCTCGGGGAGGACGTGAAGCACCACGATTCTGGCGTCGTGGCAGCGGGCCACGGCGACGGCGTGACGAAAGGCGTGGGCGGCATTGACCGTCAGGTCGGTGGCATAGAGCAGGGTACCGTACTTGGGGATCATCGTCTGTCTCCTGGGAGCCGCCGGCCTGTAGGCGCCGGCGGGCTCCTTAAGCTGCAAGAGGTGTCTGTTTGTTGCCGAATCCGGTACGAAGCCGCTGCAGGGCGTAGATCGCCCCCCACAGGGCCAGACCGACCAGATAGCTCAGGTAATGATTGTCGATCCCCAGGTAGGCCGCGAAGAATCCGGGGCGGAACATGAGCGCCGCAACAGCAATGAGGAGAGGGTACTCGTACCAGCGGTTCCTGACGGCGAACCACCCCATGGTCGCCGAGGCAAAGGCGAACATCCCGACGCAGGTCATGGCGAAGATGTAGAACGCCAGGGGGATGGAGTCGATCCCGAGGAGGAGCATGTCGGTGTTGAAGATGAACATGAAGGGGAGAACGGCGGTGCGGATGTCGTACATGAACCCCTGCAGGCCGGTCCTGATCGGATCGCTCTTGGCGATGGCGGCGGCGGCGTAGGCCGCCAGACCGACCGGCGGCGTGTCGTCGGCGAGGATCCCGAAGTAGAAGACGAAGAGATGGGCGGCGATGAGCGGCACCTCGAACCCCTGCCAGCCGGCGATGGTCACCAGGGCCGGAGCGGTCAGCGACGCCATGACGATGTAGTTGGCGGTGGTCGGCAGCCCCATCCCCAGAATCATGCAGGCGGCGGCGGTGATGAAGAGCATCAGCCCCAGGTTCCCCATGCTCAGGGTGTCGATGACGGCGGTGATCAGCCCGCCGAGCCCCATGGTCACCACGCCGACGACGATCCCCGCCGAGGCGGTGGCGACGGCGACGCTCACCATGTTGCGCGCCCCGGCGATGAGGCCGGCGACGATGTCGAGAAAACCGCGTTTGATCCCCTCGCCGAAGGTGATGCCGTGTTTTTTGCGGCCGACGGCATGCTGGAAGAGCATGATCGCCGCCAGAAGGAGGATGGAGCGGAAGGCGGCGAGATCGGGGGAGTGGCGGGGGATGATGAGCTCGTAAAGGAGGACGAAGATCGGCAGGAGGTACTGCCAGCCGTTGACCAGGGTGAAAAAGAAGCGCGGCAGGTCGATCTGGGGAATCCCCTTCATCCCGAGCTTGGAGGCCTCGAGGTGAACGATGAAAAAGAGCGCCATGTAGGAGGCGAAGGCCGGCACCGCCGCCGCCTTGCAGACCTCAAGATAGGGGATGTTGACGTACTCGGCGATGATGAAGGCCGCAGCCCCCATGACCGGCGGCATCAGCTGGCCGTTGGTCGACACCGCCACCTCGATGGCCGCCGCCTTGTAGGCCGGATAGCCGACCTTCTTCATCATCGGGATGGTGAAGGTGCCGGTGGTGACGACGTTGGCGATGGAGGAGCCGGAGACGAGGCCCGTGAGACCGCTGGCGAGGACCGCCGCCTTGGCCGGTCCCCCCTTGTAGCGCCCGAGGAGGCTCATGGCCAGGTCGATGAAGAAGCGCCCGGCCCCGGCGCGCTCGAGGAGAGCGCCGAAGAGGACGAAGAGAAAGACGATCCGCGCCGAGACGTCGAGGGGGATGCCGAAGATTCCTTCGGTGGTCAGGGAGATCTGGCCGATGTAACGGGCGAGGGAAACCCCCCTGAAGGCGAGGAATTCCGGCATGTAGGGGCCGAAGAAGGCGTAGAAGGTGAAGAGGCCGGCGATGATCGGCAGCGCCGGTCCGATGACCCGGCGGGCGGCGTCGAGAAGGATGAGCACCAGAAAGGTGCCGATCACCAGGTCGCGCAGGTTCGGCTGGCCGATGCGGGCGGCGAGACCGTTATAGTCGATGACGATGTACAGCGCCGCCAGGGCGCCGAGGATCGCCACCAGATAGTCGGCGGCGGGGATGGTGTGCTTTTCCCCGAGCCAGCGCAGCCCGGGGATCTTCACGTCGCGGCGCAGCGTCGGGTAGGAGAGGAAGACGATGATGAGGGCGAAGGCCAGGTGAATGGCGCGAATATAGGTGGAATCGAGAATCAGCCAGCTGGAGAGGGAGAGCTGAAAGAGGGACCAGCACAGGGCCACCGCCGGAACGATGTAGCGCTGCCACCCCTGCACCCGGCGCAGGCCCAGCTCCTCCTCCTCCTTCATCCGCCGGGCCGTTTCGAGACCTTCGTCCTGCAGCTCCTTGTCCTGGTCGCTCATGGATTCATCCTTTTTTCTGCTCTCGTCCCTGAAATTCGGTTCACGGGGGGACGGTGCGCCGTCCCCCCGCCGTGGTGCCACATGGACCCTGCTACTTAATCAGACCGACTTCCTTGAAATACTTGACGGCGCCGGGATGGAGGGGGGCGGAGAGTCCCTGCATCATGTTCTCGCGGGTCAGCACCGCCAGGGCCGGGTGAAGCTTGCGCAGCTCCTCGATGTTCTCGAAGACTTCCTTGGTGACGGTGTAGATCACGTCGTCGGGGACGGCGGCGGAGGTGCAGATCGTCGCCTTGACGCCGAAGGTCGGGACGTCGGCGGTATTGGTCACCCCGGGATACTGGGCGACGGGGATATCGGCCGGGGCGTAGTAGGGCTGCTCGGCAACCAGCTTGGCAACCAGGTCGGCGTCGACGGGGACGAAGGCGACCTTGCGGGCGCCGGCGACGGCCTCCTTGATCGAACCGTTGGGATGGCCGACGGTGTAGAAGTAGGCGTCGATGCGGCCGTCCTGCAGCATCCCGGCGGCCTCGGCCGGTTTGATCCCCTCGATGGTGACATCCTTCTCGTCAATCCCGGCGGCGGCGAAGAGGTCGAGGGCGTTGACCCGCTGACCGGTGCCGGGAGCGCCGATGTTGACGACCTTCCCCTTGAGGTCGGCGACGCTGTTGATATTTTTGTCGGCGGCGGAGAGGATGGTCACGGCCTCGGGGTGGATGGCGAACATCGCCCGCAATTTCTCCTGCGGATTCCCCGTCCATTCGCCGAGCCCCTTGTAGGCCTGGTACTGCAGGTCGGACTGGACGACGCCCATCTGGAGGTCGCCGTTCATCAGGGCGTTGACGTTGAAGACCGACCCCCCCGTCGACTCGACGGTCATCCGCAGGTTGTATTTATCGCTGTTTTCGTTGACCAGCTTGCTGATGGCACCGCCGGTGGGATAATAGACGCCGGTGACGCCGCCGGTCCCTATGGTCAGGTAGCGGACCGCGCCGCTCTCTGCCTTTTGCTCGGTTTTTTCCTTGCAGCCGACAAGGGCCATAGCCAGAACCAGGACGATTATTGCCGTTTTCTTCATTTCTTCATTCTCCCTTCGAATAGTGATGAATGCTCCGCGAACGCCGCGGAAAGATCGAGGACGCTCCGCAACGCCCCATAGCAGGCAAGTATACAGCAAGGCACATACCATGTCGGCTCAAGGGGGTCACTTTATTGGTTTTAACGGGTTTTTGGAGAATATTCGGGGGAGCGGAAGGGGCGAAGGGGTATAACGAGGGTTATCCTCAGGGAGGGAAAAGGGGGCGGGAGGCCCGGTGAGAGGGGAAAAAGAAGAGGTATGCCTCAGGTTATGATCATAACCTGAGGCATACCCCCTGAGCGGGATTCAAGGGCGCTTTTTTCCCCAGGAAAGGGCCGGTTGCGGTTTGACGATTTTTTCCCTATGGCAAATCGTTCACAAGCTGGTAACTTTGGCTTCGTATTTTTAACGACATCAATTCAGGGGAGACAGGTATGAGCAAGGGAAAATCAGCACTGATCATCGGCGGCATCCTCGTCGTCGTCATCGCCGCGGGGGTCCTTTTCCTGCTGAAAAACCTCGACAGCCTGGTCGAGGCCGGCATCGAAAAATACGGCAGCGAAGCGGCGGGAACCAAGGTCGCCGTCCAGTCGGTGAAAATCTCCCTGCGCGAAGGGAGCGGCGTCGTCAGCGGCCTTTCGGTGGCCAACCCTCCGGGGTATTCGCAGGCCCCGGTCTTCACCCTCGGGGAAATCGTCCTCAATCTCGATACGGACACCCTCACCGCGGAGGTCCCGGTGATCGAGGAGATCCGTATCGGTCAAACGCGCTTCCTTTTTGAAATCAACGCCCGGGGAGAATCCAACCTCGATGTCCTGAAAAAGAACCTGAAACAATCCTCCGCCTCCTCCGGGAAAACCGAGGGGACCAAGAGCGAAAGCGCTCCGCTCAAGCTCAGGGTCACCCGCCTTTCGACCGCCGAGGGGACCGGTGTCTTCGATCTGACCGCGGTCGGCGGCAAGGTCCTGGAGGCCAGGGTGCCGGCCATCACCCTCACCAATATCGGCGGCAAAAACGGCATCACCCCCGAGAACCTGTCCGACGTCGTGCTGACGGCCCTCCTCAAAGAGCTGGAAAAAGCCGCCGCCCGCCAGGGGGTGGAGCGGATATTGCGCGACAGGCTCGGTGACAGGGGGGCGGAGGTCGAGAAAAAGATCGACGAGAAACTCGGAACCGGCGCCAGCGACCAGCTCAAGAAACTCCTGGGGAATTAGGAGGGGGAGAAGACCTCAGGGGAGGACGACCTCCTGGAGGGCGCCGTCGACATCCTTCACCAACCGGGTAATCAGCCGCCGGAGGAGGTCGCCGTAATCGTAGCTCCAGTCGTTGAAATCCTCCCAGTAAACCGTCTCCCTGACTTCGGGGGTCAGGGTTTTTTCCACCAGCGTCCGTCCTCCCCGATCCACCCTGAGCTCCGCCTCCAGGCGGGCGCCCTTGTGGATTTCCGAGGGGATGTGCCGACCGTCCCCGCCGTCAAAATCCCCCCCCGCCAGGAGAAGGGGACCGAAGAGGCCGGTCGACGTCGGCGCCCCGCCTCCCGGACCGCTCCCCACCTCCCGGTAGCTCGTCTGCAGGGAGACCAGATGCACCCTGAGGGTGACCTCCGGCGCTCCGGCGCCTGCGGAACGGGCGGCCAGACGCCGCAGCAGGGCGCCCCTGGCCCAGGCGTTGAAGGGAACGCGGAGGTAGGACTCGCTCGGACCCGACAGGACGTAATAGGGATCGGAAATATCGGAGGTAAACTCCAGGGTGATGCGGTACGGCAGGGGAGGGATCGGCTCCGGGAGGGATTGCGGGCCGGGGGAGGCACAACCGGCCAGCGCCAGGGCAAGGGCCAAGAATATTCCCGTGAGGCGACGCATGACAGACCTCCTTTCCTTTCAACCTGCTGGCCCCGGCTGAGTTCCGGGGGAGTTTCTACATTTCATTTTATCCTTTTTGCCGATAATTTCTCCCCTCCCCCCCAGTCGTCCCAACTCGGAAAATTCCACCCCCCCAGTTTGCTTGAGGGCCACCGGCAGACGGACGGGGCCGGTCCCCCGACTTCCTCCCGTCCTTGAGGCGCTTGCTCAGGGCCGGCTGCGAGATGCCGATCAGGCGCCCGGCCAGGGACTGATTCTCTCCCGAGCGCTCCAGGGCCTCTTCGACGAGAAGATGGACAGCCTCGGGGAGAGCCGGCAATGGCTCGTCGCCGGCGCAGGGGTTGCCGGGGAAAGGGTAGGTGGAGAGGAGCACCGGGAGCTGCTGCGGGGAGTGGGGGGGCGGTTTATCGAGGGACGGAAGAGGGAAGGATTTATTTTCGGTTCCATGTCGAACTAATGTTTTGCTGATCTTAATTCCGCTTCAAGGTTTAGCTGACCAGCTATCATAAGTTTTTTATTGGTAACATCGGAATTAGCAGATAGCGAACCCCGGTCTTAAAATCCCACAACCGACGCTTAACCGAAACGGTAGATCCGTTTTCCCGCGCGATAGAGTTCCACCGGTCCGTCTTCAGAGACCTTGATCACCAGGCCGAAATGCGAAGCCGCGCTGGCGGCTGTGGTACGGCCGCCGCCAGTGACCAGACCCTTGACCTGCGAGGTGTCGACGATGACGCCGGTATCGAGCAGTTCCCCCTTGCGGTTGATCACCGTCAAGCCGTCCGAGGAGAGGATACGGCTCAACTCGCCGGAGTGTTCCAAAACACCGAGTTTGCTGCCGCGCACATGTTCCACCAGCGCCCGACTTAAAGACTCGCGACCGCCGACCGACCCCTTACGCAAGGCGTCAAGATCTGTCCCCTCATCGGCGACCAGAACCACCGTGCCGTGGCGCGATTTGGAAAGGGCGTAGATGGCTCCGACGAGGGAATCGACCGAACGCTTATCCAGCTTGCCGGCAAAAAATTCGCGGAAGATATCAGGATCGTAGACCCCCCAGACTCCCTTGCGCCAGACCAGAAGTCGTCCGCCGTCCAGGACGACTTCGACCTCCGAAACCTCGTTAACAAAGATCGCAAAGGCCGCCTCTCCCGCCGAGCCGAGCAGGTCTTGGGTATCCTTCCAGGCCAACTGCTCGACCGGCTTCCGCGGACGCGGCGAGCCGGTCTGGATGGTCCCCTTGACGTTCATGCGGATATCGCAGACAAAGAGGGCTCTCAGCCCGTCGACGAAACGGTAAGTCAAGGGGTTACGGAAAAAATCGGCGTTGATGCGCTGACGCTCCTTCCCCAGATCGAACCAGTTGAAGTGGGAGGCCTTGAGCGAGCCGACAAAATCGTCAAGCTGAGAGCGATAGACGAGAAAGCCGGTCGTCGCCGGAGTCCCTTCATAGCGTTGGTAGGAGAGGTTCTTCAGCAGCTGGATCAAGCTCTGCACCGGCCAGAACACCCCCTTGCGGTCACCGCGCAGGTAGCGGGCCACGGCGATATCGGTGAGTGAGGTCAATAAGGCAGTGCGGAAGTGCGCCGCGTAGCCCTCGGCAGAAAAGCCTCCGTAGAGCCCTTCGAAAGCCGCCAGCAACTCCCGGATGAAACTGATTTCGGTAGAGGTGAAGGCGAGTTCCTCACGTTTGGCCTTGAACAGGTAGGTGGACTTGTCGAACATCAAGCGGATCAGAATTTCGTGGTGATCTTCCCCTGCGGCGAGATCTTCCACTGCGGCAAGATCTTCCACCGCGGGGAGATCCTCCACTGCAGCGAGATCCTCCCCAGGTTCTAATTCCCCCAAGGAAACTGCGGCCCCGCCGAGGAAGGCGATGATGCTGTTTTCGATGGCCTGAAAGGCTGTTTTTGGCATAGATTTATGATGACTTAATGTGGGCCGCTGTTCAAGCACCATCATCGCCAGGCAAAAAAGAGTTGAGACACGACCCCACTGCTACCCTCTGCTGTCCTCAGATTAGCTCGAAGCCTACAAAAGGGTAGAGTAGAGAGCAGGTTCACCCTGCCCTCCCTCATCAAACCGTGCATGCGGTTTTCCCGCACACGGCTTTCCGATGTTCTTCACTGCAAGGCATGCGCTTTCTTCCAACCTGCTGTTGTTGGCACTTTGTACAATCCGCAGAAAGGGGTCAAGCCTGACAAACGGAGATTCTCAAGTTCTCCGACACCTCCTGCCATTTCGCACCCAACAAACCATCCGTTTTCACTCGCCGTTCAATCCGGCGTGCTGCATGACTGAGCCCGGAAAGATCCCTCTTGAGAAATCCGGCCAGTTCGATCAAAGATAGCGAATCTGAATTCCTGACCAGGAGCGCGGCAACCGCCCTGGCCTCTGCGGCCGGTTGGGCCTTTCCTGCGGCCCTCAGTTCAGCGGTGGTCAGTTGATAGATCAAGCAGACGCTCGCGATGACCTGATTCAGGGCGATGTCGCTTACTCTTTTCTCTTCCGCTTTCAGCAGAGCCTGATCGATAAAGCTATCGTCCCCGAGGGCACGGCCTTCGAACGATCCGCTGTGAAAATCCTTCCGGTGCCCCTCCCCTAATCCATCGGCGACAAACGTCTGATAGCGCTCGACGGCCGTATCTGCCTCTCCCGCGAACTGAGCCAGCGCCCAATCGACAGTCAACCAAGGCGGTCTGGGAACAGCGCCATCATAACTGGAATGGCTGGACCAAGGGTACTCTTCCGGAGATCGAACCATTCCGGCCCGGACCGGATTGAGGTGAATGTAGCGGATCAGTTCCAACAGGTAGCTGTCGGCATCAATCAGAAGCGCCTTGTACCTCCCTTGGAAGAGATGCCCGGTCCGGTGATATTTGCGATTAATGAACTGGGTGTAGCGAAACCCGACATTCTGCATAATCCGGGAGAGGGGGATATCTCCCACCTGAAGGGCGAGATGAAGATGCGTAGTCATGAGGCAAAAGGCATGGACGCGATACCCGAAGCGCTCGACGCTTTCCTGCATCAGCAAGAAGAACCGCGTACGGTCACCCGCATCGAAGAAGACGTCTTGGCCGCTATTCCCACGCAGAATGACGTGATAAACGGCGCCGGGATAATGAAGTCGAGGTTTGCGTGGCATGAGTGAAGGATAGAGGGGAATCACCGTTTGTCAAACCTGACCCCTTCCCCCGTGATCGATGCCGGCACGGATCAATACGCCCTGACCGGCAAGGTCGTGAACCTGGCGGGGACATCCTACGACAGTGCCGGGGGGCCATTGACCTATCAGTGGAACCTGGTTTCCACTCCGAGCGGGAGCGCCACGACCCTTTCCGGCGCGAATACGCTCACCCCAAGCTTTACCGCCGATCTGCCAGGCGATTATGTCCTTTCTCTGCTGGCGGACGACGGAGAGCTGCAAAGCCAGACAGATACGGTCACGGTGCATGCCAACGTCATTAACTGCACCTTCGACAACCCCGCAACACTCGGAATGTCGGGGGTTATCGAGACCAGCCTGTCAGGGGATATCGTCCCCCTCTGCGACGGCTGGGTCCTCTCCGCCAACACGACGGACAACCGGGTCGAACTGCAAAACGTGTTCACCGAGGAGTTCGAGCGCTCCGTGTCGGTCGACGGCGCGGTTCGCGATATGGAGTTCGACGATGAGTCGGGCCTGCTCTACGCCGTCAAGAAAGATCTGCCGAGCATTTCCCGCGTCGATATGCAAGCCGGGACGGCTAACCTCATTCCCCTGCCGTCTCTCCCCCTCGATCTGGCGCTGGGGGGCAGCAACAAGCTCTTCGTCAGCCTGAGGTCCGACCCACTGAATATTTATGCCGACTATTCATCCATCAGCCTGGTGAATGGCGCCACGGGAAGCGTGCTGAAAACCTGGCCCGACACCTCGTTTAGCGCCGACAGCATTCTTTTGGCATACGACCGCTCCGGGCAACAGCTGGTTGCCGGCGAGGTCTGGATCAACCCGGCGGAACTCAAACGCTACGCCTTCGACGAAGGGGCCTTGACGCTCAATCTGGTCGATCAGCGGGGTTATGTTGGCACCTCTGCCGGCGATCTGCAAATCTCCCCCGATGGCAGGCATGCGGCTTTCACGACCGGATCTGGCAATGGCTCCGTCAACCCGTACACTATCTTCGATTTCAGTACGGATGACTTTGGCACTGTCTATGGGGAGTGGGATACGGATGCCTATCCGCTCTCCGGCTCCTTCAGCCCGGATGGGAACTATTTCGTAGCCACCAACGGGTCCGCTATCCAGCTTTTCGATGTCGCTAACCACAATTTGCTGGCGGAATATCCGGTATCCTGCAATGGATTGCTGGAGACGGAAATGGTGACGCGCTTTTCCCGGGGGGGGAACATTCTTTTCGCCTACGGGACCTGCACTGGCGCTTCGTCGAGCACCGGCAGGATTTTCTGGCAGGTGATCGAACCCTAGAAAAAGAGATCGACAGATCCTTCCGACTCCTCATGCATCACGACGGTAGCAACGAGAAAACCCCGATCGGCCTTCCGATCGGGGTTTTTTGCGTTAAGTCGGAAATGCGATAGTGCCGCAGGGGGTCGCGTCTCAACTTCTGACATTGTCAAGAGTTGGGACGCGACCCCACTGCTGTCGACTGCTGTCCTCAGATTAGCTCAGGGACAGGCGCCGGTCCCTTTACTTCCTCCCGGCCTTGAGGCGCTTGCTCAGGGCCGGCTGCGAGATGCCGATCAGACGCGCGGCCAGGGACTGATTGCCGCCCGAGCGCTCCAGCGCCTCTTCGATGAGGAGATTGACGGCCTCGGGGAGAGCCGGCAGGGGCTCGACGCCGGCGAAGGGGTTGCCGGTGCGCGAGGGGGGCACGCTCCCCTCCCCTCCCCCGTCCTTCCCCATGGCGCGGAGGAAGCCGGCCATGGAGAGGGTACGGGAGGTGTGGGCGCCGAGGGCGTCGTAGACCATGGCCCGCAGCTCGCGGACGTTGCCGGGGAAGGGGTAGGTGGAGAGGAGAACCGCAAGCTGCGGCGGGTAGTGGGGGGACTCCTTGCCGAGAGCTACGGCGGCCTCGGCGAGGAAGTGGTCGAGGAGGAGGGGAATATCCTTCTTGCGCTCGCGCAAAGGCGGCAAATGGACGTGATGGGCGCGAAGGCGGTAGTAGAGATCCTTACGGAAGGCGCCGGTCGCCTGGCGGGCGGCGAGGTCCTGGTGGGTGGCGACGACGATGCGGGCGCTGGAGATCTGCGGCTCGTCGCTGCCCAGGGGATAGTATTCCCCTTCCTGCAGCAGGCGCAGGAGCTTGACCTGGGAGGAGAGGCTGAGGTCGCCGATCTCGTCGAGAAAGAGGGTGCCGCCGGCGGCCTGCTCGACCATGCCGCGACGGGCGCTGTCGGCGCCGGTGAAGGCGCCGCGCCTGTGGCCGAAGAGGGTGTCGGCAAAGACGTTGTCGTCGAGGCCGGCGACATTGACGGCGACCAGCGGTCCCGGGCGGCGCCCCAGGGCGTGGATCGCCCGGGCGACGAGTTCCTTGCCGGTGCCGCTCTCGCCGGTGATGAGCATCGGCTCCCGGCTGGGGGCGACGGCCTCGACGTAGCGGAAGATTGTCTGCAGGGAGACATCGGCGGTGACCAGGGGAGAAAAGGCCTCGGGATGCTCGAGGCGCCCGGCGAGGAGGCGGCGCCCCACGGCCCGGTTCTCCCGCTCCAGTTCCACCACCCGGACGGCGCGGCGCACGCCGTCGAGGAGACGGTCGTCGTCGACCCCCTTGACGAAGAAGTCGAAGGCGCCGAGGCGCATGGCGCGCACCGCGGTTTCGACCTGGTTGAGGCCGCTGACGACGATCACCGCCGTCCCCGGATGTTCCTCGAGGATTTGCGGCAGCAGAGCCTCGCCGGAGAGGTACGGCATGGTCAGGTCGAGGAGGACGACGCCGAAGTCCCCCTCCTTGAGGATGCCGAGGACCTCCCGGCTGTCCTGGCAGCTTCTGAGGTTGGTCATGCCGCCGGGCCCCTCGAGGGTCATCCCCAGGGTGCGCAGCCAGGGCGCCTCGTCGTCGACCAAAAGGAGTCCGAAGGAAGGGGTGAGGGTCGGGTCGCTCATGCGGGTTGCTCCTCGAAAAAGGGGGGGAGAGAGAGGGTCACGGCCGTCCCTTTTCCCGGCGTCGAGGCGAAGTGCAGCGTGCCGCCGTGCTCCTTGACGATCCCGGCGGAGACGGAGAGGCCGAGGCCGGTCCCCCCCGCTTCGCGTTTGGTGGTGAAGAAGGGGTCGGTGAGGTGTTCGAGGTGCTCGGGGGCTATCCCCGCCCCCTCGTCTGCAACCACCAGGGTCACCCGCCCCTGGAGTGGATCCCAGGCGGTCTCGATGCGGATGGCCTCCTCGAAGGCGGTCAGGGCCTGGCAGGCGTTGAGAACCAGGTTGACCACCACCTGTTCGATGCGCTGGGGATTGCCGCGGACCACCGGCAGGTCGTCCCCGTAGACGGCGCTGAAAGCGACCGTGGCCTTGCGGATCGTCGGCTCGACGAGGCGCACCGCGGCGGCGACGACGGCGTTGAGTTCGAGCCGGACCGAGTGATCGGAATCGTCGCTGCGGGCAAAATCCTTGAGATCGTCGACGATGCGGCGGATGCGGTGGGAACTCTCCAGAGTCTCGCCGAGGAGAAGGGGGATCTCGCGGCGCATCCGCGAATACTTGAGCCAGCCGAGGGTGAAGTCCCCCTCCCTGAGGTAGCGCTCCTCGAGGATCGGTTCGGCGTCGCGCCAGGCCTTCTGCAGCAGGGGGATGTTGAGCATGATGACGCCGTTGGGGTTATTGAGCTCGTGGGCGACCCCGGAGACGAGGATCCCCAGAGACGTCATCTTGTCGGCCTGGATGAGCTGGCGCTGACGCACCTCGAGTTCCTCCATCGCCCGGCGGCGCTCGGCGACTTCCCGCTCGAGAGCCGCGGTACGGGAGGCCACCTCCTTCTGCAGGGTGCGCGACCAGCCGACCGTGCCGCCGAGAATCAGCAGGAGCGGCCCGGCGACCAGGGCGACGTAGCGGCCGATGCGCCGCCAGGGAGGACCCTGGTTTTCGAGGACGCCGAGCCACTTGCGGTGCAGGCGGGAGTATTCTCCGGTCTCGCGCAAGAGGGTGAGCCCCTCGTCGAAACGGGCGAGAAGGTCCTTATTCCCCTTGCGCACCGCGTAGCCGTAGTCCTGGGCGATGAGGGGGAGCGCCACCGGCTCGATGTTGCTCAGCCCGAGCTTGCGGCTGAGGTAAAGGCCGGGGAGTTTGGCGACCAGGGCGCAGTCGTGGCGCCCGAGGGCGAGGAGGCGCAAGGCTTCGGCCAGGGAGTCGGTGAGGATCAGGGTCGACCCGGGGGCGCTGCGCAGCATGAAGTCATGCATGATCGAGCCGCGCATGACGATCACCTCGCGCCCCCGGAGATCGTCGAGGGTGGTCAGGGGGGGAGCGGTCCGGCGGTTCCAGATCGACTGATGGACCACGGCATGGGGGAGGGAAAAATCGACCTCGGCGGTGCGCTCCTCCGAGAAGGCCATCCCCTGCAGGATGTCGACCTCCCGGCGCTGCAGGGCGCGGCGCATCGTTCCCCAGGCGCCGAGACGGATCTCGATGCGCATCCCCATCACCCGGGCGATGGCCTCGGTGAGCTCGACATTGAACCCGGCGGGGCGCCCCTCGTCGTCGAGAAACTCGTAGGGGGGGTAGCTCTGGTCGCCGCCGACCACCACCAGCCCTTCCCCGGGGGGAGCGGCCCGGAGACCCGGAGGGAATAAGGCCAGGACCAGAAGCGCCAGGAGCGCTCCGGTCAGGATCCGGGATAAAGGTCTGCTCGGCATAGGGGGGAGCCTTGACGAAAAGAAAGAGGCGCCAGCGGAAAAAGTCGATGTCCCGTGGATTTTCGCCCCTCGCCGCTCCCCTGTCAACCTAAGTTTCCCCTCCCCTCCCCGGCCGCCAGGGCCCGTCAGCGTTCCCCTTCGCCTTCCCCGGCAGCGCCGGCCTCCGCCGCCGGCACCTCTCCACCCGCCGCCGGTCCCTCCGTGTCGGGGGTCTCCTCCGGCTGGCCGGGGGGATCGGCTCCTTCGTCCGTCCCCTCCTCCGCCTGACCCTCCTGGAGCGGCGGCTGTTCATCCGGCGACTCGGGCCTTGCAGCCTCGGGGCCGGTTTCCGGCGACACCCCGGGCGCGCTCCCTTCGTGCAAAGCGCCTTCAGGCGTCGTCTCCTCCGGCACCTCCAGGGGCGCCCGGGAGCGCGGCGGCGGCGATGCACGCCTGGGATCGATGGTTTCGGGCTCTCTTCGCTGGAGGGCGGGGGGGCCGGAATCCGGCGGCGAGGGTGCGGGCGCCTCGCCGATCGGCTCGCCGACCTGCACGCACCCCGGAGGGAATTTGTTCCGGTTGTTGGTCAAAAAGAGGTTGTTCTCCCTGGTCCGGCACTGGTAGACCACGGCGAAGGCCGATCCGCACCAGAAGAGCAGCAGCAGAAGGAGGGTCGCGATTCGGATCATGGAACCCTTTCCCGGGGACAAAGCCCCCTTTGCCACAGTAGGTGTTACAAAAAGTACAGTTGACAATATCCTCTCTAACAGCCGGTGGGAAAAGCGCAAGGAGGGCGACCCTGGGTTCAACCCGTGCAAAATGTTCCACGCATCCATATGTTCCACGACTCCATCCCCCGGAGATCAAATTTTTAAACCTTTAATTACAGGGTGTTACGGACTGTTTTTGTCAATTTTTTTCCGGCGCAAGATTGCTCTTGCTAATTGCGGGCCCTTTATGTGAAATGTCACCGCTTCGACCAGAGGACGCCGAATAGTTCGGACGTCCCCGGCGCAGGCAAACAATGCATGGTGCCCGGAATCGGGCACACTCAAGGAGGCAGAAGGTGAAGCGGCTAGCGGCAGTTCTGGTAGGTCTGGTCATGGTGTCGTCGTTGGTAGCATGCGGTAAACAGCCGGTAGAAGAAATTGGGGCCGCCAAGGCCGCGATGGACGCTGCGGTAACTGAAGGGGCCGCCAATTACGCGGCTGAGGACTTCGCAAAGGTCGAAGGGGCGCTGGTTGCCGCTCTGGAAGAGGTGAAAACGCAGGACGGCAAAATGTTGAAAAATTACGACAAGGCCAAGCAGATGCTGGCTCAGGCGAAAGCCGACAGCGAAGCGCTCCAGGCCAAAACCGTCGCCGAAAAACAGCGCCTGATGGATCAGGCCGTAGCGGATCTTGCCGCGGCCGGCACCGCCGTCGCCACCGCCAGTGAACTGGTCGCCAACGCCCCGAAGGGCAAAGGCTCGGCGGCCGACATCATGGCGATGAAAGCCGACGTCTCCGGACTCGAAGCCGCCCTGACCGAAGTACAGCCGCTGATCGACGGCGGGGATTACGCCGCCGCTTCCGAAAAGGCGTTGGCGATTAAAGACAAGGCGACGGCCCTGTCCGATGAGATCAATGGGGTCATGGAGAAACTGGCCGCCCTCCAGGGCAAACAGAAGTAAGGATTGACACCGTTGAGCCCCCGCGCATGGACGATTTTCCTGCTGGCGGTTGCCATTGCCGTTTGCGGGGGGTGTACTGACAAGCCGGCCCCGCCGGAGGTCCCCCTGGCGCTGCGCCAGGAACAGGACCTCCTCGGGGCCGGTGCTCTATCCGGTTTCCCGGTCGAGTATGCAACCTACGAAGGGGAGCTCTCCGCGGCCAAAGCCCTCTGGCAGCAGGAGCAACAACGTCTGCGCTGGCTGCGGGACGACGAGGCGATTTCGGCAGCCTTTCGTCATGTCTTAACCACAGGGGACGAGCTGGCGACAGCCATGAGCGGCCGGCGCCTATCCGAAGGCAAGGCCCTCGACCGTCGACGCCAATCCCTGCAAAAACAAGTATCGGTTCTGCGCGACCTTTCCGCGGCCCTCAAAGATCGACGACTGGCCAGTCGCCGTCTGGTGCAGGTCGAGATCCGCCTGAGCGAAATCGACCGCCTCCTCGGCGCCGGAGAGCAGGAAGAGGCAGAAAATCGCCTCGCCGAAGCCGAATCGGACCTGCGCGTCGTTGTCGCCGCCCAGAAACCGGTTCTGGAACGTTTTGCCGATCGGAAACAGATTGCCCGCTGGATAACCCAGTTCGACGAGGCGATGGCTGCCTCCCGTCGCAGCGGCAGCGACCTGATCGTGGTGCAAAAGGTGGAGCGCACCCTGACGATCTACCGAAAAGGGAAGAAATGGGCGCGTTACTCTGTGGGTCTGGGAAGCAACGGACTTTCGGATAAACGGCATGCCGGGGACAAGGCGACACCCGAGGGGAATTACCGGGTCGAGCGTAAACTTCCGAACAGCAAATATTTCCGGGCGCTGTTGATCGATTACCCCAATGCCGCCGACCGGCAGAATTTCCGCCAGGCCCGGCGGGACGGGCTTTTAAAAAACAACGCCGCGATTGGCGGCCTGATTGAAATTCACGGTGGCGGCAGTCTCGGCATCACCGACGGCTGCGTGGCACTGGACAACCACGCCATGGCCCTGCTCTACGAGCAGATCGCCGTAGGAACACCCGTACTGATCATTGGCACAATCGACCATGACAATCTCATTGCATCGGCTCTCCGACAGCTCCCCTAGGCCGGTGCGGCCCAACCGCGATCTTGGCTCTGTGCCGCCGCCGTCGCACAGACGGTTCCGGCGCCGGGCTCTCCTGGTTGTCGCCGCAGCCCTTCTCCTTGCGCCCCTGTTCCTTCTCTTTCGCTCCCCCGACGACAGCCAGGGGCTCAACACCCCAGGCGAAGCGGCCGCCACAGCGCCGGAAGCCCGGCATTCACCGGCAGAACAGCCCGTCGCAACCGCGCCGGCAACGGAGAACATTGCCAAACTGCGGGCAAAAAATGCCGCGCTCAGCGCCCGTATCCGTTCCCTGGCTCCGACGGGCGACTACCTGGTCATCGACACCGCCGGCAACAAGATCCTCCTGCGGCGCGGGGAGAAGACCCGGGCCGAGATGGTCGCCTCCTGCGGCAGCGGCAACGTCCTCGAAGATCCGACCAGCGGTCGCCGCTGGGTGTTCGACACCCCGCGCGGCCAGTTCCGCATTCAATCGAAATTGGTCAACCCGGTCTGGATGAAACCCGACTGGGCGTTTATCGAAGAGGGGGAAGTCATTCCCGAAAATCCCGCCGCCCGCGCCGAGCCGGGGATGATGGGCGATTACGCCCTCGGGATCGGCCAGGGCTACTTCATCCACGGCACCCTCTACACCCGCCTGCTCGGACGCAACGTCTCCCACGGCTGTGTGCGTCTGGGGGACAAGGATCTGGAACAGATCTATCGCACACTCCCCATCGGCTCGCGAGTGATTATTTTCTGATGCTCCGATCCCTTCTGCTCATCCTTCTGCTCCTCCCTCTCTCCGCCAGGGCCGACGAAGCCGTCGATCTCCTCATCGACCATCAGTTGCTGACCGCCGAGTTGCAAATTGCGCGCAGCGGCAAACTTTACATCCTCTTCGATTTACGCGAAAACCTTATCCTCTTCAAGGCCGGCGGGGTCGACCTCAGGAGGCTTCCCCTGCAGAAGAAAAAGCTGTACGGGCCGCCACCGGAAGCGAGGACCCGCACCCTGCTCCGCCGCGAGACCTCCAGCCCGCCCCGACGGGAGGCCGTGCGCATCCCCGACAGAGCAACCGGCAACGAAGAACCGAAGGAGGAGAAAAACGCTGACGACACCCTGCATGCACTGGAACGGGGCGATATGCCGGGGAACTACCGGCTGATCCTCGACGACGGCACCCGCATCGACATCCGCTCCGCCGGCACCGGTTTCGCCGCCGCCGTAGCCCGTCTCGGGGAGACCACGGCCGGCGCCGGTCGCGCCGTAAAAAAACTCTTCATCGACCCTTCCAGCGAACTGCAACTGACCCTCTCCCTCGACGACGCCCGCCAGCTATACTGGTCCTTCGCCGAAGAAGTCCCCTGCCTGATCCGCCCTCCTTCCACCCCCTGAAAAGGCTCCGAAGGGCCCAGCTGAAAAACCCCAGGGGATAAAGATGAAATGTCCACGATTTTTCAAAAGCGCCGAAGCCAACAGCGGCAGAGTGCTCGGAAAAAGATCTGGGAGAAACGTCTGCTCGGCAGAGAAGAAAGGCTTTTCAAAAACCAGGTTTGTGCTCTCTAAAAGTGGCCGATGTCCCACAGCATTTTGCCCACCCCCGTCCCACTGCCAACCTGGGCTTCCCATGCCATCCCAATCTTGACCGACCGCCCCTTTCGATGTAGAGTGTTCCCCCTCGGCCCGCAGGCCGGAACCGGGAATTTCCCCCAAGCGATCGCCGCAGCAGGTCCCATGCAGCCACTCCTCGACGTACGCAACCTGACGACCTACTTTTTCACCGCCGCCGGCCTGGTCAAGGCGGTTCGCGGGATCGACTTCACCATTTCCGTCGGCAAGACCCTGGCCCTGGTGGGGGAATCGGGGTGCGGAAAGTCGATGACCGCCCTGTCGCTGCTGCGCCTCGTCCCTTCACCGGGGCGGATTGTCGACGGCGAGATCTATTTTGCCGGCGAGGACCTGCTTCACAAGCCCGCCGAAGAGATGCGACGCACCCGCGGCAACCGCATCGCCATGATCTTTCAGGAGCCGATGACCTCCCTCAATCCGGTTTTCCGGGTCGGCGAACAGATCGCCGAGGTCCTGCGCCTGCACAAGGGGCTCCCCCCCAAAGAGGCGCTCGACGCCGCCGCAACTCTGCTGCAACAGGTCGGCATCCCGGCGCCGCAGCAGCGGATTTACGACTATCCCCACCAGCTCTCCGGCGGGATGCGCCAGAGGGTGATGATCGCCATGGCCCTGGCCTGCGACCCGCAGCTCCTTATCGCCGACGAGCCGACCACCGCCCTCGACGTGACCATCCAGGCCCAGATCATCGACCTGCTGACCAGCCTCAAGGCCGAGCGGCAGATGGCGACGCTCCTCATTACCCATGACCTCGGGGTCGTGGCCGAAACCGCCGACCAGGTCGCCGTCATGTACAACGGCCTGATCATGGAATACGCCGACGTCGCAACCATCTTCGCCAATCCCCTCCACCCCTACACCCTCGGCCTCATGAATTGCATCCCCCGCCTCGGCGGCAGCCGCGGGCGCCTGGCGACGATCCCCACCCCGCCGGCAGGCGCCGAGCCGGGGACCTCCTTTCTCGACCTCTGCCCCCATCCCTTTGCCCCGCGCCGGGGAAAGCTGCCGCTGCTCCGTGAAGTGGAGGCAGGGCACCTGGTGCGCTGCTGGGAGGATTGACCATGCCGCTCCCCGTCGCCGACACCGCCGCGCCCCTTCTCGAGGTGCGCAACCTGAGCAAGACCTTCTCCGTCGCCCCGGGCCCCCTCGGCGGACGCCGTCTCACCCTGCGAGCCGTGGACGACGTCTCCTTCACCATCGCCTCCGGAGAGACCCTCGGCCTGGTGGGGGAATCGGGGTGCGGGAAGTCGACCACCGGCCGGCTGCTGCTGCGCCTCCTCGAAGCCGACGGCGGCGAGGTCCTCTTCGACGGCCGCGACGTCCTGCTCCAGGGGAAGAAAGAGGTGCGCGCCGTCCGGCGCGACCTGCAGATGATCTTTCAGGATCCCTACTCCTGCCTCAACCCGCGGATGCGGGTGGGAGAGATCATCGCCGAGCCCCTGCACATTCACCGCCTCGCCCGCGGGGAAGAGGTTCGCATCGAGGTGCTGCGCCTGATGGCCACTGTCGGCCTCTCCGCCGAGCACTACGATCGCTATCCCCACGAATTCTCCGGCGGCCAGCGCCAGCGCATCGGCATCGCCCGGGCCCTGGCGGTCAAGCCGCGCCTGATCGTCGCCGACGAGCCGGTCTCGGCCCTCGACCTCTCCATCCAGGCCCAGGTCATCAACCTGATGCAGGACATCCAGCAGGAATTCGGCCTCACCTACCTCTTTATCGCCCACAACCTCGCCCTCATCGAGCACGTCTGCGACCGGGTGGCGGTGATGTACCTGGGGCGCATCGTCGAACTCTCCCTCGCCGACGCGCTCTACCGGCAGCCGCGCCACCCCTACACGGAAGCCCTCCTCAATTCCATCCCCGTTCCCGACCCGCTCCGGCGCCGCACCGCCCGCCCCCTCGCCGGCGAGGTCCCCTCCCCTCTCTCCCCCCCTTCCGGATGCCACTTTCACCCCCGCTGCCCCTACGCCCGCGAGATCTGCTCCCGCCTGAGCCCTCCCCTGGAGGACAAGGGGCAGGGGCACCTCGCCGCCTGCCACTTCAGCGCCGAAGTCGGCAAATTCCGTAGCGCTCCCTGACTGCTTCCCCTCCTGAACGTTTGATAAACCTGTTGGCCACCAAGGCACCAAGGCACCAAGAAAACCCGGTTAAGGGGTATCATTCCCCCGCGTCATTTTTCACCCTGACCTTCAGAAGTGCACTGCAAGATCTGGTTTCACGCGACGACGCAACGACGCGACGAAAACCTTGGCTTTTGACTTAGACCCTGAAGCGTTGCGTCGTTGCGGCGTCGCGTGAGGCAAAGATTCTGATTTTCAAAGCGTTTTTTCAGGTATGTACCTTGGGGGTTTGCTTCCCTTGGTGTCTTGGTGTCTTGGTGGCCAAATCGATTTTCCCCATATTTCCGTATACATAACTATTTGCCGTTTACGGAATCTCCGGCGAAATTGACCATTGACAGGGGCGTGTCAGGGGTGGCACACTCATTCAAATCTTTGCATATCCTGTATACAAATTTCAGCGGGGAGTCGAAATGGGTCCGATCAAAACGGTCAAGGAACGCTGCCGCAAGTGCTACGCCTGCGTGCGCAACTGCCCGGTCAAGGCGATCCGCGTCAAGGAAGACCACGCCGAGGTCATCTACGAGCGCTGCATCGGCTGCGGCAAGTGCATCCGGGTCTGCTCGCAGCAGGCCAAGGTGATCGCCGACTGCATGGAGGAGACCCGCCGGCTCCTCGCCGGTCCCGATCCGGTGGTGGCGGTCCTCGGCTGCTCCTTCCCGGCCTTTTTCAACGACATCCGCCCGGGACAGCTGGTCACCGGACTCAAACGCCTCGGTTTCGGCGAAATTCATGAAGGGGCCAGCGGCGTCGAGCTCCTGCGGGAGGAATATGCCCGCCTCGCCGCCGCCCCCAACGACCTGCCGCTGATTTCCACCCACTGCCCGACCATCGTCGACCTCATCGAACGCCACTACCCCGAACTGCTGCGCAACCTCATGGGCCTCGTCTCCCCCATGGTCGCCGTCGGCCGTCATATCAAGGGGCGTCACGCCGGGCCGGTGCGGGTGATCTACATCAGCTCCTGCATCGCCGGCAAGTTCGAGATCGAATCGGAAGCGGTGGCCGGAGCCATCGACGTGGTCCTGACCTACCGCGAGCTCAACCGGATGCTCAAGGAGGAGGCCGTCGACATGACCCGCCTCGGCGAAACCCCCTTCGACGGCCTGGCGCCGAAAACGGGGAGGATCTTCCCCGTCGCCGGCGGCCCCTTCCAGGCCTTCGGCATCAGCAACGACTTTTTCAACCCCGAATTCCTCGCCACGGAGGGGGAAGAAAACGCCCTGGAGGTCATCAAGGATCTGGCCGCCGGACGCATCACGCCGCGGCTGGTTGACGTGCGCTTCTGCAGCGGCGGCTGCATCGGCGGCCCCGGCAAGAACAACCGTCTCACCACCTTCTCCAAGCGCAACCTGATCCACCGCTACTACCAGAGCCAGGACATCCCCTACCAGACCGCCCCCCATTACCTCCCCGCCGCTCCCCGCCCCGACCTGCAGCGGCGCTTCATGAACAAGGCCAAGCGCCTCAAGGTGCCGAGCGGCGAGAGCATCCGCCAGATTCTCCAGACGACCAACAAGTTCGTCGAGCGGGATGAACTCAACTGCGGCGCCTGCGGTTATCCCACCTGTCGGGAGCACGCCGTCGCCGTCTACCAGGGACTGGCCGAGGGGGAGATGTGCCTCCCCTTTTCGGTCAAGCGCCTCGAGGAGGACCGCCGCAACATGGCCCAGAAGTACGATCTGGCCCAGCGCGCCCTGGCCCACGAATACGGCGAGACGGCAATCATCGGCCAGGACCTGCGCACCCGCGAAGTTCTCAGCCTGATCCGCCAGGTCGGGCCGACGCCGACCACGGTGCTGATCCGCGGCGAAAGCGGCACCGGCAAGGAACTCACCGCCCGCGCCATCCACGAGCAGAGCCAGCGCTCCGACAAGACCCTGGTGACGGTCAACTGCACCACCCTCACCGACAGCCTCCTCGAGAGCGAACTCTTCGGCCACAAAAAAGGGGCCTTCACCGGCGCCGTCGCCGACAAGAAGGGGCTGTTCGAGGCCGCCAACGGCGGCACCATCTTCCTCGACGAGATCGGCGACATCACCCCCAAGCTGCAGGCCGAACTCCTGCGCGTCCTCGACGGCGGCGAAATCAAACCGGTGGGGGGGACCGTCACCAGCAAGGTCGACGTGCGCCTGATCGCCGCCACCAACAAGAACCTCGAAACGGGGGTCAAGGAAGGGTGGTTCCGCGAGGATCTCTTTTACCGCCTCAACGTCTTCACCATCACCATGCCGCCCCTGCGCAGCCGCATGGAGTCGCTGGGCCCCCTGGTCGACCACTTCCTAGCCCGGGCCAGCAAGCGGATCAACAAGGCGATCCGCGGCATCGACGAACGCGCCATCCACGCCATGCTCCAGTACCCCTGGCCCGGCAACATCCGCGAGCTGCAGAACATCCTCGAACGGGCGGCGGTGCTGAGTCAGGACTTTGTGATCCGCCTGGAAAATCTCCCGGTGATCTTCGCCGAACTGGCGCTGGGCGATCAGGGAGAAAGGGATCCCGGCACGGTCACCTTCCGCAACCAGCGGGAAAAGCACCTCGGACAGGTGGAAAAGGGACTCCTCCGACGCTATCTCCAGGAATCGGGAGGGAACGTCTCCAAGGCGGCACGCACGGCGGGGATCCCCCGCCGCACCTTCTACCGCCTCCTGGCCCGGTACGAAATCAAGGGCTGCGACTTCCAGGGAGAGACCCCCTGATGCGCCAGCTGCGGCACACATCGTCGTCCACCGTTGTGTCAAATCTGGCACGGCAACCCGGAGGCGGTTTTCTGCCGTAATTTCCAGTTAAATGGCCAGACCACTTCCACCCCCTGTGCCAGAATTGGCACGGCGAGAAGGGGATC
This sequence comes from Desulfuromonas soudanensis, assembly GCF_001278055.1. Classification (NCBI taxonomy): domain Bacteria; kingdom Pseudomonadati; phylum Thermodesulfobacteriota; class Desulfuromonadia; order Desulfuromonadales; family Desulfuromonadaceae; genus Desulfuromonas; species Desulfuromonas soudanensis. The sequence goes on along the minus strand of NZ_CP010802.1, from coordinate 1,267,673 downwards.
CTCTTGCCGAAGGTCGATAAAACCCCGTCTTTCTCCCCGTTGCCGCGCCTGTCATTTCTGGCACACCCCTTGCTTTAATCCTCATCAGTCTATGTGGGGATTAAAGCAGTTCCAACCCGACCGGAATCCTGCCCCCTTTACGTCGCCCTGGGACCTCTCTCCCCCCGGGCGGCGTTTTTTTTTCTGTCGCAAATCCCCTGCCGTTTCGCTATTATGATCAGCGTTTTCTACCGGGCTCCCCCTTGCCCCCTCCCCCGGCGCCATCTCCTGCAAACGGACCAAAGGACGACCATGGCCACCCGCCCGACAGAAAGGCTCGGCGTCACCACCCTGGAGGACATCAGCGCCCTCATCCTCCAGTCCCACGACCTCGACGACACCCTGAAAAACATCGTCACCCTGGTCGCCAAACGGATGCGAACCGAGGTCTGCTCCATCTATCTCCTCGACGAGGATGACTGCACCCTGCGCCTGCGGGCCAGCAAGGGTCTCTCCCGCCGGGCGATCGGCAAGGTCACGCTGCAGATCGGCGAGGGTCTCACCGGCATGGCGGCCCAGGAGCGCCACGCGGTGACGATCCAGGAACCCCAGAGCCACCCCCGCTACCGCTACTTCAAGGAAACGGGGGAGGAACGTTTCCACTCCTTTCTCGGCATCCCTCTCTTCGACCGCAAGCACCCCCTGGGGGTCATCGTCCTGCAGACCAAGGAGACGCGCCTCTTCAGCCCGGCCGAAATCAGCGCCCTGTCGACCATCGCCTTCCAGATCTCCTCCATCGTCATCAACGCCCGCCTCCTCGACTCGATCCGCCTCAAGGAGGAGGAGAGCAGCCGCTTCGCCCGCGAACTCGAACACACCCGCAAATCGCTCCTGAGCAGGGAAACGGCCCTGCAGGACTCGGGGGAAACGGCTCTGCGGGGGACGGTCGCCTATCCCGGCGTCGTCTCGGGCCCGGCTCACCTCCTGGACGAGCGCCTCGGCTTTTCCGACATCCTCGACGAGGAGCACGTCGAGGTGGAGAGGGAAATGCAGCGCCTCGAGGGGGCCCTGGAGAAGACCCGCATCCAGACGATCTTCCTGGAAAAACGGGTCGCCGAGCGCCTCTCCCAGGACGACGCCTCGATCTTTCACACCCATCTGATGATCCTCGAGGACCGCGGTTTCCTCGACAAGGTGCGCCGGGAAATCTCCGGCGGCCACAGCGCTCCCTACGCCCTGAAGAAGGTGGTCGACGACTACATCGAGGCCTTCGCCCGCATGGAGGACCCCTACCTGCGAGAGCGGGCGGCGGACATGGAAGACATCGGCCGCCGCCTCCTCGCCAACCTCGTCGGCCAGGGGGAGCACCTGCTGCACCTCAAGACCCCGGGGATCCTCGTCGCCCGGGAACTCCTCCCTTCGGAGATGGCCTCCCTCGACCACGAGCAGATCCTCGGCATCGTCACCGAAGCCGGAGAGAAAAACTCCCACGCCGTGATCATGGCCAAGGCGATGGGCATCCCGGCTCTCGTCGGGGTCAAGGGGGTCTTCAAACGGCTCGCCCCCGATGCGCCCCTGATCCTCGACGCCAACTCGGGGTGCCTGTACATCAATCCGCCGCCGACCGTGGTGGAAGAATACCGCCGGCTCGAGGCCGACTGCGACCGCGAACTGAGCCGCCTCGAGGAATTCCGCGACACCGTCGCCGCCACCAGCGACGGCGAACGGGTGGTGCTGCGGGCCAACATCGGCCTGGTCTCCGACGTGGCGGTGGCTCTGCGCAACGGCGCTGAAGGGGTCGGCCTCTACCGCACCGAATTCCCCTACATGGCCCGCGGCAGCTTCCCCGACCGCGACGACCAGTACCAGCTCTACCGCAAGGTCATCGAAGGATTTGCCGGCCAACCGGTCACGATCCGCACCCTCGACATCGGCGGCGACAAGGTCCTCCCCTACTTCACCCCCCCCCGGGAGGACAACCCGTTCATGGGGTGGCGTTCGGTGCGGGTTTCCCTCGACAACCGCGACATCTTCCGCACGCAGCTCGAAGCGATTCTCATGGCCGGGGTCCACGGCCCGGTCAAGCTCCTTTTCCCCATGATCTCCGGACTCGAGGAGGTGCGGGCCTGCAAGCTGGTGCTGGCCGAAGCCCGCGCCAACCTGGCCAGGGAGGGGATCGCCGCCGCCGAAAGGCTCCCCCTCGGGGTGATGATCGAGGTTCCGGCGGCGGTGCAGATGGCCCCGCAACTGGCCCGGGAAGTCGACTTCTTCGCCCTGGGGACCAACGACCTGATTCAGTACATGCTGGCCGCCGACCGCAACAACCCCCTGGTCAACAAATACTACGACCCCCTCCATCCGGCCATCCTCCGGGTCCTCCACGAGGTCGCCGAGGTCGCCAACCGCGAGGGGAAGGGGTTGTGCCTCTGCGGCGAGATGGGCTCCGACCCCATCAACTTCCTGGTTCTGCTCGGGATGGGGATTCGCGAATTTTCCATGCCCGCCCCCTTCATCCCCCGCACCAAGGCGCTCCTGGCCCGTCTGCCGCTCAAGGTCGCCCGCAAGGCGGCCCGCGAGGCGCTGACCCTGGTCGACAGCATCAGCATCCGCGCCCACCTCGCCAAGGTCCTCTCCTCCCTCGACAGGGATCTCTGAATCGGCAGGCCGACCTCCCCCCTCGACGCGGCTCCCGGTCTCTTGCCGGGAGCCGTTTTCATTCCCTTTGCTCCTCCTTCCGGAAGCAAGGGACCCTCAGGTAATTTCCCGTTGACTTCTGTCCCTTCCCGGGCGTAATGTCCTAACTTGTCCAGCCCTGGACACATATGACAGAAGAGGTAAAAATGAACCTTTCTGTGAAGGATGCCGCCCGGCTCCTCTCCGTTTCGGAAAAAACGATCTACCGCTGGATCAAGCAGGACCTGATTCCTGCCTACAAGGTTCACGAGAGCTATCGCTTCACCCGCGCCGAGCTCCTCGACTGGGCCTCCTCGCGCCGCATGGGTGTTTCGCCGGAGGCCTTCGCCGAACCGGAAACCGATGCCCTGCCCCTCCCCGACCTGACGACCGCCATGGAGGCCGGAGGGGTCTTCTACCGTATCGAGGGGCGGAGTCGCGACGAGGTGCTGGCCGACGTCGTGGCGCACCTGCGCCTCCCCGACGAGGTCGACCGAGACTCTCTGCAAAAAGCCCTCATCGCCCGGGAGAACCTCGCCTCGACGGGGGTCGGCGAGGGGATCGCCCTCCCGCACCCGCGCAGCCCGTACCTCCTCCACGTCACCCGGCCGACCGTCACTCTCTGCTTCCTCGAAAATCCCGTCGATTTCCGGTCTCTGGACGGCCTTCCGGTCCAGATCCTTTTCACCCTCATCGCCCCCACCCAGCGAACCCATCTCCACCTCCTCTCCCTCCTCGGCTTTCTCCTTAAAAACCAGGATTTCCGGAGGGTTCTCACCGAACAGGGGAGCCGCGAGGAGATTTTTGCCGCCCTGATGCGGGCGGAAGAGTTTCAGAAGCAATAACGACCGTCGCCCCGGTCGCAGGAGTCGCGCAGGATGCCCTATTCGCCGTACAGAGAAAAATCCAGCTTTCACCGGGAGCACCCCTGGGTCGTCGTCTTCGGCACGCTCCTGTCTTCGGTGGCCGGATATGTCAACGCCGTCCTGCTCGGGATCTACCATGTGCCGGTCAGTCACATGAGCGGCGCCGTGTCGCGCCTGGCCATCGATCTGTCCACCGCCAACCGCCCCGATTTCCGCGGCGCCTCGGCGATCTTCGCCGGCTTCCTCTGCGGCGCCATCCTCAGCGGCCTGATCATCGGCGCCACCCAGGTCCGACCCGGCCGCCGCTACGGGATCACCATGATGATCGAGGGGGCGATCCTCTGCACCGCGACCCTCCTCCTCCTCGGCCAGAACCGCCTCGGTATCCCCCTGGCGGCCATGGCCTGCGGTCTGCAGAACGCCATGGCCAGCAGTTTTTACGGCCTGATCATCCGCACCACCCATGCGACGGGGATGGTCACCGACATCGGCGTCCTCCTCGGCCAGTTTCTCCGCTATCGACGGATCGAAGTCTGGAAGCTGGCCCTGTTGACCCTCCTTCTCAGCGGCTTTTTCACCGGCGGCGTCCTCGGCGCCCTGGCCTACCTCCGCATCGGCATCCCCTCCCTCTTCCTTGCCGCCGCCGGCTGCGGCACCGCGGGACTGGGCTACTACCTCTGGCGCCGGCGCCATCTCAACGATTTCGTCATCGACCGTTGGGGCGTCCCCGCCCCGGAGGATATGTGATGGGCCTCCTCCTCCTTTCCCTGGCTCTTCTGACCGGAAGCGCAGTGCTGGCCCTCCTGAGCTCGGCCCGGCCGCGCCTGGCGACCGGTTTCGGCCTGGGCGGAGCCGCGGCGGGGGTCCTGGCGGGGAGTCTGCCAGCACTCTTCTGCCTCAGCGGAGGAACATCCCTTTTCTACAGCGCCGCCTGGTCCGTTCCCGGGGGGCACTTCGCACTGCAGCTCGACTCCCTGGCCGCCTTTTTTCTCCTGCCGATTGCCCTCCTCGGCCTTCTCTGCGCCCTCTACGCCGCCGGCTATCTGCGGGGGCACCCTAAGCCCCGTGCGCTGGGAGCGCACTGGTTTTTCTTCAATCTCCTGCTGGCCGCCATGATCCTGGTGGTCACGGCCGCCAACGCCCTCCTCTTTCTGGCGGCCTGGGAAGTGATGACCATCGCCTCCTTTTTTCTCGTCGCCTTCGAGCACCACCTCGCCGAGGTCCGCAGGGCCGCCTGGCTCTACCTGGTCATGGCCCACCTCGGTCTGATGCTCCTTCTGGCTCTCTTTGCCGTCTGCGGGGTGCGGTGCGGCGGTTTCGACTTCGCCGACTTTTCGCGGCTCAGGGGACTCCCTGTGGCCGAGGCCACCCTCCTTTTTGCCGTCGCCGCCGCCGGATTCGGCGTCAAGGCCGGCCTCTTCCCCCTCCATGTCTGGCTCCCGGATGCCCACCCGGCGGCCCCGAGCCACGTCTCGGCATTGATGTCCGGGGTTCTGGTGAAGACCGGCATCTACGGCATCCTGCGCTTTTACACCCTCCTCCCTTCGGTTTCCGGGACGGCGGGGATCGTCCTGATGGCCCTGGGCGGAACCGGCGCCCTCTTCGGCATCACCCTGGCCTGTTTTCAAAGCGACATCAAACGGGCCCTGGCCTACTCCACCGTGGAAAACATCGGCATCATCTTCGTCGGCCTCGGCCTCGGCCTCTACGCCTCCGCCAACGGCCAGCCGGCCCTGGCGGTCCTCGGTTTTGGCGGCGGGCTGCTGCACATCTGGAATCACTCCCTCTTCAAGGGGCTGATGTTCCTCGGCGCCGGCAGCGTTCTTCACGCCACCAAAACCCGGGACATGGACCGGCTCGGCGGTCTCCTCCAGCGCATGCCCTGGACCGGAGGACTCCTTATCGGCGGCAGCCTGGCGATCGCGGCCCTCCCCCCCTTCAACGGGCTGATCAGCGAATACCTGATCTATCTCGGCCTGCTGCAGGCGGGGACTTCGACCGGCGGCTTTGCCGGACTCCTGCCGCTGCTGATGGTCGGACTCCTCGGCCTCACCGGGGCCCTGGCCGTCGTCGCCTTCACCCGCCTGACGGGAATCACCCTTCTCGGCCAGCCCCGCACCGCCGCCGCCGAAGCCGCCCACGAATCGTCGCCGCTGATGCTTGCTCCGATGGTCCTGCTCCTGTCCGTCTCCCTTGCCATCGGCCTGTTCCCCCTCTTTGCCGTCGATCTCCTTTCTCCCGCCCTGGCCCAGCTCCTCCCCGCGGGCACGACGGGGATCCCGGCAATCCTTGCTCCCCTGGCGCCCCTCGGCCGCTGGGGGCTCCTCCTCTGCCTTTTCTTCGGCCTGATGGCGTTGCTCCTGGCGATCTTGCGGCGCCTTCGCCCGGAAGCCCAGGGCGCCACCTGGGGGTGCGGCTTTCCCTTCCCTACCCCGCGCATGGCCTACACCGGCGAGGCCTTCGCCGAACTGACCCAGAACCACCTCCTGCCGGCGGCGCTGCGCCCCGAGGTGACGGCCGAACGACCGGCCGGCCTCTTTCCCGCCGTTTCCCGCCTGGCCCAGAGGGCCCTCGACCCGGTGCTGATCAAAATCTTTTTCCCCGCCGTCGAAGGGATCGCCCGACGGAGCCAGCGCCTGCGCTGGCTGCAGCAGGGGAAATCCCAGGTCTATCTCTTCTACATCTTCCTGACCTGCGCGGTCCTGATGGTGTGGAGCGTTCTGGAAGGGAGGAGTTGAGATGGCCATCGGCCTCTTCATGACCGGAGTGCTGCTGATGCTCGGTTCCGGTTTTCCCGGACTCCTGATGCCTCGGGAATCCGAGGGGGGAGAGAGAATCTTCGTCGCCCTGATTCTCCTCGGCAGCCTCTGCGGGGTCGTCGGCACCCTCTTGAGCCTGGCGCCGGACGGCAACGCCGCCCTGAACCTCCCCTGGCCCCTCCCCGGCGCCGCCTTTTCCCTGGCCATCGACCCCTTAAGCGCCGTCTTCCTCTTCCCCCTCTTTCTCGTCGCTCCCCTCGGCGCCATCTACGGCCTCGGCTACTGGCCGCAGCGGGACCATCCGAACAACGGTCGCCAGCTCCGTCTCTTCTACGGGGTGATTGGCGCGGCGATGGTTCTGCTCCTGACCGCCCGCAACGGTCTCCTCTTTCTCTTCGCCTGGGAAGCGATGGCTCTCTCCGGCTTTTTCCTCATCACCACCGAGGACAACCGGAGCGACGCCCGCCGCGCCGGCCTCATCTATCTGGCGGCCACCCACACCGGCACCCTGGCTCTCATCGCCCTCTTTGCCCTCCTCGAGGGGATCTGCGGCTCCTTTACCTTTCCCCCGGCGGCGAGCCTGGCCGCAGGAGGAGCGGGGAGCGCAATTTTCTTCCTCGGCCTCTTCGGTTTCGGCATGAAGGCGGGGCTGATGCCGCTGCATATCTGGCTCCCCGGCGCCCACGCCGCGGCCCCCAGCCATGCCTCGGCCCTCCTCTCCGGGGTGATGATCAAAACGGGAATCTACGGCCTGGTGCGCCTGACCTCCTTCTACGCCGCCATTCCGCCGAGCTGGGGGATCATCGTCCTTGCCCTCGGGGCGATATCCGGGATTCTCGGCGTCGCTCTGGCCATAGCCCAGCACGACATCAAGCGCCTGCTGGCCTACCACAGCGTCGAGAACATCGGCATCATCACCCTCGGCCTCGGGATAGCGCTCATCGGCCGCAGCTCCCAACAGCCGATGCTCGTCCTCCTGGGGATCTCCGGAGCCCTCCTGCACACCGTCAACCACGGCCTCTTCAAGTCCCTCCTCTTTTACGGCGCCGGAGCGGTGATTCACGCCACCGGCAGCCGCCAGATCGACGGGATGGGGGGGCTGCTCCGCCGCATGAAGTGGACCGGGATCTGTTTTCTCGGCGGCGCCGTGGCCATCTGCGGCCTCCCCCCCTTCAACGGCTTCGTCAGCGAATGGCTGATCTACCAGGGAGCCCTGCATTCCCTGCCGGGGAGCGTTTCGGCCAGCCAACTGGCTCTGCTGGCCGCCCCGGCCCTGGCGCTCATCGGCGGCCTGGCGCTGGCCTGCTTCGTCAAGGTCTTCGGCCTCGTCTTTCTCGGCGAACCGCGCCAGGAAGCGGCCGCCAGGGCGCACCCGGCGCCGGCGAGCATGCGCCTGCCGATGCTCGTCCTGCTCCTCGCCTGCGCCTGGATCGGCCTCTCCCCCTGGACCGTCGCCCCTCTGCTGCAACGGGCCGCCACCGTATGGTCTCCTTCCCTGGCACCCCTGACCCTCGCCGCGCCACTGGCCCATCTGCCGATGATCGGCGCCCTGGCCTGGTCCCTGCTGCTGCTCATCGCCGTCGCCGGGTTCTGGATCGCAAGGCGCAGCCGCAAGGCGCCGCGGGATGCCTCCACCTGGGGGTGCGGTTATCTGGCGCCGACGCCGCGCATGCAATACAGCGCCTCCTCCTTCGGCGATTTGATCGTCGGCCTCTTCCGCGTCGGACTCCTGACCGAACGCCACGGCGAACCGGTGGCCGGCCCCTTCCCGAAGCCGAGCACTTTTTCCAGCCACACGCCGGATGCGGTCCTCGACCGGGCCCTCCTTCCGGCCGCCGGGGGGATCGCCTGGCTGAGCAACCGCCTGCGCCGTTTCATCCAGAACGGGCACACCTCCTTCTATCTTCTGTACGTCGCCCTGACCCTGATCGTTCTGTTCGCCCTGATCCCCTGATGCCGAGGAGACTTCCATGATCGCCGGATTTTTGCTTCACCTCTGCCTGCTCCTCCTCTTCGCACCGCTGCTGCAGGGGGTGATTACCAGAACCAAGGCCCTCTTCGCCGGCCGGATCGGAGCGCCGCTGCTGCAGCCCTACTTCGACCTGCGGCGCCTCTGGGGGAAGGGGTTTGTCCTGAGCCGCACCACGACCTGGGTCTTTCTGGCCGGGCCGGCCGTCGCTCTCACCGTCCCCGTGCTGGCCTCGCTCCTCCTCCCCTTCGGGGGTCTGCCGGCGCCGATCTCCTTCGAAGGGGACCTGATCCTTTTCGTCTATCTCTTCGGCCTCGGTCGCTTCTTCACCGCCCTGGCGGCCCTCGATACCGGATCGAGCTTCGAGGGGATGGGAGCCGCCCGGGAAGTGACCTTCTCCTGCCTGGCCGAACCGACCATCCTTTTTTCCCTCATCGTCCTGGCCCGCATTTCCGGGGGGCTCTCCCTCAATTCCCTCTTCGGTCCCCACCTGGCCGGGGCGTGGGGCACCGGCGCCGCCGCCCCCCTCGGACTGATCCTCGTCTGCCTCTTTGTCGTCCTGCTGGTGGAGAATTCCCGCATCCCCTTCGACGACCCCAACACCCACCTCGAGCTGACGATGATCCATGAAGTCATGGTCCTCGACCACAGCGGCCCGGCCCTGGGGATGATCCTCTACGGAGCCTCCCTCAAGCTCATGGTTCTCGGCGCTCTTCTCGTGCGCCTGGCCTTCCCCTGGCAGACCGGCCACATCCTCGGCGACGTCCTGGTCTTTCTCGGCGGGCTCCTCGTCCTGGCGATCCTGATCGGCGTCGTCGAGTCGACGATGGCCCGGCTGCGCCTGGTGCGCGTTCCGCAGATCCTCATCGGCACCGTCCTGATTTCTATTTTCGCCCTGGTTCTGGTGCTGCGTTCAACCTGACCCCCTTAGGAGAGGTCCCGATGCATAGTCTCAGCAATTTCTGCCTGCTCCTGGTCGTGCTCCTCAACTTCTTCACCCTCGGCAGCGCCCGCCTCGGCGCCTGCATCCGGGCGGTGGCGATTCAGGGGGGACTGCTGGCCCTGCTGCCGATCCTCTCCCACGGCATCACCGGCCACACCCTCCTCCTCTCCGGCGGCGCCCTCCTCCTCAAAGGGCTCTTCATCCCCTGGCTCCTCCTGCGGGCCATCCGCGAGGTCCGTATCCGCCGCGAGGTCGAGCCGCTGATCGGCTACGTTCCGACCCTCCTCCTCGGGGCGCTGATCACCGCCGGCACCTTCATCTTCGCCGATTTCCTCCCCCTGCTGGCCCAGCACCAGGACGGACTCTTCATCCCCACGGCCCTGGCCACCTTTTTCAGCGGCTTTCTCCTCCTCATGACCCGGCGCAAGGCGATCACCCAGGTTCTCGGCTACCTGATGCTGGAAAACGGAATTTTCATCTTCGGCATCCTCCTCTCCGACGCCATGCCCCTCATGGTCGAAGCCGGCGTCCTTCTCGATCTCCTCGTCGGCGTCTTCGTCATGGGGATCGTGATGAACCAGATCAACCGCGAATTCTCCACCATCAATACCGAACGCCTTTCGGCCCTCAAGGATTAAGCCATGCTAGCCGCATTGATTCTCTTTCCGCTTTTTTTCGCCGCCCTGGCCTTCCTCCTCCCCTGGTACCAGGGACGCTCCTGGATGCTGCCGCTGGCCGGGACTCTCCATCTGCTCCTCGCCTCCTTCCTCGTCGTCGGACAGTCTCCGGTGGCGGCTCCCGGCGCCTGGATCGGCCTCGATTCCCTGTCGAAGATCGTCCTTCTGGCGACCAGCCTCCTCTTTTGCAGCTGCGCCTTTTACGCCGTGGACTATCTGAAACTCCACCGCGCCCGCGGCAACAAGGTCATGGCCCCCTGCCTGCTGATCTTCTTGTCGGCCATGACCCTGGCCGTGGTCGCCCGTCATCTCGGGGTGTTGTGGATGGCAGTGGAAACCACCACCCTCGCCAGTGCCCCCCTCATCTACTACAACCGCAACCGCCTCTCCATCGAGGCGACCTGGAAATACCTGCTCATCTGCTCGGTGGGGATCGCCCTGGCCATGTTCGGCATCCTCTTCATCGCCTATTCGGCCCTCGGAGGCGCCGGACCGGCCACCCTGCAGTTCGACAGACTGCTGGCGGCCGCACCGAGTCTGGCCTCCCCCTGGCTGCACGCCGGCTTCGTTTTTCTGCTGGTCGGCTTCGGCACCAAGATGGGGCTCGCTCCGCTGCATACATGGAAGCCCGATGCCTACGGCGAGGCTCCGGCGGTGGTCGGCGCCCTCCTGGCCGGGGGCCTGACCAGCGTCGCCTTCCTGGCCATTGTCCGCGGCGTTCAACTGATGGGAGCCGCCGGCGACCTGACCATGGCCCGCCACGCCCTCCTCGGCATGGGACTCCTCTCCCTCCTTCTGGCGGCCGTCTTCATGGTCCGACAGCCCGACATCAAACGGATGCTGGCCTATTCCAGCGTCGAGCACATGGGGATTCTCGCCATCGGCGTCGGCATCGGCGGACTCGCCACCTACGGCGCCCTCCTCCACCTGGTCAACAACGCCCTGACCAAGGGATGCCTCTTTCTCTCCGCCGGCAACATCCAGCGGGCCTTTGCCAGCAAGAACCTCTCCGAGGTCCGCGGCGCCATCGCCGCCGTCCCGGTTTCGGGGACCCTCTTTCTCGTCGGGTTTCTCGCCATTACCGGCTCCCCCCCCTTCGGCCTCTTCATGAGCGAGTTCACCATTTTGCGCGGGATTTTCTCCGGCGGGCATACGGCCGTCGGCGTGGCCTTTCTCTCCCTCCTGGCGATGATCTTCATCGGCATGGGCGCCACGGTCCTGGCGGCGACCCAGGGGGAGACAACGGAGAAGAAAGTGCTCTTCAAGGACCGCTTTCTCCTCGTCGCCCCCCCCCTGGTCCTGATCCTGGTCGTGTTGCTCCTCGGCCTCTACATCCCCGAGCCCCTGCGCGCACTGCTTCAAAATGCCGCCAACCTGCTGGAGGGCAAATCATGAGCGATTCGACAGGGAAAATCGTCTCCCTGAAAAACGGGGACTCTCTCCCCCTGGAGACCCTGCCTCTCCTTTCCTACGGGGAGTTTGGCGACCGGCTGCTGGAGACATGCTCCAACCTGGGGCGGGTCTCCGCCTACTTCGCCTACCCGGCAGGCGATGATGAACTCGACCTTTTGGCGGTGCTGGCGCGGGACTGGCAGGGGGACCTGGTGCTCCTGCGCACCCGCATCGGCAACACCTACCCCTCGCTGACGCCCCGCTGTCCCCAGCTTGGCCTCTTCGAACGGGAAATCGCCGAGGAGTTCGGGGCCGTCCCCACCGGCCACCCCTGGTTCAAGCCGCTGCGTTTTCACCGGGTACAGCCGGGGCGCCTGGATGCCTGGGGACGCGACCCGCTGCGGCATCCGGTTCCCGGGGAGATGCCCTTTTACCAGGTGGAGGGAGAAGAGATCCACGAGGTCGCCGTCGGACCGGTTCATGCCGGAATCATCGAACCGGGGCACTTCCGCTTCCAGTGCCACGGCGAAAAGGTGCTGCACCTCGAGATCTCCCGCGGCTACCAGCACCGCGGCATCGAGCAGCTCCTCACCGGCGGCCCGCACGGCGCCACGATCCATCAGCTCGAAGCGGCGGCCGGCGACACCACCATCGGCCATGCCAGCGCCTACTGCCAGGCCCTCGAATCGCTCTCCGGCGTTCCGGCGTCCCCCCGGGGCGCCGCCCTGCGCGCCATTGCCCTGGAGCTGGAAAGACTGGCCAACCACGTCGGCGACCTCGGCGCCCTGGCCGGAGACATCGGCTACCTCCCCACCGCCAGTTTCTGCGGGCGGATTCGCGGCGACTATCTGAACCTCACCGCCGAAATCTGCGGCAGCCGCTTCGGTCGCGGCCTGGTGCGCCCCGGCGGCGTCGCCTTCGATGTCGACCCCTTGCTGGCGGCGGCAATGCTGCAGCGCCTTGCGGCGATGGAGAAGGACACCCGGGGAGCGATCGAGCTCTTCTTCGATTCGCCGTCGGTCCTGGCCCGGATCGAAGGGACGGGGATCGTGACGCCCGAGGTCGCCGAGGAACTCGGCATGGTCGGGATGGCCGCCCGCGCCTCGGGGCTCACCATCGACAGCCGTCTTCACCATCCCCTCGGCAACCGGGAGGGCTCCTTCGCCCCGGTGGTCATCGAAGAGGACGGGGACGTCTGCGCCCGGGCCAAAATCCGGAGGCGCGAGATCTACGACTCGCTGGAAATGGTCAGGAAAGGGCTGCGCAACCTGCCGCCGGGCCCGATCCGGTGCGCCCTGCCGGCCCTGGCCCCCCGGAGTCTGACGGTATCGCTGGTGGAAGGATGGCGCGGCGAAGTCGTTCATGTGGCCCTCACCGACGGGCGGGGGGCCCTGTCCCGCTACAAGGTGGTCGACCCCTCCTTCCGCAACTGGGGGGGGCTGGCGATGGCCCTGCGCGGCGAGCAGATCTCCGACTTTCCTCTGTGCAACAAGAGTTTCAACCTCTCCTACTGCGGATTCGACCTGTAAGGAGCACACCGTTTATGCTGAAAGTCATTTGCGAACGCCTGCGCCAGGGACACCGCACGGCCAAATACCCCCGACAGGACCCCGTCTTGCCCGAGCGCTTCCGCGGCCTCCCCCGTCTGGAGCCGGGAGGCTGTCCCCAGGACTGCCGGGAGTGCCTCTCCTCCTGCCCCTACGGCGCCTTGCAGGTGGACGGGGGACGTCTCCGTCTCGACATGGGGCGCTGCATCTTCTGCGGCGACTGCAGCGCCGCCTGCCCCCACGAAGCACTCACTTTCAGTCGCGACCACCGCCTGGCCTCCCGCACCCGGGAGGGGCTGCTGACCGACGGGGACGTCTTCGCCCTGGCCGGTCCCCTCGACAGGAGGATGAAAAAGCTCTTCGGCCGCTCCTTGAAGCTGCGCCAGGTCAGCGCCGGCGGCTGCAACGCCTGCGAGGCCGACCTCAATGTCCTCGGCACCCTGACCTACGACCTCGGGCGTTTCGGCATCCAGTTCGTCGCCTCGCCGCGCCACGCCGACGGCATCCTGGTCACCGGGCCGGTGGCCGAGAACATGAAGGGCGCCCTTCTCGAGACCTACGCGGCGATCCCCGAGCCGAAGCTGGTGATCGCCTCCGGCGCCTGCGCCATCGGCGGCGGCCCCTATCGCGACAGTCCGGAAGTCAACAACGGCCTCGGCGACCTCCTCCCCGTCGACCTCTACATCCCCGGCTGCCCACCCCACCCCTACACCGTCCTCGACGGACTGCTGCGCATGCTGGGCCGCCTCTGACGGCTCGGGCGAGCGAGCGAGGCTGAAAAATTCCGGATTCAACCTTCCTGCGGCAAGACAAAAAATGGCCAACCTCGTTTTCGAGGTTGGCCATTCCCGTTTCTGATAAGTGCTGCGTTCTCCGACCCTTGAAAACGGGCCTTTCAAGAAGCCAGGGGCGCCGCAATGCGAGGAGGGTGGCACATCACGGAGACTGTTGTAGAGTTAATAGCGGAAAATCTTACGGCAGAGCCTTTCGGGTGAGGACGGAGTCCGATTTCATTTTCGCCCCCCCGCGGTCGAGGCCAACTCAAAGGAGATGAGGATGAAAATACTGATGGTTCTGACGTCGCACGATCGCCTCGGCGAGACCGGAAAAAAGACCGGCTTCTGGCTGGAAGAGTTCGCGGCGCCCTATTACGTGTTCAAGGACGCCGGCGCCGCGATCACCCTCGCCTCCCCCAGGGGAGGAGAGCCGCCGCTCGACCCGAAGAGCGACGAGCCGGAGTTTCAGACCGCCGCCACCGCTCGTTTCAAGGCCGATCCTGCGAGCCGGGCGGCTCTGGCCGGGACGGTGAAGCTCTCCGACATCAGGGCGGACGACTACGACGCGGTCTTCTACCCCGGGGGGCACGGACCCTTGTGGGACCTTGCCGAGGATCCGGACTCCATTGCCCTGATCGAGAAAATGTATGCCCAGGGCAAGCCGGTGGCCGCCGTCTGTCACGCTCCCGGAGTTTTTCGTCACGCCAAGGCGGCGAACGGCTCCCCCCTGGTGCAGGGAAAATCGGTCACCGGATTTTCCAACTCGGAGGAAGCCGCGGTGGGCTTGACAGATGTCGTACCGTTTCTGGTGGAAGAGGAACTCAAGAGCCGGGGAGGAAAATATTCCAGTGGTCCTGACTGGCAGTCCTATTCCCTTCAGGACGGCAACCTGCTCACCGGGCAGAATCCCGCCTCCTCAGTGGCGGCGGCCAAAGCCTTGCTGGAAAAACTCCGCCCCGGCGACCGAAAGAGCGGAGAGACCCCATGAGCAAACTCTTCTCCCCCCTGACACTGGGAGGGATCACCTTTCGCAACCGGGTCTTTGTCTCCCCCATGTGCCAGTATTCGAGCCGGGACGGTTTGCCCACGGACTGGCATCTCGTCCATCTCGGCAGCCGCGCCGTCGGCGGCGCCGGGCTGGTCATGGTCGAGGCCACCGCGGTCAGCCCGGAGGGGCGCATCAGTCCCGGCGACAGCGGCCTCTGGAGCGACCGCCATGCCGAGGCCTTTGTTCCCATAACCCGCTTCCTAAGGGAGCAGGGCGCCGTAGCGGGGATCCAGCTCGCCCATGCCGGTCGCAAGGGGTCCTGTTCCCCTCCCTGGCTCGGCGGCGCCCCCCTGGGGAAGGAGGGAGGGAGCTGGCAGACCCTTGCCCCGAGCGCCGTCCCTTTTGCCGTCGGCCATCCCCTCCCCCAGTCCCTGACCCTCGACGGGATGGAGCGAATCGAAGGGGAATTCCGTGCCGCAACCGGCCGGGCCCATGCCGCCGGTTTCCAGGTCCTCGAAATCCACATGGCCCACGGCTATTTGCTGCATGAGTTTCTCTCCCCCCTGGCCAATCGCCGGGAGGACAGTTATGGCGGCTCCCTCGAGAATCGCCTCCGGTTCCCCTTGCGGGTGGCCCGGGCCGTGCGGGAGGAGTGGCCGAGGGAGCTCCCGCTTTTTGTGAGGATTTCGGCGACCGACTGGGCGCCGGACGGCTGGGACATGGATCAGTCCGTCCTTCTGGCACGGCAACTCAAGGCGCTCGGCGTCGACCTCATCGACTGCTCCTCCGGAGCGGTGGTCCCCCAGGAGTCGATTCCCGCCGGTCCCGGCTTCCAGGTCCCCTTTGCGGCGAGAATCCGCGCCGAAACCGGCCTAGCCACCGGCGCCGTCGGCTTCATTCTCGAGCCGGCCCAGGCCGAGCAGATCGTCGCCACCGGCCAGGCCGACGTCGTCCTTCTTGCGCGCCAGTTGCTGCGCGACCCCTACTGGCCGCTCCATGCCGCCAGGGCGCTTGAGGAGGAGGCACCCTGGCCGAACCAGTACCTGCGGGCCAGATAGGGAGGAGTTTGCCACGCGCCTGATTTGCCTATCCGCGCGAAATAGGATATATTGGCGGCCATAACTGATTGTTCCATGGGCCCGAAAGGAGACTATTTTATGAAATGTCCTTTGTGTAAGAGCAGAGATCATGTGGAAATTGACCTTCATGCCGAAGGATTCTCCCAGGATGCCCGTGAATGCGGAGTCTGCGGCGGAATCTGGACCTTCTCCGGTGAGGTTATGAAAATCATCAAGGGACGGGTTCAGAAACGACAGAAAGTCTCCACAGATTTCGTTTGTCCCACCTGTCAATGCATGGTCAGCTATGAAACAGAGCTGGAAGCCTTCCAGTTCCACGAGGCCCTTTACGAATGCACGGTCTGCGGAACCGTCTGTTCCGTAGCCCATGACAAGGTGGAGATCGTCAAAGATTCACAAAAAGGCTCCTTCCTCGACTCCACCGGCGACCTGGTGGAATCGGACGATTACAACACCATGTAAGACTCCAGATTAACTCACAGAATAACAAAAGGCATCCCCGAGGGGATGCCTTTTGTCGTTCCAATGGCCTCAGGGACCGATGCTGCTTTAAAAAAATTGCCGCCTATTTGAGTGCCCGGATCTTTTTCAGACTCTCCTCGAGAATCTTAAGTTTTTCCCGGGCATCGGCGAGCTTGCCGCGATCTTTTTCGAGGACCTCGGGAGGCGCCTTGGCGACAAAGGCCTCGTTGCCGAGCTTCTTTGTGAACATCGCCACGTCCTTTTCGACCTTGGCGATCTCCTTCTCCAGTCGCTTCTCTTCTTCTGCGACGTCGATCAACCCGGCCAGCGGCAGGAGGATCTCCACATCGCCGGCCACCTGGGTGGCGGCCTCTTCGGGGCGGTCGACGCCGACGCCGCAGCGCAGCTCGCCGACCTTGGCCAGGGCCCGCACGTAGCGCTCGCCGCTCTGCAGGATGGCCAGGGACCCCTCGCTGCGGCAGTCGAGCACGGCGGCAATCTGCCGGGCGGGGGAGACGTCCATCTCGCCGCGGATGTTGCGGATGGCGCGAATCACCTCCATGATCAGCTCCATCTGCTGCGCCCCCTCGGCCGCTCCGGCAAGGGCCGAGACGGCGGGGTAGTCGGCCTGCATGATCGAAGCACAGGGGCGCGTTCCGGGGAGAGCCTGCCAGATCTCTTCGGTGATAAAGGGCATGATCGGGTGGAGAAGGCGCAAGAGCTGTTCGAGAACGGTGTAGAGAACGGCCCTGGCCCGCGCCCCGACGGCGGGGTCGTCGCCGTAGAGATCGTTTTTGGAGAGTTCGATGTACCAGTCGCAGAACTCGTGCCAGGTGAAGGTGTAGAGGACGGAGGCGGCGTCGTTGAACCGGTACTCCTCGAGGGCGCCCTTCACCCCGGCAATCGCCTCGTCGAGGCGGTTGAGAATCCAGCGGTCGGCCAGGGAGAGATCGAGGCGCCGGAGGTCGATCCCGGCCGGATCGAACCCTTCCAGGTTCATCATGGCGAAGCGGCTGGCGTTCCAGAGCTTGTTGGCAAAATTGCGATAGCCGGCGATGCGCTCGGTGGAGAGGCGGATGTCGCGCCCCTGGGCGGCGAAGGCGGCGAGGGTGAAGCGAAAGGCGTCGGTGCCGAATTCCTCGATGACGGTGAGGGGATCGATGACGTTCCCCTTGCTCTTGCTCATCTTCTGCCCCTGGGCGTCGCGCACCAGGGCGTGGATGTAGACTTCCTTGAAGGGGACCTCGTCCATGAACTTGAGCCCCATCATCATCATCCGCGCCACCCAGAAAAAGAGGATGTCGAAACCGGTCACCAGGCAGGAGGTCGGATAGAACTTCTTCAGCGTCACCGTGTCGTCGGGCCAGCCCATGGTCGAAAAGGGCCAGAGAGCCGAGGAAAACCAGGTGTCGAGAACGTCGGTCTCCTGGCGCAACGCCTCGCTGCCGCAGTGGGCGCATTCGGTGGCGTCCTCCCGCGAAACGGTGATCTCGCCGCAGGCGTCGCAGTACCAGGCGGGGATACGATGCCCCCACCAGATCTGCCGGCTGATGCACCAGTCGCGGATGTTGTACATCCACTCGTAGTAGGTCTTCTCCCACTGGGCGGGGACGATGCGGGTGCGACCGGTCTCCACCGCCTTGATCGCCTCGGCGGCCATCGGCTTGACGTTGACGTACCACTGCAGGCTCATGTACGGCTCGATCACCGTCCTGCAGCGGTAACATTCGCCGACGGCGTTGCCGTGCTCCTCGATCTTCTCGAGAAGACCCCGGGCTTCGAGGTCGGCCACCACCGCCTTGCGGGCGGCGTAACGCTCGAGGCCGACGTAGGGACCGCCGTTTTCGTTGATGTTTCCCGAGGGGTCGAGGACGTTGATGAACTCGAGGTTGTGGCGTTTGCCGATTTCGAAGTCGTTGAAGTCGTGGGCCGGGGTGATCTTGACCACGCCGGTCCCGAAGGCCCGGTCGACATATTCGTCGGCGATAATGGGGATTTCCCGGTCGAGGAGGGGGAGGATGACGCTCTTGCCGATGAGATCGCTGTAGCGCTCGTCTTCGGGGTGGACGGCCACGGCGCTGTCGCCGAGCATCGTTTCCGGACGGGTGGTGGCGACGGTGAGGAAACGGTCGCTCCCCTTGACCGGATAGCGCAGGTGCCAGAGGTGACCCTTCTTCTCCTCGTGCTCGACCTCGAGGTCGGAGAGGGCGGTGTGGCAGCGGGGACACCAGTTGATGAGCCGGTTGTCGCGGTAGATCAGCCCCTCCTCGTAGAGACGGACGAAGACTTCGCGCACCGCCTTGGAGAGACCCTCGTCCATGGTGAAGCGCTCCCGCTCCCAGTCGCAGGAGGCGCCGAGACGCTTGAGCTGGTTGATGATCTGCCCCCCGGAATCGCTGCGCCACTGCCAGACCCGTTCGACGAAGGCGTCGCGCCCCAGATGGTGGCGATCCTTCCCTTCGGCGGCGAGCTGCTTTTCGACGACGTTCTGGGTGGCGATCCCGGCATGGTCGGTGCCGGGCATCCACAGGACCTCATGACCGGTCATGCGCTTGTAGCGGACCAGGATGTCCTGCAGGGTGTTGTTGAGGGCATGCCCCATGTGCAGAACGCCGGTGACGTTCGGCGGCGGAATGACGATCGAGTAATGGGGTTTTGAAGAATTCTCGTCGGCGTGAAAATAGCCGGCCTCCTCCCAAACCCCATACCACTTGGCTTCCACCTCTTGAGACTCATACCCCGTGGAGAGTTTCACTTCCATCTGTGTCGATCCTTCCCGTAAGATCCCATGCCGGCCGCCGCTTCTCTGCGGAGGGCGGAAAAAGGGAAATGGGGATTATTGCAATCCCCATTTCCCCATAATTTTTCGCCTATGCTGTCCGGTGTGCGCGGCCGGAGTCGGCCGTAAAGAAGGCTATCCCTGGACGTCCGACCTGATCCGCCGCAATTCGTCCTTGATCAGGTTTTCCGCCAGATCGGGGACCACTTCCCAGGCCACCTGCTGGAGGATCGACTCGGCCAGGCGCTTGATGACCGTGCCGGCGATCCTTTCGATAATGCGCGAGAGCTCCTCTTCGCTCATCTCCCGAACCTGCCGTTCCACGGCCGCCTCCGGGGGGACCGAAGCGGCGGGGGGGACGCTTGCCACCGGCGGTGCCGGGGCCGGCCTCGGAGGGGTGACGACTTCCGGTGCGGCTTCTGCGCCGAAATCGGCAGCACCGCCCCATTCGGGCTCCTCGTCGCCGAAGACAAATTCCTCTTCGGCGGCCCGGGTCACTTTCTGCTCGGAAACGGGCGCGCCGCCGAGAGCGGCGGGGGTCCCGAGAAGCTCTTCTTCCTCATCAAAAATAAAGTCGGTGTCTGTTGTCTCCAGATCTTCGACTTCCAGAATGTCGTTATCGCCGAGAGCGAGGACTTCATCCTCTTCGTCCCATTCGGCGGCCGGAGCGGGGGCAGATGGAGCCACATCGGCAAAGGAGAAGGTCTCTTCCTCCTCTTCAAAAACGAAGGATTCCTCCTCCTCGACGGCGTCCTTTCCGGCAACGGGTTCGCTAGGGGCAGCCCAGAGATCCTCCGACGCCGAAGGAGGGACGGAGCCCTCCTGGGAAGGAAGATCCTCCTCGCCGAAGGAAACGCTCCCCCAGGGGTCCTCTTCGGCGGCGGCCGCCGCATCTGCAGCGGGTTCGAATCCCGTGGCCCACTCCACATCCGTTTCCAGGTCCTCGGCGGGGGCCGCGGCGACCTCTTCGAAGGAAAATTCCTCCGGTTCGGCAAAATCGTCCCAGACCTCCTCTTCGACTTCGGCCGCAGGAGCCGCGGGAGGGACGGACGCACTCGGAGAAACGACTGCAGCAGCCGCCGGCGCAACGGTTGCCGCCAGCAATTTCTCCACCCGGTCGATGAGTCCCTGGGACTCGAAGGGTTTGGAAATCCAGTCGGTGGCTCCGGCCTGACGGGCCTTCCCTTCGTCGAAGGGCTCGAAAGTACCGGTCAGCAACAGGACCGGGACATGGCTGAGACCCGGATCCTGGCGGATCGCCGCGCAGAGTTCATAACCGTTTTTCCCCGGCATGAAAACATCGGCGAGAATCAGATCCGGCCGCAAGATACGGGCCTTTTCCAGAGCGGCGTCGCCGTTATCCACCACGGTCAGTTCATAGTCTTCGTTGGCAAAGGTGATGCCAATCACTTTCTGGATCGTAATACTGTCGTCGGCCAACAACAGTTTTTTGCTCATTCAAGCCTCCTTGGTTCCCTGCTGGGGAGGGCGCCGGATTGGTTCTATCGGGGCAAAGATGCCACCTGGGCTTCTATATCCAACAGAGGATACCGCGTTCCTTCATAGACGAAATGACGCGGTCCCCCCTGATCTTCTCCTTCGGCACCCCTTTCCTCGCTCCCTTTTGCGCGGTCGACGACACGCAGGACCGTATCGACGGGGAGCCCGACCAGCCCGGAGTCGCATCCATAAAGGACTGTCAGCGGCGGCACATCCTCTTCCGCTGTCCCGGAGATGCCGAGAACCCGGCTCAGGTTGAGGATCGGGGTGACCTCGTCCCGGTAGAGGAAAACACCGCTGTACCCCTCGGGCATGAGGGGCAAAAGGAACGTCCGGGGGCCGTCGAGGATGTGCTCGATCCCTGTCACCGGGAGAGCGAAGACCTTCCCCGCCAGAACCAGCAGGGCAACCTTGTCAATCATCGTCCCCCCATCCGGTTTCGAGCCTCAGGACATCGCAAACCACCAGCGGTTCGTCACGCCACAGCTCGAGCCGGTCATAGGGTCTCGATTCGATCCCTCCGAAGGCCAGCGGCAACGGCTTCGGCTTGAATTCGGCAAGAGAGAAAATTCCTTCGACTCGGTCCACCAGAATCCCCCAGGGACCGTCGGAACCGGCGAGGATGAGGGCTTTGAGGTTTCCCCGAGCGGCGGAAAAATCAGGGAGAGCCAGGCGACGGCGCAAATCCCGGAGGGGGATAAAATCGCCGCGGAGTTCGAGACGGTCAGATGCGGAGGGAGGGATCTTGCCGACCCCGTCCATCCCTTCGCGGACCTCGATCAGATTTTCCAGAGGCAGGGAAAAGCCGACCCCGGCTATGCGAAAGACCAGTTTCATCGCCACCAGACCCATGTTGCCTCGACTCCGACGGGAAGACATCCCGCCGGCCATACCGATCGGAACAGACGTAAAACGCCATAAAAACTAACACACCGCCCCGGCAGAGTCAAGTTTTTTGACTGGGAAATTCAAGGGGTTATGGATATTCAAAGAGCCTTCCACGGCCGGGGGAGAAAGATCTGATGATAGAGATTAATGGCGAAACGATCAGTCATTCCGGCGATGAAATCGGCCACGGAAACTTCGGGAATGTCTCCGGCGAGGCGATGGCCGCCGTGGATTTCGAGGCGATCCGGATTCTCGACAAAATAGCCGAAGAGTTCACGAAGGATGCGTGAACCCTTGACGAAATCCTCGTGAACGGTCCGGGCCTGGTAAACGTGCTCGAAGAGCCAGTCGCGCAGGGCGGACAAGGCCTCGACCACCGCCGGAGAGAGTCCCACCGCGCTGCCGTCCGCCGCCAGGGACCACTGGATCATATCCCTGACCATGGTGTTGATCCGGCGGGAATGGGAGACGCCAAGGGTTGCGACGATCCAGGCGGGAACCTCTCCGGGGAGGACCAGAGCGGCACGCATGGCGTCATCGAGATCGTGATTCACGTAAGCAATGACGTCGGCCAGCCGGACGATCTGCCCTTCGAGGGTTGCGGCCAGCGAACCCGCCGGCCCGCCGAGCAGAGGGCCGCGCCCCTTGGAATGCCTGAGGATCCCGTCCCTGACCTCGGCCGTAAGGTTGAGCCCCGCGCCCTCCTTCTCCAGGACATCGACAACCCGCAGGCTCTGGCGGACATGGCGGAAACCGCCGGGAACAAGGAGGTCGAGGACCCGTTCCCCCGCATGTCCGAAGGGGGTGTGGCCGAGATCGTGCCCGAGGGCGATGGCTTCGGTGAGGTCCTCGTTGAGGGCCAGGGCGCGGGCCACCGTCCGGGCGATCTGCGAGACCTCGAGGGTATGGGTCAGTCGGGTCCGGTAGTGATCCCCCTCGGGCGAGAGAAACACCTGGGTCTTATATTTCAGTCGGCGAAACGACTTGCAATGAAGAATGCGGTCCCGGTCGTGCTGAAAGGAGGTTCTCACACTGCAGGGTTCTTCCTCCACCCGTCGCCCGGCACTTTGTTCGCTGCGACAGGCATAGGCGGACAATGTATCACGTTCACGCTTTTCGAGAAGAATGCGAATATTCAAAAGAGAGTCTTTCCTTGAAGGAAATGGAAACTGAAATCATTCATACCGTACCTCCCTGCTCCTTGCAACATTTATCATTTTTCCCGTTTTCCCAAACATGAATCGCCCCCGGCAGGGCTAAAAAAAATCGGCCCGATGTCCCGGATGTAAAAGGAACTTCAAAGAGGGGAGACCTCGAAAAATTCTAGCCGAGGGAACTCGGACAGCAACGTGCACCTCACTCCACACGTCGAGTCATTCCCGTGTCACTCTGGTCGTTTTGTTAAAAAATAGCGGCCAATCTTGTCGGCAAAAAAATTAAAACTTGATTTTTACAGTTTTCATAGTATTAACTGAGGTGTATTGGTCATCCTGGCGCAATCACAATAAAAAAAGGAGGAACTAAAATGGCAACGATTCTTGAAATGGCAGCGGAAATAGTAGCTGCCCACGCTTCGACCACCGCCCTCAGCAAAGAAGAGCTGGTCGCCGAACTGGTTGAAGTCCACAAGGCCCTTTCGGCGCTGGAAAAAGGCGAGGCCCTTGGCGCTGAAAGCATGGAGCAGGCAGCAGCGCCGACCATGACCCGCAAGAAGGCCTTCGGCAAGGACAAGATCACCTGCATGATCTGCAGCAAGGAAATGAAGACCCTCGCCCGCCACCTCAAAACCGCCCACGACATGAAACCGGGCGAGTACCGCAAGCAGTTCGACATCCCCCGCACCCAGCCGCTGGCCGCCCGTGCCTACTCGGAGAGCCGTCGCCAGATGGCCGTCGACCGGGGTCTCGGCGAAAACCTCGCCAAGGCGCGCGCCGCACGAGGCAAGGCAAAGAAGAAGTAACAGCCGCACAGGACCGCCCGTTCAACATAAAAAGGCGCCCGAAGGGGACGCCTTTTTATGTTGAACGACGTTCGGCTCGAACTACTGAACGGTGAAGGGCAACGACTTCAACAGGGTCCCGTCCCCGGCGAGAACATCCACCTGCCAGGCGCCGGTCCATTCGGGCATGATGGCCTTGGAGGACCAGGTACGCCAGTCATTCGACCGCACCGTCAGCTCGACGCGGGCCATTTCCTGGCCGTCCTTCAGCCAGACATGAGTGATCTGGCTGTCGGCGGCGCCGGCAATCCGGGTGAAGCAATAGAGCCTGCCCACATCCGGGGTAAAGGTTTCGGCCACACCCACCGGCGCCCGGTCCGCCACCTGAGTGGCGACAACCCCCTCGACAACCTCGACGGCGGCCGCCAGGACCGGAATGCTCAGCAGCACCATCAGGGACGACAACAGCACAATCAAACGTCTCATTGCAAATTTCTCCTTTCAAGAGCGGTTAATAAACTCACACGTTCAAGATATAGCACATCTCCATTCCGCATGCTATCATAACAAGGATTGACGAACGGTCACCAATATTCAGGGCGCCGGGCCCCCGCCAACGGCGCCTCCCCTCCCCCCCTGCCCTCTTCGAGAAAACAAATGAAACGTCTGATCATCGGCGACTCCCGGGAAAAGCTCCTCTCCACCATCGAGATCATTCTCCGCCACTGGGGATACCGGCTTCTGGTGTCGACCCGTCCGGAGCAGATTCTCGCCTTTCTCAAGGAGAGCTCTCCCGACCTTCTCATTCTCGGCGCCGGGATCCTCGACCGGGCCCCGGACCTCGGTGAAGCTGTCGCCGCCCGGATGAAGGACGCCGTCCTCCCTCTCATCATCCTCGGCGAAGAGGGAGTTGCGGGCCCCTTCCCAACCCCCCATGAAACGCTCGCCGTCCCGATCGACATCTTCGCCCTCTTCAAACTGATCCAGAAGCACATGGAGAAGTATCCCCGCCGGCATTTGCGCCTGGCTCTCAAGCTCCCGGGAATCCTCTGCCGGGACGAGGCCAGCCATCTCACGGAAATCCTGAGTCTGAGTACCGAGGGACTCTTTATCAAAACCGGCTATCGCCTCGAACCGGGAGCCAACCTGAGTGTGGTTTTTCCTCTGACGGGGATGAAAAGGGAGCTGGAGTTGACCGGCAGGATCCTCTATTGCGTTCATCCCGTCCAGGAAAACAATTATCTCCAGGGCGTCGGCATCGAGTTTACCGGACTCGATGCGGAAACGACCCGGACACTTGAGGCGTTCATCGAGGAGCGTCTCCTCGGCGAACTCTCGGAGCGGCCGTCCACAACCGGGGATCTGACCCGGGAGGAGATTCACAGCCGCGGGGGGGAAATCACCCTGCGACTCCACGGCGACAAAAAAGCGCAAAGGTTATAAAAGTCACGAACCATTCCCCCCGGCCGAAACGGCTCCCTCCCCCAATCTTCAATGCAGATCGTTGAGAAAACCATCTCCCGACAGACCCGTTCCGACACCGAACACCTCACCGACGGTTGCGGCCACATCGGCAAAGCTCCTGCGCACCCCCAGGTCGACGCCGCCGGAGCAGCCGGGCCACCAGGCCAGGAGCGGAACGTATTCCCGGCTGTGATCGGTTCCGGCGGTGGTCGGATCGCAGCCATGGTCGGCGGTGATCAGCAGCAGATCCGAAGGGAGGAGCGCCTCAAACAGGGTGGGGAGCCAGGAGTCGAATTCCTCGAGAGCCCGGCCGAATCCGAGGGGATCGAGACGGTGTCCGTACTCCATGTCGAAGTCGACGAGATTGGTAAAGACCAGCCCCTCTTCCACTCTTGCAAGGGCGGCGAGGGTCTTCTTCATCCCGTCGGCGTTGCTTTTGCTGTAGACACCTTCGCTCACCCCCCGCCCGGCAAAGATATCGCTGATTTTCCCGACGCCGTAGACGGAGAGCCCGGCTGCGACGAGACGGTCGAGGACCGTTTCTCCCGTCGGAGGAAGGGAAAAATCGTGACGGCGGGAGGTTCTTTTGAAATCGGCGGGCGAGGTCCCGACAAAGGGGCGGGCAATCACCCGCCCCACCCGGTAGGGGTTCAGGATGGAACGGGCAATGCGGCAGATTTCGTAGAGGCGCTCGACGGCGATGACCTCTTCGTGGGCGGCGATCTGGAAGACCGAATCGGCGCTGGTATAGACGATGGGACGCCCGGTCGCCAGATGCTCTTCCCCCAGGAGACGGAGGATCTCGGTGCCGCTGGCCGCCACGTTGCCGAGGGGGTCAAGACCCGTCTCGCGGCAAAAGGCGTCGATGATCTCCGCCGGGTACCCTTCGGGGTAGGTGGGAAGCGGCTCTTCCTGCAGGATTCCGGCGATCTCCCAGTGGCCGGTGGTCGTGTCCTTACCGAAGGAGCGCTCCTCCATGCGCCCGAAGGCCGCCGCCGGAGCGCTCACCGGCGCCACGCCCGGCAGGGGGAGGATGTTGCCGAGGCCGAGGCACTGCAGGTTGGGGAGGTTCACCCCTCCACACGCCTCGGCGACGTGCAGCAGGGTATTGGCCCCCCGGTCCCCGTAGAGATCGGCATCCGGAGCGGCGCCGACGCCGCAGCCGTCCAGGGTGATCAGCAGCACCCGCCGCCTGACCCCGGCCATCAGGATTCTCCCCGCCGCCATTGCAGCCATTGATCGACGATCGCCACTCCGGCGCTGGTGCCGATCCGGGTGGCACCGGCCTCCCGCATCTCCCGAAAAGACCCCAGGTCCCGGATGCCGCCGGCCGCCTTGACGCCGATCCGTCCCCCGGCTGTGGAAGCCAGCAGGCGCACGTCGGCCAGAGTGGCCCCGGCCGGACCGAACCCGGTGGAGGTCTTGACATAAGCGGCCCCGGCGGCAACGACTATTTCGGTGAGCGCCGCCTTGAGGGGGTCGTCGAGATAACAGCACTCGAGAATCACCTTGACCCTGGCTCCGGCGGCCGCCGCCACCAGCTGACGGATCTCCTCCTCCACGGCCGAGAGGCGCCCTTCCCGGGCGGCGCCGAGCGCGATCACCATGTCGATTTCACCGGCGCCGGCCCGGACCGCCTCGGCGGTCTCAAAAACCTTGACGGCGGCGGCCGAGTACCCCAGGGGGAATCCGACTACGGTGCCGACGGCCACGGAAGAGCCGTAGAGCAGATCGGCGGCGAGGGGGACAAAGGACGGCGGAAGGCACACCGAGGCAAAACCGTACTCCACCGCCTCCTCGCAGAGGAGACGGATCTGGGCGGAAGTGGTCTCGGCCTTGAGCAGGGTGTGGTCGATGAAGCGGGCGGGAGAATCCATGATCGCAGAGTCCGAAAATCGGCGGGAGAGGCGTCAGGGCTCGGGGGAGCCCTGACGCTCCCGGCCGGATTCAAGTTCGATAGGCGGCGTTGATTTTGACGTAGTCGTAGGTCAGGTCCGAGGTGTAGTAGGAGGCTGCGCCGTCGCCGAGATGAAGATCGACGGTGACGGTGAATTCGGGGGTTTTGAGGATCGCCGTCGCCCGCTCTTCGAGTTCCTTGCCGGTGGTCAGGCCGTTCCTCACCACCTGCACGTCGCCGAAAAGGATGTCGATCTTCTCCGGGTCGACCTCGGCCCCGGAGTAGCCGACGGCGGCGATGATCCGCCCCCAGTTGGCGTCCTCGCCGAAAAAGGCGGTCTTCACCAGGTTGGAGGTGGCGACGCTGCAGGCGGCCTGCCGAGCCTCGCCGTAGCTAACCGCTCCCCGGACACGGATTTCCACGAGTTTGGTCGCCCCCTCGCCGTCGCGAACGATCATTTTGGCCAGATCGAGGAGGATGGCGTTCAATTCGGCGGCGAAGGCCTCCCCTTCCGGAGTGCCGCGGCAAATGACCGGGTTGGCGGCCAGCCCGTTGGCCAGCACCAGAACCATGTCGTTGGTGGAGGTGTCGCGGTCGACGGTAATGCTGTTGAAGGAGAGATCGACCCCCTGCCGCAGCGCCTGATCGAGGAGAGCTGGCTCCACGGCGGCATCGGTGAGCACAAAGGCGAGCATCGTCGCCATGTTGGGATGAATCATCCCCGCCCCCTTGGCCACCCCGAGAATGGTGTAGGGGCGTCCCCCCGCCTCCCCCTGCGCCGCCGACACCTTGGGGAAGGAGTCGGTGGTCATGATCGCCTCGGCCACGGCCATCGCCCCGTCGGCCGCCAGGTCGGCGGCCAGAAGGGGCACATGCTCCTCGAAGCGGTCCATCGGCAGCGGAGCGCCGATGACCCCCGTCGAGGAGACCGCCACCAGCTCCGGGTCTATTCCGAGGGCCCGGGCCGCAAGATCACCGCAGCGTCGGGCGTTCTGCAGCCCCGGCTCTCCGGTACAGGCGTTGGCGTTGCCGCTGTTGACCAGAATCGCCTGGCACTCTCCCCGGCGGATGCGGGGAGCGGTGAGGGTCACCGGCGCCGCCACCACCTTGTTGGTGGTGAACACCCCGGCACAGAGGGCCGGGACTTCGGAAAAAATCAATGCCAGATCGGTCCGGCCGGCCTTGCGGATCCCCGCCGGACGGGTGGCGAAGCGAAAACCCTGCACCCCTTTGATCATCCCCTGATCCATGAATTGACACTCCCTGGGCAAATGGCCGTCGGGCCGATCAGCGGCCGCAGCACTTCTTGTATTTGTTGCCGCTGCCGCAGGGGCAGGGGTCGTTGCGCCCGACCTTGTCCTCCTCGCGGGTCACCGGCTTGTGCCCCTGATCCTCACCTCCGACCCGGTTGAGGACCACCCGACGGCGCCGCTGCTCCGCCTCCATGCGCTCGACGTCATCTTCCCGGGCCAGCTGGATGCGGAAGAGCTTCTGCACCACCTCCTGGCGGATCCGTCCCATCATCTCCATGAAGAGACCGTAGGCTTCCCTCTTGTATTCTTCCTTGGGATTCTTCTGCGCGTAACCGCGGAGGCCGATCCCCTCCTTGAGGTGATCGATGGAGAGGAGGTGATCCTTCCACTGACCGTCGATGGTCTGCAGGAGCAGCACCTTCATCAGGTGCTCCATGACCGGCGGGGTAAATTCGGCCTCCTTTTCCGCCAGCCGTTCCAGCACCTGCGCCTTGAGCCCCTCGGCGAGCCGGTCCTGATTCAATCCGGGGGTCGACGGCTCGGGGAAGGCCGGCTTGAGGTAAAACTGGCCGAAAAAGTCCTCGAAGAGGCTCTCCCAGTTCCAGTCGGGTGCCGGGGTCTTCTCGGGACAGAAGGTGGCGACCATGTCGTCCACCATCTCGCCGGTAATCCCCTCGATGGTCCCCTTGAGATTTTCTCCCCCCAGAACCTCCTTGCGCTGGGTGTAGATCACCTCGCGCTGCTTGTTCATGACGTCGTCGTATTCGATGAGATGCTTGCGGATCTCGAAGTTGTGCCCCTCGACTTTCTTCTGAGCATTTTCAATGGCCCGGGAGATGATCCCGTGCTCGATCGGCTCGTCCTCGGGAATTTTGAGCTTATCCATCACATAGGCCACCCGGTGGGAGCCGAAGATGCGCAGCAGGTCGTCTTCGAGACAGAGGTAGAAGTGGCTTTCCCCGGGGTCCCCCTGGCGACCGGCGCGACCGCGCAACTGATTGTCGATCCGCCGCGATTCATGGCGCTCGGTGCCGAGGATGTAGAGCCCCCCCTTCTCGAGAACCACGGCCCTGTCGGCGGCACATTGGACGCGGTACTTCTCCAGGAGGGCCGGATAAGCGGCCTCGGGGTCCTCGCTCCCTGCGGCCTCCTTGCGGGCCATCATCTCCGGGTTGCCGCCGAGAACGATGTCGGTTCCGCGTCCGGCCATGTTGGTGGCGATGGTGATCGCTCCGCGGCTTCCGGCCTGAGCGACGATCTCGGCTTCCCGCTCGTGCTGCTTGGCGTTGAGGACGTGGTGCGGTATCCCCCGCTTTCGTAGCAGTTCGGAGATCTCCTCTGATTTTTCGATGGAAATGGTTCCGACCAGAACCGGCTGACCGCTCTGATACCGGACGACGATATCCTCGGCGACGGCGCGGAACTTTTCCTTTTCCGTCTTGTAGATCACGTCGGACTGATCCTTGCGGATCATCGGACTGTTGGTGGGGATGACAGCCACCTCGAGCTTGTAGATTTCGCTGAACTCGGCGGCCTCGGTGTCGGCGGTTCCGGTCATCCCCCCCAGCTTGTCGTAGAGGCGGAAATAGTTCTGGAAGGTGATGGTCGCCAGGGTCTGGTTTTCGCTCTCGATCTTGACCCCCTCCTTGGCTTCGACGGCCTGATGCAGACCGTCGCTCCAGCGCCGCCCGGGCATCAGGCGGCCGGTGAACTCGTCGACGATCATCACCTCGCCGTCCTTTACCACATAGTCGACATCGCGCTTGAACAGGGCGTGGGCCTTGAGGGCCTGATTGACATGGTGCAGGACTTCGATGTGGCGGGGCTCGTAGAGGTTGTCGATGGAGAGGAGTTTTTCGACCTTGGTCACCCCTTCCTCTGTCAGAGCGGCGCTCTTGGCCTTTTCGTCGACGGTGTAGTCGCCGCTGTATTCCTTGGTCGAGGGGCCGATCTTGCCGTCGCGGTGCTCGATGAGCTCCCCCTTCTTGAGGAGGGGAATGATCCGGTTGACGTCGTAGTACAGCTCGCTCGAAGACTCGCTGGGACCGGAGATGATCAGCGGCGTACGCGCCTCGTCGATGAGAATCGAGTCGACCTCGTCGACGATGGCGAAATGAAGATCGCGCTGGACGTAGTCCTGCAGAGCGAACTTCATGTTGTCGCGAAGGTAGTCGAAGCCGAACTCGTTGTTGGTGCCATAGGTGATGTCGCAGCCATAGGCGACCTTGCGCTGGGCATCGGTCAGCCCGTGGACGATGCAGTCCACGGTCAGTCCGAGAAATTTGTGGAGCTTGCCCATCCATTCCGAATCGCGGCGGGCGAGGTAGTCGTTGACGGTGACCACATGCACCCCGCGACCGGTGAGGGCGTTCAGGTAGCATGGAAGGGTTGCAACCAGCGTCTTCCCTTCCCCTGTTCTCATTTCGGCGATCTTCCCCGAATGCAGGACCATGCCGCCGATCAACTGCACATCGAAATGGCGCATCCCCAGGACGCGTTTGCCCGCCTCTCGCACCACGGCAAAAGCCTCGGGGAGGAGATCGTCCAAGGTTTCGCCTTGGGCCAAGCGCTGGCGAAATTCTGCCGTTTTCCCGGCCAGGGCCTGGTCGGAGAGGGGAACGATGGAGGCTTCGAGGGCATTGATCCTCTCGACCACCGGTTGCATCCGTTTGAGTTCGCGCTCATTCTTGCTTCCGACGATTTTTCTTATCAGTGAACCGATCATGCAAAAGGCTCCGTGTGGTTATTCGTCCAGGGAAAATCTGGCCGCCGGCCAACGTCGGCAACCTCTGAAAAGACCCGCTAAAAGCATGGAATCTTAACACAACCCGACCGCACCGACAAGGACAAAGAGGTGTGGCAGCCGGGGCGCAAAAACGCAAAAAGCCCCGGAGAACCGGGGCTTTTTTACCAAGGGAAGCGGGGATTCCTAGATGTATTTATGCGGATTGAGGGGGACGCCGTTTCGCCGCACCTCGTAGTGAAGGTGGGACCCGGTGGAACTGCCGGTGTTGCCGACGGCCGCGACCTGATCGCCGCGCTTGACCCGCTGCCCGACCTTAACGAAGATCTTCGAGTTGTGGGCATAGTACGTCTTGTAGCCGTATCCGTGATCGATGACCACCAACTTGCCGTAACCCGGCGCCGTCTCGGACTGACTGACAATGCCGTCGGCACTGGCATAGACGGGAGTACCGGTGCGGGCGGCGATATCGAGCCCCTCATGCATCTTCAATCGCCCGGTGAAGGGGGAGTTGCGCATGCCGAAATTGGAGGTCAGCCAACCCTTGACCGGCCATCCCTTCGGTTTGGCGGCCAGAAGGGAGCGCTGGTCGTTGAGAAAACCCTGGATTTCCTCCTGACTTTCCCGCCGCAGATCGATGGCCTGGCGGATCTCGTCGATCTGCTGCTGCAAGGCGGTGAATTCCGTCGGAATATCTTCTTCCGGAGGCCCTCCGACGCCGGCCAGGCTGTCGGTGCGGGGCTTGGAAAGCTGGGCCATGACCCGGACCTTGGCATCGTTCTGCGACAGAACGACCATTTCCTTGCGCAGATCCTCAAGGCTGGCGGAGAGGACCCAGAGATCCTTCTGCTGACTGCGATTTTCCGCCTGGAGACGCTGCAGTTCATTGCTGTCGAGGTTGGTACGCACGTAGTCGGCCACCAGGAGGAGAACCCCCAGGCCGCAGACCACCAGGGTGCCGAGAACCGTCTGCAGGACTCCGCGCTTGATGCTGAGGCGCCGAACCCGATGCGATCCTTCGGGAATGATCAGTATCGTAAACTTCTTGGCGGACAAAAGGCCCTCCTGTTTCATTAAACCCGCAGAACTTACAAAAAAAGTCGTCGGGAAAACCGGAACAGCGAACAGACCGGGACCCCGCCCTTGCCCGAAAAAGGCTCCGACAGTTGATCTTTTTAAAAGAAAACCAAGGGTTTTGTCAAGTTTTTAATCAATCCGCCCGCACCAGACACCTCCGGCAGAGGCGGCCGGAACGTATTTTCGCCCCGGGGCGCCGCGAAATAACGGGGACTAAAAGTCGATGCGCACCGCAGTCTCGTCGCATTCGGGAAACTTGGCGCACTTGATACAGTCACTCCAGATCTTGTGCGGCAGCTCCGCCTTCTCGATCTCGCCGAATCCGAGTTTCTGGAAAAAGAGCGGTTTGTAGGTCAGGGCGAAGACCCTCTTCAGACCGAGATCCCGCGCCTCCTCCAGACATTTTTCTACCAGCTGCCGGCCGATCCCGCGGCCACCCGACTCTTCGGCCACGGCCAGGGATCGCACCTCGGCGAGATCTTCCCAGCAGATATGAAGACAGACCGTACCGACCACCGTGCCGTCCGGTCCCTCGAAGACGTAAAAGTCGCGGATGGCTTCATAGATCTCCGAAAGAGACCGCGAGAGCATCATCCCGTCCTTGGCATAGGTGATCAGCAGCTTGTGAATGGCCTTGGCATCGGGAATACGCGCTCTGCGAACCATGATTTTTTACCCCAAAAAAGCGGTCCCTGCGAACCGGCAAAGGATAGCAAAGCGTTGAATCACCCGGGACCTGAAAGACCGATGAGCTCCCGGGCGTGATCGAGGGTACGCTCGGTGATCTGGGCGCCGCCGAGCATGCGGGCCATCTCCAGGACCCGCTCGTCCCCCCGAAGGCGGGAGAGGGCGGTGAAGGTTCGCCCCCCCTCCTCGCGCTTTTCGACCCGATAATGACTGTCGGCATAGGCGGCCACCTGGGGGAGGTGGGTGACGCACAAAACCTGCAATTCCTGCGCCACCTTGTGCAGTTTTTCGCCGACAGCCGTGGCCGCAATCCCGCCGATGCCGGCATCCACCTCATCGAAAACGAGACAAGGGGGACTTTCGCCGTCCGGCGCCGCCCGGCGCAGGGCGAGCATGATGCGCGACAATTCCCCCCCCGATGCGATCCAGGCCAACGGCTTCGGTTCTTCCCCGGGGTTGGGTGCCAGGTAGAATTCGCCCCGTTCGAGGCCCTGGGGTCCCGGTTCCGGGAGAGGGAAAAAATGCATCTGAAAGAGGGCCTTGGGCATCGCCAGATCTTTGAGTTCGGCGGCGACGGCCGTTCCCAGGCGTAACCCCGCCTCCCGTCGCCGCGAAGAAATGACGCCGCCGCAGTCGAGGAGCCGGCCCCTGAGCTCGGCCAACTTCTTTCCCGCCGCCTCCCTTGTGGCCTCCATGTCGGAGAGGTCCTCGAGCTCGAGGTCGATTCTCTCCTGGAGCGCGAGAATTTCCTCTACCGTCGGTGCATATTTGCGTTTCAGGGTGGCCAGGAGTGCCAGGCGCCCCTCCACAGCCCCCTGACGCTCGGGGTCGAAAAAGAGCCGAGCCGCGTAATCGCGGAGTTGGGTCGCCACATCCTCCAGAGAAAAAAGGGCATTGCGGACGGTTTCGGCCAGGGTGCCGAGAAGGGGGGCGACGGTGGAGAGCGATTCAAGGGAGGAGGCGACGGCGTCGAGACGACCGCACACGGCCTCCTCGGCGCCGTAGAGGACATCGTACCCCTCCTCCGTGGCGAGGGAAAGGCGTCCTGCGTTCTGCAGCAGCAGGCGCTCGGCCGTCAGCTCCTCTTCCTCGCCGGGACGCAGATTGGCCGCGGCGATTTCCTGCCCCTGATAGGAGAGAAGGTCGAGGCGCTGCTGGCGGTCCCGCTCGGCGGCGGACAACTGGGCGATGCGCCCTTCGATTTCCTGGACTTCCCGATAAAGGCGCTGGTAGGCGTCAACTTCGGAACCGAGCACGGCAAAATCGTCAAGGAGGGAGAGGTGGGTGTCGGTTCGCTGCAGACTCTGGTGTTCGTGCTGACCGTAGATGGTCACCAGGCGGGCCGTCAGGGACTGGAGCTGGGTGAGCCTGGCCAGGGAGCCGTTCAGATAGATGCGGTTTTTCCCGGAACGGGCGATCACCCGCTTGACCAAAAGCTCATCCCCCCCTTCAAATCCCCCGTCCACCAATTCCTGCCGGAGCTCGGGGAGGGCCGAGAGATCGAAGAGCGCCTCGACGACCGCCTCCTCTTCCCCGGTGCGGATCAGGTCCGGCCGTGCCCGGTCGCCGAGCAGCAGGCCGACGGCGTCGATGATAATCGACTTGCCGGCTCCGGTTTCACCCGTCAGCACATTGAAGCCCGGTCCGAAATTGACATGGAGGCGGTCGATGATTGCAAAGTTTTTGATACTCAGATCCGTGAGCATGCCCGTTCCCCGAAAAAGGTCGAATCAAAGATGCAGCCAAATCGCCCCAGTGCCTAGCGTTCTCCCCAGCGCAGCTTGGTGCGGAGGACCTCGAAATAATCCTTGGAGGGACTCTTGATCAGAAGCGTGCTGCTTTTCGACTTGCGCAACTCGACCACGTCCCCCCCTTTGAGCGGCATCCCGACCTGGCCGTCGGCGGTGAGGACCACATCCTCATCATGGAATTTCACCTCGACCCGGATGACCGCCTTGTCGGAGACGATGATCGGCCGATTGGTGAGCATGTGGGGACAGATCGGCGAGATCACCAGACAGTGCAGGCCCGGGTAGATGATCGGACCGCCGGCGGCCAGATTGTAGGCGGTGGATCCGGTGGGAGTGGCGATGATCAGCCCGTCGGCCTTGAAGGTGGTCAGATAGGAGTCGTCGACCCAGGCTTCCATGTCAATGATTCGCGCCAGGGCCCCCTTGTTGATGACGACGTCGTTGAGGACCCGATGACGGCCGACCTCCGTTCCGTCGCGGCGGACCACGGCGTCGAGCATCATGCGGCTGGTGACGGTGAATTGACCCCGCACCACCTGGGCGAGGACCTGATAGAGCTCGGCGAGGGTGACCTCGGTCAGGAAACCGAGGCTGCCGAGATTGACCCCGAGAATCGGGGTCCGCAGATCTCCGACATTGCGGGCCACTGAAATCAGGGTGCCGTCTCCCCCCAGGACAATGATCATGTTGACCATCCCCGGAATGGCCCCCTCGGGATACCCCTGGATCCCCCCCAGGGCGTCCGCCAGGGACTGTTCGGGGAGGACTTCGATGCCGCGCTGCTGCAGCCAGCGGGAAACCTCCCGCGCCACCTCGACGGCATCGGGATTGGTCCGTTTGATATAGAGCCCTACTCGTTTCATGCCCAGTCCTCCAGGGTCCACCCGTTGCGGAAGCTATCATACCGGCGTGGCAAAGTCCATCGCTTTCAAAGGCTTACGGACCACAGGCCTTGTGAGGAAGAGCGGAGCGTGGTAAAATCGCCGCCAGTCCGCCCGCTCCTTCCTTCTTCCCCCGGGAATCAAAGCCATGAAACTTTTCGACCAGGATTTTCCCGACGCCAAGGGGACCCCGCTGGCTGAACGTCTGCGCCCCCGCACTCTCGACGAGGTTGTCGGCCAGCGCCACCTCATCGGCGAGGGGAAGCTGCTGCGGCGGCTCATCGAATCCGACCAGGTGAGCTCGGTCATCCTCTGGGGACCGCCGGGAACGGGGAAAACAACCCTCGCCAGGGTCATTGCCCGTTCGACCCGCAGCAATTTCGCCGCCTTTTCCGCCGTCCTGCAGGGAGTCAAGGAGGTGCGGGAACTCCTGGCCGAGGCCAAGCAGGAGAAGGCCTACCACGGCCGCACGACCCTGCTCTTCGTCGACGAAATCCATCGTTTCAACAAGGCCCAGCAGGACGCCTTCCTCCCCGCCGTCGAAAGGGGGGAGATCATCCTCATCGGCGCCACCACGGAAAATCCCTCCTTCGAGGTCAACTCTGCCCTCCTCTCCCGCTCGCGGGTTTTCGTTCTCCATCCGCTGGAGCCCCCGGAGATCGAGGTCCTGCTGCGCCGGGCTCTGGCTGAACCCCGGGGCCTCGGTGACCTCCAACTGGAGGCCGACGACGACGCCCTCGCCTTTCTCGCCGGGCAGGCCCACGGCGACGCCCGGGTGGCCCTCAACACCCTGGAGGTGGCGGCGGCGACGGTCGTCGGAAAGCGGATCACCCTGGAGACGATGCAGGAGGCGCTGCAGCAAAAGGCCCTTCTTTACGACAAGGGGGCCGAAGAGCACTACAACACCATCTCCGCCTTCATCAAGAGCATGCGCGGCTCGGACCCGGACGGCGCCCTCTACTACCTGGCCCGGATGATCGAGGCCGGCGAAGATCCGCTCTTCATCGCCCGGCGCCTGGTAATCTTCGCCTCGGAGGATGTGGGGAATGCCGACCCCCGGGCTCTGCAGCTCGCCATCGCCGCCCAGCAGGCGGTGCACTTCGTCGGCATGCCCGAAGGACGCATCAATCTCGGGCAGGCGGTGACCTACCTGGCCACCGCCCCCAAGAGCAACGCCGCCTACCTCGGAATCAACGAAGCCCTCTCCGAGGTCCGCAGGAGCGGGGCGCTGCCGATCCCCCTCCACATTCGCAACGCCCCGACGGCACTGATGAAGGACCTCGGCTACGGCCGGGGGTACAGCTACGCCCACGACGACCGGGACGGGTTCACCCCTCAGGAGTATCTCCCCGAGAGGCTGCGGGGACGGCGCTTTTACCGTCCCAGCCAGCGGGGGTACGAAAAGATGATCAGCGAGAGGATGCGCTACTGGGAGGAGGTGCGGCATCGAAGTGCCGATGAAAGAGGGGACCCGGAGAAGGGAACCTGAATTTACCCTGCCTGAGCCTCACTGCGGTCCCCCCCGCCGACCGTTGTAGAGGACCCCGCCGACCGCCGCATAGCTGAAGAGGACCGCCGCCGCTTCCCGGCGGCAGACGTCGCGCACCACCTCAATCCCCCGTTGCCGGAGACTGAGATCCCAGTCCACGGGCTTGCTCCCCTCGTCAAAACCGGCCTGCTCCGCGTCCTCGAGGCGCGCCCCGCACACCAGGCTCCGCACCCCGGACCAGGGGACGGCCCCGAAACACATGGCACAGGGCTCGGTGCTGGTGACCAGCTCAAAGGGGGGGAACCCCTCCCTTCCCAGGTCGTAACTGCCGAGGACGGCCTGGCCGATCATGATCGCCATCATTTCGGCGTGCGCCACCGCGCAGTTGCTTTCGACAACCAGATTGACCCCCGGGGCGAGCAGGGAGTGGTCGTTGAGGTTGAAGAGGGCGGCACCGAAAGGCCCCCCCGTCCCCTGCCGCACGTTGCGCGACGCCAGTTCGATGACCAGTTCCATGCGCGCCTCGACGGACGGGTAGATCGCCGGAGTTTTGCCGAGAAACTCCCCGACCCATCCGGGGAGGGCGAGGGTTACCGCTGGAAATTGCATCGTTTCCTCCTTCTGGCCCCCAAACGTCAGCCCTCGGACAAGCCGACGCCGTCGACCCTCCCTCCGCAGAAGAGGCAAAGCTCCTGGCGGAGATGGCGGCTCTTCAGCCGGAACCCCTGGCGTTCGATGACCGTCTTTTTGCAGCGGGGACAGGAGGTGTTCTCCCCCCCGGAACCGGGGATATTCCCCTCGTAGACATAATGGAGCCCGGCATCGAGGCCGATCTGGCGGGCGCGATGGAGGGTGGCCGCAGGCGTTGCCGGGAGGTCGAGGAGCTTGTAGGTCGGATGGAAGGCGCTGACGTGCCAGGGCGTTTCGGCCCCGAGTTCATTGGCGATAAACCCGGCGATCCCCTTGAGTTCGGCGACGTCGTCGTTGTGCCCGGGGATGACAAGGGTGGTGACTTCGACCCAGATCCCGAGCCTCTTGTAGACCTTCAACGTATCGAGGACACCGGCAAGGGTCGCCCCGACCACCTCGCGATAGAACTTTTCCGAGAATCCTTTCAGATCGACGTTGGCCGCGTCGAGCCAGGGGGCGATCCCGCCGAGGGCCTCGGGAGTGGTGTAGCCGTTGGTGACGAAGACGTTGCCGAGCCCGGCCTCCCGGGCGAGGATCGCCGTATCGTAGGCATACTCGTAGAAAACCGTCGGTTCGGTATAGGTATAGGCGATGGTGCGGCAGCCGGCGGCCAGGGCGCGGCGAACGATCTCCGCGGGGGGGAGGTCCTCTCCGGGGATCGGGCCCGGAACCTGGGACCACTGGGAGATCTCGTAATTCTGGCAGTGGAGACAGCGGAAGTTGCAGCCGACGGTGGCGACGGAATAACTCAGGGAGCCGGGGTGATAGTGAAAGAGGGGCTTTTTTTCGATGGGATCGACATGGGAGGCGATGCTTCGACCGTACACCAGGGTCACCAGGGAACCGCCGTGGTTTTCCCGGACGCCGCAGACCCCCCTCTGCCCTTCGGCGATCAGGCAGCGAAAGCGGCAGAGACCGCAGCGGACCTTCCCTCCCTCGGCCCTCTCCCAGAACATGGCTGGATGCATGGTCCCCTCCTTATTCGACGTGGCTTTTGGAGGGTAGTATAACAGAAGATGCGGCGAGGCGCCCCAGGAAGGTTCGCTCAGAACATGAAACGGCGCATGCTCACGCTCAGGAGCAACCCGGTGCCGATCATGGTCGTCACCATGCTGGTGCCGCCGTAGGAGAAGAGGGGGAGCGGTACCCCGACCACCGGCAGGAGGCCGATAACCATCCCGAGATTGACGACGATGTGCCAGAACATCATGGCCACCACGCCGATGGAGAGGAACATCCCGAAGCGGTCCGACGCCTGGCGGGCGACGTAGATCCCCCAGATGATCAGGAAGAGGTAGAGGAGCAGGAGCACCAGGGAGCCGGAAAACCCCCATTCCTCGGCAAAGACGGAAAAGGCGAAGTCCGTGTGGCGTTCCGGAAGAAAGGAGAGCTGGGACTGGGATCCCTGCATGAACCCTTTGCCGAAGAGGCCGCCGCTGCCGACGGCGATCTTCGACTGGATGATGTGATACCCAGACCCCAGGGGATCACGCTCGGGGTTGAGAAAGGTGTGAATTCGCTCCTTCTGGTAGTCCCGCAGCAAATACCACCCCCCCCAGGCGGCCGCCGTCCCCATGAGGGCCAGGAAAACGAGGGTCGATCTGCGAATGCCGGCGAAGAGGGCCAGGGTGCTGCCGATGAAGATGACCAGCATCGCCGTCCCCAGGTCGGGTTGCTTCATAATCAAGAAGACCGGCACCGCCAGAAGGAAAAAAGGGACGACAAGGTCGCGCAGGGTGTAGCCGGCGACCTGCACCCGCTCGCTGAAATGCCAGGAGAGGGTGATGATCATGACGATCTTCATGATTTCGCTCGGCTGCAGATTGAAAAAACCGAGATCGATCCAGCGGGTCGCCCCCATGCTCGTCTTGCCGACCATCAGCACCAGCAGGAGGAGGGTGACGGTGACGACATAAAAGAAAGGTCCGAGGTGCTGAAGATGGCGATAGTCGAAGGCGCTCACCGTCAGGGCGATCATCAGGCCGATGCCGAGCCAGTAGAGCTGCTTGAGGTAAACGGGGGTGGCCGTCTCCGGCAAGGAGGAGGTGGCGCTGTAGAGGTTCATTATCCCGACAAGGGAGATCCCGCAGACCAGCAGCAGCAGGACCCAGTCGAAATGGGTCAACAGGCGTCTATCAAACATCGGTCATACCTTTCCCGAGATCAGGGCGGCGGCGACAGTTTGCCGAGGCGGCATCATTCTTCCCTCTGCTCCGAAAACGCAGCGCTTCCGTTTTCCGGTACCGGAACCGACTTGCCTGCGGAATCATCGATGCCGAAATAGGTCTCGAAGAGGACCCTGGCCACCGGACCGGCGGCGGAGCCCCCGTGGCTGCCATGTTCGACCACCACGGCGACGGCGATCTCCGGCGTCTCCGCCGGGGCATAGGCGACAAAAAGGGCGTGATCGCGGAAGCGGTAGGGTATCTCCCGGTCCGGATTAATATCGTCCTTGTCCTTGAGCCGTACGACCTGGGCGGTGCCGGTCTTGCCGGCGACCCGCACTCCCTGCAGGCGACTGGCCTGACCGGTCCCCCCGGGCTCGTTGACCGCCGCCTCAAGACCCCGGCGCACCTCGCGAAAATCCTTCTCCGCCGCCAGGGCGGTCCCGATCACCTCCGGGGTGGTCTCCCTGAGGATTTTGCCGTCGAGGTCCTCGATTTTCTTCAGCACATGGGGGCGCAGAACCGTCCCGCCGTTGGCAATGGCCGCGGTCATCACCGCAAGTTGCAGCGGCGTCGCCAGCACATACCCCTGCCCGATGGAAGCAATCACCGTCTCCCCGTCGTACCAGGGGACACGGAAGCGCTCCCGTTTCCACTGCCGGGTCGGAATCAGCCCCCCCTTCTCCCCGTCGAGGAGAAACCCCAGGGGTTTCCCCATGCCGAGATCCTGGGCCATGGCCGAGAGCCGGTCGATCCCCAGGTCGAGGGACACCATGTAAAAATAGACGTCGCAACTCTCCTTCAGGGCTTTTTTCAGATTCGTCGGACCGTGCCCCTCCTTTTTCCAGCAGCGGAACTCCTGGTTGCCGAGGGTCAGGCTCCCCTGGCAGTCGACGGTCGTCGACGGGGAGATCACCCCTCCCTTGAGGGCGGCCAGAGCGGTCACGATCTTGAACGTCGACGCCGGAGGATACTGCCCCTTGATCGCCTTGTTGGTCAGGGGATGGCGGGGATTTTTCAGAATCTTCACCCATTCCTGGCCGGTGATGCCGCGGGCGAAGGCGGCCGGATCGAAGGCCGGGGTGCTGACCATGGCCAGCACCTCTCCGGTCCGCACGTCGAGAGCGACGACCGCCCCGGCTTCCCCCTCAAGAGCCTTTTCCGCCGCCAGCTGCAGGTCCCGCCGCAGGGTCAAAAAGACCTTGTTCCCCGGGATCGGTTCCTGGGTTTTGAGGAGGCGCAGCTCGCGCCCCCTGACATCCACCTCCACCCGCCGCTCCCCTTCGGTCCCCTGCAGGTAGGGGTCGAGAAACTTTTCCAGCCCGCTTTTGCCGACAAATTCCCCGGGACGATATCCGGCGAAGGCCTCCTCCTGCAACTCCTGTTCGGTGATTTCCCCCAGGTAGCCCAGGAGGTGGGCCGCCATTTCCTTATAGGGATAGGACCGCAGGGGGCGAACCTCGATGAGCATCCCGGGGAGGTCGACGGAATTTTCCTGGACCCGGTCGAGGGCGTCGCGGCTCACGTCGTCGGCCAGGGGGAGAGGGCGATAGCGGGGAAAACGCTGACCGGCATCCCACCGGGCCCGGAGCTTTTCCACATCCACGTCAAGAAGACCGCCGATCTGGGTCAGCAGGGGGTCGATCTCCTCCACCTCCTGACGCAGCACCGACACCCCGAAGGCTGGACGGTTGTCGACCAGCAGTTCGCCGTTACGGTCGTAGATGGGACCGCGGGCGGCGGCGATGGAGATATAGCGAATGCGGTTCTTCTCGGAGAGCGTCAGGTAGCGGTCGGCACTGATCACCTGCAGATACCACAGGCGCAGCACCAGCAGCAGGAAGATGGCGATGGCCGCCAGGGAGCAGACCAGAAAGCGGTTTCTCAGGCCCGGAATATCCGTCGGAGAACTAAGGCCCATAGCGACTGTCCAGACGGTGCAACCCAGGGATTGCCAGAAAGGGAAGGAAGCGTCTCTGCAGCCGGGGGAGTCCCCAGAGAAGGACAAGGGCGGCCAGCAGATTGAGGAGAAGTTGCGGCAGGAGACTGCCGAGAATTATCAGCCAGGAGGACCCGGCGTCGACGAAGAAGACCAGAGCGAGAATCAGGACGACGCTTTGCAGCAGGGTTCCGCAGAAGACCATGAAGAGCAGGAGAAGGGAGCTTTCCGTATTGAAACGACTGGCGGTGCCGCGCACGGCCAGGAAAATAATCAAAAAGGTGAGTCCGCAGAGCCCGAGATAGCTCCCCGAGAAGACGTCGAGAAGGCCTCCGAAAAGATAGGCGAGAAAGCTGCCGCGCAGAAAACTCTCGGTAAGCCCCAGATAGACGATGAGGATCAGCAGCAGGTCGGGTTTGGTCTGAAAAGGGAGAAGGCGGGAGAAGAGGGTCGTCTGAAAGAGGAGAAAGACCCCCCCGAGAAAGAGATAGGCCACAACCCGCTTCATCGCTCCTCCCTGAGGAGGACCAGAACCTCCTCGAGCCGGGAAAAATCGACGGCCGGAATCACGGTCACCGTCTGAAAGAGTCCATATCCTCCCTGATCGACCACGGAAACCCGTCCGAGAGTCAGCCCCTTGGGGAAGACCCCGCCGGTTCCCGAGGTGACAATCTGGTCTCCGACGGCGATGTCCTCCTGACGCAGGGCGAACTCGAGGGCCAGCACATCCCCCTGGCCGCGGCAGATTCCCCGCGTCCGGTTGCGCTGGACGAGGGTGGCGACGGAGGAGGAGGCGTCGGTCACCAGCAACACCCGCGCCTGTCGGGGAGCACACTTGATGACCCTCCCCACGGCCCCCTCGGGGACGACCACCGGCAGCCCCTCGCGAACCCCGTCCTCGCTCCCCTTGTCGATGACCACGGTGCGAAACCAGCTCGAGCTGTCCTCGGCAATCACCTGGGCCGGCAGGGCCGGCAGGGCCACCTCTTCCTTGAAATCGAGAAGGCTGCGCAGCCGCTCATTGGCCAGCCGGACCTCCTGAAGGGCATCGAGCTCCTGACGCATGCTGCGGTTTTCCGTCAGCAGCGCCTCATTCCGCCTCGAGGTTTCCACCAGCCAAAGATAATGACTCCAGGTGTCGGCAACGAACTCGCAGGCCGAGTCGATCCCCTCCAGCAGGGGAGCGGTAATCTGCAAAATCGCTTTCTCGAAGAGGGTCGTTCTGGGGCGCCGCCTCAGGTTAACCGAAAAAAGCAGGAGGGCGACCAGGACGAGACATCCCGCCAGGAGCGGCGTCCGGTATTTTCTGAACAACTCCAGCATTCAACGGCCTCCGGGGACCGACAAAAAGGAGGGCACGGGGAATCCGTGGGACTCCCGACCCTCCTTTGGTATCATTTCTTCCACTCTTCCCCGACCCCGTTCGCCAGCCGGCTGGTGCCGAAGGGGAGTCCGACAGGCTCCTAGGTGGCGATGGTGACCCGCTTGAGGAGATCGAGTTCGTCCAGCACCTTGCCGGAACCGAGGACCACGCAGCAAAGGGGATCCTCGGCGATTACCACCGGCAGCCCCGTTTCCTCCCGCAGCAGAATATCGAGATTGCGCAGGTAGGCGCCGCCGCCGGCCAGAACGATCCCCTTGTCGACGATGTCCGCCGCCAGTTCGGGGGGAGTGCGCTCCAGGGCGATGCGCACCGCCTCGACGATGGCGTTGACCGTCTCCGAAAGGGCATCGCGGATTTCGTTGGAGTCGACGGTCAGGGTCTTGGGAATTCCCGTCACCAGGTCACGCCCCTTGACATCCATGGTCCGCACCTCGGCGTCGGGATAGGCGCTACCGATCTCTATCTTGATCTGCTCGGCGGTCCTCTCGCCGATCAGCAGGTTGTACTTGCGCTTCATGTACTGCACCAGGGCTTCGTCAAGTTTGTCCCCTCCGACCCGGACGCTCTTGGCATAAACGATCCCGGCCAAGGAGATGACAGCGACCTCGGTGGTCCCGCCGCCTATATCGACGATCATGTTCCCGGAAGCCTCGGTGATCGGCAGGCCGGCGCCGATCGCCGCCGCCATCGGCTCTTCGATCAGGTAAACCTCGCGGGCGCCGGCGGACTCCGCCGACTCCTTGACGGCCCGTTTTTCCACCTGGGTGATCCCCGAGGGGACGCAGATCACGATCCGGGGGCGGACCAGGGTCTTGCGATTGTGGACCTTCTGGATAAAATAGCGCAGCATCTCTTCGGTGATGTCGAAGTCGGCGATCACCCCGTCCTTCATGGGACGGATGGCGACGATGCTTCCGGGAGTCCGGCCAAGCATCTTCTTGGCTTCCATCCCCACCGCCAGGACTTTTCTCTGTCCATTGCCGGTATACTGAACGGCGACAACCGAGGGTTCACTGACCACGATCCCCTTCCCCTTGAGGTAAACCAGGGTGTTGGCGGTCCCGAGGTCGATGGCGAGATCGTTGGAAAACATACCCCATATTTTATCGAAAAGGTTGAACATGCCGCGGAGCTCCTTTCATCGGACGGGAAGAGGGGTCTGACCCTCTCGAAAAAAACGCTTCTCACACTAGCAAAACCGCCACTGATTTTCAAGGAGTAAAAGGAAAAGGTATTGCATTTACCCCCCCGATTGTCTAACATGCGTCGCTATTCAATGGACCTGTCCAACCCTTCAAAGGAGACCCGCTACCGATGCTGGATCTGATTCGCAAAAAACAGAAAACGGTCATCGTCAAAATAGTATTCTGGGTGATCATCGCCGCCTTCGTCGGCACCATCTTTCTGGTGTGGGGCAAGGGCTCGGAAGGAGACGGCGCCGCCGGCACCACCGCAGCAGCCACCGTCAACGGCGACAAGATCGGGTTCCAGGAGTACCAGGCCGCCTACCGCAACCTTTACGAGCTCTATCAAAACGTCTACCGCGAGCAATTCACTCCGGCCCTGGAAAAGCAGCTGCAGCTCGACCAGCAGGCTCTCAACACCCTGATCGACCAGACCCTCCTCCTCCAGGAGGGAAATCGCCTGGGGATCGAGGTCTCCAAGACCGAACTCGTCGATTCCATCGCCAAGATTTCCGCCTTCCAGGAAAACGGGGTCTTCAACCGGGACCGCTACCTGCAGGTCCTGGCCTACCAGCGTCTGTCGGCCGACGATTTTGAAGCCATGCAGGAAAACCAGCTCCTGGTGGACAAGGTCCGCACGCAGCTCCAGGCGGGAGTGACCGTCAGCGACCAGGACGTGGAGGAAGAATTCCGCACCCAGAACGAGAAGGTCAATCTGGCCTTCGTGAAGCTGACACCGGCCCTTTTCGAGAGCCAGGTCAAGATCGAGGAGGCGCCCCTGGCCGCCTTCTTCGCCGAGGAGCGCGAAGCCTTCCGCATCCCGGAA
Source organism: Desulfuromonas soudanensis (assembly GCF_001278055.1). NCBI lineage: Bacteria > Pseudomonadati > Thermodesulfobacteriota > Desulfuromonadia > Desulfuromonadales > Desulfuromonadaceae > Desulfuromonas > Desulfuromonas soudanensis. The sequence goes on along the minus strand of NZ_CP010802.1, from coordinate 1,223,027 downwards.
ACGGTGGCGCTGCGCTACCTGCAGTTCGAGCCGGACCGCTATCGGGACGAAGTCACCTACAACGACGAGGAAATCGAAAAATTCTATCGTCGCCATCTCGACCGCTTCGCCGTCGAGGAACAGGTCAAAGCCTCCCACATCCTGATCAAACTCGCCAAGGACGCCGACGACAAGACGCGCAACAAGAAACGGGAGCTGGCCGAGAAAATCCTCGCCGAGGCTCGCGCCGGCAAGGATTTTGCCGAACTGGCCCGCAAGTACTCCGACGACCCCGGCACCGCCGCCAAAGGGGGCGACCTCGGGTACTTCCCCCGCGGCGCCATGGTTCCGGACTTCGAAGCGGCCGCATTCATCCTCAAGCCGGGGGAGTTCAGCGATATCATCGAAACCCCCTTCGGCCTGCACATCATCCGCTCCGAGGGATATATCGAGGCCGGCATCAAGCCGCTGGCAGAGGTGATCGACAAGGTGAAGACCGGCCTGGCCGAAGAAAAGATTCGCCAGATCGCCCTCGAGAAGGCGATGGATGCCTACAACATCAACCGTAAAAACGGCAATCTCGAGGCGGCCGCCAAGACCAACGACCTCGGCCTCAAGGAGACCGGCTTCTTCAGCCGGGAGGAGGCCATCGACGGCCTCGGCAACGCCCCGGAAATTTCCGCGGCAGCCTTCACCCTCAAAGAGGGGGAGCTGGCCCGTCCGGTCGTCCTTCCCCAGGGGGTCATCCTCTTTGCCGTCAAGGAGCGCAAGGAAAGCCGTCTCCCCGAATTGGCCGAAGTACGGGGGAAGGTCGAGCAGGCCTTCCGCCGTGAGCAGAGCAAGGTCCTGGCCCGCCAGGCCGCCGAGGAGATTCTCTCCGCCCTGGGCGAGGGTAAAAAACTCTCCGACCTGGCGCGCAGGCACAACCTGACCGTCGAGGAGACGGGCCTCTTCGCCCGCTCCTACGGCGAATTCGTCCCCCGGATCGGCAACGCCGCCGACCTGGCCGAAGCCGCCTTCCAGCTGACCAAAGAAAACCCCGTCGCCCCGGCGGTTTACGAAATCTCCGGCAGCGACATCGTCGCCACCCTCAAGGCACGCCAGGACGCCGATCCGGCGGATCTCGACGCGGCCAGGCGGGAGGAGTTGAAGAAAGCCGTACTGACCCGTCGTCAGGAAGAGGCGGTCAAAGAGAAGGTCAACTCCCTGCGGGAGGTCGCCGAAATCACCATCGCCCCCACGCTCCAGTCATCCTTTGAGAAGGAATAACGACCGATGACCCAGATCGTCATGGAAACCAGCTTCAGCGACCTCAACCTGGTCACCCGCGGCAAGGTTCGGGATATCTACGACCTCGGGGAGCACCTCCTCATCGTCACCTCCGACCGCATTTCCGCCTTCGACGTGATCATGAACGAGGGGATTCCCAACAAGGGACGGGTCCTCACCCAGATCTCCAAGTTCTGGTTCGAGCAGATGGATGACATCATCCCCAACCACATCGTCGCCACCGAGGTCGCCGACTTCCCCGCCATCGCCCGCAAGTACCGCGACCAGCTCGAAGGGCGCAGCATGCTGGTGAAAAAGGCCAGCCCCCTGCCGGTGGAATGCATCGTTCGCGGCTACCTCTCCGGCTCCGGCTGGAAGGAATACCGCCAGAAGGGGAGCATCTGCGGCATCGACCTCCCCGCCGGCCTCAAGGAGAGCCAGATCCTCCCTGAACCGATCTTCACCCCCTCGACCAAGGCCGAACTCGGTGAGCACGACGAGAACATCTCCTTTGCCGAGGCCATGGACATCTGCGGCGGCGACCTGGCCGAACAGGCGAAGCAGGCGACTCTGACCATCTACAACAGGGCCCGCACCCTGGCCGATTCCAAGGGGATCATCATCGCCGACACCAAGTTCGAATTCGGCGTCTTCGAGGGGAAACTGATCTGGATCGACGAGGCCCTCACCCCCGACTCCTCCCGTTTCTGGCCCAAGGACCTTTACCGTCCCGGCGGCGCGCAGCCGAGCTTCGACAAGCAGTTTCTCCGGGACTATCTCGAAACCCTCGACTGGGGGAAACAGGCCCCGGCGCCCCCCCTGCCGGCGGAGATCATCAACAAGACCGCCGAAAAATATATGGAGGCCCTCACCCGCCTCACCGGCATCGTCCTCTAGGGTCTGCCGCCAACGCACAACCGAAGGCCGGAGATCTCTCCGGCCTTCGGCCGTTTGAACCCGGCCACCAACTTCCTCCAGCCATCTTTCCGAGGGGACTCTCCATGAAACCAGGGACTTGGGCCATCCTGACCCTCCTCCTCTTCGCTCTGGGGGGGTGTGCGCACAGCACTCCCACGGCCGACCCGATTTCCGCCGCCGAACACCTGGGCCGCGCCGAAGCGTTGATCCGGGGGAGGGACTTCCCTGCCGCCGCCGAAGAATTGACCCTCGCCCTGCGCCAGAACCCCCGCGCCGCAGAAGTGCGCCTGCGCCGGGGCGAGCTCCTCGAGGCCCTGGGGGACGACCGGGGGGCGCGGGACAACTATGAGGACGGGTTGAAATTCCTCGAAGCCGAATCCCCCCTGTACCCCGAGATGGCCTACCGGCTCGCCTATCTTTTCCTGGACAAACTCGACAAGCCGAAACGGGCCTCGGCCCTGGTCTCCTCCCTGGGTGAGACAACGGCGGAGAGAGCCGACCTGCAGGCCGTCATGGCCCTCGGCGACGGGGCACCGCGGGAGGCTCTGGCCCTCCTCACCCCGGCCCTGCTCGACGCCCCTTCCCGGCCGATGATCCCCCGCATTCTCTTCCACGCCGCCCAGGCCTATGACCTCCTCGGCGAGGAAGACCTGACCCGGAGCACCCTCTTTCAGGCCATCAACCACTCGGAGAATCTTGCCCTGACCAGGGAGATCGAAGTCTTCTGGAACAGGCTCAACAGCAAGGCCGAACGCCGCCGCTGATTTCCTCTCCCCGGCCGAACCTCCTTGACACCGGTCAAGGCAGGCTCTTGCCGGACGGGTATAATGCAGACATCAACCCCGTTCCGAAGAGGAGATCGACCATGAAAGAGAAAAAACCGGACAGTGCCGTCGCCGGAGCCACTCCCCTCCCCCTCGCCGAACTCACCCAGTATCAGGAGGGATCGATCGTCAGCCGCACCCTGCTGCAGGGGGAGGCCGGTACCCTGACCGTCTTCAGCTTCGATGCCGGGCAGGCGCTCTCCGAGCACACCGTCCCCTACAATGCCTTCATCCAGGTCCTCGACGGCCAGGCGGAAATCGTCATCGGCGGCACGCCGGTGACGGTCAAAAGCGGCGAGATCGTCCTGATGCCCGGCGGCATCTCCCATAAGGTGAAGGCGGTGCAGCGCTTCAAGATGCTCCTGACCATGTTCAAAACCCCTGCCGGCTGACCCGCCCAAAGGTGCCGGGCCGCCCACGGAGTCTTCATGCTGGAAAAATGTTTTCACCTGCACAAGCGCGGCACCACGGTGCGCACCGAAGTCACCGCCGGCCTGACCACCTTTCTCACCGGCGCCTACATCATCTTCGTCCATCCCCGGATCCTTTCCGAAACGGGGATGGACCCCGGGGCCCTGACCACCGTCACCTGCCTGGTGGCCGGACTGGCGACCCTTCTCATCGCCCTGTGGGCCAACGCCCCCCTGATGATGGCGCCCGGGATGGGTCTCAACGCCTTCTTCACCTACACCCTGGTGCTCGGCGAGGGGGTCCCCTGGCAAACGGCCCTCGGCGTCGTCTTCCTCTCCGGGGTCTTCTTCCTGATCCTGACCTGGCTCGGCATCCGCGAGCGTCTGGTGCGCGCCATCCCCCTGGCGCTGCGCCTGGCCGTCTCCGTCGGCATCGGCCTGTTCATCGCCTTCATCGGCCTGAAAAACCTCGGAGTGATCGTCGCCAATCCGGCGGTCCTGGTCGAGCTTGGACCCTTTACCCCCGAGGTCCTGCTGGGGCTCCTCGGGATCCTCATCGCCGTCCTGCTCGAGGCCCGCCGGATGCGCGGTGCGATCCTTGTGGCGATTCTGGCCACCGCCGCCCTCGGCATGGCCACCGGCGTCTCCCCCCCTCCCTCAGCGCTCCTCGCCCTCCCCCCGTCGCCGGGTCCCATCGCCTTCCAGCTCGACATCGTCGGCGCCTGCAAATTCGCCCTCTGGGCCAACATCTTCTCCTTCATGTTCGTCGACCTCTTCGACAGCCTCGGCACCCTCCTCGCCGTCTGCCGCGAAGCTGGGATGACCGACGAGCACGGCGAAATCCCCGCCCTGCCGCGGATGCTCACCGCCGACGCCCTGGCCACCGTCGGCGGCGCCCTCCTCGGCACCAGCACCACCACCGCCTTCATCGAATCGGCCAGCGGCGTCTCCGAGGGGGGGCGCACCGGTCTCACCGGCGTCGTCACCGCCGTCCTCTTTTTCCTCGCCGCCTTCTTCACTCCGCTGATCGGCGCCGTCCCCTCCTACGCCACCGCCCCGGCCCTGGTGGTGGTGGGAATCTTCATGATGCGCGGCATCGGTCAGATCGATTTCTACAATTTCGAAGAGGGGGCGCCGGCCTTCCTCACCATCGTGCTGATGCCTCTGACCTACTCCATCGCCACCGGCCTCGCCTTCGGATTCATCTCCTTTGTCCTCATCAAGCTCGGTCTCGGCAAGTGGCGGGAGTGCAATCCCTTTCTCCTCGGTGCCGCCGCTTTTTCCGCCCTCAGCCTCGCCCTGTAAGAGTCTGTTTTAATACGTGTTTTTTCCGGAGAGATCGGCCGGCCCCATCCCTGCGATTTTTCTCAAAAAAACCTGTTGACACCAGCGGACCTCTTTTGCTATAAATTGGCTCCGTTGCAAGGGGCTATAGCTCAGCTGGGAGAGCGCTTGAATGGCATTCAAGAGGTCGGCGGTTCGATCCCGCCTAGCTCCACCAAGAAAAATCAAGGAGTTAGCGAACCTTCGCTAACTCCTTTTTCTTTATCCGCGGAACGACTCGTCTCTCCTGCCCCGCACCCGCAATCGGCCTCCACTCCCCTTTTCCGATCGGTTGAAACCGGGCGAAACCCAACCGGACGCCTTTAATCGCGACCTCCTCAGGGCCCCCGGGGACGTTCACCCCTCTTGCCGGGGTGGATGGTCGAATCCATGGTACAGACAGGGACCGGAGGTCCTCAATGCATGCACAAGATTGAACTTCTCCTGCTTCAATATTTCGAATACCTCGACTCAAAAGGGAAGATCTTCAATACGGTTGTCGGCCTTCTTTGCTCCGCAGGAGTCGGCGTCTTCGATCTGCTCTCCCCCGACGTTGTTTCCCATTCCTTTCTCTATATCCTCCCCATCACCTTTGTCGCATGGTTTGCCGGGCTTCGATTGGGGTTGGCCCTTTCCCTGGTCTGCTCCGCCCTCTGGTCTGTCAACAATGTCGGCGGAAGTCTCTACATCTCCGCCTGGAATGTCGGCTCAACCCTCCTCTTCTTTTTTTCCAGCGCCGCCATGATCCATAAATTCCGGGATATGCTGACGAACGAAAAAATTCTCGCCCGAACGGACCCTTTGACGGGGGCGAAGAATCTACGGGCCTTTTCCGAACTGGTGGAGTACGACATGCTGCGCGCCCAGCGCGACCGCTCCCCCTTTTCCCTCGCCTACCTGGATCTGGACAATTTCAAACAGGTCAACGATATCTGCGGGCATTCGGCCGGGGATGAGCTGCTCACGGCCATCGTCACCAATATCGTCGCCAATCTTCGCAAGACGGATGTGGTCGGCCGTCTCGGCGGCGACGAATTCGCCATTTTTCTCCCCGAGACCGACCAGCCGTCCGCTCAGGTCGTGTTGCAGAAAGTCAACCAGGAGCTCACGAAGCTGATGGTCCATGCCGAGTGCCCCACCAGCTTCAGCATGGGGGTCCTGACCTGCGAGGGAGGGATACATCCCCTGGACAAGCTGATCCATTACGCCGACACCCTGATGTACGAGGTCAAACACTCGGGAAAAAACAACATCCGCTATGCGATCTATCCCCCGGATGATCAGGGGTAAGGGGTGGCGACGCGGAGCCGGACAGGGCACCGGCCGGACTTCACACAAAAAAAAACGGCACGGAACGATAAATCGTCCCGTGCCGTTTTTTTTCCGATCAATAACGATAGGAGAGGTTGAGGAAGGCGAAGCGACCGGTCTCGGGGACCTTGACCCCGCTGGCGAAGGGGTCGCGCTGATAGGAGAGGTGGGTGAGGTAAAAGGTGTCGAAGAGGTTGTTCACCCCGCCGACCAGCGCCCACTTCTTCCAGTTGGCTCCCGCTTTGAGATCGGTGACCCCCCAGCCGGCGGTCTCGACCTCCTGCAGGCTCGGATCGATCCGGTCCTGACGGTCGGCGAAACGCTCGGTGGCTTCCGTGAACCAGAAGCCGTTGTCGTAGCGCAGAGCCACGGAACCCGAGAGGGGGGGGATCTCGGCCAGAGGCTGGTCGCTGTCGTCGTTCTCGCCGTGCACGTAGGCCAGGGTCCCCTTCAGGAAGAGATCGAGGGGGAGGGCCACCTGGCTGCCGAACTCGGCGCCATAGAGGGTGGCGTCGATATTCCGGTAGGTACGGGCCTGGATCAGGGGGCCGGCGCCGTCGGGATCGGCTGCGTCGGCGACATAGATGTAATCGCTGAGGTCACTGTAGAAGACGCTGGCGCTGGCGAAGACCCGGGGACCGGACCATTTGGCACCGAGATCGACCTGGTTGTTGCGGGTCGGATCGAGATCCGGGTTGCCGAGCCAGTTCTTCCCGGCCATCCTCTGCAGGCCGATGAAGAGCTCCTGCTGATCGGGGGTGCGGCTGGCCGAGGCGATGCCGGTGAAGATCTCCAGCGCCTCCGTCGCCTGCCAGGTCAGTTGCAGATTGGCGCTCGGCTCGGTAGAGTCGGTTTCCGTGTCGAGGGGGATTCCGGGATAGTAGGGCTGGTAAAGGCCGGCCAGGCGGGCTTCGGTAAGACTGTTCGCCTCGGTTCGGGTGTAGTCGATGCGTGCCCCCCCTTTGAGCGTCAGACTCCCGGCCAGGGGGAGGGTGTACTCGGCAAAGGCCCCGAAGTTGTCGATATCGACATCGGGGATCATCGGCTGGGGTTGATAGGCCTGGAACATCGCCGATTCGTTGACGGCATCCCAGTTGCGACGGTAGAAATCGATGCCGCTGGTCAGCACCCCCGGCCCGAGGGGGAGGTCGGCACCGAGTTTGACGCCGAAGGTCGAGGATTCGGCGTCGGTCTTCATCATGTAGGGGCGGGTGACCATCGCGCTCGGCAGGGAACTGGCGCGCAGGGTATCGTCCATCAGGTGCTCGACCTGGTTGTACCAGCCCTGAAAACGCAGGGCAGAGAGGACCGGTGCGAGGTCCTTGAGGGTCGAGGTGAGGTTAAAGCGGTGGGTGCGGTCGTAGTCGGCATCCATCAGGAGGTAGGGATAGAGGACGTGGTCGGCATTCTGGTAGGCGTAGCTCAATTCGGTGCGGCTGTCGCCAACCGTATAGCCCCCCTTGGTCCAGAAGGTGTCGTTTTCGTAGGCCTTGGAATCGATCGCCTCGAGGCGGTAACGGTTCGGGCTGGCAACCGGGTAGATCTCGGTGAGCCGCCTGCCGTCTCCGGACTCGGGGACGTCGGAGGACTTGTGCGCATAGCCGAGGAGGCCGTCGAAGCGTTCACCGCCGTAGCTGGCGGTCGCCGAGGCATCGAGATAGTTAAAGGAGCCGTAGCTGAGGTTGGCTGTGGCTCCGGGCCCCTTCTGGGGTGTTTTGGAGACGGCGTTGACCATCCCGGCCAGGCTCCCGGCATTCTGCAGGTCGTAGGGGCCCTTGATCACCTCGACGGACTCCACTTCGGCGAAATCGAAATGGAAGGAGGGGGGGTCCATCCGCGAAGGACAGCCCCCCTGCAGGCGCACGCCGTCGAGAAAAACATTCAGGTTGTCCCGCTGGAAGCCGCGCAGCACGATGTCGTTGGCAATGGCCCCCTTGCGGACGATATTCAGTCCGGGGATGTTCTGCAGCGCCTCGCCGATATCGCGAGCGGGACTCTCCCGCACCTCGCGGATGGTCAGTGTCTCCTCGTTGGCCTGCTGGACCTCCCCGCGCACGGAGATCTCCTCAAGAATGATCGATTCGGCTCCGGCGGAGACGGCGGCGAAAAGGAAGAGGACTCCCGTCAGCGCCAGAGGGATGAGACGGATTTGCATGGTGATTCCTCCTGAGGGGTGAATTGCAGGGACGGCACAAGGGGGTCTTTGGGCGATTCAATGAAGCTCAAAGGCCACCGGCAGGTTCAAAGTGGCGACCACCGGAGGCGGGGAAAAGGGTGAGGCGGCCTTGACGGCCAGGAGAGCCTGGCGGTCGAGCATCGGGTACCCCGAGCTTTCGGCGACACGCAACGCGCCAACCTCGCCGCTGAGCTCGACGGTGAACTCGACGGTGACCCGGCCGACCCACCCCTGGCGCCGAGCCATGAGAGGGTAGCGGACCTCCCGGCTCACCATCTCCCGGATCAGGCTCAGCTGGGCATCGCCATACCGTTGAACCTGAAGGGCATACAAAACGGCGGGATCGACCGGAGGTGCGGCGAGGGAGGGTGGGGAAGCCGCAGGGGCGATGGCGGACAGGGCGGATTCGGGGGGGAGGGCTTCGGCCGACGGCGGCTGGGAAGGGGCGGAGACCGTCTGCACCGCCGGTTTTGCAACGGGAACCGGAGCGACTATCGGCGGGGCAGGTCTCTTTTGTTTCGCTGGCGCCGGGGGAGCCGGAATCTGCGTCTGCGTCTGCGTCTGCGTCTGCGTCTGCGCCGGAGACGGCGAAGGCGAAGGCGAAGGCGGGGAGGCAAAAAAAGCACTCAGGTCGACGTCGTAACAGGCGATTCGTTGCGGAGGGACAAGGTCCGGACCGAGGGTGAAAAGCCCGGCGAGAACGAGCAGATGGAGCAAGAGACTGGTGCCGAAGGCCGGCCATTCCTTGTTCATGGCAGAATTCCGTGGGCAGACTGATCCGGGGAGAAGCGAGGGTTTCGTCATTTATGGCGCGGTCGTTCCCGGGGAACAGGGAATAAGGGCGCAGGAAAAAAAGATCTGTTTGCTCCGACGACCGATCAATGTTATTTTTATAACACGACAGGAGTAAAGGATCTTTTCTGGCTTTCAAATATAACAAAGCTCGCCGCGGTTGCAAGGCGATTGATAGTTAATCAACAACCCGGCGTTTGCGGAACAACATTTCAGGAGTCATCATGAAGGGGTCTGAGCGAAGGAAAGAACTGATCGGCTGGCTGGAAACGGAGGGGAGTCTTTCGCTGCTGGACATCGTCGAGCGGTTCGGCATATCAAAAATGACGGCCCACCGCGACCTCGAGGCGCTCGAAGCGCGGCATGCCTTGAAGCGTATCCACGGTGGCGCGGTGGCGCTGGAGAAACCGGCGACAGCTCCGGCAGCGGCCACGGCCGCACCCCTCCCGTCCTTCACCGGCACCGCACAGGGGAGTTGCGTGATCTGCTTTCGGCCGACGGGCCAGCACCTCCTCTACAGCCTGACCCTGAACAACGGCGAACAGCGGCTCACCTGCTGTCCGCACTGCGGAGTCTCGGCCCACCTGATGCTCGGCGACCAGGTGGCGATGGCCCTGACCGCCGACTACCTGACCGGACGCCCCCATCCGGTCCAGGGGAGCTTCTTCGTCCTGGGGAGCGCCGCGGTCCCCTGCTGCCGCCCGTCCATCCTGACCTTCGAGGACCAGGCCATGGCGCAGCGCTTCCAGACCGGTTTCGGCGGGACCCTCGGCAGACTCGAGGACGCAATAGGCTATCTGCAGGAGGAGATGAGCCTGCACCGCGAGGGAGAGGGGTGCCCCCACTGCGCGGGCCAGGCCCGGCGGGATTGAGCGACCGACCATTAAAGCCCTCCCGGGTTCGGCCAGGGGACCCGTTTCAGGCCAATTAAAAATAGACCTTCGCCGGCAACTGATTTTCATGGTTGCCGGTTTTTTTCCAGCAGGAGGCCATTTTCTGCTGCGCGGCCTCACCCCCGCTGCACCCGCGGCAGCCGGACCACAAACGTCGCCCCCTCGCCCGGGGGGGAGTCGACCTCGATTCTCCCCTTGAGCGCCTGAACGATTCCGTAGGAAACTGAAAGCCCCAATCCCGTCCCCCCCGGGCGGGTGGTAAAGAAGGGGTTGAAGATCTTTGCCAGATCCGGCGAAGAAATCCCCGGCCCGCTGTCGGCAACGGCGATCTCCACCTCCTCCCCGGCACAGCGGGAGATTACCCTCAGCACCCCCTCCCCCTTCATCGCCTGCAGGGCATTGACGAGCAGATTGGTAAAGACCTGACGCAGCCGCCCGGAATCCCCTTCGACGAACGGGAGGGAGGGGTCGAGCTCCAGGGAGACCTCCACCCTGCCGAGGGGGACCTGGTGGCCGATCTGCTCGACGATCTCCTGCAGGATCCGGTTGACGGCGACGGGTTCCGGATGAATGGACCACTCGCGGGCGAAGTCGAGCATCCCCTGGGTGATGCGGGAGATCCGTTCGGTCTGCCGCAGGATTTCATCGGCCTCCTCGCGGCCGAGGGCGGCAGAGTCGAGCTCGGCAAGGAGAATCTCGACGTTGCCGCGGATGATCGCCGCCGGGTTGTTGATCTCGTGGGCGACCCCGGCGGCCAGGGAACCGATGGCCGCCAGCTTCTCCGAGCGCAGCAACTCCTCCTGGGCGGCAATCAGCTGCAGGCTCTTCGTCTCCAGCAGGGCGCTGCGCTCCTCGACCTTGCGCTCGAGGTCGCAATTGAGGGCGTCAACCTCCTTGTCCCGTTCCCTGAGCGCCGCGGTCATGCGGTTGAAGGTCCCGGTGAGATGGCCGATCTCGTCCCGGGCGGCCACCGGCAGCACCAGATCCCGCTCCCCGGCGGCGACGCGTTCGGCGCTGCGGGCCAGATCGAGGATCGGCAGGGAGAGGTGGCGGGCGACGAGCCAGGCGACCAGCGAGCCGAGGAGGGAGCCGAGGAGGAGGAGAGCGAAAAGGAGGAAGGAGGCCCGGCTTTTGAGCTCGGCGAAGGGGCGCTCGAGCCGCCCGACGTAGAGGGCGCCGATCGCCTGACCCTCTGCGGCGAGGATCGGTTCGTAGGCGGTGAGGTACCAGTCGTCGACGACCCGGGCCCGGGCCAGCCACCCTTCGCCCCGTCCCAGAACGGCCGCGGCGACCTGGGGGGAAATCCGCGTGCCGAGAGCGCGCCGCTCTCCCTTGAGGATGGTGGTGGCGATGCGCACCTCGTCGAGGAAGATGGTGGCGCTGCCGACGCCGGTCCCGGCAAAGGTTTCGCTGCCGTAGACGAGGTTACGAATGCGGTCGACCAGGGGGAGGTTGCCGTTGAGGAGGACGCCGCCGTAGAGACAGCCGAGAACGGTCCCGTCCCGGTCATGGACGGCCGTGGCGCCGACCAGAAACATCCCCCGCGTCTCGAATCGGGGCCCCGCCAAGGGGAGGGGATCGAGGGGAACGGCCGACCGGGCGGCCAGATCGTCCCCTTCATGCCGCAGCTCCTCCGCATCGAGGAGGGCCACTCCGGAAAAGTCTTCGCCGTCCAAAGCCCGGGTGACGAAGGGGAGTCCGGAATAAGAGCCGTCCGGGTCTTCGGGATTGGCGGCGCGCAGGAGAATCTCCCCCCGGGGGCCGGCAAGGGTCAGGATGTCGAGCCCTTCGCGGCGGCGGACTGCCTCGAGATCGGGACGCAGCCGTTTCAGGTCGCCGCCTTCGAGAGCTTCGACGAGGGCGCCGCTGTGGGCACTGAAGCGCACCACGTCCTCCACCCGCCGGGTCTCGCTGCGAAGGACCTCGCGGGCGGCGTTGAGATCGTTGCGGAGTCTTTTCTGGGTCTCGCCGACGATCCAGGCATTGATCAGGTAGAAGGCGGCCAGGGTGACCAGCAGGAGAATGACCACCAGGGGGAGGAGGGCGGCCAGGGTCAGCTTGCGACGGATGGAAAAGGAAGGGACGAGGGTCATGATTCGCCCTTGCCGGCGTCGGCACTCAGGGAGAAGTCCTTGATCTTACGGTCGAGGGTCTTGCGGGTGATGCCGAGAAGTTTGGCGGCGTGACTCTTGTTCCAGTTCGTCTGCAGCAGGGCGCGACCGACCTGGGTCTCTTCGGCGGCGCGCAGGCTCAGGGGCGAATCGTCACTTCCGGGAGACGCCGGGGTACGTATCCCCTGGTTGCGGAAAGGGAGGAGGGAAACACCGATCTGTTCGCCCCGGGAGAGGATGGCGCAGCGTTCCATGGCATTTTGCAGTTCGCGGACGTTCCCCGGCCAGCGGTAGTCCTGCAGCGCCGCCAGCGCCTCGGGGGTCAGGCCGCGAACCGGGCGGCGCATCTTTTGCGCCATCTTGCCGAGAAAATGGAGGGCCAACGGCTCGATATCCTCGGGGCGCTCGCGCAGCGGCGGCAGCTCGAGGGCAATGACGTTGAGGCGGTAGAAGAGATCCTCGCGAAAACGGCCGCGGGCCACCTCCTCCTGGAGATTCTTGTTGGTGGCGGCGAGAAAACGCACATTGACCCGCCGGGCCTTGGTGGCTCCGACGGGGATGAATTCTCCTTCCTGCAAAACGCGCAGGAGCTTGGCCTGGAGGACCGGACTCAGGTCGCCGACCTCGTCGAGGAAAAGGGTCCCCTCGTGGGCCTCGTCGAGAAGCCCCTTCTGGGCCTGGGCGGCGCCGGTGAAGGCCCCTTTGACGTGGCCGAAGAGCTGGCTTTCGAGGAGGGTTTCGGTGAGCGCGGCGCAGTTGATGGCGAGAAAGCGGTTTCCCGCCCGGGAGCCGGCATAGTGGATGGCACCGGCCACGAGCTCCTTGCCGGTGCCGCTCTCGCCGAGGATCAGCACCGTCGAGTCGCTCTCGGCCACCGTCAGGGCCAGTTCGTAGACCTCGGCAAAACGCTGGCTGCAGAAGATCGGCGGCCCGGGGACGGCGCGTTCGCGCAACTCCTTCTTCAGGGAGCTGTTCTCCTCCCGCAGGCGATACTGCTCCAGGGCGTGCTGCACCAGGGCGAAGAGCTTCTCCTGGGGGAAGGGCTTGGTCAGGTAGTCGTAGGCGCCGATCTTCATCGCCTCCACCGCCGACTCGATGGTGCCGTGCCCGGTCATCATCACCACCGGCAACTCGGGGCGGGAGAGGCGCACCTGGCGCAGCGCCTCGAGGCCGTCCATCTCGGGGAGCTTGATGTCGAGGAGGAGGAGATCGGCGGGGGCATCGGTTTCGGCGAGGGCGCGGATGAGCATCGTCGGCCCGGAGAAGACCTCCACCTGATATCCCCAACTGCCGAGCATCTTCGCCAGGTAGCGCCGCATCCCCTCTTCGTCGTCACAGATCAGTATCCGGTTGTCCATTATCGTCCTTTAGAAAGTTGCCCCGGAGGGATCCGTCCCGCTCCGGGTGGAACCGTTTCGTATTTTCATCCTTCATGATACACGCAAAAGCCGCGCCGGACCAAGGGCTTTCCCCCCGCCCCCTTTTTCCCTTCCTCTTTGCTCCCGGCGCTCGGCGACCTCCTGGGTCAAACGTATACAGGGGGGAAGAAATGACCCAGCAAAGAGTATACAGAACCCCCCTCCCCCCTTCTTTCCTCCCGTCCCTTAATCCTTGTTTTGACTGCAAAAACAGGGTTTGAGAATCCCTCGCTCCCCTTGGCACAAGAGTTGCGATTTCCCCTCTGCAATCCACACCCTGTCCTTCATGACATTCCCGAAAAAGGAGAGAGACCACAGTGACTATTTCCAGACGTAATTTTCTCAAGGGGGGCGGCCTGGCCGCCGGTGCCCTGGCCGTGACCGGCAAGCCGGCCCTCGCCGGTGTCGAAGCCAGGGAGCTGCGCACCGAAGGCTTGCAGAGCAGCACCACCATCTGCCCCTACTGCGCCGTCGGCTGCGGCATGATCGTCCACCGTGAAAACGGCAAGGTGGTCAACATCGAGGGGGACCCGGAGCACCCGATCAATCAGGGCTCCCTCTGCTCGAAGGGGGGCGCCCTCTTCCAGGTGGCCAACAACGAGCGGCGCCTCACCAGGGTGAAGTACCGCGCCCCGAAGAGCGACCGCTGGGAAGAGAAGAGCTGGGACTGGGCCATGAAGCGCATGGCGACCCTGATGAAGGAGACGCGCGACCGCAACTTCGTCGAGAGCGAAACGGTGAAGGGGGTGGAATACCGCGTCAACCGCAACGACGGCATGGCGATGATCGGCGCAGCCGCCCTCGACAACGAGGAATGCTATCTCCTCGGCAAGTTCGCCCGCGCCATGGGGGTCGGGTACCTGGAACATCAGGCGCGAATATGACACTCCGCTACGGTTGCCGGTCTGGCAGCCTCCTTCGGTCGCGGCGCAATGACCAACCACTGGATCGACATCCAGCATGCCGACGTCATCCTCTGTATCGGCTCCAACCCCGCTGAGAACCACCCGATCTCCTTCAAGTACGTGGAAAAGGCGATGGACAATGGGGCAAGGCTGATCTCCGTCGACCCCCGCTACACCCGCACTTCCTCCAAGGCCGACACCTACGCCCAGCTGCGCCCGGGGACCGACATCGCCTTTATCGGCGGCATGATCAACCACATCCTGCAGAACGACCTGATCCACCGCGACTATGTCGTCAACTACACCAACGCATCCTTTCTCATCAGCGACGAGTACGCCTTCAACGACGGCATCTTCTCCGGGTACGACGCCGAGACCTTCCACTACGAAAACGACAGCTGGGCGTACCAGCTCGGCAAGGACGGCCTGCCGCTGCGGGACAACACCCTGGAGCATCCGGCCAGCGTCTATCAGCTGCTGAAGAATCATTACCGCCGCTACACTCCGGAGAAGGTCTGCGAGATCACCGGCACCGCCATCCAGGACTACATGGAGGTCACCCGCACCTTCTGCGCCACGGGGCGCCCGGACAGGGTGGCGACGATCATGTACGCCATGGGAACGACCCAGCACACCTACGGCACGCAGAACGTGCGCTCCTACGCCATGCTGCAGCTCCTCCTCGGCAACATCGGCATGGCCGGCGGCGGCATCAACGCCCTGCGCGGCGAAGCCAACGTCCAGGGGTCGACGGACTACGCCATCCTCTACCACATCCTCCCCGGCTACCTGAAGTCGCCGGTTTTCGACAACGTCTCGCTGGCCGCCTACAACGAGAAATGGACGCCGAAAACCAAGGATCCCAAGAGCGCCAACTGGTGGGCGAACACGCCCAAGTACATGGCCAGCCTCCTCAAGGCCTACTGGGGGGATGCGGCGACGGCGGAAAACGGCTTCTGCTACGATTACCTCCCGAAACGGAGCGGCAACTACTCCTTCATCAAACTGATGGAGCGCCTGCAGCAGGGGCGCTTCGAGGGCCTGGTCTGCATGGGGACCAACCCCATCGTCGGCGGACCCGACGCCAGCGCCATCGCCAAGGGGCTGGACAAGCTGCAGTGGATGGTCGCCGCCGACCTCTGGGAGACGGAGACCTCGGTCTTCTGGAAGCGCCCCGGCGTCGATCCGAAAACGATCGATACGGAAGTCTTTCTCCTCCCGGCCGCCGCAAGCGTCGAAAAGGAGGGGAGCATCTCCAACTCGGGGCGCTGGGCCCAGTGGCGCTACAAGGCGGTGGAACCGCCGGGAGACGCCGAGAGCGACGCCTTTATCGTCGACGGGCTGGTCAAAAACCTCAAGGCCCTCTATGCCGAAGGGGGCGTCTTCCCCGGCCCGATCGTCGACCTCGACTGGAACTACGGCCAGGGGCACGAGCCGGATATCGCCATGGTGGCCCGGGAATGCAACGGCCAGTTCACCCGCGACACGGAAATCAAGGGGAAACTCTACAAAAAGGGGGAGCAGGTCCCCTCCTTTGCCTTCCTTCAGGACGACGGCGCAACCACCAGCGGCAACTGGCTCTATTGCGGCTCCTACACCGAGGCCGGCAACATGATGCAGCGCCGCGGCCAGGACGACCCCACAGGGATGGGCTCCTACCACAACTGGTCCTGGTGCTGGCCGGTCAACCGCCGCGTCCTCTACAACCGGGCCTCCGTCGACCTCAACGGCCGGCCGTGGAACCCGAAAAAACCGGTGATTGCCTGGAACGCCCTGACCCGCAAGTGGGAGGGGGACGTCCCCGACGGCGGCTGGGCGCCGATGAGCGAAGACGGCACCAAGCACCCCTTCATCATGATCGCCGAAGGGCATGCCCGCCTTTTTGCCGCAGGACTGGCCGACGGGCCGATGCCCGAGCACTACGAACCGATGGAAAGCCCGGTGGCCAATTCGATGACCGGCCAGCAGTGCAACCCGGCGGTGGCCATCCCCGGGAACATCGACAACAGCGGCCGTTACCCCTACATCGGCACCACCTACCGGGTCTCCGAGCACTGGCAGGCCGGAGCCATGACCCGCAACCTGCCGTGGCTGGTGGAGCTCGTCCCGGAAATGTTCGTCGAGATCAGCGAGGAACTGGCCAAGTGGAAGGGGATTGCCAACGGCGAGATGGTGACCATCTCTTCGCCGCGCGGCACCATCGAAGCCAAGGCCCTGGTCACCGCCCGCATCAAACCGCTGCGCGTCGGCGGCAAGATGATCGAACAGGTCGGCCTCCCCTGGCACTTCGGCTTCAACGGCCTGGCCACCGGCGGCAGCGCCAATGTTCTCACCACGGCGGTTGGGTGCGCCAACACCTCCATCCCCGAATACAAGGCATTTCTCTGTAACCTGGAGAAGGGAGGGATCAAGGCATGAGCACTCTCGACACCACCAAAAACCACGCTTTTCTCATCGACATGACCAAGTGTACCGGCTGCCGCGGCTGCCAGGTCGCTTGCAAGCAGTGGAACCAGCTCGAGGCGGAAAAAACCGTCTTCTTCAGCGGCGAAGGGTACCAGAATCCCCCCGCCATGTCGGAGTACACCTACACCCGCATCAAGTTCCGCGACTACCAGAAGAACGGACAGAACGAGTTCGCCTTCTACAAAGAGATGTGCATGCACTGCAACGACCCGGCCTGCGCCTCGGTCTGCCCGGTGGGGGCCTTCAAGAAGACCGCCGAGGGTCCGGTCGTCTACGACGACAAGCGCTGCATCGGCTGCCGTTTCTGCATGATCGCCTGTCCCTTCGGCGTCCCCAAGTACGAATGGAGCAAGGGACTCCCCCTGGTGAAGAAGTGCACCGGCTGCCACGATCGGGTCCGGGGTGGGATGAAGCCGGCCTGCGCCACCGCCTGCCCGACGGCGATCACCTACGGCCCCCGCGCCGCCATGATCCAGGAGGCCGAACGGCGCCTGGCCCGCTATCCCGACCGCTACATCCACAAGGTCTACGGCAAGGAGGAGGCGGGGGGGACGAGCGTCATCTATCTGACCTCCCTCCCCTTCGAGGAGCTCGGCTTCAAGAAGGTCACCATGCGCGCCCTGCCGTCCTTCACCTGGCAGGCGCTGCGACTCGTCCCGGGGATCTTCCTCACCGTCGGCGGCGGCCTCTCGGCCCTTTCCTGGATCAACCATCGCCGCGACCGCATCAAGGCCCTCAGAGAGGCCGAGGAGACCGGCACCGAGTCCGCTGAGCCGAAGGAGGAACAACAATGACCGCCGCCCGCCGCATCGCAACCGAAGTCAGGAGCTACCACGGCTTTATCAAATTCCTCATCGCCCTGGTCGCCATCGGTGCCCTGGCCTCCCTTCTCCGCTTTATCTTCGGACTCGGGGCGACCACCAACCTCAACGACACCTACCCCTGGGGCCTATGGATCTCCTTCGACGTCGTCACCGCCGTGCCGCTGGCCGCCGGCGCCTTCACCCTCGGGGCGATCGTCCACTGTTTCCACATCAAAAAACTCGAACCGCTGGTGCGTCCGGCGATCGTCACCGGCTTCCTCGGCTACTCTCTGGTCTCCATCGGTCTCCTCCTCGACCTCGGCCAGCCGCAGCGCGGCTGGCACGTTTTCCGTTACTGGAACGTCCATTCGCCGATGTTCGAAGTCTCCATGTGCGTCATGGCCTACACCACCGTCCTCTTCCTCGAATTCCTCTCGCCGGTGGCCGAACGCTTCGGCTGGCACCTCCCCTTAAGGGTCCTGCGCTGGCTGGAAATGCCCCTGGTGGTCGCCGCGGCGGCGATCTCCACCCTGCACCAGTCGACCCTCGGCACCTTCTTTCTCATCGCCGTCGACAAGCTGCACAACCTCTGGTACAACCCGCTGCTGCCGCTCCTCTTCTGGGTCAGCGCCATCTGCAGCGGCATGAGCATCATCATCCTCGAGGCCAGCGCCTGCCACAAGTGGATGGGGCAGCCCAACGAAGGGGTGCTGTTGCGTACCCTGGCGAAGATCCTCCCCTGGACCCTCGGCCTCTATATCGCCCTGCGCGTCTTCAGCCTGGTGGCGCTCTCCGAGGGCCCGTTTTTCGACCGACCGGGGCTGACGATCTCCTTTGCCCTGGAGATGGGGATCGGCTTCATCCTCCCCTTCTTCATGTTCGTCCAGAAATCGGTGCGCGATGACGATCGACGGCGGTCGATCGCCGCCGGACTGGTGATTTTCGGCCTGGTCCTCAACCGCTTCAACGTCTCGATGTTCGGGATGATGGATCCCGACAAGATCTACTATCCCTCCCTCATCGAGTCGCTGGTGACCATCGGCATCATCGCCGGGCACATCCTCTTTTTCGTCCTCATCGCCCGCTACTTCCCGATCTTCGAGCACCACCCGGAGACGGTCGACTACACCCTCCCCGATCCCCTTCGCAAGATCGGCGGCGCCAGTCCCTCCCTCTCCTCCGCGGACTAAAAACCGATGTCTCCGCGGGTCCGGACTCTCCCTTTTCCGGACCCGCGCTTTTCTCCGACCTGAGGCGGAACCTCCATGAAGAGCAACGACAATTGCGGCATCCAGCGCTTTGAAAAGGGGCGCCTGCGGAGCGTCTCCAGGACCGTGGTGCAGGAATACCCCCTGCGCCTCACCGTCAACGACCGGGATCTGGCGACGCTCGTCGCCTCCCCCCATCAGCTCAACTTCCTGGTCGCCGGATTTCTCCGCAACCAGGGGTTCGTCTCCAGTCTCACCGACATCCTCACCCTCGGGGTCTGCGCCGATTTCGGCGCCGCCCGCGTGCAGCTCAAAGGGGAGATCCCCGAGCGCCTCTCCCCGACCCTGACCTCCGGCTGCGGCACCGGCATCACCTTCGCCCTGCCGCACCCTCCGGCACCGGCGCCGCTCAAAGTCCGTTTTCCACCCGTCTCCCCGGCGGCGGTCTTTTCCCTGATGCAGGATCTGCAGCGTCGGGCCGAGCAGTACCGCAGCCACGGCGGCATTCATTCGGCGGCCGTCGGCGACGGCCGGCGGCTCCTCCTCTATGCCGAAGATCTCGGCCGCCACAACACCTTCGACCGCATCGCCGGCGAGGCCCTCTTCAAGGGAATCGACCTCGCGGGAAAAATTCTCGTCACTTCGGGACGGATCTCCACCGAGATGGTCGGCAAGGCGGCCCGCCTCGGGATCGCCCTCATCGCTTCGCGCACCTCCCCCACCGATATGGCGGTGCGCCTCTGCCAGGAGGCGGGGATCACCCTCATCGGCTATCTGCGCGGCGAGAATTTCGAGGTCTATACCCATCCCGAAGGACTCCTGGCTCCCCGCCACGAGCGCATCCCCGGGGTCACCGGTGTCATCCTCGCCGGCGGCGAATCGCGGCGGATGGGGAGCGACAAGTCCCTCCTCCCCCTCAACGGCGCCCGCTTCATCGAGCACGTCCACCATCTCCTCGACGAACTCTTCGACGAGGTGATCCTGGTCACCAACTCCCCCTCCCTCTACGGCGACCTCCCCTGCCCCAAGGTCCCCGACATCTACTACCGTCAGGGCTCCCTGGCCGGAATCCACTCGGGACTCTGCCATGCCGGCAACGAACGGATCTTCGTCGTCGCCTGCGACATGCCTTTTTTGAGCGGTGCGGCCATCCGCCGCATCTGCGCCGAGACGGGGACGGCCGAAGTCGTCATCCCCCGCAGCGCCAGCGGCCTCGAACCCCTCCACGCCCTCTACGGCAAGAGCTGCATTCCGGCCATCGAAGAGGTCCTCGACAGCGGCGAGCGGCGCATCGTCAGCTTCTTTCCCCGCTCGCGGGTCGTCGAGCTCCCCGCCGCGGCCCTGGCGGATATCGACCCCGAAGGGCTCAGCTTCCGCAACATCAACACGCCTGAAGAATATTTCGCCCTGCGCGACCGCTCCCTTCTCCCCGCAAATCCCGAGGCGGCCTCCGGCTGAGCGGAAATATCCCGCGCATAAGAAAAGGCCCCTGCTTTTTGCAGGGGCCTTTTCTTTTCATACTGCCGGGTAAGGAGGGGCTAGGACCGGCTCTGTCGGCGCCCGATCTTGGGGGCGGGACGAGCGGCTACGACCTTTTTCCCTCGCCCCGTTGTGGCCTTGGCCGGAGCCTTCGCCGCCTTGGCAGGAGCCTTGGCCGCCTTCGCCGGAGCCTTTTTCGGCTTGGACGCTCCCTTGGCGGGCTTTTTGGGACCCTTCGCCTTCCCCCCCCGGTTGACGGCGATCGAGGGAAATTCGGCGATCGTCTGGGCCGGGATCTTATATTTGAGGAGTTTTTCGATCTCGGCCAGAAGGAGCTGCTCCTGCGGGCAGACGAGGGAGAGGGCGATCCCGTCCTCTCCGGCCCGGCCGGTGCGGCCGATGCGATGCACGTAGTCCTCGGGGACCTGGGGGAGCTCGTAGTTGACCACATGCGGCAGGCGCTCGATGTCGAGGCCGCGCGCCGCCACATCCGTGGCGACCAGAACCCGCAGCTCCCCCTTTTTGAACTCCGCCAGGGTCCGGGTGCGGATCGACTGGCTCTTGTTGCTGTGGATGGCGGCCGCCCTGATCCCGTCATAGAGGAGTTCTTCGGTGAGCTTGTCGGCGCCGTAGCGGGTGCGGGTGAAGACGAGGACCTGGCTCCACTCCCCCTTGCGGATCAGGTGCGAGAGCATCTCCCGTTTGCGGCTCTTCTCCACCGGATAGATCGCCTGGGTCACCGCGTCGGCGGCGATATTTTTGTTCGCCACTTCGATGCGCCGCGGCGCATCGAGGAGTTCGTCGGCGAGCTTCTTGATGTTCGGCGAATAGGTGGCGGAAAAGAGCAGGGTCTGGCGCCTGGCCGGCAGCGACTCGGCGACCTGGAGGATGTCGTCGATAAAGCCGAGATCGAGCATGCGGTCGGCCTCGTCGAGGACGAGAAACTCGATCCGCGACAGGTTGATCGTCCCGCGCTCCAGGTGATCGAGGAGTCGACCCGGGGTGGCTACGACAATATCGACGCCCCGGTGCAGCCGCTCGATCTGCGCCTGGATGTTCACCCCGCCGTAGATCATGGTGGAGCGCAGGGAGAGGCGCCGCCCGTAATTCTGCATCTGGTCGCTGACCTGGGCCGCCAGTTCGCGGGTCGGCACCAGCACCAGCGCCCGCGGTCGCCGGCGCTTTTCCACGGGGACCTTTTCGCTCAGGCGCTGAACGATCGGCAGGGCAAAGGCCGCCGTCTTGCCGGTGCCGGTCTGGGCGCCGGCCAGAAGGTCGCACCCCTCGAAAACCACCGGGATCGCCTGGGTCTGGATGGGGGTCGGCGTGGTATAGCCCTGAGTGGCGATGGCACTCAGCAGCTCGGCGCAGAGGCCGAGAGATTCAAAAGACATGGATCAAAATCCTTATGGTGGGAGATCCGGGGTCACCGGAGCTGGCTGAAGAACGGAAGGTCCTGTTTTCGAGAAGAAATCAGCGGAAAAAAGGACGGGTTGGGAAGAGTAGCGGATTGGTCCCTCCCTGTCAATTGCGCCGAGATTAAAGTCGATGGCGCCGCGGTGGCCGCCGGCGGCAACATCATCGGGGAGAGGGCTGAAACTTCTTTCCCCTCCCCGCCCATTCCGCTTATAGTAGAGACCATTTTCCTCTCCCTTTTGCCCTCCAGGAGGTTGCCGTGATCCCCCGCCAGTATCGTATCCATGCCGTATTGCTCCTGAGTGCCCTGCTGATCATCTTTCTCCCCAGGTTCAGCGAACGACCGGAGAAGGAAAAAGCCCAGGCGGCCGCGGCCGCCGTCGACGCGTTTCTGCAAAGGGTCGACTCCGACAGGTATGCCGAAAGCTGGCAAATTTCGGCGTCGCTACTCAAGGGAAAGGTCCCCGAACAGCTCTGGGTCGACCAGCTCGGCAAAATCCGCGCGGTCGCCGGACCCCTGGTGGAACGGACCGAGGAATCGATGACCTACAGCACCTCGGCCAAGGACAGCCCGGAGGGGGAATACATCGTCGTCACCTTCGACACCTCCTTCGAGCGGAAAAAGGACGCCAGCGAAATCGTTACGGTGACGCTCGATACGGACGGAGTCTGGCGGGTGGCGGGGTACTTCATCAGATAGGCCTTGAAAATTTCCGGTGCCACAATCGGGCTCCCGCAAGGGGTGCCCCTACAGAATCGGTGGTCTGTAGGGATACCCCTTGCGGGTATCCAGGTTTGGGCATCCAATCTGGGCACTGAAGCAAACAAGTCGCCTCCCGGAGAGAATCCGGAGAGACGACTTGTTTGGGTTTAGGGCCCGTTCATGGAGAAAGCGCCGGGGAATGGAGCTCAGATCCCCCCCATGCACAGGTACTTGATCTCGAGGAAATCCTCGATGCCGTATTTGGACCCTTCGCGGCCGGTCCCCGATTCCTTGACGCCGCCGAAGGGGGCGACGGTGGTGGAGATCAATCCGGTGTTGATGCCGACGATGCCGTATTCGACCGCCTCGGCGACGCGCCAGATGCGGCCGATGTCGCGGCTGTAGAAGTAGGAGGCGAGGCCGAACTCGGTGTCGTTGGCCATGGCGATCGCCTCTTCCTCGGTTTTGAAGCGGAACAACGGCGCCACCGGGCCGAAGGTCTCCTCTCTGGCGATGAGCATCCCGGCCGTGACGTCGGCCAAAACCGTCGGCTCGAAAAAGGTGCCGCCGAGGGGGTGGCGCTTGCCGCCGAGAACGATCCGGGCCCCCTTGGCCAGGGCGTCGGCAATCTGCGCCTCCACCGATTCCACGGCCTTCATGTCGATGAGGGGCCCCTGCTGGGTCTCTCCGGCCAGGCCGTCGCCGACCTTCATCCTGGCCACGGCTTTGGTCAGCTTTTCGGCAAAGGCGTCGTAGACCCCGTCCTGAACGAGAAAGCGGTTGGTGCAGACGCAGGTCTGACCAGTGTTGCGGTACTTGGAAACCATCGCTCCTTCCACCGCGGCGTCGAGATCGGCGTCGTCGAAGACGATAAACGGGGCGTTCCCCCCCAGTTCCATGGAGACCTTTTTCACCGTGCCGGCGCAGGCGGCGATGAGCTCCTTGCCGACTTCCGTCGAACCGGTGAAGGTCAGCTTGCGCACCAGCGGGTTGGCGGTCAGCTCATTGCCAATGGCGCCTGAGGAGCCGGTCACCACGCTGAAGACCCCCTTGGGAATCCCCGCCCGGTGGGCGAGTTCGGCCAGGGCCAGGGCCGAGTAGGGGGTGGCGCTGGCCGGTTTGACGACCAGGGTGCATCCGGAGGCCAGAGCGGGGCCGGCCTTGCGGGTGATCATCGCCGACGGAAAATTCCAGGGGGTGATGGCGGCGCAGACGCCGATCGGCTCCTTGAGCACCAGGATCCGCTTGTCCCCCTGGTGGGGGGGAATGACGTCGCCGTAGATGCGTTTCCCCTCCTCGGCGAACCACTCGATAAAGGAAGCGGCATAGGCGATTTCACCCCGGGCTTCGGCCAGAGGTTTTCCCTGCTCGGCGGTCATCAGCACCGCCAGATCCTCCTGGTTTTCCAGGAGCAGTTCATACCACTTGCGCAGGAGATTCGAGCGTTCCTGGGCGGTCTTGGCGCGCCAGGCCGGGAAGGCGCGCTGGGCGGCCTCGATGGCGCGGCGGGTCTCGACCTCCCCCATTTTCGGGACGGTGCCGAGCGTTTCGCCGGTCGCCGGATTGGTCACCGCCAGGGTGGCGCCGCTGTCGGCGTCGCTCCAGGTGCCGTCGAGATAACACGTCTGGCGAAACAGGCTGGGGTCATGGAGTTTTTTCTCGATCATCGGTCGACCTCCTTCGTCCTTCTATTATTTTCTGGATTTTTCAAGACGGCGCCGCTACAGGCGGACGGCAACCCGCAGCAGGAGTCCCTTCATTCATTCGGCCACATCGGTACACGTTGGAGTCGTCTGATTCATTCCCTATTTTCCGAGATGACCCGACCCTGACTTACAAATGAGATCCCCTGACCCGATCTGGCGCCGATCATTATACTCTCTATGATCGGTGCATTAATTTCATTGGTAGATTTCCATCTAACAATGAAGTTGGCTCCAAATCCGCCCGATTCATTGCTTTCCTTTATGTAAATATGATTTGAAGCCAGTGGTTTTAATTCCAGCGGTTTTTCCAAATATTTTTTCAATAAAATTCCATCGTTGTCATAATAATCAATTGAAATAAAAGTTATTGAATTTTTAATGTCAACATTCCTTATGCTTAGCATAACGGCTAGATTGAAAGGCAAAACTTTTGGACCGCTGAAAACATTCGAGTATACCGGAACATATATTGTTTGGCTTTTTGACAGTTCGATTCCCGTCCCGGCCAATGCTGTTGGCACGGTCGTTGTAATCATCAGAATAAGTGCAGAAAAAATAATCTTACGAAATTCGAGCTTCATTTCCTCTCCTGCTTTCGAATTTGAGCCATCCGGGAGTCAGATATCGCGGCGAAAACGGACGGCGCGAAACTCCCAGCGACCTGTCTTGACAACTTCGGCCCATCGATGGGTGGGCCGTTTTTCCCTGACTAAAAAAGCCGACATCGCAGACCGAGTATGGAAGGGTCTCCGGAATTTGTCAAGAAAAAGGCTTGTATTTTTAGAGACTTCCGCAACTCATGTCCGCTCCCGGCCCAGGGGCGGAGACCGGGTGTCCTGATTGGTAAATCGCCAGACGATTATGATAACAGCCAAAGAGGTCCCCTGCGAGGCGGGTTAACGACAAAAAAAGGGCCCGTCCGACGGGGCGCGACCCTGCCTGTCTGTCCATGCCACATCTGGCACACCCCCTGTGCCACTTCGTGCCAGGTCGTCCCATTATGTTACATCCGCCGCCCCTGCCATATCCTGACGCAAGAAAACATCCGCCTTCAGGAACCATTCAACATGCCGTTTTTACTGTTTTTGGCATAAAACCAGAAGATACCGGCAAAGCTGGCAACCCCCTTGCAATAACGTAAACGCATCGCCCGTCAATAGCGGCCGGGACAAAACATCCACCACCCATGCCCAAGGAGGGAGCCAAGATGGCCCGAGTGAGCGCCAACCCTAAAAAATTCATCATTTCCTGCCGGATCAACCACGACGAGATGGAGGCGCTGCAGGAACGGGCCGAGGCCTGCGGCGTCAGCATCACCGACCTGCTGCGCAAGAGCCTGGAACTCTCGGAAGGCGATTACGCCGAACGCCGTCAGGCCCGGGCCTGATCAACGCAAAGTGACCGCACCCGATCAGGGCGCGCTGCCGTCGATCAGGCGACAGAGGTTGTCGATCACCCTGGGATTCTCCCGCTGATTGACGCGATAGGCCACCTCGCTGAAAAAGAGGGGGACGTCCTGCAAATGCTGCCCCCGGCTCCTCGTCGAGAGCCGCCCGGCAAAGGTCCAGAAGCGGACGAAGGTCTCGGCCGCCGTGCCGCTGCCTTGACTGACCCAGAGCTGAAGATCGCTCAGGGCCCGGGGGTGGGCCGGACCGTTCGTGCGCAGATAGATCATGGCGCACTGCGGGGCCTCCGCCGCCTTTTGCGGGGGAACCACCCTGATCCTTCCCCCCTCCAGCACCAACCCCTTAATTGCCTTAGGCAATTCGCCCTCACCGCCTGATCCCTCCGGTTCGGACCAACCTTCCCTGCCGCCGATTCCCCGGCGCAGCGCCCGGTAATAGGACTGCACCGTCTTGCGATTGAGATGGACGACCGTTGCCGCCTGCCGCGTCGGCACCATCTGCCAGAAGCAGAGAGCCAGGCGGCGCCTGAGCCCTGCGTCCAGGCGGCGCCGCCTGCTCGGTGTGTAGCGCCTGCCGCACCCCCGGCACTTGCAACGACCGTCCCCGAGACACCAGGCCCTGCTTTGACCGCAGGCCGGACACCTCCATCCCTCCTCTACCATTTTTTTGCCTCCTCCCCCCGGTCCGTCGAACTGGTCCAGTCTGAAGAAACCGGCTTGCGCCCTTTCAATTTACCGTATACATTTATCTCACGCAACCATTTCGGGTATTTTTTATCCTATAAGGACTTGGAAGAAACGAGGGGAGGGAGCAACGGACACCTCCGGATTCGGCACGGGGCCGGAAGGAGGCAGGGAACAATCACCCAAACGGGGAGGAAAATCATGACCAGCGACAGCAGAGCCTTTGTCGCCCTGGTGAGTTCACGGCTCACCCGGCAGGGGAAGGAAACGACAATCCACGACGAGGACGGCGAGCAGGGTTTCACCTTCGGCGCCGACGAGGGGAGCGTCGCGCCGACGGCCGCCGAGCGCAGCTGCACGGTGTGCCGCGACGTCAATGGCCAGAATTACTGCCTGCGCGACCGCCAGCAGGGGGCGCACATCTGCCTCTCCCTCTACGGCCGCCTCTTCGAAGGGTACGACCACGGAAGCGCGTCCCATTTCAACGGCATCATCGATGGCCCCCAAGTCACCCTTTACGACTTCGCGGAGTCGAACTTTTTTTCTTACCAGATTGAGAGTTGAGCGGGACAAAAACCCGGAAAAAACCTGAAAGAGTGCCCCTTTTTTACCAAAGGGGCTTTTTTTTTGCTGGTTTCGCAGATGGTTTCGCAGGTTTTATAAAATGACCACAGAGACACCGAGGACACAGAGAAAGCCTTGATAAAAAGACTGTTTCCGGGCAGCCGTGTCTCTTCATGTAAGGTCAAACCTCAATCAAGCCGCTCGACGAACTCCATTTCGAGAAGATCGATCACCAGGGTGCGGCGCCGCAAGGGTGTGCCGCGGCCGAGAAGAACCTTGCAGACTTCGGCGGCCTCGAGGCTGGCGACCAGAGCCGGGGTAAAGGAGGGGTTTCCCAGCTCCTTTTCGATCCCCGTGCCGCTGCGGGTGTAGCTGTCAGCAAGGGTCGTATCGCCGGGGAACTGGGTGGTGACCTGGCCGTACCAGCCGGCGATCGCCCCGTGGACGAGGGGGATCTCCAGCCCGGCACAGACGGCAGCGAGTTCGAGGCGCACCGGGATGCTGTCGAGGGCGTCGACGGCCAGGGCGCAGCCGGCCAGGAGAACGGCGCCGTTGGCGACGGAAAAGGCCTCAGGCGCCGGCAGGACGGTCACCGCCGGATTGACCACGCCGAGGCGCGCCACGGCGGCTTCGACCTTGGCGGTCCCGAGGAGGGCCGGGGTGGCCAGGAGCTGGCGGTTGAGATTGTGCTCCTCGAAGACGTCGGGATCGACGGCGACGAGATGGCCGACGCCGAGGCGGGCGAGCTCCTCGAGGACGTAGCCGCCGAGGCCGCCGCAGCCGATGACGGCGACCCGGCTTCTGGCCAGGCGCAGCTGCTCGGCCGTGGAGAGCATCTTTTGGTTGCGCTGATAGCGCGCCGGCAGCAGGCCGTTTTCCAGGGCGAGGAGTTCGGCCTCGGCCCAGCTCAGACCGAAGCGTTCGACGGCGACGGCGAGGGCCGCTCCGGAGACGATACCATCCCGGGCCTGCGCATTGAGCCAGAAAAGAGGATTCATCCTAGCCTCCGCCGACGAGGGGAAAGAGGGCCAGGGAATCGCCGTCCTGCAGCTCCTGCTCGAGGGGGGCGTGGCGGCCGTTGACCATGACCACCCCCAGCTCCTCCTCCTTGAGACCGAGCTCGAGGACGACCTGCCGGCAGACGGTCCCGGCGGGAGTGTCCCGTTCCTCGACCTTGAAGCGGCCGTCCCGGAAGCTGGCGAAGAGTTTGACGGTGATCTTCATGATGCGGACTCCTCAGCGGTTAAAAAAATCCCGGTGCGGCCATGACAGACCGCACCGGGCAGGAGAGAGCTTAAGAGAAATGTCCTAGAAATTCCAGAATTCGTCGATTTCCTCGCCGGTGAAGTCCCACACGGCGTTGTGCGGCGGCACCGGTTCGCTGAAGAATTCGGGGAGCCGGTCGTGCATGTTGGTGAAACCGGCGCCGATGTTGAAGGCGCGCTCGAGCTTGAGGATGTGCTTGCCGAGGTTGGTGACGTCGTCGCCGGAAAGGCTGATGCCGAAGCGGGCGTTGATCATATCGATCAGCGCCGGGAGGCACTCGGGGATGTCGAGGGCCGGGAAAGCGACGAAGATGCACATCCCCGTCGAGTCGACGGCGGCGGTGGCGATCTGCAGGTTGCGCGAGAGCTCGACCTGGCCGTCCTTCTTCAGCGGGTCGACGCTGCCGCCGACGCCGAGGATGTTGGTGGCGATGGTGTAGCCGGCGGTGTGGTCGGCGCCCATGGTGCTGGTGGCGTAGGTGATGCCGATCCCCTTGACCGAGCGGGGGTCGTAGGCGGGAATCCCCTGCCCCTTGACCACCGGGACGCGGGTGACGCCGAAGGTCTTGCCGACGTGGGCGGCGCCGCCGCCGAGGATGCGCCCGAGGGGCGTCCCCTTGCCGATCTCGTCCTTGATGAGGCGGATGACCCCCTTGCCGTCGCCGAAGGGGAGAACGCCCCCTTCCATGGCCACGCCCATCATGACGGCGGTTTCGATGGAGTCGATGCCGATGTCGTCCATGTGGTGGTCGGCCAGGGCGATGTCGTCGAGATTGTCGATGCAGCAGTCGGCGCCGAGGCCCCAGATCGTTTCGTACTCGAACCCCGAGGTCAGGTAGTTGCCGGCCTTGTCCATGTAGACCTGGGAGCACTGGATGATGCAGCCGGCGTGGCAGCCGTGTTTCGGTTTGCCGCCGCGCTCGACGATGGTGTCGTGCATCGTCTCGCCGGAGATCTTGTCGGCGCCGGCGAACTGGCCGTAGCGGAAGTTCTTCGTCGGCAGGCCGCCGGCCTCGTTGAGGACGTTGACCAGGACGTTGGTGCCGTAGGTCGGCAGACCCTGGCCGGAGACGGGGTGATCGAGGAGCGCCTTGGCGAAGATACGGGCGGCGGTCTTGAACTTTTCCGGATCGGCGATGGTGACGCCCGGAGCGCCGGCGTCGTCCATGCTGATGTACTTGATCTTCTTCGAACCCATGACGGCGCCGAGGCCGCCGCGGCCGTGGCTGCGGATCTTGCTGTCCGGATCCTTGACCGAGATGTTGGCCGAAGCCATCTTCATCTCGCCGGCGGGGCCGATGGTGATGACGCCGACCTTCTTGCCGAGGCGCTCGGAGACGGCGTCGATGACGGCGAAGTTCCCCTTGCCGACCAGGGCGGTCTCCTCATTGATGGTGACGCCGTCCTTGGTGAGGTGGAGGTTGTACCACTTGTCGTCGGCGGGAAGCCCCTCGATGATCAGGGCCTTGATCCCCATACGGGCGAACATCTGCGCCGAGGTGCCGCCGGCGTTGCTCTCCTTGATGGTGCCGGTCAGCGGGCTCTTGGCGCCGCAGGACATGCGCCCGGAGTTGGCCGCCGCGGTTCCGGAGAGGAGGCCGGGAGCGAAGACCAGCTTGTTGTTGAGTCCCAGGGGATGGCAGTCGGCGGGGACCTCGGCGGCGACGATGGTCGAGGTCAGGCCGCGGCCGCCGTGTCCGGCCCAGGCGGCGGGGACGGTTTCGACCCTGGTGGTGAGATTGGTCATGTTGACGCGAAAAATCTTGTCCATAAAATGTTCCTTCTCCCTTTCTCGGGTTGACATGGGGCATCTCCTTTCCGAAAGGGAGGCTGCGCCGTTTCCAGCGCAACCCGTTGGCCGCCCGCCCTAAGGAAAACCTCGTAGGCGGAAGAGCTCGGAGATCAGTGTTGAAACTCTACATTAATCTTTCCCCGCTTCAAGGGGAAAGTGGGAAAAGGGAGGGGAGTCCCCCTCCCCTTTCCCGGAATCCGTCCCGGGGGACACCTCCTTACATGGCGGCCTTGTAGATGCCGATGACGCAGTCGAGGGTGGCGGTGCGGGGGTTGGTGAGCATGCAGGCGTCCTTCATGGCGTTCTCGGCCATGATGCGCAGGTCGGTCTCCTTGACGTTGAGGTTGGTGAGACCGGCCGGAATCCCGATGTCGCCGGAGAGTTTGCGGATGGCGGCGATCCCCTTGGCGGCGGCGTCGACGGCGGAGAGGCCGTCGATGTTCTCACCCATGGCGACGGCGATGTCGGCGAAGCGCTTGGGATTGGAGATCATGTTGAACTCGCAGACGGCCGGAAGGAGGATGGCGTTGCAGACGCCGTGGGGGAGGTTGTAGAAGCCGCCGAGCTGGTGCGCCATGGCGTGTACGTAGCCGAGGGAGGCGTTATTGAAAGCCATGCCGGCGAGGTACTCGGCATAGGCCATTTTGTCGCGGGCCTCGAGGTTCTTGCCGTTGGCCACGGCGGGACGGAGGTACTCGGCGACCAGTTCGATGGCCTTGATGGCGCAGGCGTCGGTGATCGGGGTGGCGATGGTGGAGACGTAGGCCTCGACGGCGTGGGTCAGGGCGTCCATGCCGGTGGCGGCGGTCAGCGCCGCCGGTTTCCCGACCATCAGAACGGGATCGTTGATGGCGACGTTCGGGGTGCAGCGCCAGTCGACGATGGCCATCTTCACCTTGGTGTCGGTGTTGGTGATGATGCAGAAGCGGGTCATTTCCGAGGCGGTGCCGGCGGTGGTGTTGATGGCGACGAAGGGAGGCATCGGCTTGGTGGTCTTGTTGACCCCTTCGCAGTCGCGGATATTGCCGCCGTTGGTGGCGACCATGCCGATCCCCTTGGCGCAGTCGTGGGAGGAGCCGCCGCCGAGGGAAATGATCGAGTCGCACTTGTTGTCCTGGTAAACCTTCAGGCCGTCAGCCACGTTCTTGTCCGTGGGGTTGGGCTCGGCGCCGTCGAAGATGATGACGGCCACGCCGGATTTTTCCACCTGCTCCTTGATCTGAGCGGCCATCCCCATGGCGGTGATCCCCTTGTCGGTGACCAGCAGGGCCTTCTTGGCGCCGAGGGATTTGACCTGCTCGCCGGCTTCCTTGGAAGAGCCGACGCCCATGAGAGAAACGGTGGGGATGAAGAAGCCGTACGTCTGATCTGCGAGTGCCATGGTTCCATACTCCTTTGCGGTTGGGTGCTTCATTGCGGGTTGTTTAAAGTGACCGACGAAAAACTTCGACGGATAATCCGGAGTCCGGACCATCCTCGTTCACATCAGCCGTCCAATGGAATAGAACATTGGTTGAGGTATACAGCAACAAGGATGCCAGCCGATTTAAAAACGCCCCAACATACCGTTTTCGAATGATTTTTAGCGTCTCAACCTCTCCGATTACCCCCCATTTTCCACCGGCGGCGAGCCATTGCGGCTCGCTTTGTTCCAAAGCGCACCAAAATGTGCCAGGGGCATCCTGCGGGGGCCGAAAACACCGGCATTCTTCGACGGACGACTGTTCCCTAACGACCCACACTGTTCCATTCTGGAACACACGCCCCCGTTCCAACCTGAGACATCCATCCCTCCCGGGGGATACTCCAGTCCCGAAAGAGGGGCCTGGAGATTTTTTTGTCGTCCCGTCAATGAGGCCGTAAACGGCGGCGCAGCGCCCTCCACAGCCGATGGCTATTGCCGCGGCGTCGATAAAAAACACTTTTTCGGGATCCCGTAGACGTTTTGCGTACAAAACTTGCTAAGATTAATCCCATCTCCGAGCCGCGGCGCCTAAAGGGTCACACCCCAGGGCGTCCGGCCAACGGGTACCGCCGGAAACGGCGGCGCCTCCCTTTTGGAAAGGAGACCCTGGGGCACACCTTTTATCCGAAGGTGTTCATCAAAGGGCTCTTTCCTGCGGGAGAGGGCTTTTTTATTGCTCAAAACCATAGCGCTCCCCTCACCGGTTGCGCCGCTGAATCTCCGAACCGCTGCGCCTACGGAAAAATTTCTATGGCAAGCGGTCTACGGGTCCTGCCGGAAACGGCTCGGCCTCCCATTGTGGAAAGGAGATACCAGGCTTCTTCGCCGTCTTACGGCGAAGGCCCTGGCCCCTTTCCCTTGGGAGATATTCCGGGCGGGCGGTCCGCACCGGAGAATTGAAACTCTTTCAAGGAGGAAGAAAAAATGCGGAAAAAGATTTTTTTATCGATGGCCCTGCTAACCGTCAGCGTCGGGTTGACCGCACAGGGTGAAGCCAAGAGCATCGAGGAGATTCTCAAGGAAAAAGGGGTCATCACCGTCGAGGAATACCAGGAGGCCGTCACCCAGAAACCGGACGTCGCCTACGTACCGGGGAAAGGATTCACGGCGGCAACGGCCGACGGCAAGTACAAGCTCCATATCGGCGGCTATGCCCAGTTGCTCTACAAATACACGGATGTCGACAGCAACGCTGCGGACGACAAGAGCGATTTCAACATCCGCCGCTTCAAGCTGCAGATCGCGGGGAACGTCGTCAGCAAGGACTTCGGCTACAAGTTCCAGGGCGACATGAAGAACGGCTTTACGACCGAGGATGCCTTCATCAACTACAAATTCGCAGCGCCTCTCACCGTACAGGTCGGCCAGTTCAAGCCGGCCCAGGCCCGCCAGGAGCTGACCAGCGCCGCCAAGCAGCTCTTCCCCGAGCGCTCCCTGGCCAACGACACCTTCAACCTCGGCCGCGACCTCGGAGTGCAGGCCGCCGGCAGCTTCGCCGGTAAAATCGTCGAGTACCGCCTCGGCCTCTTCAACGGCAACGGCCCCAATACCGCCAACCCCGACGACCGCCACATGGTGACCGGCCGCCTCGACCTCAACCCCTTGGGCGCCTACGCAATGGACGAGGCCGGCTGGACGAGCGACAAGCCGCTCCTGAACATCGGCGGCTCCTTTGCCTGGAACAAGATCGGCGGCGGCGATGTCGGCAGCGGGTTTTCCAAGGACAACGACGTGATGGACGTGGCGCTGAATCTCGATGATGCCGCAACGGCGGCCGCTTTCACCGCGAACTACGGCAGCGACCTGACCTGGCTGCTGTGGACTGCCAACGTCAACGCTGCCTGGATGGGCGCCACCCTCGCCGGCGAATACTACGCCCTCAACGCCGATCCGTCCCTCGGCAGCGACTGGGACGCCGACGGCTACTATGTGCAGGCCGGGTACCAGGTGATCCCCCAGACACTGGAGCTGGCGGCGCGTTATTCGGCGGTCGAATCGACCGACACCCAGGCCTCGGCCAAATTCGACAAGGCCGAGACCCAGTTCGGCGTCAACTATTACTTCGCCAAACACGCCGCCAAGGTGCAGGCCGACTACACCCTGGTCAGTGACGACTGGAATGCCGACAAGGACGACAACATCGTCCGCCTGCAGGCGCAGTTTTACTATTAATCGGCCGATCCGGCCCCGCCGCACCCGGCGGGGCCGGAAATCCGGGAAAATTCTTCGGAGACAGCCGTTTCCTGATTCTGCTATTCTCAGAACCGATCACTCCGGTGAGAATCAATTGATGGCCCACATAAAGGACACCGCCATGAAAAGGTTCCGTATACTTCTTGCTGCCGTACTCGCCTCCCTTCTCTTTTGCGGCGTGGCGACCGCCGCCGAGCACCTGCGCCTGGCCACCACCACCTCCACGGAAAACTCCGGGCTCCTCGCCGTCCTCCTCCCCCCCTTCGAAAAGGCCAATGACTGCAAGGTGGACGTCATCGCCGTCGGCACCGGCAAGGCGATCAAGCTCGGTGAAACCGGCGACGTCGACGTCATTCTGGTGCACGCCCGCGCCCGGGAGGAAAAGTTTGTCGCCGAAGGATACGGCGTGAACCGCCGCGACGTCATGTACAACGACTTCGTGATTCTCGGCCCGGCAGAAGACCCGGCCGGCATCAAGGGGCTGGCCGATGGCGCCGAGGCGCTGAAAAAGATCGCCGCCGCCCAGGCAACTTTCGTCTCCCGCGGCGACGACTCGGGGACCCACACCAAGGAAAAAAGCCTGTGGAAAAAAGTCGACATTACCCCGGAAGGCCAATGGTATCTCGAAGCCGGTCGCGGCATGGGGGAGGTTATCACCATGGCCACGGAGCGGCGCGGCTACACCCTCGCCGACCGCGGGACCTTCATCGCCTACAAGAGCAAGACCGACCTTCAGGTTCTGACGGAGGGGGACAAGGCCCTCTTCAACCCCTACGGCGTCATCCCCGTCAATCCGAAAAAACACCCCCATGTCAAGATTGACCTGGCCGAAGCCTTCGTCGCATACCTCACCGGAGCCGAAGGGCAGTCGATCATCGCCAATTACCGGAAGAACGGCGAGCCGCTTTTTTTCCTCTACAAATAACCAGGAACGGGTCCGGACTTGGGATTTCTCTTCGAATCATTCCAGCACGCTATTTCCCTGATCCTCTCCTTCGACCGGGAGGTGTTCGATACCGTCTGGACCTCCCTCTACACCTCGACGGTGGCCATTCTCCTGGCGGCCGCCGTCGGGGTCCCATTCGGGACGTTTCTCGGCCTCGGGCGCTTTCCCGGGAAGCGGGCGGCCCTGACCCTCCTCAACACCCTCATGGCCCTGCCGACGGTGGTGGTCGGTCTGGTCCTTTTCGGTTTATTCAGCCGCCAGGGACCGCTGGGAAGCTGGGGCTTCCTTTTCACGCCCATGGCAATGATCGCCGGCCAGATGGTGCTGGCGACCCCCATTGTCGCCAACTACACGGTGGCGGCAGTCGCCGGCGCCGACCCCCGCATCATGACCACCGCCCTGACTCTCGGCGCAAGCCGCCTGCGAGCCATGCGGCAACTCCTTGTCGAGACCCGGTTCGGCATCGTCGCCGCCATCGTCGCCGGTTTCGGCCGGGTCATCGCCGAGGTCGGCGTGGCGATGATGCTCGGCGGCAACATCCGGGGGTATACGCGCACCATGACCACCGCCATCGCCCTGGAGACGAGCAAGGGCGAATTCGCCTTCGGCCTGGCTCTGGGAATCGTCCTGTTGGCGGTGGCCCTGGTCGTCAATCTCTTTTTGAATCTCCTTCAGCAGCGGTAGGGCCATGGAACCGATCCTCTCCATCCACAATCTGGAGTACCGCCGGGGCGACTTCACCCTGGCCGTCGAAGAACAGACCTTCCTGAAGGGGAGGATCTATTGCCTCACCGGCCCCAACGGCGCGGGGAAAAGCACCCTCCTCCATCTTCTTGCCCTCCTCCTGGAGCCCGACCGGGGCGAGATCCTATTCGAAGGGACCGTGCTCGAGGGGTCTGCCCAGCGGCAACGGCTGCGGCAACGGATCACCCTGGTCGAGCAGGCTCCGTATTTGTTCGACACCACGGTTTACGACAACCTCGCCTTCGGTCTGCGCCTGCGGGATGTCGGCAGCGACCTGCAGCGCCGCCGCATCGCCCGGGCCCTGCAGACGGTGGGGCTCGACGGTTTCGAAAGCCGCCGGGCTCGCACCCTCTCCGGCGGCGAAATCCGCAGGGTGGCCCTGGCCCGGGCGATGGTCCTGCGACCCGGCGTGCTCCTCCTCGACGAGCCGACCGACGGCCTCGACCGCCGGATTCTTCCCCTCTTCGAAGGGTGCCTGACCGCTCTCTCCGCCAAAGGGGTCACGGTCATCGTCGCCACCCACGATGCCGATCAGCCAGGGCGCCTCGGCGGAGAAATCCTGCGCCTCGACGGCGGACGACCGGCATCACCGGCCGGGGGAGGCGTCCCGGCACTCGCGAACGAACCAACGGAGAAGTCCTCATGATGATCGGATTCGAAGAAGCACGCAGATTGATTCTGGAAAACGTCCCCACCCTCGGCATCGAGCGGGTCCCCCTTCTCGACGCCGCCGGCCGTGTTCTCGCCGAGGCGCTCAAGGCCCCCTGGGAGATGCCCCTGTGCGACAATTCGGCCATGGACGGCTTTGCCGTGCGGGCCGCAGACTGCGCCTCCGTTCCGACGACCCTGCGCATCACCGGCTATATTCCCGCCGGCGGTCTTCCCGAACTCGCCGTAGAGCCCGGGTGCGCCATAAAGATCATGACCGGCGCGCCGATTCCCCCCGGCTGCGACGCCGTCGTCCCGGTAGAGGAGACGGAGGAGTCCGAAGGGACGGTGCGCATCCTCGAAACGGTCGAACCCCGCCAGCACATCCGCTTTCGCGGCGAAGACGTGGCCGCAGGAGACCTGGTCATCCCGGCGGCGACGCTCATCCGCCCTCCGGAAATCAGCATGCTCGCCTCCAACGGGATGGCGATGGTGCCGGTGCACCGGCGGGCCCGGGTGGCCATCCTCTCCACGGGGGACGAGCTGGTCGAACTCGGCCGGACGCCGTCGTCCGGGAGCATCATCAACTCCAACGCCTACTCCCTCGCCGCGGCGGTGCGCGAATGCGGAGCCGAGCCGGTCCTTCTCGGGATCGCCCGGGACAACCATGCCGACCACCGCCGGCTCCTTGCCGAAGGCCTCAACTGCGACGCCCTCATCACCTCGGCCGGGGTCTCGGCCGGCGACCGCGATCTGGTGCGGGAGGTCCTGGCCGAGCTCGGCGTCGAACAGCTCTTCTGGAAGGTGGCCATCAAGCCGGGGGGGCCGACGGCCTTCGGAATCAGGGAGAGCACCCCCGTCTTTTCCCTCCCGGGGAACCCGGTCTCCACCATGATTACCTTCGATCAATTCGTCCGCCCGGCCCTGCTGCGGATGATGGGGCACCGCCGGGTCATCCGCCCCTACGTCAAGGCGACCCTGAAGGAGGACGTGCGGAAAAAACCGGGGAAAGTCAACTTCCTGCGGGTGCAGGTCGTGGTCGAGAAGGGGCGCTACGTCGCCTCCACCTCCGGCGATCAGCACACCGGCATCCTGCGGACGATGGTCAACGCCAACGGTCTGGCCGTCCTCCCCCGGGAGGCCTCCTTTCTTCCCGCCGGCTCGGAAGTCGACCTGCAGCTCCTCCGGGACGAAGTGGCGATGCTGGAGAAATAAAAAAGCGCCCCGTCTCCCCGGAAGGGGGACGGGACGCTCGAGGTGCACAGGAAGGAGAATAATCTAATGATCGACGGCCAGCATGACGCTGGAGGCCTTGATCACGGCGTAGGCCTCCTTCCCTTCCTTGAGGCCCAGACTCTCCACCGCGTCCTTGGTGACGATGGAGGTGACAACGACGCCGCCGGGGAGTTCGAGGAAAACCTCCGAATTGACAGCGCCGACGACGATTTTCTTCACCTTGCCCTTGAGAATATTGCGTGCGCTCAGTTTCATCTTCATCCTCCGCTTGCCGGGTGTTGACTGTCTCTTCGTTAACGGTAGCAGGAGAATAAACATTCGCAAGAAGCCGCCGCCAAGGGGACTGGACCAGTTGATCAGGGAGCCGCGTTCCTGCGGGGCGGTGTGGCGCCGCAAGGCGACGCCGTGATATCATGGCCCGTCGACTGAAAAAACATTGGAAAGAAGAGATTCCCGTCCAGGAAGAGTATCAGGAGACTCCGTGAACATCAGCAAATTCGTTACCCCGGAAATCATCTTCGGCTGCGGCTCCCTGAGCCAGGTCGGCGAAAGCGCCCTGCGCCTCGGCGCCTCGAAGGTCTTTCTCGTCAGCGACGCCGGAGTCATCAACGCCGGCTGGGTCGACAAGGCCCTTTTTTACCTCAAGGAAGCCGGACTGGCGTGTGAAACCTTTTCGGCCCTGACCACCAACCCCAAGGATTTCGAGGTGGACGAGGGAACCCGGCGCTACCTCGCCTCGGGATGCGACGCTCTCGTCGCCGTCGGCGGCGGCAGCCCCACGGACGTCGCCAAGGCCATCGCTCTGCTGGCCACCAACGGCGGGACGTTGCGGGATTACGAGGGAATCAACAAGATCGTCCATCCCCTGCCGCCGATGGTCATCGTCCCGAGCACCGCCGGAGCCGGTTCGGAGGTCAGCCAGTTCACCATCGTCGTCGACACCGTCCGCAAGCTGAAGATGTCCATCATCTCCAAATCGCTGATTCCCGATATCGCCATCGTCGACCCGGAGCTTCTGCAGACCAAGGACAGCCTGCTGGCGGCGGCCACCGGCCTCGACGCCCTGACCCACGGCATCGAATCCTACGTCTCCCTGGCGGCGACCCCCCTGACCGACATTCACGCCCTCAAGGCCATCGAACTGATCTCCCGGAACCTGCGCCGGGCGGTCGCCGACCGCCAGGACATGGAGGCCAACACCAACATGGCGATGGCCAGCCTCACCGCCGGCATGGCCTTCTCCAACGCCATCCTCGGGGCCACCCACGCCATGACCCACCAGGTCGACGGCCTCATCGATCAGCACCACGGCGAGACCAACGCCTCGATCCTCCCCCATGTCATGGAATTCAATCTCGACACCTCGCCGGGACGCTTCCGGGAGATCGCCCTGGCCTTCGGCGAGGACGTCTCCGGCCTCGATGCGGCCGCCGGGGCCACCCGCTCCATCGCCGCGGTCCGGCGCCTGATCCGGGACATCGGCCTGGAAAAAGGTCTAGGCCAGCTCGGTCTGCAGAAGGAATTCATCCCCCTGCTCAGCCGCAACACACTCAAGGACGCCTGCCTGGTGACCAACCCGCGCAGCGCCACCTACGAGGACATCGTCGCCATCTTTCACCGGGCGATGTGAAAAATTGGGTTTACCACAGAGGCACAGAGACACAGAGGTAACCTTCCTGGGCCCAACCATTTTCTTTAATTGAGTATTGTTGGATTTTTTTGCCATCAGCAAAAACAGCAAATGATGAGCTGCATTAACCACAGAAACACCGGGAATCCAGAGATAGTCAGAAAAAAACAATTTTGATTTTCTCTGTGTCTCTGCGCCTCTGTGGTGAAAAACTTTTCTTGAAAAGTCGGACAGCCGGAAGATGAATGGGTCAAATGGCAAGGAGAACGTGTTGAACGACAGGGAAAAGCTTCTCGAACAGCTGACCGGGGTCGATTCGTCGAAGCTCAACTACTACGTCGAGCTCAAGAAGCGCAACCAGGAGGTTCTCAAGCAGAACAGCCGCCTGCAGATCCTCCACCAGCTCTCCCGCGACATCAACCTCGACATGTCGGTGGGCGATATCCTCGAGCGGGCCTTCACCAAACTGCCGCAGACGCTCCCCTGCGATTTTCTCGGCCTGGTGACGGTGAAGGACGGAGTCCTTTCTCTCAAGGCGTCGATGCCCCGGAATTTCTGCAAGATCGACGATTTTCCCGCCCACTCCCCTTCCCTCAAGGTCATCCGCGATAAAAGAGGGGGGATTTTCAATCTGGGCCCGGAAGATCTCCTCCACGTCCGGCACAACCCCGGTAACCCCGGACCCCTCCGGGCGCTGGCGGTCGTCCCGATGTTCAAGCGCGACGAGGTGATCGGCGCCCTGATCGTCGCCAGCCTCAGCGACGGCGCTTATCTCCGGGAGGACCTGAGCTTCGTCCAGCACCTGGCCGACCAGCTCTCCATCAGCATCCTCAACGCCCGTCTCTACAAGGAGGTTTCCCGGGCCAAGAAGGAGTGGGAAGAGACCTTCAAGGCGGTCACCGACCCGATCTTTCTCATCGACACCGACTACAACGTCCTGCTGCACAACGACCGCCTGCCACCGGAGATGAGCGCCCAGTGGAACAAGGTCCTGAGCAGCAAGTGCTTCGCCAAACTCCATGACCGGGACAGGCCGTGCACCTCCTGCCCCCTCGAGGACGTCCGGCGCAGCGGCAAGCCGGTCTACCGGCGCTGGCAGACGGAAGGGGGGATTCTCCTCGACCTCTCCTATTACCCGGTCTTCAACGAAGAGAAACAGCTCTCGGCGGTGACCATCATCTTCAAGGATGTCACCGAGAAGACCAAGATGGAGGCGCAGCTCGTCCACTCGGCGAAGCTGGCCGCCATCGGCGAGATGGCCGCCGGCGTCGCCCACGAGCTCAACAGCCCGATGACGGTGATCATCGGCACCGCCCAGATGCTGGTCCGCGACTTCCCCGGCGAGGTGGACCGGGACAAGATCGAGGCCCTGGAGGACATCATCAACTGCGGGCTGCGCTGCAAGAGGATCATCCAGAACCTTTTGACCTTCTCCCGCCAGGACGAGCTGCCGACCAGCGAAATCGACCTCAACGAAGAGGTGGAGCGGGTCCTCTCCTTGATCCGCTATCAGATCAACCGCAGCCAGGTCGAGATCATTCCCCATCTCGACCCCGACCTCCCGAAGATCAACGCCAACGGCCCGCAGATCCAGCAGGTGCTGACCAACTTTCTCGTCAACGCCCGGGATGCCCTTGACGACGGCGGGCGCCCGGAGAAGATCATTCAGGTCACCACAGCCCTGCGCCGCCGGGACAAAAAGACCTGGATCGTCCTTTCCGTCCGCGACAACGGCACCGGAATCGCACCGGAAGCGCTCCCCAAGATCTTCACCCCCTTCTTCACCAGCAAGGAGGCGACCAAGGGGACAGGGCTCGGCCTTTCGGTGAGCCTGGGGATCGCCGAATCCCACGGCGGCACCATCGAAGTCGACAGCATCCCCGGGGAGGGGAGCACCTTTTCCCTCCTCCTCCCCCTCGAACAGCTTTAATTCCCCGGGAGCCTGTCGGCAGGCTCCCGGGGGAGGCAACCCAAAGGCGGTGAACCCGTGTCGCAAATCCGCATCCTGATCATCGACGACGAGGCCGATGTCTGCACCTTCTTCCGCCGCCTCCTGACCCGCAAAGGATACCAGGTGGTCACCGCGGTCAACCAGGTGCAGGCGCTGCAGGCCCTCGATGAACACAGCTTCAACGTCGCCCTGGTCGACATGAAACTCCCCGACACCGACGGCCTGACGTTGCTGCAGACCATCAAGTCCCGGCAGCCGCCCTGCGAAGTCATCATCATGACCGGCTACAGCACGGTAAAGAGCGCGGTCACCGCCATCCAGCTCGGCGCCTACGAATATCTTGAAAAACCCTTCGACCAGATCGAGGCCATCGAGGAACTGGTGGAAAAGGCCGCAACCTTCGGCCAGGGGCCAGCCACCGAGGAGGAATGGAGCGCCGTCGCCCAGAGAGTCGGCTTTCTGGTCGGTTCTTCGCTGACCATGCGGCGCCTGGTCTCCCTGGCCTACAAGATCGCCCGCAAAAACATCAATGTCGTCATCCAGGGGAAGACCGGCACCGGCAAGGAAGTGCTGGCGCGCTTCATTCATGCCGCCTCCGGCCGCGCCGGCCAGTCGTTCCTCCCGGTGAACTGCGGGGCCCTGCCGGAGAACCTGCTGGAGAGCGAGCTCTTCGGCCATGAGCGCGGCGCCTTCACCGGCGCCAGCCAGACCCGGCGCGGCATCTTCGAGCTGGCGCACCGCGGCACCCTCTTTCTCGACGAAATCGGCGACGCCAGCCCGCTGATCCAGGTCAAGCTCCTGCGGGTCCTGGAAACCGGCGAATTCATGCGCGTCGGCGGAGAGAAAACCATCACCTCCGACGTCCGGGTGATCGCCGCGACCAACGTCGACCTCGAAGAGGCGATCCGCGAAAAAACCTTCCGCGAGGATCTCTACTACCGCCTCAATGTGGTGCGCCTCGAGATCCCGCCGCTGCGCAGCCGCACCGAGGACATCCCCCTGCTGGCGGAGCATTACGTGCAGCAGCTCAACCCCGACCTGCGCCTCTCCCCCGGGACGATGCGCCTGATGAAGGAATACGCCTGGCCCGGCAACATCCGCGAGCTGGTCAACGTCATCCGCCGCGCCGTCGTTCTCTGCCCCGGCGACACCATCCTCCCCAAGCACCTCGGCTCCGCCCTCTTCTCCGGCGGCGACGGGACCCCGGAAATCCCGGCGGCGACGGAAAAGGCCGGCGTCCCGGCGGCCTCCATGGAGAGTTTCTGGGCCCATTACGGAAAGGAGGAGGTCCTCGAGCAGATGAGCGCCGGCGAACTGCAGCAGATGCTCCACTCCCTCCACGGCCTGGAGAGCGGTCTGCTGACGGTGATGCGCCGGCGCGGCCTCTGCTCCCCCTCGAGCGGCGGCCTCAAGGAGAGCGAAGTGGAGATGATCCGCCGGGCCCTCGACCTCAATCACTGGAACATCACCGAGGCCGCCCGCTCCCTGGGGATCGCCCGCAACACGCTGCATCGGAAGATCAAGGCGTTTAATTTGCGCAATGGGTGAGGCTGAATTCAGAAAACAGAATATAGAATACAGAAGGTAACCATGTCCCAAACTCCAACAATACAAAAAAAACGGATCGAGCTGCCGCACCAGGCCCCGTTCCCCCGCAAACTCTTCGTCGAAACGACCACCCGGTGCAACATGACCTGCCCGATGTGCGTCAAGCAGACCGAACACAGCACCATCGTCAACGGTCACATGACTCAAGAAACCTTCGCCGCCCTGACCCCGGCCTTTGCAGGTCTCGAAGCCCTCATTCTCAACGGCGTCGGGGAATCCCTTCTCCACCCCCGCCTCGAAACCTTCATCGCCGAGGCCCGCAGCGCCATGCCGGATTCGGGATGGATCGGCTTCCAGTCCAACGGCCTCCTGCTCGACGAGAAGAAAGCCTGCGCCCTGGCCGAGGCGGGTCTCGACCGCATCTGCATCTCCCTCGACGCCGTCTCCCCGGAGATCTTCCGCCGCCTGCGCGAAGGGGGGGAGATCGGCGCCGTGGCCCGGGCTTTTTCTGCTTTGCGGAGCGCGAAAAAAAATATCCCTGGCTCCCGCCTGCGCGGCGGCGTCGAATGCGTCGTCATGCAGGACAACCTCCATCAGCTCCCCGAGGTGCTGCGCTATGCGGCCCGGCAGGGGGCGCAGTTCGCCATCGTCTCCCAGCTGATCCCCTATGCCGCCGGGCAGCAGGACCAGATCGCCTACGGCACCGACACCGATGCCGCAGTGGAGCTCTTCGAGCGCTGGCGGGCAGAGGGAGAGCGCCAGGGGATCGATTTGCGCACCGTCTCGCTGGGGTCCTGGGGCATTTCCGGGATCGGCGATCCGCGGGTGAGCGCTCTGGTCGAGGGGATGAAAAGCGAAGCCCGAAAGAAGGAGATCTTTCTCAACGTCAAGGAGATCCGGGATCGCCTGGGGCGGGAGGAAAACAGCGAAGAACTGGCCGAGGTCTTCGCCGAAGCCCGGGCAATTGCCGACAAGCTCGGGATGGAACTTTTCCTGCCGGCTCCGCGGCCGCAGCAGGAACGCCGCTGCGCCTTCGTCGAAGAGGGGGGCGCCTTCGTCTCCTGGAACGGCGAGGTCCACCCCTGCTACAACCTGTGGCACGGCTATCGCTGCTACCTCAACGGCTGGGAACGCACCGTCCGGCCGCAGGTCTTCGGCGATCTAGGACACCAGAGCCTCGCCGAGATCTGGAACGCCCCCGACTTCCGGCGCTTCCGTGACAATGTCCTGCGCTACGACCACTCGAACTGCATCAGCTGCACCGTCGCTCCCTGCGACTACGTCGAGGACGAAGTTTTCCAGCAGGACTGCTATCTCAAGACCGAGCCCTGCGGCACCTGCCTGTGGTCCATGGGAATCCTGCAGTGCCTGCAGTAGACAAATAGCGGACAATTTCAACGCAGAGGCGCAGAGGCGCAGAGGAACGGAGAGAACCTGTGAGCTTGCAGGTCGGCCAGGACAAGAATTTCTCTCCAACTCTCCTATCCCTGCGTCTCAGCGTTGAGGTATTTGCCCCGAAGAACTTTTCCCGAGGAGAGTCCATCCATGGCGGAAACCGCTTTGAAAAATGCCCTGATCTGCCCCCACTGCCACAAGGTCGCCTCCCCCTGGCGCAACCCGACGCCGACCGTCGACATCATCATCCGCATCGGCGATAAAATCGTCCTCATCGAGCGCAAGAACGCCCCCTTCGGCTGGGCGCTGCCGGGAGGATTCGTCGACTACGGCGAATCGCTGGAGAGTGCCGCTCTCCGCGAGGCCGAGGAGGAGACGGGACTCAAACTGCGCGACCTCCGTCAGTTCGGCGCCTATTCGGCCCCCGACCGCGACCCGCGCCAGCACAACATCTCCGTCGTCTTCACCGCGGAGGGGGTCGGGACCCTCTCCGCCGGCGACGACGCCGCAGGAGCCGCATTGTTTTCCCTCGACGCCCTGCCGAATCCCTTGTGTTTCGACCACGCCACCATCCTGGCCGACTACCGTCGGCGGGGAGAAAAGTCCCTCGGACCGCCAGAACCTTCAGGAGAAAAGACCATGCGCAGCAAAGCCGTATCCTTCATCGCCAAATCGGGGACGGGAAAGACCACCCTGCTGGAGAAAGTCATCGCCGATCTCAAGAGCCGCGGATACAAGGTCGGCGTCATCAAACATGACGCCCACCAGTTCGAGATCGACCACCCGGGGAAGGATTCCCACCGCCTCACCGCCGCCGGGGCCGACACCATGCTCATCACCTCGCCGGCCAAGCTCGCCCTGGTGAAACAGCACGACGCCTCCCCGCCCCTCGACGAGCTTCTCAATCTCTACTTTTCCGACTGCGACATCGTCGTCACCGAAGGATTCAAGAAGAGCGGTCTCCCCAAGATCGAGATCAACCGTGCCGAGCGCAGCGGCACCCTGATCTGCCGCGACCAGGAGTACGATCCGACCCTGATCGCCGTCGCCAGCGACCAGCACCTCGAGGTCGACGTCCCCCTCCTCGACCTCAACAATCCCGGCCAGATTGCCGACTTCGTCGAGGAGCGCTTTCTCAAATCCGCAGTCAAAGGGGTCTGATCCGCCCCGATCCCGAGAAAGGAGCCCCCATGGAGAAGAAGGCAAACGCCGTCATCCGCCTCTACGGCAACCTCC
The DNA here is from genome assembly GCF_001278055.1 of Desulfuromonas soudanensis. Lineage (NCBI taxonomy): Bacteria > Pseudomonadati > Thermodesulfobacteriota > Desulfuromonadia > Desulfuromonadales > Desulfuromonadaceae > Desulfuromonas > Desulfuromonas soudanensis. Next base: position 1,178,215 of record NZ_CP010802.1, on the reverse strand, counting down.
ACACCCTGCGCAAGGAACGGGGTCTGCCGTCGGTAGCCGAGCTCTGGCTCCCGGCCGGAGGGCGCACGGCGGCAGAGGTCGCCGCAGAGCTCGATCTCCCCCTCGAGCGCATCGAGGGGGTCTTCTGCAACCACAAGGCCTACGGCCTCGACCGCATCCTGTGCCCGGGCGACGAGCTGGCTTTCATCCCCACCGGCATCCCGGGACCGCACCGCTACATGCTCGGCATCCACGCCGCCGGCAAGAAACATTCTCACGAATAGCCCTCCACGCCGCCACGACGCAAAAAGGCCTGCAGCAAACGCTGCAGGCCTTTTTCCTACTCCCTACCCCCGCCTCAGATCATGTAGTAGGTCATCTCGGTATGACCGACCAGAAGCTCCAGTCCGAGAAGGGCCGGTCGCTCGCAGGGGAGAGCCCCCCATTCTTCGAGGAGAGGTGCGGCGTGTTCGGCGCTCTCGGGGGAAATCAGCAGCTCGACGCCGCCGTCATCCAGCTCCCGCGCAAAGAGGGCCATGGTACGTGGCCCCCGGGCCGCGGTGAAGGCGGCGGAAAAAGCCTCCCGGTAGGGCTCCACCGCGCCGGCGGCGACCTCTTCAGATGTCAGGATCAAACGAAACCAGTCCATTTTTCTCCTTGTCGAGGTCCCGGGGGACAGGGACACATCGGAAAACCAGTTTAGCACCGATCTTGCGCGGAGGTTTAGTTGGAGGTTGACCGGGGCTGTTTTTCCACCAGCAGCCCCTCAACAAAATGCCCGCGGCAACGACGGTGATCGCACTGCCCTTGGCAGGTCCACCCGGTGGTTGAACCGCCGCGCCGGACGTCTCTGTATCAAAGGGACATTGCTTCCCGATCCGTTACGACCCATGCCGACCGCAGGTCAAGCGCTTTTCTGCCTACTCTTTGGTCGCTTTACAAAAGAGTAGGTCGGCGTCGGGGGCCGAGACCCCCGGGTCTTGTCCTTAAATGAACTATGATTTTCGCACAAAAGCTACGAAAGATTAGCGGGCATCAGAGGACCAAGCCCGTCAGCCAGTAGAGAAACATCCCGAGAAGCACGGTCCCGCCGAGGGAGCGGGTTTTGAGGGCGAAAAGAAGGGTGGGACCGGCGACCAGAAGTTCCGGCTTGCCGAGATTCAGGGCACGGGGAGCGCTGTCGGCCAGCAGCGCCGGCGCCAGGAGAGCACTGAGGACGGCCACGGGGATCAGATCGAGCCAGTCGATGAGCCACGACGGCAAGGGGCGCCGGGAGAGGAGAAAGACCGGGAGCCAGCGCGGCAGATAAGTGACGGCGCCCATGGCGCCGAGGAGAAAGAGGTAATCGGCAAAAGCCATACTCATCGCCTTCCCCTCCTTTTGTGCCGCTGCAGCAAAAAGCCGGCGCTCGCCGCACCGACGGCGGCGACCACCACATAGGAATCCCCCGGGACGGCCAGATAGCAGGCGACGGAGAGGACGCCGGAGATCAGGGCGGTGAAGAGATGGAACGCCCCCCGCAACTGGAAGACCAGCAGGCAGAGAAACATTCCGATGAGTGCGTAATCGATGCCGAAGGCCCCGGCGGGGATCAGCTCGCCGAGAAAGGCCCCGGCGACGGTGGAGAGGACCCAGGCGGCGTTGGCGGCCTGGTTGACGATCAGGGCCCGCCAGCGGTCCCAATCACCGCTGCGGAAGCGGGTCATGTTGACGGCAAAGCTCTCGTCGGTGATGCCGTAGGCGAAGAGGGCGAGAAAGCCGGGACCGACGCCGCGCAGGTAAACCGCCAGGGCCGAGCTCATCAGCAGATGGCGGAAATTGACGACCAGGGTGGCCAGCACGATGGCCCCGACGGAGGCGCCGGAAGCGAGCATCGCCACGGCGATGAACTGGGCGCTGCCGGCAAAGACGAGGAGCGACATCAGACCGATCCCCAGCGGGTCGATCCCGGCCTGACGGGCCAGCACGCCGAGGGCGATCCCCAGGGGGAGGTAGCCGAGGCAGATCGGCCAGGCGGCGCCGAGCCCCTGTCGCCAGCGCGCCGATGTCGTGAGCGAATTTTCCATCCCCTGCCCTTTTAAAAAACGGGAAACGACGCCGCGGGAATCGGGGCGTTTCCGCAGGGTGCCCCAGGACGGCGTGACTGTCAATGCAGGATCCCCGCAAGAGAGGAGGCAGGGGGAATTCCCCTTGTAATTTATGGCGTCAGCCATTAACGTGAGTGCCTTCCCCCTGAAGGAATCACCGATCGATGAGCAGCAACTGCCGCACCTTTTCCCTCGAGCGCTTCGACCCCCTCCTCCTGACGCAGCGCCTCTGCCCCGAAGGGCCGGGTTTTCTCGAGACGCTCAATTCCTCGGCCAAAACCGGGCGCTACAGCATCGTCCCTCTGCGGCGCCGCGAAGCGTACCGCCTCGACAGAGGCGGCCTGATGCGCATCGAAGCCGGCGTGGAGACCCCCCTCGAAGGCGACCCCTTCCTCGTGCTCGGGGCGCTCCTGGAATCCCGGCGGCGAAGCGACTCCGGCGTCCTCTTCCCCGGCGGTTTTTTCGGAACCCTCGGCTACGATCTCTCCGCCTGGATCGAGACCCTGCCGCAACGGGCCGCCCGCGACCTCCCCGTCCCCGCTCTGTGGCTCGACTGGGTCGACCTGACCGCGGTCTACGACCACGACGAAAAGACTCTGACCCTGGCCTCCCTCGATCCGCAGGATGATCTTTTTTCTCTCGAGGAAAAGGTGCGCCGGGCCCTCGCCGTCCCTCTTCCCCTGCCGGCGCCGGGCCGGACCGCCCCCCTCGTCCCCCGCCTCTCCGAAGAGGACTTTACTGCCATGGTCCGGCGGGCCAAGGAGTACATCGAGGCCGGCGACATCTACCAGGCCAACCTCTCCTGCCGCTTCGACGGCCCTTATTCCGGGAGCGCCGCGGACCTCTACCGCCGGCTGCGGGCCGTCAACCCCTCCCCCTTCGCCTCCCTTTTGCGCCTCCCGGGAGTGGAGATCGTCTCCTCGTCCCCCGAGCGCCTTGTCTCCCTGCACAACGGCGTCGCCGAAACCCGCCCCATCGCCGGAACGCGGCCGCGGGGGTACACCCCTCCCGAGGATTCCCATCTCGGCGAGGAGCTTCTGGCCCACCCCAAGGAGCGGGCCGAGCACGTCATGCTTGTCGACCTCGAACGCAACGACCTCGGCAAGGTCTGTTGCAGCGGCACCGTCGAGGTGGACGAACTGATGGTTCTCGAGCGCTACTCCCACGTCACCCACATCGTCTCCAACGTCCGCGGCCTTCTCCGCGACGGCGTCGGCCCCTTCGAACTGCTGCGGGCGGTCTTTCCCGGCGGCACCGTCACCGGAGTGCCGAAAAAGCGCTGCATGGAGATCATCGACGAGCTCGAACCGACGGGGCGCGGCAGCTACACCGGATCCGCCGGCTACATCTCCGTCACCGGCGGCATGGATTTCAACATCCTGATCCGCACTTTTCAGAAATTCGGCGCCACTCTCACCTACCAGGTCGGCGCCGGGATCGTCGCCGACTCGATCCCCGAACGGGAGTGGCAGGAGTGCCTGGCCAAGGGGCGGGCGCTGCAACAGGCCCTGGAGGATTTCCCATGATCGTCAACATCGACGGCCGCTTCGTGGCCGAAGAGGAAGCAAGGATCTCCATCTTCGACGGCGCCGTGCGTTTCGGCGACTCCCTCTTCGAGACCCTCAAGGCCAAAGAGGGGCGGATCTTTTTCCTCGAATACCATCTCGACCGCATTGAGCTCTCGGCCCGCCTCCTCGGCTTTCCCTGCGACCGCGCTGCGGCCCGCTCTGCTTTGCAGGAGAGCGCCGCCCGTCTCGGCGCCCCCGTCGCCCGGCTGCGCCTGACCCTGACCCGCGGCGCCGGATCCGGTCTCTCCTTCCCCCCGGCAAAGGAGGGACGCATCCTCGTCACCGCTTTACCCTATGCCGAGCCGACCAACGACGAACGGCTTGCCGGAGCGGCCTGCGTCCTCGCTCCCAACCGCCGGGTCAACCCTTTGAGCCACCTGCCGCAGATGAAGCGCGGCAACTATGCCGACTGTCTCTATGCCGCCGATTTCGCCCGTCGCCGCGGCGCCCGCGAAGCGCTCTTCATCGACGAGGGTAACAACGTCCTCGAAGGGGCGACCAGCAACCTCTTCGCCGTTGTCGACGGCACCCTCGTCACCCCCCCCGCCGGGGAACTGGTCCTGGCCGGGATTCTCCGCGCCCGGGTTCTCGCCGGAGCCCGCGCCCTCGGCCTGCCGGTGCGGGAGGGGGAGATCCCCCTCGAGCGGCTCTATCGGGCAAAAGAGGCCTTTCTCGCCAACGCCCTCATCGGCACCCTGCCTGTGTCAGCGATCGAAGGACGCCCACTGAAAAGGGGAAGATGGGCGGAGATTCTGATGGCGCGCCTCGAAGCCGACGCCCCGCTGTAAGTTTCGGGGTGGCGCGCCGAACCCCGAGTATGATAAAATCCTGTTTTAAAATATCCCATCCTCCCACGACATCCGATCACCGCGCCGTCGACGACTTGGAACGGCCAGAATCGTCCTGACGGCGGAGGGGCGCCAGATCCGGCATTGCCTCGGGACGAATCAACCTTTGGCAAATTTCCCCCAACAGGCCACCCATGTCCCAAAACCCTTTTTCCCGCCTCATTTCCCGGTTCACAGCTGCCGCCCTGCAACGCCGGACCCGGGCGGAGCGGGCCCTGCAGGAACTCAACGCCGAACTCGAAAAGCGGGTGGCCGAGCGCACAGAGGCGCTGCGACAGGCCAACGCCCAGCTCAAACGAAACGCAACCCTGCGCCAGACCATTCTTGACACCATCCCCGCCCCCCTCTACTACAAAGACGATTCCGGAGTCTACCTCGGCTGCAACGGCGCCTTCGAGGACTTCATCGGTTTGACCCGGGAGGAGATCGTCGGCAAAACCGTCTACGATGTCGCCCCACCGGAGCTGGCGGAAATTTACCGCAAGGCCGACGACGATCTCCTCTCCCGGGCAGGGAGCCAGGTCTACGAAACGACAGTGCGCTTTTCCGACGGCTCCCCGCACGACGTCATGTTTCACAAGGCCGTCTTCCACAACGAGGGCGGCGCTCCGGCGGGTATCGTCGGCGTCATGCTCGACATCTCCGAACGCAAACGGATCGAGGAGGCCCTTCGGGAGAGCGGGGGGCGCTTTCGCCGCTTGATCGACTCTTCGCCCCTGGGGATGTACCTCTTTCGCCTGGAAGCCGAGGGGACGCTGCGCCTCAGCGGAGCCAACCCGGCGGCAGACGCCATCCTCGGCCTCGACCACGCCCGACTCCTCGGCAAGAGCCCTGAAGAAGCCTTTCCCGGGATCGTCGGCAGCGATATCCCCGGCCTACTCCTCGGCGTCTGCCGGGAAGGGACGCCCTGGAGTGCGGACAACTTCGAATACCGGGACCGCGGGCGCACGTGGATTTTCGAAATCACCGCCTTTCAAAGCGCTCCCGGCGAGATGGCGGTCTTCTTTTCCGACGTGACCGGCAGGAAGGGGCAGGAGGAGATGATCCTGCGCATCGCCAAAGGGATCACCCCGCAGACCGGCGACGGTTTTTTCCGCCAACTGGCCTGCGCCCTGGCCGAAACCCTCGAGGCCGATTACGCCTTTGTCGCCACCCTCTGCGACGGCGGGGTAGAGACGGTCAAAACCATCGCCGTCTGTGCCCAGGGTGCCATCGCCGACAACCTCAGCTTTTCCCTGGCCGGCACACCCTGCAACGACCTCTTCGACGGCGGTGTCTGTACCTACCTAAAGGACGTCCGGTCCATTTTTCCCGAAGACCCCCTCCTGAGCGAGCGGGGGGTCGAGGCCTACGTCGGCACCCCCCTCTTCGACTCCCTCGGACGCCCTCTGGGGTTCCTCGCCGTCCTCTTCTGCCACCCCCTGCAGAATTCCGAGACCGCCGAGAGTCTGCTGAAGATCTTCGGCGGCCGGGCGGCGGCGGAACTGGAACGCCAGAACAGCGAACAGGTCCTGCAGGAGAGCGAAGAACGTTTCCGGGTCGCCTTCCAGAGCTCCCCCGATGCCGTCCTCCTGGCCCGCGCCGACAACGGCACCATCGTCAGCGTCAACGACGGTTTCGCCGCCTGGAGCGGCTATTCCCGCCAGGAGTGCATCGGCAGGACCTCTTTGGATTTGGGCCTCTTCGAAGATCCGTCCTTTCTTGAGGGGATGGAGGAGGTTCTGGCCGGCACTGGCGAAATCAGCAACCTCGAGGCCCGACTGCGCCTCAGGGACAAAACCATCACCACCGGGCTCGTCTCGGCGCGAAGGATCCACTTCGGCGGTTCTCCCTATCTGCACATATCCATCCGCGACATCAGCGCCATCAAGGCGACCCAGCAGGCCCTCGGAGAGAGCGAGCACCGCTTTCGCACTCTCTACCAGCAGTTCCAGGCCCTCCTCGACGGCATTCCCGACGCCCTCCTCCTCCTTTCTCCCGACCTCCGGGTCGTCTGGGCCAACAGCGGAGCGGCGATCCATTTCGACCGTCCCGGCGAGGACCTCGCCGGACTCCCCTGGCAAACGATCTGGGGCACCCTCCCCGAGGAATGGGACGGCTGTCTCAGAGAGGTCTTCAGCAGCGGCGAAGCGGCGGAGCTGATGACGCAAAGCGCCGACGGCCGTTATTGGGGGGTCAAGGTCTTCCCCCTCCGGGATCCGGGGGGAACAGTGGTCAACGTCATCCAGATCGCAAGCGATGTGAGCGAAAAGGTCCGGCTGCGCGAGCAGGCCCTGCAGTCGAGCCGCCTTGCCGCCCTCGGTATCCTGGCGGCCGGAGTGGCCCACGAGATCAACAACCCCAACGCCCAGATCCTCCTCAATCTCCCCATGGTCGCCGAAGCGGTGGCGGAGAGCCTGCCGATTCTCGACCGCCACCGGCAAGAGCACGGCGACTTTACCTGGGGGGGATTGCGCTACTCGAAGATGCGCGACGAGATCCCCCTCCTCGTCGCCGAAATGGAAGAGGCCGCAGGGCGCATCCGTTTCATCGTCGACGACCTGAAGAACTTCGCCAGCAAGGAGCCCCTCGACCGGAGCCAGACCGTGGACATCAACGAAGCGGTCGCCACCACGCTGCGTCTGGCCGGTAACATCATCCGCCGCTCGACCCGACGCTGCGAAGTCGACTACGGCGCCGATCTTCCCTCCCTCCCGGGGAACCGCCAGCGTCTCGAACAGGTCTTCCTCAACCTGATCATCAACGCCTGCCAGGCCCTCCCCGACCCGGAGAGGGGACTCTTCGTCACCACCCGTTTCGACACCGGGGACAACTGCGCCCTCATCACTATCCGCGACGAGGGGCAAGGGATGAGCCCCGAGATCCTCGGCCACATCACCGACCCCTTCTTCACCACCCGCCGCGATGTCGGCGGCTCCGGCCTCGGACTCTCCATCTCCGCCCGCATCGTCAAGGAGCACGGCGGCGACATCCGCTTTTCTTCGGCACCGGGAGCGGGAACCGAGGTCATCGTGACCCTGCCTTCCTCCCAGGAAAGGATCTCCTGATCCATGGATGAAACGCTCAAGCCCCTCCTCCCCATCCTGATGGTCGACGATGAACGCCCCTGGCTCCACAGCCTGGCGCTGACCCTCGAACGCCAGGCGGGACTCAATCACACCCTCCTCTGCTGCAACGGCGACGAAGCCCTGAAGCTTCTGGCCTCCACCGCCTTTTCCCTGGTTCTCCTCGACCTGACCCTGCCGCCGCCGACGGGAGAGGACATCATCGGCTGGATCCGTAACGAACGCCCGGAGCTGCCGGTGATCATCATCAGCGGCATCAACCAGCTCAACAGCGCAGTGCGCTGCATGCAGCTCGGCGCCTGTGACTATTTCGTCAAGACCGACGACCGCAACCGCATCATGACCGGAATCCTCCGCGCCCTGCGCCTCCGGGAGCTGGAGACGGAAAACGAGAAGCTGCGCAGCGGCATCCTGCACCGGAGCCTCGGTCACCCCGAGGCCTTTGCCGAAATATCCACCGTCAACCCCCGGATGCAGGCGGTCTTCCACTACCTCGAGGCGGTCTCTCCCAGCAGCCAGCCGGTGCTGATCACCGGCGACAGCGGCACCGGCAAGGAACTGGTGGCCCGGATCGTTCACCGCCTCGGGCGCCCGAAGGGGCCCTGGGTGGCCGTCAACGCCGCCGGACTCGACGACAACGTCTTTGCCGACACCCTCTTCGGCCATGTGCGGGGCGCCTTCACCGGGGCCCAGCAGGCCCGCAAGGGGATGGTCGAGGAAGCCGCGGGGGGGACGTTGTTCCTCGACGAGATCGGCGACCTGAGTCCGGGGTCCCAGGTCAAGCTGCTGCGCCTCCTCCAGGAAGAGGAATATCTCCCCCTCGGCGCCGACCGCCCGAGACGGTCGAACGTCCGCATCGTCGCCGCCACCAATCTCGACCTCGCCGAACGGATGGCCGCCGGGGCCTTCCGCAAGGATCTCTATTACCGCCTCAAGGCCCACCACGTCACCCTCCCGTCCCTGCGGGAGCGCCGCGACGACCTGCCGCTCCTTCTCGAGAAGTTTCTCTCCGAGGCAGCCGAAGCACTGGGGAAAAAGCGCCCTCTGCTCCCCGTCGGACTCTCCGACCTGATGGGGGACTACCCCTTCCCCGGCAACGTCCGGGAACTGCGATCCATGGTCTTCGATGCCGTCAGCCAGCACCAGTCCGGACGGCTCTCCCTGGCACCCTTCCGGAAAGCCATCGGAGAGCAGGCTCTCCCCTCGGGCGCTGCACCGTCTTCGCCCCTCCCCGCCGATACGGGCGGACGGAAACTGATTTTCACCGAAACGCTGCCGACCCTCGACGAAGCGGGGGGACTGCTGGTTCGCGAGGCCATGGAGCGGGCCGGGGGAAACCAGTCCGTCGCCGCTTCCTTCCTCGGCATCTCCCGCCCCGCCCTCTGTCAGCGGCTGAAGAAGATGCGCGGCTGACTTTTGCCCCGGGAGCCAACTCCCCCGGGGCATTTTTTCACCCCTCTTCTCCGCTCAAGCTCGAAAGCCGTAAGGAAACGAAACAGGTTTCAAAAACCAACACCCCGCCCCGATCCCCCGAAGCCGGAGTTTTCCCCGGCCTGCCCCGCCTGCCCCCGTAAGTTTTCTTACACCCCGAATGTCAAGCAAAGATAAAACAGTCTTTTCTATAAAAATAACTTGTATTTTTGGTTACTTAAAAATTTGGCAAGGGGCTTGCTATGTAACAACACAGCTATATACGAACATCGTTTGATTAAATTCCGGGACAGGCCAATCATGACGACGGAGCCCACAAGGGTGATGCTGCTGGACGGAGGGAGCGATGCGCTTCTCGGCATCACTTTTCATCTTCACCTCTCCGGTTTTGCCGCCGATATATTCAAGGATGCCCACGATGCCCTGAACTGGGTCAGGAACTGTCCGGTCGGCAATTACCTGTGCCTGATCGTCAACACCCTGGACGAGCGATTTGCCGCCGAAAGCCTGGAGAAAACCCTCTTGCGACCAACCTTCCCTCTCCCCGTCCTCTTCATCACCGGGAATACGGGGGCGAAGCGACCGCCGAGGAACGACGACAGCTCCGCAGAAATCCGGTGCTGCACCCCTGAAACCCTGATGCAGCACTTGCGCCTGATGAAGACAGAGACGGCCGTGACGGCCGAAGCTTATTGCCCACAGGAGTACCGCGATGTTTAAGACCATTCTCACCGCCGGGGCTTCGGCCAGGATCGTCAGACCGTTCAAGCCGACCCAGCTTGTCAAGATCGTCCCGATGATTCTTGGCTGACAGTTCATCACCCCCCGGAAAAAGGAGCACCAGTGAAAATGCCGACTATTAAACTGACCCACAAATTGACCGCCCTGGTCTGCTTCTGCCTGGTGGCGATCTGCGCCATTTCGGCGGTCTCGCTCACCATCAACAAGAATAACCTGATCAACGACCGCAAGGAAAAGACCCGGCACGTCGTCGAAACCGCCCAGGCCGCCGTCGTCTTTTTCCATCAGCAATTCCTCGACGGCGCCTTCTCCGAAGACGAAGCCAGGCAAAACGCCATGTCGGCTCTGGAGAAGATGAGGTACGGCGACAACGACTATTTCTGGATCAACGACATGACCCCGCGCATGGTCATGCACCCCTTCAACAAGGACCTCAACGGCCAGCTCCTCGACGACTACAAGGACCCCAACGGCACCGCCCTGTTCATCGAAATGGTCAAGGTCGTGCGGCAGGACGGCGCCGGTTTTGTCGAGTACGTCTGGAACAAGAAGGGAGCCAAGGAGCTCGCTCCCAAGGTTTCCTACGTCAAGGCGTTCGAGCCCTGGGGGTGGGTGATCGGGTCGGGGATCTACCTCGACGACGTTGACACCGACTTCTGGATGCAGGCCAAGCGCTTCACCTGGGCCATTTCACTGCTGGTTCTGGTCATGGCGCTCTTTTCTTATTTCTTCGGCCGCAGCATCACCCGCCCCCTGGCCCGGGCCGTCAATGCCGCCAAGCACCTGGCCCGGGGAGATCTGGGGGTGAACGTCGCCTCCGAAAAGCGGGACGAAACCGGCGAGTTGCTGAACGCCATGGGGGAGATGATCGCCTCGCTCAAGGGGGTCTCCGGTCGGGCCAAGGAAATCGCCGCCGGCGATCTGACGGTGATGATTCAACCCCGCTGCGCCGAGGACGAACTGATGCACGCCTTTTCGACCATGGTTGAACGCCTGCGGGAGGTGGTCGGCGGCGTCATGGCCGCCTCGGAGAACGTCAACGCCGGGGCCATCGAAATGAGCGCCGGGTCGCAGCAGATGTCCCAGGGCGCCTCCGAACAGGCCGCCTCCGTCGAACAGGTGTCAGCCTCCATCGAAGAGATGGGCGCCAATATCCGGCAAAACATGGAGAATGCCCTGGAAACGGAAAAAATCGCCGTCAAGGCGGCCCTCGACGCCAGTCAGAGCGGGCACGCGGTGGCGGAAACGGTGCAGGCGATGCGCAACATCGCCGAGAAGATCATGATCATCGAGGAGATTGCCCGGCAGACCAACCTCCTGGCCCTCAACGCCGCCATCGAGGCGGCCAGGGCCGGCGAGCACGGCAAGGGATTCGCCGTGGTCGCCAGCGAGGTGCGCAAACTCGCCGAACGGAGCCAGCTGGCCGCCGGAGAGATCAACGCCCTGTCGGCTTCGAGCGTCACCGTCGCCCGGACGGCAGGCAAGCTCCTCGGCGAGATGGTCCCCAACATCCAGCGCACCGCCGAACTGGTGCAGGAGATCACCGCCGCCAGCCGCGAGCAGGATACCGGCGCCGAGCAGATCAGCAGGGCGATCCAGCACCTCGATATCGTCATTCAGCAGAACGCCTCGTCCGCCGAAGAAACGGCCTCCACCGCCGAGGAACTCTCGAGTCAGGTCGAGCTCCTGGCCGACACCATCGCCTTTTTCCAGGTGGGGAAGGCGGTTGGCGAGAATATTTCCGCGCCAAAACAGAAAACGGCCGGACAGGGCACACGTGCACTCCCGGCCCCGGCCGGGACGTCCTCCCATCGTCAGTCCAGGGGGAAGATCGAGAAGCCCCGATTCGCCGCCGCGGGGCACAGCGACCTCCTCGACAGCGACTTCGAGACCTACTGAGGATGGGAGCAGCTATGGAGAGCAAGGGGCAGGCCCGAATCGAACAGTACCTCTCCTTCAACCTCGGCGAGGGGCTTTTCGCCGTCGAAGTTCGCCGGACGAAGGAAATCCTCGACTATCGAGAACCGACCAAGGTTCCCCAGACGCCGGACTACATGCTCGGGGTCATCAACCTGCGCGGGGCCGTGGTTCCGGTCATCGACCTGCGGCGCAAACTGGGGCTCCCTGCCCGGGACGTATCGCAGGCGACCTGCATCGTCGTCCTGGAAATCGCCCGCGACGAGGAGGTGCTCACCGTCGGCGTGGTGACGGATTCGGTCCAGGAGGTGCTCGAACTCGGCGCCGAGGAGATCGAACCGCCGCCGCGCATCGGATCGGGGCTGAACATCGACTACATCCGCGGCATGGGGAAAAAGGGGGACAACTTCATCATTCTTCTCGATGCCAATCGCATCTTCAGCAGCGATGAAATCGTCCTGCTGCAGGGGGATCTCGATCCCGCCGTCCTTTGCGCCTGAGCCGACCGCCGGAAGATAGACCGATGAGCAGACCCTCCGGGCATGAGAAAATGAGTCCTGCCGAGGCGCTGGACGAACGGGCTTGCACCCTGCTCCGGGACATCTTTCCCGCGATCTGCTCGACCGTGGGGAAGGCCTTCTTCGCGGTGCTGATGAATCACCTCGTCGACCGCCTCGAGGCCCGGGGCGCCTTTGTCGCCCGCTCCGTTGCCGAAAAACCCGGCCACTACGAAATCTTTGTCGCGGCAGGCCAGTGCCCCCTCCCGGAAGAGGGGACCTTCGGGCTCTCCGCGCAGCAGCAGTCCCTCCTCTTTTCCCGGGGGTCGGCCCCAGCGGAGCTCAACCTGGAGAGGACCCTGGCGGCGGCGTTCCAGGACCCGCAGCTCCGATCCCTGCTCGCTCTCCCCCTCGCCGCGGCCGACGGCTCTCCCCTGGGGATAGCCGTTCTCTTCTGGCCGGAGGCCGACCAGGAGACACAGCTGGCCGCCGCGGTCCTCCTCCCGTTGAAGGAGCGCCTGGGCGCCGAACTGGAGAGGGAAATCTCGGCGGCAGCGCTGCGGGACCAGGTCCATTTCCTACAGGAACTGATCGACGCCATTCCGACACCGGTCTTTTACAAGGATCAGAACCTGCGCTACCTCGGCGGCAACCGCGAATTCCTCGGCGCCCTCGGATTGAAAAAGGAGGAGATCCTCGGCAAGACCGTGCACGACATCGCTCCGGCCGATTTTGCCGACAGCTATCACGCCACCGACCGGCGCCTTCTCGGTGGGCAAAAACTCGAGACCTACCAGGGACCGATGGTCTACGCCGACCGCAGCCGCCGCGAGGTGATCTTCACCAAGTCGGTCTTTTTGACCCCGTCAAAGGCCATCGGCGGCATCGTCGGCACCATGCTCGACGTGACCCTCAACAAGCAGCTCGAGGAGAAGGCTTACCGCCTGGCCAACTACGACCCTCTGACCGGTCTCCCCAACCGGATGAATTTTCTCCAGAAGCTCGACAAGATCCTGCGCCTGGCCGCCAAGGAGGAGCGCCCCGTCGCCGTTCTCTGCCTCGACCTCGACAAGTTCAAGGCGGTCAACGACTCCTTCGGCTTCGAAGCCTGCAACACCATGCTCAAGATCTACGCCGAACGCCTGGTCGCCCAGGCCCGGGGCCGGGACATCGTCGCCCGCACCGGAGGGGACCGGTTCGCCATGGCCCTCTACCCCATCGCCCACGAAGAGGATGCCGCCCTGGTGGCCCGCCGGATCCTACAGATCATCGGCGAGCCGATCCTCCTCGAGGGGGGGGCGATCCACGGCACCGGCAGCATCGGCATATCCCTATATGTCCGGGACGGCAGAGACGCCGGGGCCCTCCTCAACTGCGCCGATTCGGCCATGTACCAGGCCAAGGCCCACAGCAAAAACTCCTATCAGTACTTCTGCCGGGAGATCAACGCCGCCACCCAGGATCAGCTCGCCCTCGAAGCGGCCATGCGCCGCGGAATCGATGAGGGGGAATTCTCCCTGCACTACCAGCCCCTGATCGACCTGTTCTCGGGGACGGTGATCGGCGCCGAGGCCCTGTTGCGCTGGACACGCGCCGACGGCTCCTCCATCCCTCCGGACCGGTTCATCCCCGTCGCCGAGGAAAACGGCCTGATCCACCCCCTCGGCCAGTGGGCCCTGCGGGAAGCCTGCCGCCAGAACCGCGCCTGGCAGGAGGCCGGGTACCCCCGCATTAAAATGGCCGTCAACATCTCCGGATTCCAGCTGCGCCGAAGCGACTTCGTCCCCCTGGTGGGGAGCATCCTCCTCGAAACCGGCCTCCGCCCCGGCGACCTCGAGCTCGAACTCACCGAATCGTCGCTGATGGAAAATTCCGAAGTGAACGTGTTGCGGCTCCACGCCCTCAAGGCCCTCGGGGTGTCCCTCTCCATCGACGACTTCGGCACCGGCTATTCCTCCCTGAGCTATCTCAAGCGTTTCCCCCTCGACGTTCTCAAGATCGACCGCTCCTTCATCACCGACGTCCCCCGCGGCGAGCATGACCGGGTCATCACCGAAGCGATCATCGCCATGGCCCACCGTCTCGGCCTCAAGGTCCTCGCCGAAGGGATCGAAACCGCCGACCAGCTCCTCTTCCTGAAACGACACCGTTGCGCCATGGGACAGGGGCATTTTTTCAGCGAACCCCTCCCCGCCGGCGAATTCGCCCGATTTCTCGGCCACCACAGCCGCCTCTGCCCCAGGAGTTCGACCTCCTCCGGCTCCTACGACTATGCACCGGCCTGAGGTCCCTGTGCCCAAGGGGGCAAGGTGTTTTAACCCTTGACCATTGCCCCCCTTGACCCTATAATTCAACCGCTTTTGCCGAAGTGGTGGAATCGGTAGACACGACGGTCTCAAAAACCGTTGCCTTCTGGGCGTGCCGGTTCGATTCCGGCCTTCGGCACCAACTAACAATCCAAAACAATTCATAAAAACCAGCCCTTCAGGCTGGTTTTTCTGTTTGCTGGCAAGCAGGTCGGAGGTTGTTATGAAAAAGACAGGCAATGGGAAGCATGAAAATAATGGGAAAGCAGCGATGCCTTCCCATGACTCCCATGACTCCCATGACTCCCATGACTCCCATAACTCCCAGAATCCACTTGGCTCGCAAAATCCCCAGCCTCTGATCTTACCCCCAAGGGGCGACTACCAGACCCTGCTCTCTTACCAGAAGTCCGAGGTGGTCTACCAGCTCACCTTTCGGTTCTGCCAGAGCTTTCTCAAAAAGGGCGACCGCACCGTCGATCAAATGGTGCAGGCGGCGCGCTCGGGCAAGCAGAATATCGTCGAGGGAAGCAAGGCCGCGACCACCTCGAAGGAGATGGAGATCAAGCTGACCAACGTGGCGCGGGCGAGCCTCGAAGAGCTGCTGGAGGATTACCGCGATTATCTGAAAGTGCGCGACTTGCCGATCTGGGATAAAGACTCCAGGGAGGCGCAGTATGTGCGCAAGCTCGGTCGTGAGAGTGATGTGAGTTATGAGATGTATCGGACCTTTGTCGACACCCGCCCCGCCGAAGTGGTGGCCAATATCGCGATTTGCCTGATTCACCAGACCAATTTTCTGCTCGACCGGCAGTTGAAAGGGCTGGAGAAGGCCTTCTTGCAGGACGGCGGTCTGCGCGAGCGGATGACCAAGGCCCGCCTGCAGGCGCGGGATGCGCAGAAGAATGGGCGGGGGAAGGTATGAAGGCGGGGCGGGAGAGAAAAACTTGTAACGATTTGCCATCCGCTATTACCAAGGTTCCCTCTCTGCAATAATGACCGACAAAGGTCTTCGTACTGGCAAAGATGCGGTACTTTTGCTAAATTCCCTCCTGACATGAGATTCGCTGCCTTATTACGGTGATCGGTCGTCGGATCGTTCGCAGGAATCACAGGGGGATGTATGACCGAGATGCCGCGCACCGACACCGCTGTCGTTGATTTTATCCACCGCTGGGCGGCCTCCGGCGCCGCCGAACGGGCCAACTATCAACTCTTCCTCTCCGAATTCTGCGATCTCCTCGAAGTTCCGCGCCCCGAACCCACCCGCCCCGACGACCGCGACAACAGCTATGTCTTCGAACGCAGCGTCACCTTCCGCCACGGGTCCGGCCTGACCAGCAACGGTCGCATCGATCTCTACAAACATGGCTGTTTCGTCCTCGAAGCCAAGCAGGGGAGCGATCGTCCCTCCGGGACGGAGCCGCTACTGATTCGCGAGAATGAAAGCGACTGGCTCTCCGGCCGGCGCGGCACCGCCGTGCGCGGCACCAAGGGGTGGGATGTGGCGATGCTCAAGGCCAAGGGGCAGGCCGAGCAATACGCCCGCGCCCTCCCCGTCGCCGAGGGGTGGCCGCCCTTTCTCGTCATCGTCGATGTCGGCCACGCCATCGAGCTCTACAGCGAATTCTCCTGCACCGGCAAGTCCTATCTCCCCTTCCCCGACCCGCGCGCGCACCGCATCCTCCTCGCCGATCTCGTCGATCCCGAGATTCGCACGCTGCTGCGTGAGGTCTGGACCCAGCCGCACGGCCTCGACCCGGCCAAGCGCAGCGCCAAGGCGACCCGCGAGATTGCCGCCAAACTCGCCCGCCTCGCCAAGTCGCTGGAGTCGTCGGGACAGACGCCGGAGCGGGTCGGCAACTTCCTCAAACGCAGCCTCTTCACCATGTTCGCCGAGGATGTCGGGCTGATTCCGGCCCGAAGCTTCACCGCCTTGCTGGAGAGTCTGCGCGGCGATATCGACAACTTCCCGCCGCTGCTGGAATCGCTGTGGACGACGATGCGCGACGGCGGCTTCTCGCCGGTGCTGCGTGAAAAGTTGCTGCGCTTCAATGGCGGCCTCTTTGCCGAGACCGAGGCGCTGCCGATCAGCGATATTCAGCTCAATCTTCTCATCGACGCCGCCAAGGCCGACTGGCGCGATGTCGAGCCGGCGATCTTCGGCACCCTGCTGGAGCGCGCCCTCGACCCCACCGAACGCCACCATCTCGGCGCCCATTACACGCCGCGCGAATACGTCGAGCGCTTGGTCCTGCCGACAGTGGTCGAACCGCTGCGCGCCGACTGGGATGCGGTGCTGGCTGCGGGCGTGACCCTCGATGGTCAGGGCGACAGCGCTGGCGCCATCGTTCTGGTCAAGGCCTTTCACCACAAGCTCTGTTCGTTGCGGATTCTCGATCCCGCCTGCGGCAGCGGCAACTTCCTTTACGTGACCTTCGAACATCTCAAGCGTCTGGAGGGAGAAGTTCTCAATGCCCTCGAAGGTTTCGGCGAAGACCAGACGACGCTGGAGCTCGCCGGCCTCACCGTCGATCCGCACCAGCTTCTCGGCATCGAAGTCAATCCCCGCGCCGCCGCCATCACCGACATGGTGTTGTGGATCGGCTATCTGCAATGGCATTTCCGCACCCGCGGCCATGTGCTGCCGCCGGAGCCGGTGATCAAGAAGTTCCACAACGTCGAGTGCCGCGACGCGGTGCTGGCTTATGACGGGGTGGAGCCGGTGGTCGATGGCGAGGGAAAGGCGGTCAGCCGTTGGGATGGACGGACGACGAAGACGCATCCGGTGACGGGGGAGCAGGTGCCGGATGAGAGCGCGCAGGAAGCGGTGCTGCGTTATCTGAATCCGCGTCAGGCAGAGTGGCCGCAAGCGGATTTTGTGGTTGGGAACCCGCCGTTTATCGGCGCTTCGACCATGCGACAGGCGCTCGGCGACGGTTACGTCGAGGCGCTGAGAAGCGTCTGGAAGGAAGTGCCGGACAGCGCCGACTTCGTCATGTTCTGGTGGCATCATGCCGCCGCGTTGACTCGCACCGGCAAGGTGCGGCGCTTCGGTTTCATCACCACCAATTCGATTACGCAGACATTCAATCGCAAGGTGGTCGAACGGCACCTTGTAGGGGCGCCCCTTGCGGGTGCCCATGGGCAAGGCGGGCACCCGCAAGGGGTGCCCCTACAAATCGCTTTTGCCATTCCTGATCATCCCTGGGTCGATGCTGCGGATGGCGCGGCGGTTAGGATTGCCATGACTGTCGGCCGAGTGGTGAAAGATGGAGAGGTGGGGACTCTGGTTACGGTGACCAGTGAGCGGGGAGGAGACGGGGAAGGCGTGGCCGTTGAGTTGGCTTCTCATCTTGGAGTGTTACACGCTGATTTGACGACGGGAGCAAACGTAGCCGCCTCGGTTCAACTTTCTGCAAATGCTGATCTATGTGCCATGGGCATAAAACTTCACGGCGAAGGTTTTCTGGTCACCGTCGAGGAAGCAAAACGGCTTGGCCTTGGACGAATCCCCAATTTGGAAAAACATATCTGCCCATACCGCAATGGTCGCGATCTCGCTCAGAGTCCACGAGGGCTCATGGTTATTGACCTGTTCGGGCTTAGCGTTGATGAGGTCCGCAAATTTTACCCAGAGGTATTCCAATGGGTTTTGGAGCGAGTCAAACCAGAGCGAGATCAAAACAATCGAGCCAGCTACAAAGAAAAGTGGTGGATCTTCGGTGAACCCAGGAAGGACCTTCGTCCTGCGTTAATGGGCCTAGACAGGTACATTGCAACCGTTCGAACGGCCAAACATCGTATATTTCAGTTCCTGCCACCCGAAGTCCTGTCCGAAAGCAAAATCGTCATCACGGCCAGTGACGAAGCTTTCTTGTTGGGTGTCCTTTCTTCAAAAATTCATATTTGTTGGGCTATTGCAGCAGGGGGGTGGCTCGGCATTGGAAATGACGCGACCTATAACCATACTGACTGCTTCAATAAATTCCCCTTCCCCGCCGCCAGCGACGAGCAGAAGCAAACCATCCGCGCCCTCGCTGAGCAGCTCGACGCCCACCGCAAGCGCCAGCAGGCGCTCCATCCCGACCTGACCCTGACCGGCATGTACAACGTGCTGGAGAAGTTGCGGGAGATCGAAAAATGTAGGGGCGGCATTTATGACGCCCTCGGCGCGACAGAAACGACACCGGGCACGACAGAAACGACACCGGGCGCGATGAATCGCGCCCCTACGATAATCTTGACCGCCAAAGAGAAAACGATCCACGAACAAGGGCTGGTCGCCATCCTCAAACAACTGCACGACGAACTCGACGCCGCCGTCTTTGCCGCCTACGGCTGGCCCGCCACCCTCAGCGACGCCGAAATCCTCGAAAAGGTCGTCGCCCTCAACCGCGAACGGGCCCGGGAAGAAGAGCAAGGCCTGATCCGCTGGCTGCGCCCCGAATACCAGCAGCCGCACGGCGCGCAGGTCACCATTCAGGACGACCTCAATCTCGGCGAAACCGAAGCCACCCCGCTCACAATCAAAGCCAAACTCCCCTGGCCGAAAACCCTCCCCGAGCAGGTGCAAGCCGTCCGCGCCGCCCTCGCCAGCGCCGCCGCCCCGATCACCGCCGAAACCCTCGCCCGCACCTTCCAGCGCGCCCGCGCTGACAAGGTTGGCGAGTTGCTCGAAACCCTGGCTGCGCTGGGGCAGGTGCGGGAAGTGGAACCGGGGAGTTTTGTGGCGTAGAGCGGTCTTAGGTCGTGAACCGAAAAGGGGGGCTGGCACCTGCGGAGCCAGTCCCCAACCATTCTCCCGACAAAAACAAAATCCCCCCTTGCCACCTCCACCTGACCGCGCCATGATCTTACCAGTAAGAATGCAAGAGCAATTAAGGAGCCATACTATGGCAAATCTCGCGACAACCAAGATGTCTTCCAAGGGTCAAATCGTCATTCCTGAAGATATCCGCAAACGACTCAATTTAACGGCCGGTACGCAATTCGTCGTCGTCGGCGAAAACGACGTGGTTATCCTCAAGGCGATCTCCCTACCCGCGATGAATGAGTTTGACACCTTGATTACCGAAGCCCGCCGACAAGGGGAAGAAGTCGGGCTGAAGCAATCAGACATCACCGCTGCAATCGCCAAAGTTCGGAAACATCAATGAAGGTCATCCTTGATACGAACGTCCTTGTGTCCGGACGCTCTCGCTCTGAGGGTGGGACTCTCTTAAAAAACTAACTCGACGTTCTGGCTGACCCAGAAGATGATGTCAACCCTCTACGCTGTCTCGGTTCCCGCCATCAACCAGCATCTGAAACGCATTGTCGCCGACAACGAGCTCGAAGAGGCGGCAGTTATTAAGCAGTACTTAACCCTCGAGTTCCCCAATTTATTCGTCTTGATCATTTTGTACCCTTCTGATATGGTCCTTGACATGAAGTTGAATACTATCCGAAAAATTAAGCTGAATTTGACAATTACCCCCTTAGCGCACTGTAGGCTGGCGGTGGGCAATTCGGGGCGCGTATTATTGTCGTGATGTAAGCGTTTATTTTACCCCAAGACCCGTTTTCGCCAGGCCACAGACTTTTCCCAGTCTGTGGCCTTTTTATTTGTGGGTGCACTTGCCAAGGAGCCCGTAAGGAAGATGCACACGTCGAACAAGACATCATTTATTTCAAACATGGAGAAACTATTATGAAAGAAAGAACTATTTACATCACCGAGCCAGATTTCGTGAAACTCGAAGACCTTCTCGATGGCATGAAAAGGACTCGTTTTCGTGACCGGGACGATTTAACCAGCCTTGAAGAGGAACTTGATAAATGCAAAGTTGTCGCCCAACGGGAGGTACCCCCTGATGTAGTCACGATCAATTCTCGGGTCAGATTCCGAGACATGGACACCGACCAGGAGATGATTGTGACCTTGGTTTTCCCCAGCAATGCGAACTTTTCTGAAGGCCGAATTTCAGTGACCTCGCAGATTGGGACGGCGTTGCTCGGTTATGCCGTGGGGGACATCATCGAATGGGAGGTTCGTGCCGGCACCAAAACCATCCGAATCGAGGAGATTATTTACCAGCCTGAAGCGGCCGGCGATTATCACTTGTAGGTAAAAAACCATAGATTCTTTCCTGTCGTTTTGGAAACGAATCTATGCTTCGTTTTTCAGTCCATCCCTCAGAGGATATGAAGGACTCACATATGAAAAAGCATAGAGTTCCTTTTGCGTGTCGCAACGAAGTGGCTATTGATGTAGGCACGGCGTTTATTCGTTTGGCCACTGCGAAATTCGGAGTCGTGGTCATTCCAACGATGTCGATGTCCGAACCTCCCCTACAACATGGCGTGGTGGCTAATTCACAAAAACTAACTGAAATCGTTAGACCTTTTCTGAACAGGGCCAAAAAATTGGGGCTTCTCAGCCCCCGGGTCATTGTCGGTTCCCCCACGGATGCTTCGGAGGAAGAACGGGAGACGCTCATGGCAGCTTTGTTCGCTGCAGATGCTGCCAGTGTGGAAATTATCTCCGAGCCATTCGCGGCTGCCATCGGTATCGGAATGGATTTTTGCAACCCGTACACACAGTTGATTGTGGATGTGGGAGATGGCGTGACTGATTGTGCTGTTATTCGCGGAAACGAAATCCTTGACACACACGCGTCCAGGGTTGGCTGCGGCACCCTGCGGGAGAGCATAAAGGACTGTTTTCTACGTTGTTGGGGACTCTCTCTTTTGTCAAGTGAAACGGAAAGAATTATCGCATCTGCTGGGGTGGCACAGAACAAACTGACCGACAACAAAATCCAGGTTGGCACTGGCAACAATAAAGACGCGTCGCCGATACCTATAATAATCCGTCAAGCATCGATACATGCCATGATCGAACCTGCAATTTTAAAAATCATCGATACAGTCACCAATCTACTGCGAAAGGTGCCCCCGGCCTTTGGATGCGAAATCATCGAGAGTGGCATCATCCTAACCGGTGGCGGAGCTTTGCTTCCTGGACTACGAGAGAGACTTGCCGAGAGAACCTCAATTCGGGTCACAATCCCAGAAAAACCTCTTGATGCAGTTATTGGCGGGCTTGGTGATATGCTTGTGCACACCTGAATATTGTCTCACTGCTTTTGGTTTTTCGGGCAAAGGGGTCCGCCTTCCGGCCCCTACCCGAACCTGAAGAGAGGCGATTTGCCGTTGATGCAGCCTCCCGCGTTGATTCTGTTCGGGGTCGGACCAAGCTAAGAGTCTGAAATAATAACCAAAAGTGTCAATTCACCCCCAGAAATTGGCCTATGGGTCGATTTTCAGGGGCAAAAATGGGCAATTGGACTTGATGCTTGAAAACAGGTGGCGGAGTTGGCAAAGTGCGTAGGAAAGCCACTGAATAGCTATGGTGTCCCCTTATTCCTGCCACAAGATACCTGATGGGATCCGCACATTCTTGGCGGGCTTAGCAGGTCGTTGAAAAACCAACTGGGAGGCGACCTGTTCCCTCCCGAAATCATTTTTTTGATCTTTGACAATCTGTGTTTCGTTGGTTTCTTGCCAATTCTCCTTGTTTAGTGGCCCGTTAAGGCCGTTTTTCTGCCATCAATCGGCAGTCTTTGCCCTTTTTGCCTATGTTGACCAAATCAAGTTACGCATTCGGGTCAAATTATAAGCGCTCATGGCGAATTCGAATATCCAACCGACCAGGTCAAGCCCTCGATGTCGCGTCTTGCGCAGACAGCCGACAGTTTTGAGCCAGCCGAAGATTTCTTCAACCCGCTTGCGGATTCTCTGGCTGACCCGGTAGCCTTCATGACGGGTGGTTCGTTCATCAATCGCAGTGCCCTTGTCTTTCCGAGCCACATGCGGCGTTGCCAACCGTTCCCGTAAACCATCGACGAAGACCGGAACATCGTAGCCCTTGTCTGCGCCGACCGTGACCCGATTTGTGCCCGGCAGATTTTCAACCATCTCCAGGGCGGCATCCCATTCGGCGGTGCCATTGGCCAGAGTCAGGCGGCTGTCGACCACCATGCCGTTGCGGTTTTCCATCAGGGCATGACCCATGTAGCAGAGTTTCGATTCCTTTCCTTTGCCCTTTTTGAGGAGTCGGGCATCCGGATCGGTGATCGACTGATGCGTGTCGTTCTTGCGCTTTTGTCCTTTGAAATCAACATCAGGGTTGCGGCCGCCCGTTGCTGGCGGGTCTTGATCCTGATCATCCTTGGGGCGGAAACTTTTCATCGAGGCCCAGGCTTCGATCAGGGTTCCATCTACGGTAAAGTGGTCTTTCGACATCAGTCCGGCCCGCTCGGCAAGTCCCTTGGTCGCCTGGAAAAACGCCGTCGCAACCTCGAATTGCATCAGGCGCTCCCGGTTCTTGGAGAAGGTGGAATGATTCCAGACCTTGTCGTCCATGGACAGCCCGACGAACCAACGAAACAACAGGTTGTAATCCAGTTGCTCAACCAGCATCCGCTCGCTACGAATGGAGTAGAGCACTTGCAGTAAAGAGGCTCGCAAGAGCTGCTCCGGCGGAATTGACGGCCGGCCGGTATGCGAATACATCTCCCGAAACAAGGGAGCCAGATCATTGAAGGCGCTGTCGACCATGATCCGAATCGGACGCAAGGGGTGATCCTTGGGAACCCGAGCTTCCGGTGAAACATAACTGAACATGGCCTGTTGATTCTGGTCTTCTCCGCGCATAACGTTTTCTCCTGCAATATCAGACGTTTATGCGCAAAATTATAACAAAATCAAGATATGAAGGCCAGCAAAATCAAGGGCTTGGGCAAATAGTTTTTCAACAGCCTGTTAGGCAAGCGGAATGGCAGATGATCCAACCAGGCGGCGGCAGACGGTCTCCGCTTCGCTCCGCCGCTACGCCCCCGGCCCGTTGGCCCAAACAGAAACAAATTCAATTGAAGACAGCATGTACCCTGAATCGGATGATTTAAACGAATATCTGGTTTCCGACACAATTGTTGATTGGCAGACTCCGGCTGTCACGCAGAAGGCTCTGGAACTTACACGGTCATTATCCGATGAAGTTGCCAAAGCCCGTTGTTTGTACGAATGGGTGAGAGACACCATTCCCCACTCCAATGATGCCGGCCTCGACATTGTGACCTGCTCAGCAAGCGAAGTGCTTCATCACGCTACCGGGATCTGTTTTGCAAAAAGCCATCTCCTGGCCGCCTTGCTCCGGGCGGTAAATATCCCGGCCGGTTTCTGCTACCAGGTTTTACGCCTGGATCCCCCTGTCGATAATGAGCCGGTTTTGCACGGCTTTAATGCCATCTACCTCGCAACCCTCGACAAATGGATTCGAGTCGATGCGCGGGGCAACACCAACGGGATCAATGCCCAATTCAACATCAAGAAAGAGCAACTCGCCTTTGCCATGGACCCTTTGGAGGATGAATTTATCTACGAAGCAATTTTTGCTGCACCGGTAAAAAGTGTGGTTAACAGACTAAAGATGTACAGGACCAGAAGTGAATTGTGGCTCGATTTACCCCAATCCCTATAACTGTTGGGAGTGGTGCAAAAGGTCAACTCTCCATCCCCATTTTCAAACCATCATCGCGATGCAACTGTTAAGCAATACTTAATAGTTGCAAACTGAGGGTGGGTCGCTCTTAAAAATCTAACTCGCCGTACAGCGTCTCCATTGGAGCTTTGTGGCATAAACCCGACCTCAAGATCCTCATTCGCAGTGCCCCTATCCAATCAAAGCAAAAGATTCATACCTTGACCTCGCCCAGCAATAGATGTACGTTTGAAGTGTACATAAAGAGGAGGCGTGCCATGCTCGAAGTATCCGTTACCACATTCCGGAATCATCTCCCCGACTATCTCGATAAAGTACGCAAGGGCGAGGATATCGTTTTGACCTCGCGGGGCAAGGTCATTGCGCGCCTTTTACCGCCAGAAGATGATCGGCAAAATGCGCGGCAACGCCTGGCCGCGCTGCGTGCAACCAGCCGTATCGATGATGTCATCTCTCCCCTTGATGAGGAATGGGAGGTCAGTCGTGCTGATCCTTGATACGTGCGCCCTGATTTTTGATGCTCTCGATCCGGAACGACTCAGCAAGAAGGCGACGGCAGCGATTGCCCAGGCGGACGCAGCCGGGAAGTTGGCTTGTTGTGATATTTCGCTCTGGGAGATCGCCATGCTGGTGGCAAAGGGACGGCTTGATCCTGGAACGAATGCCCTGGAATTTATACAACTTGTTCTGGCGGCCCGGAAAATTGTTGTCATCCCGATAACCCCGGAGATTGCCGTCAAGAGTGCGTTAGCGGAATTTTGCCCCCATGGCGATCCTGCCGACCGGCTCATCGCAGCCAGTACCTTGATCCATAAAGCCAAATTGGTGACATCAGACCGCAAACTGGCTACTGTATCCGGACTGCAGGTCATTTGGTAATGAGAGGTATCCGGGATGAGTAAGAACAAGAAACCACAGGCGTCCAAAAAACAGGAGATATCCCTCGTCCGTTCCTCGGCGGCGGAATACCTGACCTTTGCCGCGGCTGGAGGCGGTTCGGAAGCCAGCGTGGAAATGCGCTACGAGGATGAGAACATCTGGCTGACGCAGAAGATGATGGCAACCCTCTACGCTGTCTCGGTTCCCGCCATCAACCAGCATCTGAAACGCATTTTCGCCGACAACGAACTGACGCGGGAGGCAACTATTAAGCAATACTTAATAGTTCAAACTGAAGGCAACAGGGAGGTTCGGCGCGAGGTTGAACACTACAGCCTGCAGGCCATCATCGCCGTCGGCTTCAAGATCGAAAACGAACGCGCGGTGCAGTTCCGCAAATGGGCCAACCAGATCGTCAAGGACTACACCATTCAGGGCTGGACGATGGATGTGGAACGCCTCAAACACGGTGGTAACCTGACCGATGAGTTCTTTGAACGCCAGCTGGAAAAGATCCGGGAGATCCGGCTTTCCGAGCGCAAGTTCTACCAGAAGATCACCGACATCTACGCCACCGCGCTGGATTACGACCCGACGGCCACCGCCACCAAGCGATTTTTCGCCGCCGTGCAGAACAAGCTGCACTACGCCATCCACGGCCAGACGGCGGCGGAAGTCATTGTCGATCGCGCCGATCACAGGAAGGAAAACATGGGGCTGACCCATTGGGAGGGTGCGCCTCAGGGGAAAATCCACAAATACGATGTCTCCATCGCCAAGAACTACCTCAACGAGTTCGAACTGGCACAGATGCAGCGCATTGTTTCGGCCTACCTTGATATGGCGGAGCTTCAAGCCATGCGCAAAATCCCCATGACGATGGAAGACTGGGAAAAACGGTTGGCGGGTTTTCTGAAACTATGGGACCGGGAAATTCTTCAGGATGCAGGAAAAGTGACAGCAGAGCTGGCCAAGGCCCATGCCGAAAGCGAGTTCGAAAAATACCGCATCGTGCAGGACCGGCTGTTTGAAAGTGACTTCGACCGGCTGGTGAAGCAGCTGGAAGGTCGCGAGACATGAGACACAAGGCCACCAAGGGAGCCTGCACCCTCTGCGGCAAAGAGTACGCCCGTTCGGGCATGGGCAAACACCTGGCCAGCTGCCTGACGCAACAACCGGCGGAATTGGTTGAGGATGATCAGCGTTTCAGCTTGCACCTGCAGGTCATGACCCGTTATCCCTCGGACTATTGGCTGCACCTGCAGGTGGATGAGCGGGCAACCTTCAAAACGTTGGATACGTTTTTGCGCAACCTCTGGCTGGAATGCTGTGGCCATATGAGCCAGTTTTTCGTCGGGCAACAGACCATCGGCATGCAGGGACGGCTGGCCGCGTCGCTGAGGTCGGGTGATGAAATAGATTATGACTACGACATGGGCGAGACCACGGAGCTGCGGATCAAGGTCCTCGGTGAATACAAGGGGCCGGCGCCCAGTGGAAAATCGATAACCATCCTGGCCCGCAACCATCCACCGGAGATTCCCTGCGATGCCTGCGAGCAACATCCTGCGGTGCGCATCTGCCCCGAATGCAATTGGGAAGGTGAAGGCTGGCTCTGCCAGGAGTGCGCAACAGGACATAGCTGTGGTGACGAAGCCGGTTATCTGCCGATCCCCAACTCGCCACGCGCCGGAGTCTGTGGCTACAACGGTGCATGAGACGAGCAGTCCGTCCCAATCCTCAAACACACAATGAACTATCCTGGAATTGCCATGCCAGACAACCAACCCACTTTTCGCCACTGGGCCCCGGATTTTGACGGTTGGCCTAACTCCTGGATGGGGGTCAGGGAAGATCTTGTTTTCGGTCGCAAGCTGCTGTCCTATTTTGCCGAATTTCTCCAGGCCCTTTACGTAGCGGGGGTGACAAGAAGGACTTTTGTCCAGTATCGCGACAACCTCTGGCTGCTCGGTGGAATCATCATCTCTCGCGTTTCCCTCTACGATGATTATCAGGCCGATCCACTGGCGACACTGATCATCGCCGTCGAAATGGACGACATTCTGCCCGATCATCATCACCGCATGAATCAGGCAGAATTGCGTGCTTTCAGCAGGATGTGCCGCCTCTTTGAAAAGCATCTCAGACAATCCGTTTGACCAAGGCCTGACATTACAATTTACCCATCAACCCGAAATCAACATTGACTGAGCCCGATGAAAGGTATATTTTTTATACCATGAGCTTCGAATACGACCCACAAAAGAGTGCCGCCAATTTTGAAAAGCACGGCATCGATTTTGATGAAGCGCAAATGCTCTGGGGCGATTCCGACCTGCTGGAAGTGCCGGCGAAAACCGGCGATGAACCGAGATGGCTTGTCGTCGGGAAGATTGATGGCAAACATTGGTCGGCGGTGATCACTTATCGCCACGAAGTCATTCGCCTCATCTCGGTCCGGCGCTCGCGACAAGAGGAGATCGCACTGTATGAAAGCTGAAGATTTCGACAAAAAATTTGATCAAGGCGAAAGCGTCATTGACGATCTTGACCTGTCCAAGGCACGCCGTCCCGAACAGGAACAGCGCAGAGTCAATGTCGATTTTCCGGTCTGGATGATTCATTCTCTGGACAAGGAGGCGCGTCGACTCGGGGTGCCCCGCCAGTCGATTATCAAGATGTGGCTTGCCGAAAAGCTCGAAAAAACAGCTGGCTGACGATCCCGCCCGTGTTATATCTGACCCCGTCCGGATCCTCGGACAATTCAATTCCAGACAAAGGAGAATCAATCATGAGCGAGCAGCTCACCGTCGTCCGCATGGAAACCTCCATGGGCGAGATCACCATCGAACTTAATGCCGGAAAAGCCCCGATCACCGTTGAAAATTTCCTCGGCTACGTCAAGGACGGGTTCTACGCGGGGACGATCTTCCACCGCGTCATCAAGGGCTTCATGGTGCAGGGGGGCGGCATGACACCCGACATGGGGCAGAAGAAGACCAAGGGGATGATCAAGAATGAAGCCGACAACGGCCTGACCAACGATCGCGGCACCCTGGCCATGGCCCGCACCAGCGTCGTCGACAGCGCCACCGCCCAGTTCTTCATCAACACCGTCGACAACACCTTTCTCAACCACCAGGGGAAGACCCCTTCGGCCTACGGCTACGCCGTCTTCGGCCGGGTGACGGCCGGCATGGACGTCGTCGACGCCATCGAAAAGGTGGCGACGGGAACCAAGGCGGGGCAGCAGGATGTCCCGACCACCCCGGTGACCATCAACAAGGTCACCGTGGTCAAATAGCCAGTGACAAGGAAGCCGGGACCCCAAGGGGTGCCGGCTTCCTTGTTCTTACGCCCCGACGAACAGACTTCGGACTCCTCCTCTCCTGACCCGATGAACTTATTTCACTAATCATCTGCTATACTTGGCCGCAGCCATTCCTCGCAGGCCCAGGGAATCCGGATGCCACTACTCGACCGCCTGTTTCGCATCTATTACTTCTGCAAGTTCTATCCGTTTCGCAGCGAACGGCTCAGCCGCCGTGCCGCCGGTCCCAAGCGCGGCTTCGTCGGCATCCAGCTCGACGGCCTCTCCGCCCCCCACCTGCAGCTGGCCCTCAAACGCGGCTATCTCCCCCGCATCGCCCGCCACCTGCGGCGCGGTTTCGAGCTGCGGGAATACCAGGCGGGGCTGCCGAGCACCACCCCCGCCGCCCTCGGGGCGATCTTCTACGGCCAGAGCCGGGGGATCCCGGCCTTTCGCTGGTTCGACAAGGAGCAGGGACGGGTTTTCACCTGCAACGACCTCGACGACGTGCAGACCTTCCGCGAGCGCCTCTTTGCCGGGCGCCAGGGGATCCTCAGCGGCGGATCGTCCTACGCCAACATCCTCGACGGCGGCGCCGAGCGCAGCATCTTCACCGTCGCCTCCCCCCATCCGCAGACCCTCTTCGGCCGCTTCGGCGGCTGGCGCCTCCTCCTCCTTCTCCTTCACCCCTTGCGGGTCTGCCGCCTGGCCCTGGAGACGGTCCTCGAATACTTCATCGACCGCAACGACCGGCGCCGCCACCGCAAGACCCGTCCCTGGCAGGTGCGGGAGGGTCTCTTCCCCCTGATCCGCATCTTCTGCAACGTCATCCTCCGCGAATTGCAGACGTTCGGAGTGATCGCCGACATCTACGCCGGGGTCCCCTGCATCTACACCACCTACAGCGGCTACGACGAGCTGGCCCACCACTTCGGACCGGCCTCCCCCCCGGCGCTCAAGAACCTGCGCTACACCGACCAGCGTATCGGCGAGATCATGCGCATGCTCCGACACGCCCCCGGCGCCGACTATGAGCTGATCCTCCTCTCCGATCATGGCCAGACCCCCGCCTACCCCTTTCACAGCCGCTTCGGCGCCACCCTCGGCGATACGGTCAGCGCCTTCCTCCGTGACAAGAACCCCGCCGCCGTCATCGCCGGCCCCCTCGATTTCACCCGCGCCCAGCTCGGCTATCTGCAGGACGAAATCGAGGCCCGACCGAGGGGGGTGCGCCAGCGCCTCTTCCGAAGGTGCAAGAACTACCTGCAGCGGCGCATCGGCGAGATGGTCCCGGAGACCCTCAAGGTCGACCCGGAGAACGGCGTGGTCATCACCTATTCGAGCTCCCTGGCGCACCTCTACGTCACCGGGAAACCCCGGCCTCTGACCTGGATGGAGATCGAGGAGGCCCAGCCGCAGCTCCTCGATTTTTTAAGCGGTCACGCGGGGATCGGTTTCATGCTGGCGCGGGGGGAGGAGGGGGAAGTCTGCTTCTTTCACCGGGAGGGGCGGCTCTGCGTGGCCGAGGACGGGCTTGCGACGGGGAGCGCCGTCGATTTTCTGCGCCCCTACGGCGACCCCTGGAAACTCCTGCCGGACCTGATCTCCTTTGCCGGGGACAAGCTCGCCGGCGACCTCATCCTCTTCGGGGCCTACGACGGCGAGCGCATCGCCTGCTTCGACGACCAGGTCGGCGGCCACGGCTCTGTCGGAGGGGAGCAGCTGCGCCCCTTCGTCATCCTCCCCAAGGGGCACCCGGTCCTGAAAAAGCCCGAGCTCTCCGGCTACGACTTCCTCTACCGCGAGGTCTTCCTCCCCGCCCGGGAACCGGACTCGGCAACACACCCTACCCCTTGACGCTCATCACGTACTTGAGATAACGCCCCTCGGGGAAGGTCACCGGATAGGGGAAATCCTCCGGCTGGCCGACGCTGGAAACGACCCGCAGTTCGCATGCGGCCTGGAGGGCGCCGCGGCGCAGCTCCTTGAGATAGTCGGCGAGATCGACCTTCTGGTGGTTGGATGAGGTGATGAGGAGGCCGCCTGCGGCGAGCATCGGCAGGGAGAGGGCAACCAGGTCCGAGGTGCCGCCGCTGGTGGTGAAACGGCTCCTGGCGGTGGTGGAGAAGGAGGGGGGATCCATGAGGATGACGTCAAAGGTCCGCCCCTGCTTCTGCAGCTCCTTGAGGACGGCGAAGCAGTCGCCGGTGAGAAAGTCGTGGCGCTTGGGATTGAGGCGGTTGGCGCCGAAGTTCTCCCTGGCCCAGTCGAGATAGGCCCCCGAGGCGTCGACGGAGGTGACCTTTTCGGCCCCTGCGGCCGCCGCCGCCACGGAGAAGGCGCCGGTGTAGGCGAAGAGGTTGAGCACCCGCTTCCCCGCCACGCGCCGCATCAGGTCGCGGCGGTTGTTGCGCTGGTCGAGAAAGAGCCCGGTGTTAAGCCCCTCTTCGAGCTCGACGAGGAAGCTCAGGTCGTTCTCCAGCACCTTGATCCGCCCCGGCGCAGGACTTCCGGCCAGTAGCCGGCTGTACTTCTTCGACTCCTCCTTCCCCAGGGCCCGGGTCTGCTGGGGACGGAACTTTTCATAGATCCCCGCCGGGGAGAGGAGCTGCTGCAGCACGGCGACGAGGTCGGCGAGATGCGGCGTCCACGAGGCGGCATAGAGCTGGATCATCAGGTGCTCGCCGTAGCGGTCGACGGTCACCCCCGGCAGGCCGTCCCCCTCGCCGTTGACGAGGCGGTAGGCCGTCGTCCCTTCGAGGTCGGCGTGCCCCTCCCGCAGGGCGATGGCCGCCGCGAGGCGCCGCTGTAGCCAGGGTCGGTCGAGGCGCATGGCGCCTGCCTGAAGGACCCGCGCCACCACCCGGTCCCGGGGATCGAGGAGGGCCGTAGCCAGAAGGCGCCCCTTCTCGTCGCAGAGGGGGACGACGTCCCCGGCCTTGCCGGCCGGCCAGAGCTTGGTGTAGCGGTCGGCGATCACCCAGGGGTGCCCCAGCTCGAGCATGCGCACCGTCTCCGGCCCGACCACGAATCCCTTGTCTTTCATAGGTCTCTCTCCTTGCTGCGGTAAATTCTGCCGGGGGTGATTGTACTTGAGGCGCCCGGCGGCGCCAAGGCAAAAGTCCCTTTGCCCCCCCGCTCCCCTGTGCTAAACTCCCCGGCCAACAACAGGGAAAGGTGACACCATGGACAACACACCCAAATCCAAGGCCGAAGTGGCCATCGAACGGATCATGCAGGAGCTCGACCCCGCCTCCGACCGCTACCGGATCCTCGCCACCGCCAAGGTCTTCAAGTCCTCCTGGGTCGAGCTTGGCGAAGAACTCCTCAAGGTCAGCACGAAAAATCTTTTCCGCCAGTGGGGCTACAACTCTTTTGATGATTACTGCACCCAGGAGGTGCGGATCAAGAAACCGACCGCCCAGAAGCTGACCATGGCCTACCGCTTCATGGAAAAGGAAGAGCCCGAACTCCTCGCCCGAGAGCGGGAGCTCAAGCCCCTCCCCGACTACCGCTCCGTCGATCTGTTGCGCAAGGCCCGAGAGGAGAAGGACTTTACCCAGGAGGAGTACGCCGACCTGCGCAAGGCGGTCATCGAGGAGGATCGCAGCCACCCGGCAGTCCTCAAGCGCTTCAAGGAGGTCGCCGCCGCCAAAAGCGACGAGGAGCCGCCGCCGGAAATCCACATCAAGGCGAGCCTCAGCGCCGCCCGCCGTCTCGACACCGCCCTGCGCACCGTCGCCGGCACGCCCGAGGAATTCTCGAGCACCGTCGCCGAACTGGTCGGCTGGCTCGAAGAGCAGCTCAAGACGATCGGCAGCAGCAGCATCCCCACCTCCGGCAACTCCGAAGGTGGTGACGCGGGAACGCCCCCCTGGGAGGATGACGGGGAGATTTGAGGCGAAGGCTGACCCGAGAGCAAAAGAGATGAAAAGAAAAGCCCTCCCGAATCGGGGAGGGCTTTCTTTTATTGTGGACACCTTAATACGCGTTGATCGGAGGCTCAGGCGAGGTCGAAACGGTCCAGGTTCATGACCTTGTCCCACACCGCGACAAAGTCGTGCAGGAACTTCTCCTGCGAGTCCTTACAGCCGTAGACTTCCGCCACGGCCCGGAGTTGGGAGTTCGCACCGAAGATGAGGTCGACACGGGTGCCGGTCCATTTAAGTTCGCCGCTTTTGCGATCCCGCCCCTCGAAGATGTCGTCGTCTTCCGATGTCGATTTCCAGGTCGTGCCCATGTCGAGGAGATTGACGAAGAAATCGTTGGTGAGCGTCTCCGGGCGCCTGGTGAAGACGCCGTGTCGGGACTGTCCACAATTGGCATTCAGCACGCGCAGGCCGCCGATCAGAACCGTCATCTCCGGCGCCGTCAGCGTCAGCAGTTGCGCCCGGTCGACCAGCAACTCCTCCGCCGATACGGCATATTTGCTCTTCTGGTAGTTGCGGAACCCGTCCGCTTTCGGTTCGAGGACGGCGAACGCCTCCGTATCGGTTTGCGTCTGCGACGCATCCGTGCGACCCGGCGCGAAGGGAACGGTGACAACCTGACCGGCCTTCTTCGCCGCCTGCTCGACGGCCGCGCAACCGCCGAGGACGATCAGGTCGGCAAGGGAAACCCTCTTGCCGCCAGCCTGCGCACCGTTGAACTCCTTCCGGATTTTCTCAAGGGCCTGCAGCACCGTCTGCAGCTGCGCCGGCTGGTTCACCTCCCAGTCCTTCTGCGGCGCAAGACGGAGGCGTGCGCCGTTGGCCCCGCCACGCTTGTCGGAGCCGCGGAAGGTGGACGCCGACGCCCAGGCCGTCGCCACCAGCTGGGAGACCGACAGCCCCGAGGCGAGGATCTTCCCCTTGAGGGCGGCGATGTCCTGCGCGTCGATCAGCTGGTGATCGACGGCGGGGACCGGGTCCTGCCAGATCAGTTCCTCGGCCGGGACCTCGGGACCGAGATAGCGCGAGCGCGGGCCCATGTCGCGGTGGGTCAGCTTGAACCAGGCGCGGGCAAAGGCATCGGCAAATTTTTCGGGATTCTGCTGGTAGCCCCGCGCGATCGGCTCGTAGATCGGGTCGAAGCGCAGGGAGAGGTCGGCCGTGGTCATCATCGGCCGGCGTTTCTTGGTCGGATCGTGGGCGTCGACCACCAGGTCCTCTTCGGCGACGTCCTTGGCCAGGTACTGGTTGGCACCGGCCGGACTCTTCACCAGTTCCCACTCGTATTTGAACAGGACCTTCAGGTAGCCCATGTCCCACTGGGTCGGGTTCGGTTTCCAGGCCCCCTCGATTCCGCTGCTGATCGTATCGCCCCCCTTGCCGCGGCCGAAGCTGCTCTTCCAGCCGAGGCCCTGCTCCTCGATGCCGGCCGCTTCGGGCTCGGGACCGACATGGGTGGCAGGAGCCGCGCCATGGCATTTACCAAAAGTGTGCCCGCCGGCGACCAGAGCAACGGTCTCCTCGTCGTTCATCGCCATACGGGCGAAGGTTTCGCGCACGTCGCGGCCGGAGGCGACCGGATCAGGCTCGCCGTTCGGCCCTTCCGGGTTCACGTAGATCAGGCCCATCTGCACGGCGGCGAGGGGATTTTCGAGGTCACGATTACCGCTGTAGCGCTGGTCGCCGAGCCACTTATCTTCCGATCCCCAATAAATATCCTCTTCCGGCTCCCACACATCTTCGCGCCCGCCGCCGAAGCCGAAGGTCTTGAAGCCCATGGACTCCAGGGCGCAGTTGCCGGCCAGGATCATCAGGTCGGCCCAGGAGATTTTTCGGCCATATTTCTGCTTGATCGGCCAGAGGAGGCGGCGCGCCTTGTCGAGGTTGACGTTGTCGGGCCAACTGTTGAGGGGCGCCAGGCGCTGGGAACCGGAGCCTGCACCCCCGCGGCCGTCGCCCATGCGATAGGTGCCGGCGCTGTGCCACGCCATCCGGATCATGAGCCCCCCGTAGTGACCCCAGTCAGCCGGCCACCACTCCTGGGAGTCGGTCATCAGGCTTTCAAGATCCTTCTTTACGGCCGCAAGGTCGAGCTTCTTGAATTCCTCTGCGTAATTGAACTCCTCACCCAACGGATTGGACTTGGAGGAATGCTGGTGCAGGATATGAAGGTTCAACTGGTTCGGCCACCAGTCCCGGTTCGAGGTCCCGCCGCCGACCCGTTTGCTGGATTTACCCGTGACCGGGCACTTGCTCTCTTCACTCATCTTTGTTCTCCTTTCACTTCAGGTTTGGCTCTGCACCGCTAACCAGAGATTTTGCCGCGGCGATATCATACCCAGTCTGTCCCGGCAAGCTCTCACGGCTGGGACAGACTGCGTGTATCGCTCCGGTATTTGGAAATAAAAAATACTTACTAGGAATTTTTCCTACCAACAACCGAAAAAATTTGTATGGGTCAGCCCTGATCCTTACGGGACAGACAGACATGGCAGACGCCGTAAATCACGACGCTGCGGCTTTCGACCCGGCCCCAGGGGGCGATGGCCTCCGGCAGGGGGAGCATCTCGAAGCCGCTCCAGTAAAAATCCATAATCCTGTGGCAGCGGCTGCAGATCAAATGGTGATGTTCGTTTTGCCTCACCTCGAAACGGCCCTGACTCTGCACGGTTTCCACCCGGTGGCTCAGCCCGTAAGTCGCGAAAGTGGCCAGCGTCCGGTAGACGGTATCGAGGGAGAGGGTCGGAATTTTCTTGCGCAATCGCTGATGCAGCACCTCGGCCGACGGATGGTCGACGGCGTCGAGCAGCTCGCGATAGATTTCCAGCCGCTGATGGGTCAGTCGCAACCCCAGCTTCCGGCAGGCCGTCTCGAAGGCGGACAGGTGCCGCTCGTTTGTATCCGACGTCCGATTCATGCTCTCTATCTTTCCAGGTGTCGCGCGAGATAGGAATTATACCTAACTGGCAACGCCTGTCAATGTACTCAAAATAAACCTTCCGGGCGCTGGACACCGATGCCGAAGAGGTCGACGGGAGGGAAGAGGAACACAAGACGATCGGCGCAGCGGCGCTTGCGGCTGCTTTGGTGATAAGGCGGTAATGCCGCACTGGGGGGGAGGAGGGAGAAAACTGAGGCCGAAATTGACGCGAAAGCAAAAAAGCCCAAGGAAAAAACCGCCGGGAAACAGATTAAACGGGTTGAATTTCACCGACCGTCCGTTAAGGTTAAAAATAAACCATCGTTCTGGAAAGGAGGAGCAACCATGGGAATTTTTGCCAAGATGTTCGGCAGCCAGCCCGAGTACCCGGAATTGGAGACCGATACCGCAGCCGCGGGGCAACTGAAGGCGATCCGCGGCCATCTCGAAAAACTTGCCCGCGAGGTCTCCGACCCGCTGGAAGTGGTCCCCGGTGAGAACGGGGGCTATGTCTTCATCGGCAAGCCGCCCAAACGGTTCGGCATTGCCTGGATCGAAGGGGACGAGGTCAAGAGTTTCAAGTCGTTGATGGCCGAACACAACCTTTCCGCCCAGACCATCAACCGGGTTTCCGATGAATTGCGCGAGGCCTACCAGCACCATCAGGAGGCTGACCGCTACCGGGCAACCATAGCCGAGCGCGACGTCGTCATCACCCCTTCCGAGCCGCTGGCCATGGAAGTACGGGAAATTCTCTCACGCCTGAACTGACCGCGGCTGTTCCCTCTGCAATCGCAACCGGGCCCAGGGTCCGGTTTTTCTTTGGCAAAGGTGCTTCCGCACTGCCGCCCCCTGTCACCGGGAGCGGAAGGAACACGGTTGTCGTCCCTGCTGAAACCCGGCCATTATCCATGCGGATATGGCCGGGTTTTTTCGCTTCTCTGCAATGGGGCCGGTGCCGGCAGGATCTACGGAACCTGCAGGGGCGGTTCGGACAGGACGGCAATCTGCTCCCGCAGGGCGAGGATGTGCTCCCCCCAGTAGCGCGGGGTGTTGAACCACGGGAAATGATGGGGGAAGGTCGGATCGCTCCAGCGCCGCGCCAGCCAGGCGGAAAAGTGGAGGATGCGCAGGGAGCGCAGCGCCTCGATCAGGCGCAGCTCGCCGGGGTGAAAGTCGGCGAATTCGCCGTAGCCGTCGAGAAGTTCTGCGAGCTGCAGCATCTGCCGCGGACGGTCGCCGGAGAGCATCATCCACAGGTCCTGGACCGCCGGAGCCATGCGGGCATCGTCGAGATCGACGAGGTGGGGGGCGTTGTCCCGCCAGAGGATGTTGCCGGCATGGCAGTCGCCGTGCACCCGGATGTAGCGATGCCTGCCGTCCATCAGGGCATCGATTCCCTGCAGCAGGTCGGCCGTCAGGGCGTCGTAGCTCGCCTTGTACTCGGGGGGGATGAACTTTTCGCTGATCAGGGCGACACTGTCGCGGCCGAAGCCCTGGCAGTCGAGGCGCGGTCGATGGACGAAGGGGCGCACCGCCCCGACGCTGTGCAGGCGGCCGAGGAGGCGCCCCATCACCAGGAGATTGTCGAGGTTGTCGAATTCGGGGGCGTGCCCCCCCTTGCGGGGAAAGAGGGCGAAGCTGAAGGGGCCGTGGGCAAAGAGGCTCTCCCCGGCAGCGTTGGTCAGCGGCGCCACCACCGGAAGTTCGTGCTCGACGAGCTCGAAGGAGAAGCGGTGCTCCTCGAGGATCTCGGCGTCGCTCCACCGCCCGGGACGGTAAAACTTGGCGATGAGCGGCTCGCCGTCCTCGATACCGACCTGGTAGACCCGGTTTTCGTAGCTGTTGAGGGCAAAGGTGCGGCAATCGCAGACAAACCCCTGGCTTTCGACGGCATCCATGACGAAGCTGGGGGTGAGGGTTTCAAAGGGGTGAAGCGTTTCGGGCATATCGGCTCCAGAGACTTTGCGGGAGGGGAAAAGGGGTTCGAACGTCTCCGACACCATACCACCGATCCCCTCCCCGGGTCCACGCTTGTCCCCCTCCCCTCCCCGCAAAGGCACGCCCCCTTTGCGGCCGACTGTCAAGACCCTGACTACCGGACCGACCTTCTTTCCTGGCCCCTCCCTCCCCGCCATCTTTCCCGCCGCCAACACCCTGGATTTACGCCTTTTCTTCCCGACTGACGTTCATGGCCCGATAAGTGCAATTTCTCCGGAGAAGTCCTTTTTTATGGCGGGAGATTGACAGGCGCTGCCGGAAGAGCCGCTCGTCCCAGTCGCTACGGACGCAAACGAATCAACTTCGTTTTCTTCAGGGAGTTCAATCGATATGGCCGTCAAATTTTTCGGGCAGTTTCTGGTGGAAAGGGGGGTGGTCTCGAGAGAGACGCTCCGCAAGGCCCTTGAACTGCAGGGGTCCGTCAATCTCAAGGCAGGAGAGATCGCGGTCAAGATGCGCCATCTCAACGACAGCGACGTCCTGCGGATCCATGAGGCCCAGCGCTCGGAGGATCTGCGTTTTGGCGAAATCGCCGTCCGGCTCGGACTGCTCGATGAAATGCAGAAGAAGGAGATTCTCACCTGGCAGAGGAATCACCATCTTTATATCGGCGAGGCGATCCGCCGCATCTGCGGCCTGGGCGAGGAGGACCTGGAACGGCTGCTGCAGGAGTTCAGGATGGATCAGGCTCCCTGCGCCAGGGAGGGGAGCCGTCTTCCGCAGGTGGTAGCGGAACCGCAGCTCTGGGAGATGACCGCCGACCTGACCGGCAAACTGCTGAGACGCATCGCCGATCTCCCGACGCGCCCCGGTCCCTGCCGGATCGTCGACAGTCTCGCTGGATCCGAGGTGCGGGCCTCCATGACCTTTACCGGCCCGGCCTCGGGACGCTACCTCCTCTCCGTCTCCCCGGCGACGCACAATTCCATCGCCCGAGCCATCCTCAAAAAAGACGACCTGAGCGGGGAGACGGTCGAGATCCTCGATGAGGCGCTGCGGGGGTTTCTCGGCACCATCCTCGGCAACCTGAGGGCAAAAAGCGCCGAGAAGGGGAGGCTCATGGAGATCTCCCCCCCTTCGGTGAGTCGTTTACAGGCGGGGATCGCCGTCCCTCCCGGCCATATGGGACTCCTCTTCCCCTTTCACCGGGGCGACGGCGACCTGATCGAACTGGCGCTCTTTATTGGCCAGTAACTCTTTCTCCCGGGAGCGAAAAAAAGAGGCGAGGCCGTCCCCCGGGGACGGCCTCGCCTCTTTTCTTTACGGAACCCGAAGGGCTGAACGAACAGTGGCCGAATGTCCTTCCCCGCCGGGGGAATCCCGGATTTTCAGAAGGTGAAGGGGAGGATGCGGTAGGTCAGGGCGAGAAAGAGGGTGCCGGTGATACAGAGCGCCAGATAGAGAAAGAGGACGCGGCGGCGGAACATGGTGAGGAAGACCCCCATCACCGGCAGGGCGGTGACCGGGCCGCCGATGAGAAGGGCAATCCCCGCCCCCTTGGCGAGGACGATCCCGGTGCCGATCTCCGGGGAAAGGAATGCGTAGAGCATGGCCGCCGCCGTCACCTGGGGGAGATGCAGGGGGATGGTGGCGAAGGTCAGGGCAAAAATCGGCATGACGCCGTTCCCCTCGAGGAGCGTGGAGATCCATTCGTTGGGGATCAGTGCCATGGCGATCACCTCGATCATCAGGCCGATGAGGGTGAACTTGCCGATCTTCAGCGTCCCCTCCCAGAAGCGGGCGAGAAAGACATAAAACTTGTTGTGGGTGCAGCGGTCGACCCGGTGGGAGAGCTGCTGGCCGCAGGCGCAGCGCAGCTCCTCAACGGGATAGTCGGGGTCATGGAAATCCCCGGCGGGGAGGGCCTCGCGGAAGAGCCGGTCTTCGGTGAAGCCGTAGCGGCGCAGGAATTGGGTGACGTATCCGGCAAAAAGCCCCATGAAGATGGCGCAGGTCAGGACGACGTTGGCCCACCCCGGACCGAGTTCCCAGCTGAGGAGGGTGTAGCCGGCCGGACTCATCAGCGGCGAGGTCACCAGCAGGGCCATGGCCGGGGCGAGGGGGAGCCCGGCGAGGAGGAGGGAGATGACCAGGGGGAGTGTGGCGCAGGCGCACAGGGGGCTGGCGACACCGAGGAGCGTGGCGACGGCAATGGAGAGGACGCCGAAGTGGGTCAGGGCCTTGCGGATCTTGACGTGCCACTTAAAGGTGCGGATGATCGCCTCGAGGAGGACGCCGATGGCCAGAAAGGGGAGGATGTAAATGAACTCGCGCCACAGCCCGATGCCGAGTTCCGTCAGTGTTTTGGCGATGCCTTCCATGGTCGTCCTTGTCCTTTGGTGCGGTCAGGTTTCTGTCCGAGAATTGCCGGCGAGACGGTTTTCCGCCCGCCCCGTCCCGGCGGGAGGGGGCGGGGGAGGCGCAGCGGCGCGGTTTGGCAGTGCCGGCCGTCAATACCCGGCAAGCGACTGAGCACGGGTTTAGCAAGAGTCATTCCATCCCCGATTCGATGCACATCGGTAATGCAGGGGGAAATCCGGCGTCTCCCGGGGAAGGGGTCGGAAACCCGGCGGCGAAATCACCATCCCGGCCCTTCCAACCGGGCCTTTTTCATGCTATCCTCCCGCAGTTTTTCATGGTTTGAGCAGACCCGGGGTCTCCGGTCGAACATTTTGCCGGGCAAATGCTATACTTGACCCACCTTGAAGGATCCATTCAGGAGCGACCGATGAGCAAGGATTTCAAAGAAAAGGTCCGCGACCAGTTCGCCCGCACCGCGGACGGATACGTGCGCAACAGCGGGTTTGCCAAAGGGGACGACCTCGCCGAGGCCGCGCGTCTTCTCAAACCGACCACCGACGACGCGCTTCTCGACGTCGCCTGCGGCGGCGGGCACACGGCGCTCTACTTCGCCCCCCTGGTGCGCAGCGTCGTCGCCTCGGACCTGACCATGCTGATGCTGAAGAAGGCCCAGGAGTATATCAGCGAAGAGGGGGGCGTCGAGAACATCACCTTCCGCGAAGCCGACGCCGAGGATCTCCCCTTTCCGGCCGGCTCCTTCACCCTGCTGACCTGCCGCATCGCTCCCCATCACTTCCCCGACGTCCCCCGGGCCCTTCTGGAATTTCACCGCGTCCTGCGCCGGGGGGGAAGAATGGTCATCATCGACACCCTCCGCCCCGAGGACCCGGAAATTGCCGACTTCTACCAGGACCTGGAACAGATGCGCGACCCGACGCATGTGCGCACCTACACCGAACAGGAATGGGTGGCAATGGTCGAGGAGGCGGGGTTCGAGGTCCACAAGACCAAGACTTTCCCCAAGACCCACGACTTTCAGGAATGGGCGAAAAGGGCCGGACTCAACCGCCAGGGGGTGCAGAATCTCAACAACTTCTTCATCCAGGCTTCCGCCAAAATCCACGAGTATTTCCAGATCGAGACCTTTGCCGGCGAGGTGGAAAGCTACACCGACCGCAAACTCCTCCTTTACGCCTCGCGCCCGGCCAAGAAGCAGCCGGTTTCACCCTGAAACCCCGGCGCCAGCCCCCTTTGCCCTGAGGTCCTCCGCCGCGGGGAGGGGATGCCCGAATTTTCCTTACCGCGACACCGGACAAAAAAAAAGAGGGGAGATGCCGAAAGCATCTCCCCACTTTTTTTGTTTGGCGCTTTTGCGTCAGGGACAGACTCAGCTGAGCTTGCGCCCGCCTTCAGCAGCCCACTTCTCCAGCATTGCCGTGGTCACCGACTTGGGACGCTCGATGGCGTAGCCGAGGCCGCGGTCCCAGGTGATGTTGGCCATGCAGCCGAGGGCACGACCGACGCCGAAGAGGACGGTGTAGAAGTCCCACTCCTTGAGGCCGTAGTACCACTGGATGACGCCCGACTGGGCATCGACGTTCGGCCAGGGATTCTTGGTTTTGCCGTGCTCGGTGAGGACGCCGGGAGCGACCTCGAAGATCATGGAGACGAGCTTGAAGAGAGGATCGTCCTTGAGCCCCGGGGTATTGAGGCAGAATTCCCGCTGCGACATGTAGCGCGGATCGGTCTTGCGGAGAACGGCGTGACCGTACCCCGGGATGACCTGGCCGGCATTGAGGGTGTCCCACAGGGCCTTGGTGACGAGTTCCTTGGTCGGCTCGACGCCTTTGCAGTACTTCTCCTGAAACTGCATGGTCCAGTCGAGCACTTCCTGGTTGGCAAGGCCGTGCAGCGGGCCGGCCAGACCGTTGATCCCGGCGGAGTAGGCATAGTAGGGGTCGGAGAGGGCGGAATGGACCAGATGGGTGGCGTGGGCCGAAACGTTCCCCGATTCATGGTCGGAATGGAGGATGAAGTACATGCGGGCCACATCCTTGTACTCTTCCTTCTGACCGATCATGTGGGCGAAGTTGGCACCCATGTCGAGCTTCGGATCGATGGCGATCTGCTTGTCGCCGCGGAATTTCAGGTTG
Source organism: Desulfuromonas soudanensis (assembly GCF_001278055.1). Taxonomy (NCBI): domain Bacteria; kingdom Pseudomonadati; phylum Thermodesulfobacteriota; class Desulfuromonadia; order Desulfuromonadales; family Desulfuromonadaceae; genus Desulfuromonas; species Desulfuromonas soudanensis. Next base: position 1,136,736 of record NZ_CP010802.1, on the reverse strand, counting down.
TAGATGAAGGCGGCGATGACGGGGATGCGGGCGACGATATCGCTGGCATCTTCGTAGACAGATTCCCAGGCGGTCATCTTGTTGAATTTGCCCGAGCCGTAGAAGGCGGCAAATTTGGAGTCTTTTTGCAGGGTCAGCAGGGCGACGGAGAGCATGACCATCGGATGGCTGTCGCGGGGGAGGGCGCGGATGGCGTCGAAGACGTAGGTCGGAACGACCTGGCGGGTCTTCCACTCGGCGGCAACGTCGTCAACCTGTTTCTGGGTCGGCACATCCCCGGTGAGGAGGAAGAACCAAAACGCCTCGACGGTCGGATACTTGGAACCGTTCGCCTTGGGGAGAGCCGCAAAGGTCTCGGGGATGGTTTTGCCGCGGAACCGGATTCCTTCCTGGGGGTCGAGATAAGAGATGTCGGTGACGAGGCTGCGGATATCGCGGGCGCCACCGATGCACTGGTCGATGGTCACTTCGTCGATCTTGACTTTGCCGAACTCCTTGACAAGCCGAGTGGTGCGGGGACGGTGGTCCTCAATCTTCTTGGACAGAATCTCCTTCAGTTTCGACATACTCTCTCTCCTTTAGTGAAATGAAATCCGGTGGGTTGCAGACCCACCTCGCCAAACTGCCACATACAACCTGAGGAGGACGGCCCGGCGCAAAACAGGCCCGGTATCCCCCCTGAAAGCGATTGCATGGTCGGGCGACCCCGACCGGTCACCCTGATGATCATTCCATGAAAATGAATCCAAACAAATACTGTTCTAACAACTCGATGCCGGGATGTCAAGGGGATTTTGTATACAGTATCCAAACCTCGGCACTTCGAAGGGGGAGGCATTTTCCCCTTGCTTTCCCTTCTCTCCATGCTAGAATGCGTAAAATTTAAGCAGAAATGACCCTTCCCATGAAGATTGCCCGCCTGACCCTCGAAAACAACATCATTCTCGCGCCCATGGCGGGGATTTCCGACCTCCCTTACCGGCAGATCATGAAACGCTTCGGCGCCGGTCTGGTCTTTACCGAAATGGTCAGCGCCAACGGGCTGATTCGCGCCGGAAAACGGACCCGCGAACTCCTCCGATCGGCACCCGACGAGCGCCCCCTCGGGATCCAGCTCTTCGGTGACGAACCGGCGGTTCTGGCCGAGGCCGCGACTCTGGTCCGTGGCGACGGGGAGCTGATCGACCTCAATCTCGGCTGCCCGGTCAACAAGGTGGTCAGCTCCGGCGCCGGCAGCGCCCTGCTGCGCTACCCCGCCAAGGTGGCGCGGGTGGTGGCGGCGGTGCGCCGCTCCACCGACCTCCCCCTGACCGTCAAGATCCGCTCCGGCTGGGACGATTCCTCGATCAACTATATCGAGATCGGCCGCATCGCCGTCGGCGAAGGGGCCGATGCCGTCACCCTCCACCCCCGCACCCGCAGCATGGGGTTCAGCGGCAGCGCCGACTGGGCGGAAATCGGCCGCCTCAAGAAGGCGCTGCCGGTGCCGGTGATCGGCAGCGGCGACATCTTCTGTGCCGCCGACGCCCTGGCGATGCTCGAACGGACCGGCTGCGACGGCATCATGATCGGCCGCGGCGGCTACGGAAACCCCTGGCTGATCCGCGACATCCTCGCCCTGCAGCAGGGGCGCCCGGTCCCGCCGCCGCCCACGCCGGCGGAACGACTGGAGGTGGCGCGAAGCCACCTGGAGCTCAACTTCGCCACCTTCGGTCCCCGCAAGTCGCTTCTCGACATGCGCAAGCACCTCTGCTGGTACTCCCGGGGTCTCTCCGGGGCCGCGGCGTTCCGCACCCTGATCAATCACACCGAGTCGCTGGACGAGATGCGTCAGGTACTCGACGACTTCTTTACCGGCGCCGAAGAGGAAGCCTGAACCATGGCGCGCCCCAACCCTGCCACCGACGCCCAGCTCTACGTGCGGGTTCTCGAAAACATCGACCGGGCGGTGATGGCTCTCGACCGCAGCGGAACCGTCGCTCTCTTCAACCCTGCGGCCCAGTCCTACACCGGCCTCTCCGAGCGCCAGAGCCTGGGGCGGAATTTCGAGGAGCTCTTTGCCGGCCAGGAAGGGATCCTGTACCTGATCCGGGTGGCGCTCCGCGAGGGACGCTCCATCTCCGACCACGAAAACCTCCAGCTCCATCGCCCCACCGCCGCTCCGCTGCCGGTGAGCGTATCGGTTTCGCCGATCTACACCTCCGAAGGGGAGCTGGACGGCGCGGTGCTGATCATCCGCGACCTCTCCCGGGTGCGGGAACTCGAGGATGCGGTCCGAAGAGCCGACCGGCTCTCCATGCTCGGCACCCTGGCGGCGGGACTGGCCCATGAGATCAAAAACCCCCTGGGAGGAATCAAGGGGGCGGCCCAGCTCCTCGACATGGAACTGGCCGAAGAGAGCCCCCTGCGCGAGTACACCGGGGTCATGGTGAAGGAGGTGGAGAGGGTCAACGGCATCATCGAGGAGCTCATGGATCTGGCCCGCCCCCGCCCCCCCCTCCTCACCGCCGTCAACCTGGGGAAGATTCTCAACGACATCGTGCTCTTCCAGAAAGAGGCTCATCGCGCCCGGAACGTCGAATTCGTTCTGCAGCTCGACCCGAGCATCCCGCCGATCCAGGGCGACGAGAATCTGCTGACCCGGCTCTTCCTCAACCTGGTCAAGAACGCCGGAGAAGCCATCGAGCAGAGCGGGCGGGTGGAAATCGTCACCAGGGTCGCCAGCGATTATCATCTCAACAATCCCGGCCACCGCCCGGTGCAACTCATCGTCGTCGAAATCCGCGACAACGGCCGGGGCATTTCCGCTGAGGAGATCGACCGGATTTTCACCCCCTTCTACACCACCAAGAACCGGGGGAGCGGGCTGGGACTGGCGACCTGCCAGAAAATCGTCAACATCCACAGGGGATTTCTCAAGGTGGACAGCACGCCCGGGAAGGGGACGGTTTTTGCCGTCTCCCTCCCCTTCCTCCGTTAACGCCCAAGGTCACAGGAAAGGGACCATCCCATGTCCATTCGACGCATTCTGGTCGCCGACGATGAGGAGAGCATCCGCTGGGTCCTCTCCAAGGCCCTCAACAAGCAGGGATTCCACGTCGATCTGGCCGCCAGCGGCACCGAGGCGATGGCCCTCTTCCGCCAGCACTCCTTCGATATGGCGATCCTCGACATCAAGATGCCCGGCCCCTCGGGGCTCGACCTCCTCAGCCGCTTCCAGGAGGAGAGGCCGGAGACCCTGGTGGTGATCATGACCGCCGAATCGTCCATGAAAAACGCCGTCGAGGCGATGAAGCGCGGCGCCTACGACTACATCACCAAGCCCTTCGACCTCGCCGCCCTCGATGCCATCATCCTCAAGGCCCACAAGGCCTCGGCGGTCACCGAGGAGGTGCACCGCCTTAAGGAGGAGGTCCGGGAGCACTACCAGCTCGAGCGGACCATCATCGGCACCAGCAAGCCGATGCAGGAGGTCTACAAGGTGCTCGGCAAGGTGGCGCCCTCCGACGTCACCGTCCTGGTCACCGGAGAGTCGGGGACCGGCAAGGAACTGGTGGCCCGGGCCATCCACTACAACAGCCCGCGGCTCGGCAAGGCCTTTCTGGCGCTCAATTGCGCGGCGATCCCCCGGGAGCTCCTCGAGAGCGAACTCTTCGGCTTCGAAAAGGGGGCCTTCACCGGCGCCACGGAGCGCAAGATCGGCAAGTTCGAACAGGCCAACGGCGGCACGCTGTTTCTCGACGAGATCGGCGACATGCCCCTGGAGCTGCAGGCCAAGCTGCTGCGGGTCCTCCAGGAAAAGGAGATCACCCGCACCGGAGGCTCCACCGTCATCCCCGTCGACGTGCGCATCGTCGCCGCCACCAACCAGCAGCTGCAGGAGAAGGTCAAGGCCAAGGAGTTCCGCGAGGACCTCTTCTACCGTCTCAATGTCGTCCCCATCACCCTCCCCCCCCTGCGGGAGCGCCCCGAGGACATCCCCCAGCTGATGGACTTTTTTCTTCAGCGCGCCCAGGACGAACTGGGGGTGGCGGCCCGCGGCTTCACCGAGGACGCCGTCGCCCTCCTCAAGCGCTACCCCTGGCCGGGCAACGTCCGGGAGCTGGAGAACACCATCCAGCGCGGCGCCCTCCTCTCCCCCGACCAGATGCTCACCCCCGCCGACTTCCCGGCCCTGACCGGCGGCAACGACCGCGTGGAGGGCGACTCCTCCCTCGAGGCGCTGATCGCCCACAAGCTGCGCACCTCCCTGACCCAGGTGGACGTCAACGAACTGGACAACCTCTACGAAATGGTCCTGTTCCAGATGGAGCGGCCGCTGATCAACATCGTCCTCGAAAAGACCCGCGGCAACCAGGTGCGTACCGCCGAGATCCTCGGCATCAACCGCAACACCCTGCGCAAGAAAATCCAGCTCCTCGGCATCGAAGTCAAGCGGGACTGATCCCCTCCCGACCCCGGAGACTCAGCGCAAAATTGTTACCGGACCCCGGTGAGTTGACTTCCCCTTCTCCCCAGGTCTCGCCCCTCCCGTCGCCGCTGCCGGCGGAGGAGGCCGGGCTTTTCTGCGACAGAACGCCCACTTCCCGACCACCCCCCCTCCCCGCCCCTTTTCCCGCCCCCCCCCTGGACAACTTGGTGCCGCCCTTGCAATTAATCGTCACCAACCTGGGCCCCGCCCCTGCGGGGGGCCAGGCCTCCTGTGATCCGGAGCGGCCTTCCGGCGCCTATCCGGCCACCTGCCCCCATGCTTTAAAGGAGACCAGAAATGACCTCATTCCCCTTTTTATCGGACTCTCCGACTCTGGCCTGGCCCCTGCTCGTTCTTCTGGCCATCACCCTCCTCTATCTGGCGCGTTCCCAGGCCCACCGGGCGATTGCCGCATCGAGCAGGGTCGTCGCCAACGCCCTGCGCCTTACGGCCCGTTCCCTGCGCATGGCCGAAAACAGAATCCGGCTGCGCAACCGCGAAGTTCTCCTGGCCGAGGGACGTGAAGCGGTGGAAAAAGAACTGGAACGCGAATTCCAGCGGGTCGATGCCGTCGTCAAGCGGGATCTGCAGAGCTATCCGGCCTTTCACCGTCACATGGCCGACATCATCACCCGCATCGATGAGGACTACTGCCAGAGCACCGAGGTTCCCCCCTCCCCTCCCTCCTGGGTGACGGCCATCGAGGCGGTGGCCAAGGTTAAAAACGACGCCGACGGCGGCGTGACCGTCATCCTCGAGGGGATTCACAAGACCCTGGAGAAGCACCACAAGACGGCGATGGAGGACTACCGGCGGGCCAGCCGCACCCGTCACGGCCTCCTCAGCAAAATGATGCCCTTCTGGCGCAAACTGAGCAAAACCCTGGAGGAGGTCGGCAAGACCATCACCGGCCTCCAGGAGCGCTCCCGGGTCATCGATTCCAAGATGGCCGAATACGAAGCGATACGCGCCGGGTCCGACAGCGCCGAGCGCCGCCTCTCCTCGTCGTCCCTGACCCAGTTCGTGGTGGCCGGCCTGGTGATGCTGATCGCCTTCGGAGGCGCGGTCATCAACTTCAACCTCATCGCCCTCCCCATGTCGGAGATGGTCGGCGGCGGGAGTTACATCGGCCCGTTCAAGACCTCGGATGTCGCCGCCCTGGTAATCATCCTCGTCGAAGTCTCCATGGGGCTCTTTCTCATGGAGTCGCTGCGCATCACCCGCCTCTTCCCGATCATCGGCATGATGGACGACAAAATGCGGCGGCGCATGATCTGGATCTCCTTCACCATCCTCCTGATCATGGCCGGCGTCGAATCGGCCCTGGCCTTCATGCGCGACGGCATTGCCGCCGACCTTCAGGCCCTGCGCCAGTCCCTCTCCGGAACCGAGGCGGCCGCCGCGTCGTCCAAGAGCCTGATCCCCACCGTCGGCCAGATGGTATTGGGCTTCATCCTCCCCTTCGCCCTGACCTTCGTCGCCATCCCCCTGGAGTCCTTCATCCATTCCGCCCGCACCGTTCTCGGGCTGGCGCTGGCCGCACTCCTGCGGGCCCTGACCTTCCTCTTGCGCCTGGCCGCCAGCATCGTCCACTACCTCGGCAAGACCGCCGTCACCCTCTACGACCTGCTGATCTTTCCGCCGCTGTGGATCGAGGGGAAAATCGCCCACCTCCGCCGGGAGCCGCTCGCTGCGGTCCCGGCCAAGGAGGCCAAACAATGAAGAAACTCGCATTTCTCCTCGGAGCCGCGGCCCTGATCCTCGCCGGGTGTCCCGGCAGCAGCAGCCACACCCGCGCGGTTTATATGCTCCTCGACACCTCGGGGACCTACACCGCCGAATTGAACAAGGCCCAGGCGATCATCAACTACCTCCTCGGCACCCTGCAGCCCGGCGACTCCCTGGCGGTGGCCCGGATCGACACCGGCAGTTTCAGCGAGAAGGACATTGTCCGGAAAATCACTTTCGACGGCCGCCCCTCGGTCTCCACCCAGCAGAAGCGCGACTTCCGCGACGCCATCGACAAGTTCGTCGCCGAGGTCAAGGGGAGCCCCTATACCGACATCACCGGCGGCATCCTGCAAGCCACGGAGACCTTGAACGAAACGGGGGCCGGGAAAAAGACGATTCTGGTCTTTTCCGACATGGAGGAGGAGATCAAGGCGGGATACGTGCGGGACATCCCCTTCAACCTGCAGGGGATCGAGCTGGTCGCCCTCAACGTCACCAAACTGCGGGGGGACATCATCGATCCCCGCAAGTTCATGAACCGGCTCGAAGAATGGAAAGTCAAGGTGGAAAAAGGGGACGGCCGCTGGCGGGTGGTCAACGACCTGGAACGCCTTGAACGGATCCTGCAGTAAATTCCTTCCGGAAATATAAAGAGGCGGGGCGAGCATTATCTGCTCGCCCCGCCTCTCTCACAAAATCGCAAGCCCCGCAGAAGATTCCGGCTCAACCTTCCCCGAAAAATCCCGAGGTCTTTTTTTAGTCCTTGAAGCCGTCGAGGACCTCGGCCCTGAAGGCTTCAAACCCCATCTCATCGATGAACTTGCCGAGCCGGCAGCGCCGGTCCTTGGCCTTGAACCACTGGATGAGGTGGTCGACCGCCGCCAGGGCCTCCCCGTCGCTCGGGATGTTCTCGAGGAGTTTATGGGAGAGACGCGGGGCGCTGCCGCCGTTGCCGCCGACCATGAGGTTCCACCCCTTGGGGGTGCCGATGAGCCCCACGTCCTTGATGCAGACTTCGCCGCAGTCGTTCATGCAGCCGGAAATCCCCATCTTGAATTTCCAGGGGAGCTCCATGCCGTGGTATTTGCGGTCCATCTCCAGGCCGACCTCCACCGAATCCTGCTGACCGCGCTTGCAGTAGGTGGTACCGGGGCAGATCTTCACCGAGCGGACGCAGAGGCCGATGGCCGCCCCCTGCTTCTCCCCGAGTTCGGCCCAGATCTCGTCGAGTTTTTCTTCGGGGAGGCCGACAATGGCGATGCGCTGGGCGCTGGTGAGCTTCAGGGCCTGGGCGCCGTAGCGCTCGGCGACGTCGGCGATCTTGCGCAGGGTTTCCGGATTGGTGATGCCGCCCGGGATGTGGGGGGCGATGGCGTAGGTTTCCTTGTCGCGCTGGATGATCGCCCCCTTCTCGTTGATATCCTTCTTCATGACAAATCCTCTCCAGTCTTTTATTTGAATTCCCGGCGGGGCCGGATCCTTTAGGGGAGCAATATCACCCGAGGGGACGCTCCCTGTCAACCCTTGGAGTCTCCTTCGGGAGGAGGAAGGAAACCCGGGTTCCCCTCTGGGCCTGGCTCTCCAGCCACACCCGTCCGCCATGGGCATCGACGATGTGCCGGACGATGCTGAGCCCCAGACCGAGTCCGCCGACGGCGGAGGCCGAGGGGTTGGCCCGGTAGAATTTCTCGAAGGCCCGGGCCGCCTGGTGGGACGTCATGCCGATGCCGTCGTCGGCCACGGTCACCCGGCAACCGTCGTCTCCCCAGGCGGCGCTGACCCGAATCGTCCCGCCCTCCCGGGAATACTTCACGGCGTTGCTCAGCAGGTTTTCCAGCACCTGCCCCACCTTCCCCCGGTCGGCGATCACCGGTCGGGTTTCCGGGGCCAGTTCCAGCTCGAAGCGCCGTCCGGGGTACTCCTGCCGGTACTGGCCGATAAACAGATGCAGGCTTTCGCCCAGGTCGAAGGGGACCTTTTCCAGATGGATCATCCGCCCCGATTCGACGCGGCTGAGATCGAGAAGGTCGTCGATGATCCGATTGAGGACCTCGGCCTTCTCGAAGATGATACCGAGGAATTCCCGCTGCTCGGAGACGCCGAGCTCCGGTGTGGTCAGGAGCATCTCCGTATAGCCGTAGACCGAGGTGAGCGGCGTGCGCAGCTCATGGGCGGCGGTGGCGATGAACTCGCTCTTCATGCGGCTGAGCTCCCGCTCCCGGGAGACATCCCGCAGACTGGTGATCACCCCGGTCACCCCCCCGGCGCCGTCCCTGATGAGAGAGATCCGTGCCCTGACGATGCGTGGAGTCTCGGGGTCCTCGCCGGCCAGCTCCAGGTCGAGGTCCCCCTCCTGCGCCTCGCCGGCAGAAACCGCCCCCAGTCGCTCCTGAAAGGGGCTTTCGCCGAAAACAGCCCGACTGCAGCGACCCTCGACGGCGGGCAAAGAGACCCCGAGGAGATCTTCGGCCGCGGGATTGAGCAGGACGATGCGCTGATCCATATCGGTGACCATCAGGCCGTCAGCCGCCGAGCGGACCAGGGCGTCGATTTTGGCCCGGGCGCTCTCGGCCACCCCCAGAGCCTCCTGCAGGGAAGCATGGGCCCGGCTTAATTCGGCCGTGCGGGCGATGACCGCCGCCTCAAGCTCATCCCGGGAAACGGTCGTGCGACGCAGATCTTCGACCATGCAATTGAAGGCGGCGCCGAGGGCCCCGAGCTCGTCGCTCCCGGTCACGGCCACCTGCGCCTTCAGATCGCCGGCGGCGATCCGCACCGCCCCTTCGGTCAGGCGGCGGATCGGGTCGGAGAGGCGCCGCGCGAACCACAGGGAGAGAAGGAGCATCACCATGATTCCCCCGAGGGTGAATCCGGAGCTCAGGAGGATGAAACGGTTGGAAATCGCGCCGATGGTCGCGGTGTCCAGGCCGCGGGCAAGAAGAATCCCGTCGAGGACATTCTGGAAGATCACGGAAAGGGAGATCCCCCAGAAGACGACCAGCGAAAGGATCGCCAGAAGGATCTGATTCCTGAGGCTTGAACGGGAGGGGGTTTGGACAGCGGCCATGACGGGAATCCTCCCTTTTTTAGTAGATGACAAAAAGGCCGGCAAAAAAGGTGGCCACCGCGGCGCAGCAGCCGCAGAAGGCCTGAATCAGAGCCTTGACACCATGGTCGCTGTGCAATTCCCGGATATCGGCGCTCAGACCGATAGCGGCCATGGCAATCGACCAGGAGAGGAGATAGATCGGCTGCACGACGGGGAGGAGGGTTTCCTGGTAGAAGGTCGGGAAGGCCATGCTGAGCCGGGTGCCGAGAAGCCCCGCGCCGACGAATACCCAGAGGGTCCAGGGGAGAGACATCCTCTTGCGGGCCAGACTGGACAGGAGGGGGATGGCGACCAGCAGCCCCAGATAGCGCCCCGCCTTCACCGAAAGGGCCAGGGCCGCCAGCTCGGAGGCCGGAATGGCCCCGGAAAGATAGGGCATGTGGCCGACTGCCGCCTTGACGAATCCGGTCAGCTGCAGGACCGAACCGGAGGCGAGGGCGTAGGTGGTCCCGCTGAGGTCGAAGAGGGTTCCGAGAAAGGGGAATATCACGAAGAGGGCGACCAGGGAGGTGCTCGCCACGGCCAGCAGGGAGATGGAAACGTCATCCGGTTCGGCGTCCAGGGCCGGCGAGGTGATGGCGATGGCCGAGGCGCCGCAGATCGCCGACCCGGCGGCGGTCAGATAGGTAATGGTCTTTTTCTGCCCCATCCAGGCGCCGAGGAGGAATATGGTGACGAAGTAGACGAGCATCACCAGCACCAGCAGGCCAAGGAGGGAGGGGCTCAGGGAAAGGTTCCGGGAGAAGTTGAGGTTCTTAACGGCGTAGAAGAAGATCCCCACCGGAATAAAGAGACGATAGACGGGAAGGAAGCTCTCCTGCAGCTGCCAGCGGGAGCCGGTCAGGGCGCGAACGGCAATGCCGGCGACCAGAGAGAGGATCAGGGGATCGGTGAAATAGCTGCCGATGAACCGTTGAAAGAGAAAGAACAGGGTGCCGATGAAGATCGCCAGAAGGATCGCCCTCCTCGAATCCCAGACCTTGCCGACTCTCGCCGTCGCCACCATCGCCCCTCCCTCTCTTTCGAATAAAAATTAACGATTTTGCAGCTGGCTCCGGATAGGCCCACAGGCTCCTAGCTCCGGTCCCTCGGCCACTGGAAGACGAGCTTGGCGCCGTAGTGGCCGAGAAAGACGGCGCAGGCCATCATGGCGCCGAGGAGGGCGAGATAGAGGAGGCGGAGAGCCCCCCCTTCGCTCATCAGCGCCGGGTCTGTGGCGCGGAGCCAGACGGCCGCCGCCCCGAAGATCAGCAGGAAGCTCCCCAGGGCGATCTTCTTGTAGAAGATCGGCGCCCTGACTCCGCCGTAGCGCCTGCGCCAGTCGCGGATGCCGGAAGCCAGCGACAGGGGGAGGCAGGCCACGACCAGGGCCGTCATGTAAAAGGCCGCCGGCTCCAGACAGGGTGCGGCGGTGACAAGGGAGAGGGAGAGAAAGAGAAGGGCCGCCGGCAGCAGGCCATTGGGGAAATGGGCGACGACGGCGTGCAGCACCAGAGTCCGATAGAGATCGCGGAGGAGGCCGATTTTTTCCGCGGCGACGTCCTTCGCCGCCGGAGAAAAGGACGAGGACGCCGTCCCGCAGCGCGGGCAGGTGGACGGAGGTTCGGCCCCCTGGTGCAGATAGCCGCAGACGGTGCATTCCCAGGTGACGACCATGGCAGAACCCTCCTTGAGGAAAAATAAAGGGAATCTTATCCCACCTCGCGCCGGGATTCAATCTCCGAGAAGACCGGAGAGGTTTTATGGTTGAAACCACAGGCATATTCTCTATAATCGGGACATTGTTTTATTCATCACCCCCGTCCCATGCCCTGCGCAGGAGGAGATCAGACCTATGAAAGCTGTGTTGCTCGATGGATTCGGCGATATCGACGTCCTCAAGGTCGGCGAAGCCGAAAAACCGGCGCCGAAGGAGAATGAAGTCCTGATCCGGGTGATCGCGACCTCGATCAACCGTCCCGACCTGGTGCAGCGCCAGGGGAAATACCCCCCACCGGCCGGAGACTCGGAGATCCTCGGCCTCGAGGTCGCCGGAACCATCGAAGAGCTCGGCGACGCGGTCAAGGGGTGGAAGGTCGGCGACCGGGTGATGACCCTGGTCGGCGGCGGCGGCTACGCCGAGTACGCCGTGGCCTACGCCAGCCACCTGATGCCGATCCCGGAGAAGATGAGCTTCGAGGAAGCGGCCTGCGTCTGCGAATCGTATATCACCGCCTTCCTCAACGTCTTCATGATCGGGGAGTTGAAGGACGGTCAGACCGCCCTCCTTCACGGCGGCGGCGGCGGCGTCAACACCGCGGCGATTCAGCTCGCCAAGGCGCTGACCCCCGACGCCGTGCTGATCGTCACCGCCCACCCGGACAAGATCGAGCGGGTCAAGGCTCTCGGCGTCGACCTGGTCATCGACTACACCACCACGGCCGATTTCACCGAAGCAGTGAAAAACTTCACCGCCAAGAAGGGGGTCGACCTCATCCTCGACCACGTCGGCGCCAAGTACCTGGCCCCGAACATGAATTCCCTGGCCTACAAGGGGAAGATGGTGAGCATCGGGGTGATTTCCGGCATCAAGGCCGAGCTCAACCTGGCACTGATGATGGTCAAACGCCAGCAGATCATCGGCTCGGTGCTGCGCAGCCGGCCGGTGGCGGAAAAGGCCGAGATCGTCGCCGAGTTCACCCGCCGGGCGCTCCCCGAATTCGCCGACCGCACCATCGTTCCGATCATCGAGAAGGTCTTCCCTCTCGACCAGGTCGTCGACGCCCACCGGATGATGGAAGAAGACCGCCATTTCGGCAAGATCGTCCTCAAGGTGCAGTGACGGGAGATGGTAGAGGGGAGATGGGAGAGGGCGCTCTCCCTTCTCCCTTCTCCCTTCTCCCTTCTCCCTTCTCCCTTCTCCCTTCTTCCTTCTCCCTTGGATGTCACAACATGTACAACAAAGCACACTTCGACTGGGAGACGCTGCCGCCGCTGACTTCGCCGCGGCGCGACCTCGGGCTCAAGAGCGTCGCCCTCGGGCTGATTAACCTCCCGCCGGGGGAAGGGTACACCTTTACCCACAGTCACCGCGAACAGGAAGAGGTCTACATGATCCTCGAGGGGAGCGGCCAGCTCCTCATCGACGGCGAGCTCATCCCCCTGGCCCCCGGCGACATGGTGCGGGTCGATCCGGCCTCCAGGCGGGCGCTCAACAACGACGGCGAAACCCCCTTGCGGCTCATCTGCGCCGGCGGGGTGGCCGCCGGCTACCCGCGGCACGAGGGGGCGCGCTATCTCATCGACGACGGCATCCCCGACTACGACGACATCCCCCCCTGGTGTGCCGGCGATCCCGAGGTCGCCGCCAACAACGACCGGATCAAGGCCCGCTACCTGCGCACCCTCGCCAGACGCAGCGACGAATCGTGACCGGCGCCGGAAATCTGGTGCTCATCGGCATGCCCGGCGCCGGCAAGAGTACCGTCGGCGCTCTTCTGGCCCGGCGCCTGAACATCCCCTTCATCGACATCGACGAGCTGATGATCGCCCGCCGGGGGCGTCCCCTGCAGAAGATCATCGATACCGAGGGACTACAGGCCTTTGCCCGCCTCGAGGAGGAGACCATTCTCGCCCTGGACGCCGCCGCTTCGGTCATCGCCACCGGCGGTTCGGCGGTCTACAGCGTCGCGGCGATGACGGCTCTCGGAAGGGACGGGACGATCATCTTTCTCGACCTCCCCCTGCAGGAGCTGGAGGAGCGGATCAGCGACATGACCACCCGGGGGATGGTGATCGCGCCGGAGACGACCTTTGCCGAGCTCTACCGCCAGCGCCGCCCCCTCTACCGCCGCCATGCCGACCTGGTGATCGTCCCCGGCGGCCGCAGGCCTGCCGAACTCGTCATCGACATCGAGGACCTGCTCCGCCGCCGCGGCCTCACCCTCGGCCGCTGAAGCCCCTCCCCTTTTCTCGTTTTCCACCGGCGATCCGTCGGAATTTCACCTTCGATAAAAATTCGCCGGCACTTCGACCTCTTTACCCCGGGGGTTCGGCCGCGGGAGCTTCCCCGAACGGAACCGCCACGCCAGGCGGGCACCGATAACGACGCCGAAGCGCTTTTTAAACCAGACCGCCTGTGGCATAATAATCAGGTTTTGCAAACCGGCAAGGAAAGGCGGTTCTTCATGAAGCAAAAACGCGTCAGCGGCATCCTCCTGCACCCCACATCCCTTCCCGGCCCCTACGGCCTCGGCTCCCTCGGCAGTGAGGCCTACCGTTTCATCGATTTCCTCTCCGGGGCCGGGCAGAGCATCTGGCAGATCCTCCCCCTGGGGCCGACCGGCTACGGCGACTCCCCCTACAGCGCCTTCTCCGCCTTTGCCGGCAATCCGCTGCTGATCTGCCCGGAGCGCCTGGTGGAACGGGGCGACCTCGATCCGGCCGACCTCGCCGGAGTCCGCATGCCCGAAGGGGAGGCCCATTTCGGCTTCGTCCAGGGCTTTCTCGGCCGTCTGCTGCACAAGGGCGCGGCCTGTTTCGAACGCCAGGGGGCCGGGGCGCGCCGCGCCGCCTACGAGCGTTTCTGCTCCGAGCAGGCCTACTGGCTCAACGATTACGCCATCTTCCAGGCCCTGCGCAGCCACTTCGAGCACCGCTCCTGGAACGAGTGGCCGGAGGAGATCCGTTGCCGCAGGGACTCTGCCCTGCACTTCTGGGGGGAAGAGCTCGCCGCGACGATCCGGGTCCACAAATACGCCCAGTTCGTCTTCTTCGAGCAGTGGTTCGCTCTCAGGGACTACGCCGCCAGCCGCGGCGTGCGCATCCTCGGCGACCTGCCGATCTTCGTCGCCCTCGACTCCGCCGACGTCTGGGCCAACCAGCACCTCTTCCACCTTAATGAGGAGGGACGGCCGCTCCTCGTCGCCGGTGTCCCCCCCGACTACTTCAGCACAACGGGGCAGCGCTGGGGAAACCCCCTCTACCGCTGGGAGGCGATGGCGGAGGAGGGGTACGCCTGGTGGCTCTCCCGCTTCCGCTGGAATCTCGCCCAGACCGACCTGGTGCGCATCGATCACTTCCGCGGCTTCGAGGCCTGCTGGGCGATCCCCGCCGAAGAGAAGACCGCCGTCAACGGCCAGTGGCTCAAGGTTCCCGGCGCCGAACTCTTCAGGGCCCTGAAGGCCGCCCTCGGCAGGGTGCCGATCATCGCCGAGGACCTCGGCCTCATCACCCCCGAAGTCGAGGCGCTGCGGAGGGAGTTCGGCTTTCCCGGAATGAAGATCCTACAGTTTGCCTTCGGCTCGGGAGCCGACAACCCCTACCTCCCCCACAATCTGGAGAGCGACTGCGTCGTTTATACGGGCACCCACGACAACGACACCACTCTCGGCTGGTGGCGCAAGCTCTCGGGACAGGAACGCGAGGGAGTGCGCGCCTATCTCGGCAGCAGCGGCCGGGACCAGCCCTGGGAACTGATCCGCGCCGCCCTGGCCAGCGTCGGGGCGTACTGCATCATCCCCCTGCAGGACCTCCTCGCCCTCGGCAGCGAGGCGCGGATGAATACCCCCGGGCGGGCGGGGGGGAACTGGGGGTGGCGCTTCTCCCCCGGCGACCTCGGCGTCGACCTGCAGCAGCGTCTCTCCGCCCTGACTGCCCTCTACGGCCGTCACCTTCGCCCTCCCGAGAATGGTCCCTGATCGCCACCCCAAGGGCGAAAGGACTTGTCTCCCCCTGGCGATCCATGCTAAATTGTCCGGCGAATGAAAGAGCGTCAATTTTTACCGCGGGCAGCGTGCCCGGACACTTAACCCACCCGGAGGAAATGTCGTGAAAAAAAGTCTCATTCTCATGCTCGCCTCACTGATCGCCCTGTCCCTCGCCGCCGGTTGCAAGGACAAAACCAAAGCCCCCGAAACCGCGGAAACAAAGGTCCCCGCCGCCGCCGAGCAGAGCGCTCAGGGGCAGAGCGGCACCGTCACCGAGACCATGAATTCGGGCGGCTACACCTACGTCCTGGTCGATACCGGCAGCGAAAAGATCTGGGCTGCAGCCCCTGAACTCCAGGTCAAGGTCGGCGACGCCGTCGTTATCCCCGCCGGAATGCCGATGAAGGACTACCACAGCAAGACTCTCGATCGTACCTTCGACGTCGTCTACTTCGTCGACAGCATCATGGTCGGCGGCGAGCAGGCCCTCGGCGGCGAAGCCAAGATGCCCGAAGGGCACCCCGTCGTCCCCGGCACCGAGCCGGCGGTAAAAATCGAAGGGATCGAGAAGGTCGCCGGCGGCAAGACCGTCGCCGAGGTCTTCGGCGGCAAGGCCGACCTCTCCGGCAAGGAAGTCTCCGTGCGCGGCCAGGTCGTCAAGTTCAGCCCCGAAATCATGGGGAAAAACTGGATCCACCTCCAGGACGGCTCCGGTGCCGAAGGGACCAACGACCTGACCGTCACCACCACCGCCATGGTCAAAGTCGGCGACACCGTCGTCGTCACCGGTCCGGTCATCACCGACAAGGACTTCGGCTACGGCTACAAGTACGAGGTCATCATCGAAGACGCCAAGGTGGTCGTCGAGTAACATCCGACGCTCCTGAAGCAACGAAGCCCCCGGTCCTTTTCGGACCGGGGGCTTTTTTTTATCCAGGGGACCCAACCCATTCAACGCAGAGGCGCTGAGGAGACAGAGGCGGAGAGAGGGGCATGAAAGCAAGGGAACCCCCGGGATTTTCTCTGCGCCCTCCCCTGCCTCTGCGCCTCAGCGTTGAAAAATTCATGACCGCCCCTCAGGGAGACGCCGGGATGATTTCGAAGAGGGTGATCTCCGGCGGAGAGAGGATCCGCATCGGCGGCCCCCAGGTCCCGGTGCCGCGACTGGCATAGAGATGCCCCCTGCCGTCGAGGGGAGAGAGACCGTCCTGCAGGGGATATTCCAGGGCGGTGAGGAAATTGAAGGGGAAGATCTGGCCGCGGTGGGCGTGTCCGGAGAGCTGCAGGTCGAAGAGGCCAAGAGCGAGTCGATTGGGGCGCGGGCGGTGCTTGAGGAGGAGGGTGAAGAGACCCCGGTCCAAACCCTGCAGCACCGGCACCTCGTCGACCGGGCCCCCCCGCGCCGGATCGTCCACCCCGGCGAGGATCAGGCGGTCGCCGGCCGCCACACTTTCATTGCGCAGCACCCGGAAGCCGCTGCGGCGGAGAAAATCGAGGGACTGCTCGAGGCCGGCGTAGACCTCGTGATTGCCGGTCACCGCGTACTTCCCCAGGGGGGGATCGAGGCTCTGCCAGAGGTTGATGAGCTCATCGAGGTGGCTGATCTGGGCGTCGACGATGTCGCCGGTGGCGACGAGCAGGTCGGGCCTGAGCTCCTGCAGCCGGGCGACGATGGGCGCCAGGGCCTCCTCGCGGAGAATCAGCCCGAGATGGAGATCGGAAACCTGGGCGATGCGGATCGAAGGAGAACCGGGCGGAAGCTTGGCGGTGACGATTCGCACCTCCTCCACCCGCAAGTTCGACGCCTCATAGAGACCGTAGAAACTTGCCGCGATCACCGCGAAGAGGACGAGGGCCGCAGAGAGGGCGCCGTGGAGCGACAGCGTTGAAAGGGAGGGGACGACCTTGGCCATCAGGTGGGTCAGCAACTCCCAGGCGCCGAGAACGGCGAAGGCGGCAAAGGCCAGGAAAAGGAGGCCCATCCAGCTGTATCCCACCCAGGCCATCCCCCGTGCCGCCATCTCGAAGCCTGCGCGGTCGAGAAGGCGTACCAGCAGCGGCGCCAGAATCATCGCCGCCATCCAGACCCAGGTCAGAGTCGGCAGGAGCGGATGTCCCTTGAGCAGGGGGTGGAAGCCCCAGAAGACCAGGGCGTGCATGCCGGTGTAGATGGCGAGAAAGGTCAGGGCGAAAAGAATCATCGGTCCCTCCCGGAGTCAGGGGGAAGAAGGAAACGCTGAGGCAACCGGTCACCCCAGCGCAACGTCGAGGATCATCATGAGGGTGAACCCGATCATCACCCCCAGGGTGGCGATGTCGGTGTTTCCTCCCCGCTGCGACTCGGGGATGACCTCCTCGACGACGACGAAGATCATCGCCCCGGCGGCAAAGGAGAGGGCCATGGGGAGGAGCGGTTCGGCCGCCACCACCAGGGCGGCGCCGAGAACGGCGGCGAAAATTTCCACGACCCCCGAGAGCTGGCCGGCCATGAAGCTGCGGCGGCGGGTGAGGCCGTCGCGGAAGAGGGGGACGGAAACGGCCATCCCCTCGGGAAAATTCTGGATGCCGATACCGAGGGCCAGGGCGATGGCGCCCGAAAGGGAGGCGTCGGAAAAACCGGCGCCGACGGCGCCGAAGGCGACGCCGATAGCCAGCCCCTCGGGGATGTTGTGCAGGGTGATGGCCAGCACCAGCAGCGTGCTGCGGCGCCAGCGGGTGGGAATTCCTTCGGCCTCGGAGCGGGGGAAGTTCAGGTGCAGGTGCGGCAGGAAGTTGTCTATCAGGCGGAGAAAGGCGCCGCCGCAAAGAAATCCGAAGGCCACCGGCAGCCAGGCGGGGAACGCCTTCCCCTCCCCCATGGCCAGCGCCGGGGCAAGGAGCGACCAGTAACTGGCGGCAATCATGACGCCGGCGGCAAAGCCGAGCATGGCGTCGAGGGTCTTGCGCCCGGGATTGCGCCCGAGGTAGACGGTCCCGGCGCCGCAGGCCGTCATCCCCCAGGTGAAGAGGGAGGCCAGAAACGCCTGCCCGACCGGATGGATGGAGAGGAGGACGTCGATCAAGATGGTCTATCTCCCAAGCCGCCCCTTTTTGAAATCAAAGGGGGGTGGTTAACCCATAAACGACCGGCCCAGGTACGACTGGATCAGACAGAAGACCCCGTAAACACTCGGCAGGGCGATGTAGAAAAAGGCGTGGGCCACATTCCCCGCCCTCTCGCCGAACCGCTCCTTCATCGGTTGCAGTTTACCGAGTTTTGCCGGGTTGAACAGTCGCAGCGCCAGAGTGACGAGGCCGAACCCCAAAGCCAGGGTCCCGATTACTGCCGCGGAAATATCCATTTTTTCATCTCTCCTTCAGTCTGCAGCCGGGGAACGGCGACCGTCCCGTCGCGAGGTATAGCCGCCGCCGTCGGCCGGCACCAGTTCAAGAATGTTGTTGATGCAGGGGATATGGTCCTCCGGATGGTGGGTCACATAGAGGATCTGCGTGGTCCCGGTCTTCCCGAGGTGGTCGATGAGCTTCAAGACCATCTCCCGGTTGATGTCGTCGAGCCCCTGGCAGGGTTCGTCGAGGATGAGCAGGTCGGGCTGCTTCACCATGGCCCGCGCCAGAAGGACCAGGCGCTGCTCCCCGTAGGAGAGGTTGCGAAAAGGGGTCTCGAGATGCTTTTCCATGTGCAGCATCTTCAGCCAGTCCAGGGCGATCTCCTGCTGCCTTACCGAATAGGGGTGATACATGCCGATGGAATCGAAAAATCCTGAAATGACGACGACCTTAACCGTGGCCCCGACCCGGTACTCCTGCTGAAAGGACGTCGAGACCAGACCGATGCGTTTCTTGATCTCCCAGACACTCTCTCCCGAGCCTTTTTTTATGCCGAAGAGCCGGATATCGTTGGCATAGGCCTGGGTGTTGTCACCGCTCACGAGGCTCAGGAGGGTCGATTTCCCCGCGCCGTTGGGCCCCGTGATCTTCCAGTGCTCGCCGGGGCGCACCGTCCAGTCGAGGCGGTTGAGGATAAACCGTCCATCATAACGGACGACCACGCCCTTCATTTCGATGAGCGGCGTCTGGGCCGGCAGCGCAGACGTCGTGCAGGACGAATCGACTTCTGGGAGACGGGGCGGAAGGGTGTAATGAAAGGCGTGGAATCTGCGCAGGGCCTCCGAGGCGAGGAGGAGATCCCTGGTCCCCGACAGGAGGACCCGGCAGTCCTTCAGGTAGGCGATATGGGTTATTTCCGGGATGATTTCGCTGAAGCGATTCAGCAGCAGAACGACCCGGATCCCCTTGTCCGCCGCGTTGCCGATCAGGGTTTTAAGCAGAGCGCAGGACTCAAGGTCGAGTCCGTCGAAGGGTTCATCCAGAACGAGGAGTTCCGGTTCCTGCATCAGGGCCTTGCAGATGACGACCTTGCGCATCTCTCCGGTGGAGAGAAACTTGATGCCGCGATCGAGAATTTTCGTAAAGCCCATTTCCCGGGCCAGCGCAAGGAGCCTCGGTCCGGCGGCCGCGTCCTCACCGAGAATGAAGGCGCTGACCCTCGTTCCCTGGTCGGCAAACCCCAAAAAATCGGAGTCATCATTGTACCTTTCGAGCTCGAGAATTCGGTCTATTTTTTCAAAGGAGACGTATTCGTTTTTGTCCGTAGTGGAATAGGTACCGGAGATGACCTCGAGCCCGCCGCAGAGGAGGTTCCCCAGGGCGGTTTTCCCCGAGCCGTTGGCCCCGACAATGGCCCAGTGCTCCTCAGGGCCGAGGCGAAGACTGATATCCTCAAGCCTTGCCGTATCGTGGATGACCGCAGTCACCCGATCAAAGAAAATTTCCGACAAATCCGGCTCCAGTTCATTGGGGACAGCCGCTTAGCTCAAAGTCTCTTTTGGCCCCTTCCCCCAGAACAGGGGGGAGATCAGATAGGTCAGGGCAGCGACGAAGGAGATGAGGAGCGGCGCGAGATAGTTGTCACGATGAACGCCCAGAGCCAGCATGAAGAGAAAGGCGCCGAGGGCCAGAACGCGTACGACCCTGGGAATTTTCGGCAGGATGGTGCGGCCGAAGTGGGCGTAGGGGATGCGCGAGATCATCAGCAGGGCGGTGGCGACAACGATGATGCCGCTGACCAGATCGTTGGCTATGAGCACACAGGTGGTTCCCACCGCCAAAGCTCCGGCGGGTGACGGAAGCCCGGCAAAGGTCGTCACGCCCCCCAGTATCCCCTCCTTTCTCTTTTCGACGACAAAGCGGATCAGCCGGTACACGGTCGCTCCGACATACAATCCCCCCAGCAGCATTCCGACCCATAACTGGGCAAAGGATGCCGTGACTATGAGCCCGGCGGTCAGCCCGAAGCTCGTCCCGTCGGCCACATCGTCGAAGAGCTCCCCCTGGGGGGTGGAGCCCCAGCGCTCGGCGGCGCGTCCATCGAAGAGATCGAGAAACTGCCCCAGAAAGACGAGACCCAGGGCGTAGACCGGGGGGTGACCGGTGAGAATCACCCAGCAGCCGGCGAGTCCGCAGACCAGGTTCAGGAGACTGAGAATGTTGGCGTACCAGTAATTGGGGATGAGCTTGAAGATCGTAGAACAAAAGGCGAGACTGGTGCAGATCCAGAGGAGCGGGTTGATGGCCCGGTTCAGCAGCGGCAGCTTGCCGTAGATGAGGACCAGGCCGACGACAATCAGCAGCACCACCACGAGAAAGGTCTTGGCCTTGCCGAAGAGGTTCGCCGCTTTCACCTTGCTGAAGCGGCGGGACGTCTGGCCGATGACGTCAAAGGTCAGAAACAGCCCCACCAAGACCGGGTTGAGCCACCCCAACCAGGCCAGGTACGCCAGCATGGGGGAATACATGAGCTTGTCCGAAAAGGGGTCGATGGACTCCCCCTCCTCGGTATGCAGATCGCATTTGCGGGCGATATCCCCGTCGGTGATGTCGGTGATCATCCAGAAGGTGAAGAAGAGGAAACAGAGGCGCGGAAAACCGAGATACAACAAAGCCACGGAAACAAATCCCATGGGATAACGGGCCCGGCTGATGGCGTTCGGGTGTAGCCAGCGGTGTGCGCGCACCCAGGCGATCTGTTCGGGAGTTCGCAAGAATCGGCTGACGGCGAAGCGTTCCAGGCCCAGCATCAGCAACACGGGCAACGCAATCTCAAGCATAATAGAACTGTAAGTTGTCATATAACCTTTACCCGATTGTATGTTTTTGATTCAGTCATCAGTCGCGGCAGGAACACTGAAGCCAAGCCGTGTCGCCAGATCGATCCCCGTGACCCGCATGTGACGGACGGCCAGATAGCAGATCGCGGCCTTCGCACTGGTTACGGTGCGCGTCAGCTCAGCGGCTTGTTAGCCGACTCTTCTGATGGATCTTCAGGAATCTGTGCGCCGTGCCACACGGCTACAACCCATACCACATCTTTTTTTATCCGATAGAAAAACCGATAGGGTGTAACAATGATCTCGCGGAAGTGACTATCCGAAAATTCCGGGAGGGTTCGTCCGGATTCGGGATAGTCGCGAAGGCGAGAGAGGATTTCCTCGACTTTTTGCCGAAAAGAAACTGCCGCGGACGGCTTGTCGCGGCGGATATAGGCTAATGCTTGCAGGAACTGATCGCGTGCCGAGGGGGTAAAGACGATCCTCATTGCCGTTCAGCCAGCAGAGCATCAGCTTCGGCCAGCACGGTTTCCAGTTCGAAGCCAACGCCAGTCTCAATGTCCCGCTCACCACGAGCAAGCAGTCTCAGGATTTCAAGTTCATGCTGCGTATGCTCGTACTCTCTCATACTGACCATTACAGCGGCGGCCCTTCCTCGCTGTGTGATGAACAAAGGATCGCGTGAAGAGGACAGGCGTTTGATGACGCCGCTAGCGTCCTGGCGGAGATCCGAGATGGGAATAATTTTCGGTGCTTTTGACATTGGCCGTACCTCCTATTGTACGTCTAAGAGTATCACTTGGAGGGGGGTGACGCAACGATGATTTTTTCCGGTTAACGAGTGGTCCTTGTTCTGAGCTTAATGGGTGGAGCTCAGAAGTCATACTCGGGATTCTTTGGGTCGAAGTCGGCGTCTGACAGACGCGCATCCAGATTCAGGTTCTCGTACCCGTAGTTCTCGACAAGCTGGCCGTCCCGGTCATAGATCCTGATCCTCAACAGGATCTTGCTCTCGACATCCTGGTTGATAACAAACTGCGCCCCGTCGTAGTCCTCCGCATTCTCGTAGGAGATGTCTATTACTATGACCTGCGTGTCCCTGCCGTAGACCTTTTCTTTTCCGCGACGGGTGAATGTTAGCACACCAGCCTTGATCGCCTTGCGCATGTTGATCGCAACAGTTTCCAGGA
The DNA here is from genome assembly GCF_001278055.1 of Desulfuromonas soudanensis. Taxonomy (NCBI): domain Bacteria; kingdom Pseudomonadati; phylum Thermodesulfobacteriota; class Desulfuromonadia; order Desulfuromonadales; family Desulfuromonadaceae; genus Desulfuromonas; species Desulfuromonas soudanensis. Next base: position 1,114,381 of record NZ_CP010802.1, on the reverse strand, counting down.
GGAAGCCAACCCCTGTGCTTGTGACCGGGCGAAGGTTGTCTTTCATGAGTTTCGGGTCATCTGGGTCGAGATTGCGGACGATAAAACTGAAAAATCCGCCCCTGTGCGCCCTGATGCGGCCTTTATTCCAGCCCACTATGTACAGTAACTCGCTCCCCTTGTATGGCTCTGTCACCCATTTCATGTACAGCGAATATGGCTTTTTTCTGAACTTGAGGAATATGTTCTCTTCCTCAAGAAGTTTACCCGCTATCCGTTGCTGTTTATGAAAAATGGCGGTGTAACTTTCGACCCTGTCGTAGGCGGCCTCTGCCTCCACGAGCCATTTCTCAGGATCGGGTTGAGCGATTTCACCACCGTGCGCGGCCATAGCGGTGATGACGAACAACGCTGAACAGATGCTCCTGAGCAAAGGGCATATCATTTCAATAATAGGCTTCATTGATTCATATAAGGGTAGTGATAAGCGGTGGCGACGCGAACTTGCGTGTACCACTGAATCATTCGTAAACATCGGCGATATTTCATCCGCATCATTATGTAGCCAAAGTCAGCTCGCCATACGAATTTTCTTGATTCGCTTTTCAGGACGGTTCAATGCCAGGTCGTAGGTTGTCTGGAGGTTGATCCAGAACTCGGGGGTCGTGTCGAGAGCCTGAGCCAAGAGCCATGCCGTCTCCGAAGTGATGCCCCGCTTGCCCCGTATAATTTCATTGATCCGCTGCACGGGAACCTTGATATGTGCCGAGAAGGCAACCTGACTAACACCGAGTTCATCAAGAAACTCTTCTTTCAGGATTTTCCCGGGATGTGTCGGAATGCGATTCGTTGGAATCATAATGATTCTCCTTGACTATTTCCTAGTACCCTGTCACCCATAATCTTTCGCACCTTACTTGCGTCGGGGGCCGCGACCCCCGGGTCTTGTCCCTGAATTAAGCCCATGACTTAAACGGCAAATCCTACGCCCACAACGGCAAGAAGATCGGCAACGCCCACCTGCGTTGGCCCCTTGGACCAGCGCCGGATTCTGCACCTCCCCCGATCCCGCACCTGACTGCGGCCATCGAAGAGGATGGACCACGATTTTTTGAATGGGACGGCATGAGGTTACGCGCGTGATTCCAGGCGGCAGGGAGGACTCGAAACCAGAGCCCCTGCATCAAGAGCCTCGATAAGTGTTTGGAGCAGAATTCGTCTGCAGCCAGAAGTAATCCCAAGCCAGGAACCGGATGACCCTGGGTTGATCAGTCGCTTTTCAAGGAACGAAGGAGATCAATCTTTTTCGTGCGCGGTGAATTTTACCTCTTGACGGCCGGGGGCCTGATAAGTGTTAGGGGATTACTACCCTGGCGAAAAAATGGCTGCGAACAACTGAATTGGCCAGGTAAGGAAATCTAGGGTTAGGCCACCAGCAAATTTCGCGCAAAACACCATATACGCGCTTTTCGCTCTGGATGTTGGTAGAGAATATTCGAGTCTCTTTGGTGTAAATTTGCATTCATTGTAGTAGGCAACGCTTGTGTTAACATGCTCATTGGTAATTAGTATATGCCTGTCTTGCCTCTTTGTTCGGTTGCCATCAATAAAAATATACTTCCCGTCAGTGCCGTAAAATGAGTCGGTAGAGCACTTGTTTCTCTCGTTGTAATTGCTTTCATATAAGTCGTAATCAACAAACTTAAACATTGTATCGTTGTTTCTATTTTTGATGTATTCTGAAGCTGAAATCACAGTAATTGGACTTCTCTCTCTGCCGGTCACGCGCTGTAATGCCAAATCATATTTTAAGTACATATCCTCATTGTTTTTTTCTCTAACACTTATAACTTTTTTAACACCTTTAATATATAAATTAGTTCCACTTAGATATGCCTCAGAAGTACTAATCCATACTTGTCTGAGCAATCCATGCCGTAGTGCCTTCTTGACATAAGCGCCCCCATACCCAACTGTTGGCGCGAAGAAAAACCAACACCCACCAGTAAGGTAGAGAATTAAAAATATAAGGCCAAAAATTTTTTTCTTTTTCATATTACCTCTAACGAGTCTGTAGAAAAAACATTATCACAGGGCCTGAATTATCCCTGATCACAAATTTTCGGGATCTTCCAGTCGAAATCGAGTGAACAACTCAAATTCCTACCGGTTCGTCATTCTGTCAACTTTGCCCCGGAACAAAGCCATTTTCAGTCATCCCAGTGCCCTTTTTCTGCCTTTTTCCTCCCCTAAACCGCCCATCCGTATCTATGAATCTTGAAGATGTTGTGCAACATCGTCATCAGCTTCCACTGACCGTCGACCTTCTCTTTCCCGCGTAATGAGAAGCGTCGCAGTCCAAGGGTCTCGCGGATATTGCCGAAGACCGGTTCGACGATCCCCAGGCGCATGCTGTAGGTGTGGCGGCCCAGGGCGGTGTCGATTTTCTCCTTCATCCGTTGGATGGGTCCGACCTTGGTTTTGTCTTTGGGCAGAGTTTCCAGCAGTACATTGACCTGCCGAGCGCCCTTCTGCTTCACCGAGCGCAGGCACTGCGCCCGCAGGGGACAGTTGTCGCAGTCGGCCTGGCGCCCCATGAACTGCATGAAAACGTGCTGACCTATTTTTGCCTTCTCGCACTTGAGCCACAGCGTCTTTCCGGCGGGACAGGTGCAGGTCTGGTCGTCAAGGTCGACCGCGAAATCCTCGACGGAAAAGCGCTGTTTCGGGGCTTTCGGCTTGACCGGTTCGTTGGCCTTGTGGCGAGCGGCGGTCTGAAACCGAGGGTCGCGGGCGCGGAAAGCATTGTCGGCGATATAGGCGTCGATCCCTTGCGCCTCGAGATGCTCCAGGGTCTTCGTGCTGTGGTAGCCGCTGTCGGCCAGGACCTTGGCTCCGTCCAGGACGTCACTGTCCCCGCCCTGGCTGAGGTTGTCCCGCACCTTCTCGAGCATCGGCTCCAGCAGGCCGTGTTCCTGCCCCTGTCCGTAGGCTTCGGCGGCCACGACCACCTGGTGCTTGCCGTCAACGGCGGCGACGCCGTTATACCCCTGAAGCACGCCGTGACTGGTCTTCATCTTGGCGCTGGCGTTGTCGGTGATGTTGCTCTGCACGACCTTGCCCGAGATTCCCTGGCGGTCTTCGTTCTCGTTCAGAAACTTCTGGATCTTGTGGCTGGCCTTGCGAAGGGTGGCGATCTGCTTCTCCTCGCGCTGGCGCATCGACTCATCCCGGGCGCCCTTTTTGTCTTCTTCCCGGTGCTTTTTGAGCATGTACCCGACGGCCCGCTCGATCTTCTCGCTCTTCTTTTGCAAGTCGGCTTTGGTGCCGCTCCACTCCTTGGAGGCGTTCGACGGGAGCTTGCAGCCGTCGATGGCGAACATCTCCTTGCCGATCAACCCGAGACGGTCGCAGACCATCAGCACCTTGCTGGTCGAGGGACGCTGCTTGCTATTTTGCTATTTCTACCATTATCTGCTTTAACATTGCTGGATCGGCCCTCAATATCTTCTCCCCCCGCTTTGCCGCAAGACTGACACCCGAGGAGCCAAGGTGCAGAAACCTGCCGACTTCCTTCCCCCGATAACCACATTCAAATATCGCAAGATGACAGATAATTCCCCGCGCCGCCGCCGGAGCCCTGGTTTTGCTCGGTCTTCTCACAGCCTCGGGATCAAGGCCCCATAGGCTTGAAACGACTTCAAGCAAACGGGCAAGGGTGACGGTGCTTTGCATTTTCGTCTGCAGTTCGACATGCTGTTTCAGCTCGTCGACGAAATCGCCGCCTCCCAATATCCTTTCATCGAAACTTTCGCATTCGTTATTCTTACGCTCTGTCTGGCTTCGCTTCAATCCCCCGCCGACCAACTCCTCACACTGACCTTTCTTAATCCCCTCCGATACAAATTGTCGATAGTATTGTTGCGCAGTGGAAAGCGTATTGCCGAAGCGTTCCAGAATCGAGTTGGTTTCCTGCCCGGAAAAACTGCGGTTATCCATCAGGACCGCGTGACCGGACCAACGGTAATGATCCAACTCTTCAAGACTCGCCACCATCCCTGCCCGCAGTGGATTGAGGTGAATGTATCTGATCAGTTCCAGCAGATAAGGCTCCTCTTCGCAGACAATGGACTTATAGCGGTTCTGGAAAAGGTGCCCGCAGCGTTTGTGGCGCCGATTGAAGGAGACCGCATATCCGGTCAGAAGCCGGCGCATGAAAGAGGCAAGCGGTGTCGCAGTCGGCATCAACAACATGTGAAAATGATTGGATAAAATAGCCCAAGCGTAACAACGAACGCCAGTTTCGGGGAGCAAAGTGGCGACACGATCCACAAAATTCTGCCGATCGATATCGTCAATAAAGATATCGCGACGCTCAATTCCGCGAACGATTACGTGCTGGAGAAGTCCGGCAATGTCAAGTCTGGCTAAACGTGGCATGGTGGGAATGTACCAGTTGGACAAAATGAATCAATAGAAAAATAACAAGCAGCGTCCCCCGAGAATAGAAAAATAACAAGCAGCGTCCCCCGAGACAGAATCGAGTTGGTTTCCTGCCCGGAAAAACTGCGGTTATCCATCAGGACCGCGTGACCGGACCAACGGTAATGATCCAACTCTTCAAGACTCGCCACCATCCCTGCCCGCAGTGGATTGAGGTGAATGTATCTGATCAGTTCCAGCAGATAAGGCTCCTCTTCGCAGACAATGGACTTATAGCGGTTCTGGAAAAGGTGCCCGCAGCGTTTGTGGCGCCGATTGAAGGAGACCGCATATCCGGTCAGAAGCCGGCGCATGAAAGAGGCAAGCGGTGTCGCAGTCGGCATCAACAACATGTGAAAATGATTGGATAAAATAGCCCAAGCGTAACAACGAACGCCAGTTTCGGGGAGCAAAGTGGCGACACGATCCACAAAATTCTGCCGATCGATATCGTCAATAAAGATATCGCGACGCTCAATTCCGCGAACGATTACGTGCTGGAGAAGTCCGGCAATGTCAAGTCTGGCTAAACGTGGCATGGTGGGAATGTACCAGTTGGACAAAATGAATCAATAGAAAAATAACAAGCAGCGTCCCCCGAGACAACTCTTCAAGACTCGCCACCATCCCTGCCCGCAGTGGATTGAGGTGAATGTATCTGATCAGTTCCAGCAGATAAGGCTCCTCTTCGCAGACAATGGACTTATAGCGGTTCTGGAAAAGGTGCCCGCAGCGTTTGTGGCGCCGATTGAAGGAGACCGCATATCCGGTCAGAAGCCGGCGCATGAAAGAGGCAAGCGGTGTCGCAGTCGGCATCAACAACATGTGAAAATGATTGGATAAAATAGCCCAAGCGTAACAACGAACGCCAGTTTCGGGGAGCAAAGTGGCGACACGATCCACAAAATTCTGCCGATCGATATCGTCAATAAAGATATCGCGACGCTCAATTCCGCGAACGATTACGTGCTGGAGAAGTCCGGCAATGTCAAGTCTGGCTAAACGTGGCATGGTGGGAATGTACCAGTTGGACAAAATGAATCAATAGAAAAATAACAAGCAGCGTCCCCCGAGAATAGAAAAATAACAAGCAGCGTCCCCCGAGACAGAATCGAGTTGGTTTCCTGCCCGGAAAAACTGCGGTTATCCATCAGGACCGCGTGACCGGACCAACGGTAATGATCCAACTCTTCAAGACTCGCCACCATCCCTGCCCGCAGTGGATTGAGGTGAATGTATCTGATCAGTTCCAGCAGATAAGGCTCCTCTTCGCAGACAATGGACTTATAGCGGTTCTGGAAAAGGTGCCCGCAGCGTTTGTGGCGCCGATTGAAGGAGACCGCATATCCGGTCAGAAGCCGGCGCATGAAAGAGGCAAGCGGTGTCGCAGTCGGCATCAACAACATGTGAAAATGATTGGATAAAATAGCCCAAGCGTAACAACGAACGCCAGTTTCGGGGAGCAAAGTGGCGACACGATCCACAAAATTCTGCCGATCGATATCGTCAATAAAGATATCGCGACGCTCAATTCCGCGAACGATTACGTGCTGGAGAAGTCCGGCAATGTCAAGTCTGGCTAAACGTGGCATGGTGGGAATGTACCAGTTGGACAAAATGAATCAATAGAAAAATAACAAGCAGCGTCCCCCGAGAATAGAAAAATAACAAGCAGCGTCCCCCGAGACGGCGAGAGACCGATCGACCGCTTCGCCCATGAAAGTCTGGTGGAAATCAGCGCCGTGCCACCCTACCGCCTGGAGACGGTCGTCACCCGAGTGGTTCCTCCCGATGTTCTGGTGAACTTCAGCGGCAACCGCTACTCGGTTCCCTGGAGGTATGTCGGCGAAACCGTTGAAGTCCAGGTGCGCGGCAGCGAGGTGCTGCTTCTCTTCCGGGGGGAGCCGATTGCTTGTCATTCCAAGCTCGCAGGCTCCGGACAACGGTGTATCGACCCGGCACACTTGCAAGGCCTGTTTCGCAACCCCTGCGAGCGCCCGGCTCCCCATCCGCCGCGTTTTGATCCGCAGTGGCCCGGTGACGACGTGATGATCCGGGACTTGGCAATCTATGACCAAGTTGCCGGGCTTTAGGGAGGTGACGATGACACAGATAACAGACCTCTCCGATGGCTTAAAACAACTGAAGCTGCAGCGTCTCTCCGATCAGATTGATGGTTATCTGCAGGATGCCGCCAAGCAGCAGTGGGGCTATGACGAGTTCCTGCGGCAACTGATCGATGCGGAATTGGCATCCAAGCAGGATAAACGCACCGAGATGGGCACGCGCATGGCGCGTTTTCCCTTCGTCAAGACACTGGAATCCTTCGAATTCGCCTATCAACCGTCCATCGACGCCAAGCGCATCAAGGAACTGTCCTGCTGCCGCTGGGTGGCCAACGGCGAGAACATCCTGCTGCTGGGGCCACCCGGGGTAGGTAAAACCCATTTGGCCGTTGGCTTGGGGATTGAGGCTATTCGCCGCGGTTACCGAACGCTCTTTATCGGAGCCCAGGCTCTGATCGCCAGTCTTGCCCGTGCACACAATGAAAACCGGCTGGAGGACAAACTCAAGCAATACTGCCAGCCCAAACTGCTGATCATCGACGAGATCGGCTACATCCCTATTGATCGGCTGGGCGCCAATCTCTTCTTCCAGCTCATATCCCGCCGCTATGAGAAGGGGGCCATGATCATGACCTCAAACCAGCCCTACTCGAATTGGGGCGAAATCTTCGGCGATCAGGTCATCGCCAGCGCCATTCTAGACCGGGTGCTTCATCATGCCATTTCGATCAGCATCAAAGGTGAGAGCTACCGGCTAAAAGAGAAACTCAAAGCCGGCCTCCTGTCCAAACAGGCGGCAAGAGAATAACCCGAGGGGGGAATTTTCGATGACCGAAAAGGGGGAATTTTCAAAGACCATTGACACACAACAGCACTGAGCGAGTTTTTGCCCACAGCGAGAGGCAGGCCATCAAGCGGTTCCGCAGGACTTCCAAAGTGTGGAAAATTAAAAGTATTGTTCGTATCTAACAGGTTACGCATAAGCGGCGACGACGCGCCGGATTAATGAGTAGGATGCATTCGAGAACAACCCAGCTATTTTTCGTCCGCCTTCATGCTCTGGTTAGGCATTTTTTGTAATGAATCAACAATTAGCAATAGCTTTCTCTCATTCCTGATAACCACCAGTGATATCAAAAGCATTGCAAGAATGGTTACGAACAAAGTTAGGGTCATTAGTGGAAGCAACGCGGCCATTAGTATCACGGTCGAATTTTCAACTTTGCCATTAGAGAAGCTTTCCATAAAAGCGAATGGATTTATTAAATTCGGTGTTTTTATGACCAAGTACAAAGCACCACAAATGAAACCAACGGCACATATGCTGAGCGCAATATAGCCGTATCGATTTAATTTCCTGCGCTCTTGTAAGAATCTAATTTCTTTATTGCTTATGGTCATATTTTTTAAAAGCCTAACGATTCCGGTTAAGCGGCGACGATGCGCCGGTATGGGACTCACCACAATAGAATGCTTAAGACAGCAGGGTCATTTCTTTCTTCCCCTGCCGTTCAGTCATGCAGAGAAGCGTTTTCGGATCGCACGGCAAGTATTTCGTCCGCTTCAACCGCTTGTTCAAGTAAGCCGCTTCGCGGCAGAAGTTCCTAAAATCAACATCTTACATTCCAGCCTTCACACCCTACTTCCCCATCGCCCCCAAAAAAAGCTTCCGTACCAGCCGATCATCTGCTTTTCCTATCCACAAGCCGTATCTGGCGGCGAAACTTCAACTGTGGGAAGGAGAAACGTGATGACCGACTGGTACGAAAAATCAATGCGCGCTCTGCAACTGGCCGGCAAGGGGGAACGCACCCAGCAGGCCTACACCCGGTCCGTGCGCAAGCTGGTGGAGTTCTTCGACAAGTCCCCGGAGCTGATCTCGGAGACGGAGCTGCAGGATTACTTTCTGCACCGCCGTATCGTCGACGAGTGGTCGCCGAACACCATGCGGATCTGCCATGCCGGAATCCGCTTTTTCTTCGCCCATGTGCTGGAGCGCGACTGGCGGACCTTCGACTACCTGGGCGCCCAGAAGGAGTTCCGGCTGCCGACGGTCTTAAGTCGGGAGGAGGTGCGCCGGGTGCTGTCCTGCGTCTACACCTTCCACAACCGCGCCTACCTCTCCACCGCCTATGCCTGCGGTCTGCGTCTGCAGGAGGCGCTGTACCTGGAGATTTCGGATATCGACAGCGACCGAATGATGCTCCACGTCCATCGCGGAAAGGGGTCCAGGGACCGCTTCGTGCCGCTGCCATCGAAAGTGCTGCCGATGCTGCGTTCTTACTGGAAGACTCACCGGCATCCGCGCCTGCTCTTTCCGGCGTTGGGGCGCAATGGCAAGAACGCGGCAAAGGCTCAGTACCCCATGGCGATCAGCAGCGTTCAGGGGGCCATGAAAAACGCCGTGCGGGAGGCGGGCATCCACAAAAAGAACGTGAGGATTCACACCCTGCGTCACTCCTACGCCACCCACCTCCTCGAAGAGGGGGTGAACCTGCGGGTCATCCAGCGCTATCTGGGCCACGCTTCCATCGAGACGACCATGATCTATCTGCACCTGACCCAGAAAGGGAATGAGGATGCCTCTCAGCTGATCAACGCCCTGATGGAGGATCTGCGATGAGCCGCATCAATGAGATCTTCCGCACCTTTGCTCCCGAGTATCTGCGCCGCTTCGGCGACTCCATGCCCGCCGAACACAGAAAGGTAATCGACGCCATCATCAACTGCCGCACAGAGGTCAACGGTTCGGTGGTCTACCACTGCCAGGACTGCAATCAGCTTCACCTGGTGCATCGCGGCTGCGGCAACCGCCATTGCCCGGGATGCCAGAATCACAAGAGCCGCCAGTGGTTGGACAAGCAACTGCGGCGACAGTTGCCGGGGCACCACTTCATGCTGACCTTCACCGTGCCGCAGGAGCTCCGAGGGTTTCTCCGCAGCCACCAGCGCATCGGCTACGCGGCACTGTTCGCGGCGTCTTCGGAAGCGATCAAGGCGCTTTGCACCGATCCTCGCTTTACCGGCGGCGACACTCCGGGCTTCTTCGGCGTGCTGCACACCTGGGGACGCCAGTTGCAGTACCATCCGCATATCCACTATGTGGTCCCGGGAGGGATGCTGGCGAGTCAAAGCGGCCAGTGGCATCCCTCGGCAGTCAATTTCTACCTGCCGGTTCAGGCATTGTCAAAGATCGTCCGGGCCAAGTTCCGTGACCGGATGGCCAAGGCGGAGCTGCTGTCCGAAATCCCGGCCGAGGTCTGGGCCACCGACTGGAACGTCAACTCCCAGGCCGTCGGGAGTGCCGAGGCCTCCATCAAGTACCTCACCCCCTACGTCTTTCGGGTGGCGATCTCCAACAGCCGCATCGTCAAGGTCGAGGATGGCAAAGTCTTCCTCCACTACAGAAAGACTGGCAGCAATCGCCTGCGCACCCTGGCGCTCGACGCCCTGGAGTTCCTCCGGCGTTTCCTCCAGCACGTGCTCCCCACAGGTTTCATGAAGGTGCGTTACTACGGTTTCCTCAGCCCCGGCTCCAAGGTGCCTCTGGAGGAGGTGCGTGCAAGAATCGAGATGGCCTTCGGCTTCGAGCTCACCACCCCGGAGGTGGAGCCGGAGCCACCGCCGCAGATCGTCTGCCGGCACTGCGGGCACGAACTCGTCTACCGCTACTCGATCCTGCCCCACAGACGCCGACTTGCCGCAGAGGTGCCATCGGGATAAGCCGGAACGGAGATCCGCAGCCATATACCAATGAGGGTGGCAGTAGCCCGACGGGTCGTACTCCCGGAACGGGCCGGGTGAGGTTTGCCCAAAACCCAGCAAAATGGCCCGATTCTACTGCATTGAACCCGTTGGGAAAGGCCATGGGCCCGAGAGGATCGCCGAAAAAGGACCATTGATCGTCCCATCCCCCGCTTTCAACACCCGTTCGTCCCCGCCACGAGCCACACCCCACCCCTGACCAAAAAACCAATACCCTTATCTCAAAGATCCGTGCCCAATTGCCGGGCTTCATGAACAATGGATTGAGACGACCTTTCAGGTCGTGTCAATCCTTATGGGTTGGGCGCCCCTAGCAGTTCAGATCGCCTGGAATAGCTCAATTCATTTGTTTTTATTAGTGATTTTGGTAATGATGCTTAAAATTGATTTTTTCATGTAACCACGAAGCTGAATCGTTCGAGGCCGTATTAACTTGTTATACGACGTCGAACGATTCAGCTTCGTTAATTATCATGAATCTTAAATTCTAGCAATTTCGTTCTGTGCTTTTAAGAATATATGAATAATTTTAGCAGGTTGGACGAAGACGAACCCTTGTTAAGGCGCTCAACAGGGAATGGACGGTTACCGCCATATCGGGTATGACGGTTACCGCGCTATCGGTTGAAAATTCCAAAAAATTCAGTATGTTGTTGTTTAGCAGTTTCTAAGGCAGATATCAACAATTTTGAGGGGGGGCTCATGCTGGACGGTTCAAATCATCAATTTGACGCTGTATTCTGGAAAACCTATGCCCATTTTCTTGCCAGCGTAAACGTCAACGCAAAATATCACCACTTTTACATATCCTGGTGCCTGCAGTTCATCCAGTTCATGCAACCGCACCCGATCACCGAATGTCAGCCACAGCATGTCACCGCCTTTTTGACCAACCTGCGCGACAACCCCTCCCTCAAGGATTGGCAGTACAGCCAGGCTCGCTCTGCTTTGTGGCACCTCTTCCACGACCTTTTGAAAATATCATGGGCCACGAACAAACAGCCAGTCCGGCAGACTGGCACCCCTGAACCACACCGTGGGGCACCGGCAAAGCTGTCTGAATCCCATCAAACCACGCTTAAACATCTGCGAAGCACCTTGATCGGGCGCCAGTATGCCAAACGGACCGTTGCCACCTACGTCGACTGGGCCACGCGTTTTCTGGCTTTTTTCCCGCACCGCAACATCGCAGAACTGGACGCGCTTTCCGTTAAAGCCTATTTGACCTACCTGGCCGAGACGCACAATGTCGCGGTCAACACCCAGAAGCAGGCGCTCAACGCCCTGGTCTTTCTCTTTCAGGAAGCATTCGAACGGCCGCTGGGGGATTTTTCCGATTTTTCCCGGGCCAGAAAACCGATCAAGGTTCCGGTGGTTCTGAGTCGCGGAGAGGTCAGTGCCTTGCTTGGCGCGTTGAACCCGCCCTTTTTACTGATGTCTAACCTGCTTTACGGCTCAGGGCTGCGCCTGATGGAGGTTGCCCGGCTGCGCATCAAGGACGTCGATTTCGCTCTCGGCCAGATTCTGGTTCGCGATGGCAAAGGGCGCAAGGATCGTGTCGCCTTGCTCCCCGAGGCCTGCCGCGAGCCGCTCCACCAGCAAATAGCCGAAGCCCGACGGATTCATTCCGGAGACCTTGACCGGGGCTACGGCAAAGTCTGGCTGCCGACAGCCCTGGCCAAGAAATACCCCGGTGCGGCAACGGACTGGCGCTGGCAGTATGTGTTCCCGGCATCACGAATAAGCGTCGACCCGGAATCGGGTGAAATCCGCCGGCATCACTTTGATGAATCGGCCCTCCAGCGTGCGATCAGGGAAGCCGCATGCAACGCGAAGTTGACCAAGCGCGTCACCCCCCACACCCTGCGCCACTCCTTCGCCACCCACCTCCTCGAAGGGGGGTACGACATCCGCACGGTGCAGGAGCTCCTCGGCCACTCGGACGTTTCGACGACGATGATCTACACCCATGTTCTCAACAAGCCGGGGATCGGCGTGCGCAGTCCCCTGGACCGGCAGGCTTGAAGCGCACCTTCCTTCAGTAATCCCACCAAATGCCGAGGATTCCGTCATATGTGGAGGGGGAGCGCCTTATTCAAGCATCCGCTGCCAGTCCTCTCTGCCACCCAATGCAGCGTTATTCGACAGGAAACCAATTTTCCGAGCCTGCGGCAGGCAATTGGCAGGTTCCTTGCTCATCTCACCCCGTGGACCGGAAGAACGCCTTTTTCTTCCAGGGCAAAGAATCTATTCACTTCGCAGACCGGGAGGCCGCCGGACTGCGATTTCCCAGACACTAAAGGATGTGCAATGAACCCAACGCGGGTTAGAAAGACGAATTACCGCACCGTCGTTGGTACGCTTCTGGTGCTGGCCCTGCTGATTCCGGGGGCGGCCCTGGCTGAGGACCCGGCGCTCGAAACCCGAGAGCAAAAGAAGGCGCCGACGGCCTTTGCCGATGAAAAGCCGAAGCCGGTGCTGCATTGGGGGGAAGGGGACGGCAAGAGCTACTTCGTGCCGGCGGTGGATATTCTCGGCTTCGTTTTCCTGCTCAATCAGTTCGACCGGTATTACTTCGACAGCGGAGATTTCGATTCGGACTATTCATCCTTCAAGGAGAACCTGACCGGGGGGTGGGTGTATGACAGCGACCCCTTTGCCATCAACCAGTTCGGGCATCCCTACGCGGGGTCGATGTACTTCGGCTTTGCCCGCTCGGCGGGCCTCGGCTACTGGACCTCCCTCGGCTACAGCGCCGGCGGCAGCCTCCTCTGGGAGCTGGCCGGCGAGACGACGACTCCGTCCATTAACGATGAATTCACCACCGGTTACGGCGGCTCGATCCTCGGCGAGCCGTTGTTCCGCATGGCCAGCCTTCTCCTTGAAAGCGGCCAGGGGAAGCCGGGAATCTGGCGCGAACTCGGCGCAGCCGCCCTCTCGCCGGCCACCGGTTTCAACCGCGCCGCCTACGGCAAGCGCTTCGACGGCGTCTTTCGCAGCAACAACCCGGCAGTCTTCACCCGGCTGCAGCTCGGCGTAAACCTGAACGCGACCGTCCATTCGAACGTGAACAGGAATCCGAACGGGGCCGAAACAGCGGTTCCCCAGAGCTACGAGAAAGGGGAGGCGATCGCCGACTTCACCATCGGCTACGGGCTGCCGGGGAAGCCCGGCTACACCTATTCCCGCCCCTTCGACTATTTCGATTTTCAGTTCACCGCCGCCAGCAGCAACATCTTCGAGAACATCATGAGCCGCGGCCTCCTCTACGGAACAGACTACACAGCCGGCGACAACTACCGCGGGGTGTGGGGCCTTTACGGCACCTACGACTACATTGCGCCGCAGGTTTTCCGCATCTCCACCTCGGCGCTGGCCCTCGGGACGACCGCCCAATGGTGGCTTGCGGAAAAAGTGGCGTTGCAGGGGACGGCCCTCGCGGGAGTCGGCTACGGTTCGGCCGGCACCATCGACGGAATCGGCGAGCGCGACTACCACAACGGCATCACCCCGAACGCCCTGGTGGCCTCCCGCCTCATCTTCGCCGATCGCGCCTCCCTCGACCTGGAAGTGCGCGACTACTACGTCAGCGGTCTGGCCTCGGCGGAAAGCGAAGGATCGGAGAATATCCTCCGCGGCGTCGCCACCCTCACCGTGCGCGTCTACAACCTCCACGGCCTGACGGTCAGATATACGGTCTCGCGACGGGATGCGCAGTATGAGAGCCTCCCCGACACCACCCAGACCGTGGCGGCCGTCAGCCTCGGTTACACCTTTCTCGGACAAACCCGCTTCGGCGCCGTCGACTGGCGCCCCAGAAGCGAGGGGGGTCCTTAACCCCGGAGGACATTTCATCGATGAAAATTTTCATGACCCGCTACCTGCTCGTCACCCTGATCGTCGCGGCTCTCAGTCTGCACGCGGCCCCGGCCTTGGCCCTGGACAATGACATCCTGGCGGCGGACGTCCTGACGGCCGTCATTCCCCTCACCGGCATTGCCGTCGCCTATTTCACCGACGACACCCTGGGGCAGAAACAGTGGCTGCGCAACACCGTCGTCAACCAGGTCTTTATCTCGGCTCTGCGCCTCGGCTTCAACGAGACCTACCTGGGGGAGCGGCCCAATGGCCACAGCTACGGATTCCCCTCCGGCCACGAGGCCTTCGTCATGTCCGGCGCCGCCTTCCTCGGCGAGCGCTACGGCTGGAAGTGGGGGACCCCGGCCTACATGGCGGCCGCCTACGTCGCCTACGTTCGCGTGGACGAAAACAAGCATCACTGGCGCGACGTCATTGCCAGCGGCATTCTGGGATATGGCATCGCCATGCTCACCGTCACGCCGGAAAACGCGACCTACCTGGCCCCGGTGATCGGACCCGATTTCATCGGCATGCGCTGGGAGCGTTCCTTTTAACGACGCCGCCTCGGCCCCTCAGGGTTCCCCGTTTCTCTCCACGCAATACCCCTGCGGATGCCCTTTGGCGTAGGCTGAAAGCTGTTTTTCGACCTGTCGTTTCTCCCTCTTCGACAGGGGCTCGTAGCCGCGGCCGTAGGGCCAGCCGTACCCCCAGCGATACCAGGTGGGGAAGGCCGGATGGCCGCCGACCCGCACGCCGAGGTACATGGTTTCCGCCAGGTCGGCGTCGCCGGTGCGCTCCTGGACGCAGCTGCGGAGGGCTTCATCCGCCCGGACCCGGTCGTCGGCGCTCCCCCCCTGCCAGTAGGCGATATCATGGGTCTGGCAGCAGTCGCACCATCTGTCCCGGTCGGCAAAGGTCCCGTCGGGAAAGAGGCTGCAGCCGTCGCTGGTAAAGGGGACAAGGTCGACCGAGTGGGAGGGACGGGCCCCGACGCAGGACGACAGGGTCGGGACGGTGAGCAGGGCGACAACGACCGCCAGAAGAAGACGGCGGAACGGAGGCGAGACGGAGACCATGGCTTGTTTCCTTCCAATGGGGGCGAGGTGTGGTTGATCGCGGGAGCGGGAAGGATCATACCGACATCGCAGAAGAAATGCAAAAAGGCACCCCCGCGGGGGTGCCTTTTTGCTTCTTATCGACCCGAATTGCGCATCACCCTTCGGCCTTCCACTGGCCGTGGAGGTTGCAGTACTCGCGGGCGACGACCTGGTCGGCACTGAGGTTGAAGACCGCCTCGGGCTTGGCGCCGGGGGTGAGGAACTGCCGGTAGGCCTTGCCGTCGGCGAGGATCTCGATCCACTCGATGTAGTGCTTCTCTTCCATGGGGTGGGGGACGGACCCGACCGTGACGGTGATGGTCCCCTTCCCCTTCTCGATGACCGGGACGTGTTTCTCCTTGGCGGCGTCGACGGTGTTTTCGCTCTGGAGGGTCATGTTCTTGCCGCAGCAGACGAGGGGGGCGGCGCCGCTGTGGAGCACTTCGACGATGTTGCCGCAGACGTCGCACTTGTAGATTTCCAGCTGTTTGGCCATGAGTTTCTCCTTGAGATAGAGGGGGAGGTTCGGTCAGTAGTTTTCGCCGAGGAGTTCGAAGTGGGCCTGGGGGTGGGCGCAGGCCGGACAGTTGGTCGAGGCGGAGTTCCCCTCATGAATGTAGCCGCAGTTGCGGCAGCGCCAGACGACCGGTTCGGCGCGGGTGAAGACGCGGTTGTTGTCGATGTTGGCCAGGAGATCGAGATAGCGCTTTTCGTGCTGCTTTTCGGCGACGGCGATGGCGGTGAAGATGGCGGCGATGGAGTCGAACCCCTCTTCGGCGGCGATGCGGGCGAAGCCGGGATACATCTCCGTGTGCTCGTAGCGCTCCCCGGCGGCCCCTTCCCTGAGGTTTTCGGCGGTGGTGCCGATCACCCCGGCAGGGAAGGTGGCGGTGACTTCGACCTCCCCTCCTTCGAGGAGCTTGTAGAGGCGCTTGGCATGCTCGCGCTCCTGGTTGGCCGTCTCTTCGAAAATGTCGGCCATCTGCACATAACCCTCCTTGCGCGCCTGGGCGGCAAAGTAGGTGTAGCGATTGCGGGCCTGGCTCTCGCCGCAGAAGGCGGTGAGGATGTTTTTTTCGGTGCGGGTGCTTTTCAGGGTCATGGGGACGGCCTCCGGTGGAGTGAAAGTGACGGGTCAGGTAAAACTAAGACAGTTTAGCAGACTTGGGGGATCATGCAAACCCCGGAGCCTCAGAGCCCGGCGCCGCCGAGGAGGAGGGCGCCGAGAAACAACGGCATGGAGAGCTGGAAAAGGAAGTCCCGCGGGGCGACGGCGCAAACGGTGGCCAGGCCCAGCACCCCGAGGGCCGCAGGGGTGGTGATCACGGCAAAGAGCGGCAGAAGGAGGGCGGCGGCGGCCAGGGCCAGGGCCCAGAGGGTGGTGAGGCGCGGCGCCGCGGCGCCGGGGAGAGGCTCGGGGAACCCGGCTTTTTGCCGATCCCCGGGGTAGCGACGAGCGATGAGCCAGAGGTGGGGGATCTGCCAGAGGACCAGGAGGCCGGCGGGGAGGAGAATCCGGAAGTCTCCCGGCGCTTCTCCGGCGGCGGTCCAGCCGATGAGGAGCGGCAGCGCCCCGCAGAGGGCCCCGGGGAGGAGGGCCCAGGGGGTCACCGGCTTCAGGGGGGTGTAGATGCCGTGATAGAGGAGAAGGGCGGCGGCGGCCAGGAGGGCGGGGTTGCCGGAGACTCCGCCCAGCAGGGTCAGGCCGCAGCCCAGCAGGGTCAGGCCGCAGCCCTGCAGGGTCAGGGCCAGGGCGAGGGCGCGCCCCGGAGCGAGGCGGCCGCTGGCGACGGGGCGCAAGCGGGTGCGCTCCATGAGGGCGTCGACCCGCCGCTCCTGCACCTGGTTGAGGGCCGAGGCGCCGCCGGCCAGAAGGAGGACACCGAGGGCGACGACGGCGAGGACCGGCATCCGGAGGGGCGCAGGAGCCAGGGCGTAACCGGCGACGGCCGAAAAAGCGACGGCAAGGCTCAGACGGGGGCGCAGCAGGGGAAGAAACGGCATCAGGGTCGCGTCTCGAAATATTCGAGGAGCTCCTCGAGTTCGTGCTCGGAGATCCTCCCGGCGTAGGAGGGCATCACCGGCGGGAATCCCTTGACCACCTCGGCGGCCGGCTCGAGAATCGCCCGCCGCAGGTAGGCGGCGTCGGCGACCAGGGTGCGCTCCTTGCCGCCGGCGACGACGGTGACAGAGCGGCCGAAGATCCCCTGCAGGGTCGGGCCGACCTTGGCCGAGCCGTCCAGGGAGTGGCAGCCGAGGCAGCCGTAGGACGTCAGCAGCGCCTCCCCCTCCCCTTCCTCCTCGGCGGCGCTCTCCTGCCGGAGCCATTCCTCGAATTCGTGGGGGGTCAGGGCCTCGACGGTGGTGATCATGCTCGAGTGGCCGACGCCGCAGTACTCGGCGCAGAAGATGTCGTAGGAGCCGGGAGCCGGGGCGACAAACCAGACGTAGTTGCTCATCCCCGGCACGGCGTCGCGCTTGATCCGGAAGGCCGGGATGTAGAAGGAGTGGAGGACGTCCTCCGAATGGATCTCCACCCGCACCGGCTGGCCGGCGGGGACATAGAGACGGTCGCTGGTGCGGCCGTTGTCGTAGGTGAAGGTCCAGGACCACATGCGCCCGGTGACGGAGACCTCCATCGCCCCCTCGGGGACGTTGCGCAGGGCGAGGTAGCCGGCCCACCCGTAGTAGAACATCGCCAGCACCAGGAGCGACGGAATCACCGTCCAGGCGATCTCAAGGGGGATGTTGTAGCGCCGCTCGGAGGTCGGATGGGGGTGGCGCTTGCGGTTGTACTTCACCGTGAAGAAGATCATGACGGCGGTGATGCCGAGGAGCATGACCAGGGCGATGCCGAAGATGAAGAGGAAGACCGGATCGACGGCTTCGGTTGTGGTGGTCACAGAAGAGATCACGGCAGGGGCCTCAGCGGTAAAGGACATCGAAAAAGGTCAGGCCGATGAAGATGGCCAGGGTCACCAGGGCGGTGAGGAGACTGAGGCGCAGAAGCCGTCCCTCGTAGCGCATGTGCATGAAGATGCCGATGACCAGCGCCGCCTTGAGACAGGCGATCCCCAGCGCCGCCCAGACGTGGAGCGCCCCGAGGTCGACCCGGGAGACGGCGATGGTGGTTCCGGTGAGAAGAAGGAGGAGCACCCAGACAAGGACCAGGGTGCCGTAGCCGATGATGTGCGTTTGCCGTTGCTCGCTCATGGGGACCCTAAAGAATCAGGTAGTACAGGGGGAAGATGAAGATCCACACCAGATCGACGAGGTGCCAGTAGAGTCCGACGTTCTCGAGGACGGCTCCTTCGCCGTCGCGCCTCCCTCCCCGGATCCGGAAGCCCACCCAGCCAAGGAGCGCCGCGCCGAGGAGCACGTGCAGGGCGTGGAGGCCGGTGGTGAGGTAGTAGAGACTGTAAAAGACGCTCTCGCCCCCTTCGCCGGCAAGGAGGCGCTTCGACCCCGGGTAGATGTCGTGATCGATCTTGGCCCGCCACTCGAATCCCTTGTTGACGAGAAAGATGAGGGCGCAGAGGACGGTGATGCCGAGCATCCCCAGGGTCAGGGAGCGGGCCCCTTTCTGCAGGGCGGAAACGGCGACGGCCACGGTCAGGCTGCTGGTGATGAGAAGGACCGTGTTGGCCGTCCCGAGGACCAGGTCCAGCTCCCCTCCGGCGCGGATGAAGTCCTCCGGGGTGCGGGCGAGGTAGACGCCGTAGAGGAGGAAGAGTCCGCCGAAGAGAAGGAGTTCGGTGAAGAGAAAGAGCCACATGCCGAGCCTGTCGCCGGCCTCGTCCCGATGGGGAGCCAGACTCATAGCACCCCCGCTTCCCGGAAGTCGTAGGGGCCGTGGGTGACGACCGGCTCGACGGAAAAATTCTCCTCCGGCGGCGGCGAGGGGACGGTCCACTCGAGGGTCGCCCCTCCCCAGGGGTTGGCTCCGACGGGTTCGCCGGAGAGGACCCCGCGCAGGAGGTTGCCGAACATGAGGAAGAGCCCGAAGGCCAGGATCCAGGAGCCGACGGTAGCGATCTGGTTGAGGGCGGCGAATTCGGGGAGGTAGTCGTAGTAGCGCCGCGGCATGCCGCGGATCCCGGCCACCTGCATGAAGAAATAGAGGATGTTGATGCCGACGAACATGAAGCCCCAGGCGATGGTGGCGACGCGCTTGTTGTACATCCGGCCGTAGATCTTGGGGAGCCAGTAGTGCAGGGCGGCGAAGAAGGCGAAGCCCGTGCCGCCGAACATGACGTAGTGGAAGTGGCCGACGACGAAGTGGGTGTCATGGACGTGGATGTCGGTGGCGGCGGCGCCGAGGATCAGGCCGCTGAGGCCGCCGATGGAGAAGAGGAGGACGAAGGAGAGGGCAAAGAGCATCGGCGGGTCGAGGGCGATCGACCCCTTGTAGAGGGTCGCCACCCAGTTGAAGACCTTGATGGCGCTGGGGATGGCGACGACAAAGGTTAAAAAGGAGAAGACCAGAATCGCCATGTCGCTCATGCCGCTGGTGAACATGTGGTGCCCCCAGACCAGGGAGCCGGCGCCGGCGATGGCGATGCTCGAGAGGGCGATGGCCCAGTACCCGAAGACCGGCTTGCGGGAGAAGACGGGGATGATCTCCGAGACGACCCCCATCCCCGGCAGGACCATGATGTAGACCGCCGGGTGGGAGTAAATCCAGAAGAGGTGCTGGAACATGATCGGGTCGCCGCCGCGCGCCGGGTCGAAGAGGCCGGTGCCGAGGAGGCGCTCGGCGAGGATTAAAATAAGGGTGATGGCGAGGATCGGCGTCGCCAGGATCTGCACCCAGGCGGTGGCGTAGAGGGACCAGACGAAGAGGGGGAGGCGCCCCCACCCCATCCCCCTGGCCCGCAGGCGGTGCGTCGTGGTGACGAAGTTAAGGCCGGTGAGGATGGAGGAGAAGCCGAGGATGAAGACCGCCGTCACCGCCAGGGAGACGTTGGTGGTGGTGCGGGCGCTGAAGGGGACGTAGAAGGTCCAGCCGGTGTCCGGGGGGCCGCCGCCGGTGAAGAGGGCGGTCAGGGCCAGGAGGGCGCCGGTCATGTACAGGTACCAGGAGAAGAGATTGAGACGGGGGAAGGCGACGTCGCGGGCACCGAGGAGGAGCGGCAGCATGAGATTGCCGAAGGCCGCCGGGATGCCGGGGATGATGAAGAGGAAGATCATGATCACCCCGTGCAGGGTGAAGAGGGCGTTGTAGGTCTGGGCGTCGACGATGGTCCTTCCCGGGGCGAGGAGCTCGAGGCGGAGGAGGAGGCCGAGGACGACGCCGACGAGGAAGAAGCTGAGGATGGCGTAGAGGTAGAGGAGGCCGATGCGCTTGTGGTCGGTGGAGGTGATCCAGGCGAGGATCGTGCTCCCCTCCCCTTTGCGGGCGAGAAAGCCGCGGTCGCTGCCGGCTGCGGATGGGGTCGGGTCGGTCATGGAACTCCTCGGCGGACGGGTCAGGGGTGATCGGGACGAATCGAGCCGGGTACGGAGGGAGGTCTCACTCCCGGCGCCGTCTTCCGGTCAGAAAGAGAAAGAGAAAAAAGGCCGCGGCGGTGGCGATGACGACGGTGGCCGAGACCCGCAGCAGATTGAAGACGTAGCGCTTGCCCACGGCGTCGTAGCTGAAGCAGAACTGCACCAGTTTGCGCACCGTGTTCCCCATCCTCCCCTCCGAGGCCTCGACCAGGGCGAGGGTCAGCTCCATGGGGAGGAAGCTCGTCCCCTGCAGGTAGCGGACGATCTGCCCGTCGCCGTCGACGATGAAGACCGCCACCGGATGGAGAAAGTCGTTGCCCCGGCGGGCGAAGCGGTAGCCGGCGGCGGACGTGAGCGCCTGGATGGCCGGAAGGTCGCCGGTGAGAAAGAGCCAGGCGTCCGCGGGAAAATCCTTGCCGAGGGTGGCGTAGTAGATCGAGCGGGCCTTGGCCGCCGTCGCCGGGGTTTCGGTCTCGTCGAAACTCACCGAGAGGACCCGGTAGTCCTCTCCCGGCTTGAGCCTGATCCCCGGCAGCGCCTGGGCCAGACCCCCCTGGAGAAAACTGCAGACGTTGGGGCAGCTGTAGTAGACGGGGACGATGATCGTCGGACCCGTCACCAGATCCCGCAGGACGACGGTCTCCCCCCTTTCGTCGACAAAGGAGAGGTCGAGGGGGATGTGGGCCCCGAGCCGTTCGTCGAGCCCGATCTCCTCGGGAGGAGAAAGGACCTCGGAGAGGGGGTGCTGAGGAAGCCCCTCGGCGCCGAGGGGGGGAGCGACGGCGAGAATCCCGAGGAGCGCCAGGGGAGCCAGGCGCCGGTACGATCCGGCAAGGGAGCGGGCAGCGAAAAACGACGGCAGCGGCATGGCGCACTCTTTCCACCGGAGGCAAAAGCGCCGGCAAGGGAAGAAAAAAAGTAATGATTCAGTTCCCTTCCGCAATGGCACAGCATGTGGGCTGCAGCTGTTGCTTGCGGGAAGTTAAGTGACAACGTTGGACGCAGGCAATGGCTGCAGACCACACGCGCTCGCTTAGGTGCTGAATAGTTACGAAAAAAATATCTCCAAGGATACTTAATCCTGATGGAAATGCAATCCCTTAGCGCCGTGATTGCGCCGATGCCAAGCTTCTGCTAGCATGGTCGGCATCAACCAAGGAGACCGATCGAATCATGGACCAGCAGAACCGCCTCGACGAACTGGAAATCCGCTTCACCCACCAGGCCCGGGTCATCGATGAACTCAACGCCGAGCTCATCGACTGTCACCAGCGCATTCTCCGCCTCGAGCGGGACAACGGCCGGATTCAGGAGATGCTCAGCTCTCTGGCTCCCGGCCTCACCGAATCCCCGGACGAGTGACCCCCGCCGTGATCCCCGATCTGCGCCGCCACCTCCTCGAAGCCCTGGTCATCGTCGCCCTCGGCGCCGTCATCGGCCTCTCGGTGAACTACCGCCTGATCGGCGCCCTCCTCGAAGGGCGCCTGGCTCCCCCGGCCCCGGTGCCGACCTCGGAGGGCTATCCGGCCCCGATCACCCTCGGCCAGCTGCAAGAGGCCCTGGCGGCGGGAGAAATCGTCGCCGTCGACGCCCGCGATGCCGAGTCCTATGCCGAAGGGCATCTCCCCGGCGCCCTCTCCCTCCCCCTGAAGGAGGCCGAGGCGCGCCTCGAAGCGTTTCGCCTTCGGGTCGACCCGGCGACGGCGCTGGCGGTCTACTGCAACGGCTACGGCTGCCCCGACTCCTTCGACCTGGCGATGAAGCTCATCGCCGAAGGCTACGGCAGAGTCGCGGTCTTCGAAGGGGGGCTTCCCGAATGGCGCGACGCCGGCCTCCCCGTGGACGAGGGGGCGCCATGAAGCGCCTGCGCCCGGTCGTCTACCACCTCTGCCGCCTGACCCTCGGCGGGCTCTTCGTCTACGCCGGCGTCCTCAAGGCCGACGACCTGACCGCCTTTGCCGGCAGCATCGCCGCCTATGAGATTCTCCCCTACTTCGGCAATTACCTCGTCGCCGCCACCCTCCCCTATATCGAAGTCCTCGCCGGGCTCCTTTTGCTGGCCAATCGCCGGGTGGCTCCGGCGGCGCTCCTGCTCGCCGGGCTGACCCTCGTCTTCATGGCCATCCTCCTCTCGGTGCTCGCCCGGGGACTGGAGATCGACTGCGGCTGTTTCGGCGCCGACGGCCGAACCACGCCGGCCATGGCGCTCCTGCGCGACGCCGGGATCCTTGTTCTGGCCCACTTCACCTTCCACCTGCGCGCCCCTCGCCCCTGATGGAGATCCTCCTCATCCATCCGCCGGCCACCAAGGCGGCCGAGCCCCCGCTGGGGGCGGCCGTCCTCCTCGCCCACCTTGCGGGGGCCGGGCACAGCGCCGACGTCCTCGACGCCAACCTCGGCGCCTACCTGCACCTCCTCGACCCGGCGCGACTGGCCGATGCCGCCGGACCGGCACCGGCGACGGCCCTGCGCCGCGCCCTGGGCAACGCCCCCCGGGCCCTGGACCTGCTGCGCTCGGAGGGCGCCTGCGCCTCCTTCCCGCGCTACGCCACGGCGGTGCGCCACCTCGACACCGCCCTCGGCGCCTGGCGGGGGGAGACGGGGGAGGAGCGCCTCACCCTCGGGGACTACCAGCACCGCCTCCTCTCCCCCTTTTCCCCGGAGGATCTGGAACGCCTTGCCCGGGGGGAGGCTTCGACCCTCTTTGCCCCCTATTTCCGCGACGTCCTCCTGCCGCAGGTGGCCGCCTGCGCGCCGCGGATCCTCGCCCTGTCGGTCAACTACCTCCATCAGGCCCTCCCGGCCTTCGAGCTCGCCGGAATGCTGCGCCGCGCCTTCCCCGAGGCGACCCTGGTCGCCGGCGGCGGGCTCTTCACCTCCTGGCAGAAGGCGCTCAAGGCCCTGCCGCAGCCCTTCTCCTGCTTCGACCGCCTCGTCTTCGGCCCCGGCGAGGGTCCCCTGACCGCCCACCTTGACGGAAACGCTCCCGGCGATTATTTCCTCTACGGCAGCGAGGCGGCCACCCTCCCCCCCGACTTCGGCTTCGCCCCCCTGGCCGATTACCTCAGCCCGCACCCGGTCCTGCCGGTCTGCGCCTCCCGGGGGTGCTACTGGCGCGCCTGCCTCTTCTGCCCCGAGGCCGCCGCCCCCACCCACCCCTACGCCGCCGCCCCGGCGGCAACCGTCCCCGATCTCCTCCTCGATCTCGCAAGGCGCCACGGCGTACGGCATTTCCACCTCACCGACAACGCCATCCCCGTGGCGGCGCTGCGCGCCCTGGCCGGGCGCGCCGCCGACCTAAGGGCCCTCTCCTGGCACGGCTTCGTCCGTTTCGAAAAAGCGCTCCTCGACCGGGAACTGGTGAGGGGACTGGCCGCCTCCGGCTGCACCCTCCTCCAGCTCGGCCTCGAGAGCGGCTCCCAGACGGTCCTCGACCGCCTCGGCAAGGGGACGCGCCTCGAGGAGGCGGCGCAGATCCTCGAAAACCTCGCCGAGGCGGGGATATCCAGCTACGTCTACATCATGCTCGGCACCCCGGGGGAGACCGAGGCCGACGCCGAGGCGACCCTCTCCTTCCTCGAAAAGCACGCCGAGGCCGTCACCTTTCTCAACATCGCCATCATGAACCTCCCCCGCGACTCGGCTCTCCTCGACGACCCCGAGGGGTACGGCATCGCCGGCAGCGCCCTCCTCGGCGAGACGGAACCCCTCGGCCTCTACCGCGCCTTCACCCCGAGTTCCGGATGGGACCGGCGGGCGGCGCGGCGCTTTCTCGACAAGCGCCTCCTTTCCTCCCCGGCCATCCGGGCCATGGTCCGGCGCACTCCGCCCTTCTTCACCTCCAATCACGCCTTCTTCTTTCCGCTACCGTCGACTCGGGAGAAGGTTCTGTGCTAGATTAATCGACAAAATTCAAAGATGAAATCTTCAACGCAGAGACGCGGAGAGAAATGAGACGGAGAGAACATCAAGGTCCTGAAAAGGGTTTCAAACCAGATTAAAAAACAAGGCCTTTGCCCTCTCCCCATTCTCTGCGTCTCTGCGCCTCTGCGTTGAAATCTTGAGTCATAGATTCATTATTTTCCACCCTGCCCTTCTAACGACGAGTCCGACCTAACATGGAAATCTGGCAGAAAAGTCTGAAACAGAGCCTGACCGGCGCCGCGGAACTGGCCGAGCGCTTCGGCATCGACCCCGCTCCCCTGCAGGGGGTCATCGAGCGCTACCCGATGCGCATCACCCCCCACTACCTGGGGCTCATCGAAAAAGTCGGCGACCCGATCTGGCGCCAGTGCGTCCCCGACCCGGCGGAGCTCGACGAAAACGAGATGGCCGACGATCCCCTCAACGAGGAGAACCTGGCGCCGTCGCCGGCCATCGTCCACCGCTATCCCGACCGGGTGCTCCTGCTGGCCTCGGGATCCTGCGCCGTCTACTGCCGCTTCTGCACCCGCAAGCGCAAGGTCGGCTGCGCGGCGATGAACCTAAGCTTCGGCGAGGTGATGGCCGGCATCGACTACATCGCCGCCACCCCGCAGATCAAGGACGTCATCCTCTCCGGCGGCGACCCTCTCCTCCTCCCCGACATCCTCCTCAAGGAGATCCTCGAGCGGCTCCGCAGGATCCCCCATGTGGAAATCCTGCGCATCGGCTCCCGGGTGCCCGTGACCTTGCCGGAGCGGATCACCGAGGGCCTCTGCGCCCTGCTGCGGCGCTTTTCTCCCTTCTATCTCAATACCCACTTCAACCATCCGCGGGAACTTACGCCCGAGGCCGCCGAAGCCTGCGGGAGGCTCGCCGACGCCGGGGTCGTCCTCGGCAACCAGACCGTCCTTCTGCGGGGGGTCAACGACGACCCGGCGACCATGGAAGCGCTGCTGCGCGGGCTGCTGCGGCTGCGGGTGCGCCCCTACTACCTGCACCACATGGACCTGGCCCGGGGGACCGGCCATTTCCGCACCCGCATCGAAACGGGGATCGCCCTCCTCGAGGCGCTGCGCGGCTCCCTCTCGGGGATGGCGATCCCCCACTACGTCATCGACACCCCCGGCGGCCGCGGCAAGATCCCCATCGTCCCCGCCTACCTCGAAGAGCTCGGCGACAGCGCCCTGCTGCGCACCCCCGGCGGCGAGCGGATCGCCTTCCCCAACGCCCTCTGAGGGCTTGCCTTGCGGAAACGCCCGGGCGCATAATGAAATTGAAGAGGAAGCAAATCGGGTCCCCTTGACCTCAATAAATGGAGGAGCCAGGGAGTTGGGGTTTAAACTCGGGCGCCTCGAATCCTGCGTGCCTTGAAGCAGACAAAACAAGCAAAGGCGTCGTCAAGGAACCCTCCCGAGACAAAAAAGCCCGACACGAAAGTGCCGGGCTTTTTTTGTCGTCCTGATCCCCGGATTACCGGGCCGCCAGGGGGCCCTGGGGACGGGGGAGGAGGACCCACATCCGCCCCTGCTGCTTCATCCGTCCGGCGTAGGCTCCCGCTTCGTCGCCGCACCCCCAGAAGAAGTCGGCGCGCACCGCCCCCTTGATGGCGCCGCCCGTGTCCTGGGCGACCATCAGCCGCTTCAGGGGGACGCTGCTGCTCGGCCAGGTGGTGGAGAGGAAAACCGGAGCGCCGAGGGGGACGGTCCGGGGATCGACGGCGAGGGAGCGCTCGGCGGTGAGGGGGATGCCGAGGGCGCCCGGCGGCGTCTCCACCCCGGGGGCGAGTTCGTGGAAAAAGATGTAGCTGGGATTTTCGTCGAGGAGCCCGCGAACCTGGGCCGGATTGGCCTGAGCCCAGGCGCGGATGTTCTGCATCGACATCTGGTCGCGGGTCATGGCGCCGCGGTCGAGGAGGAGCTTGCCGATGGAGCGGTAGGGATGGCCGTTCTGCTCGGCGTAGCTGACCATGATGCGGCTGCCGTCGTCGAGGGTGATCCGCCCCGACCCCTGGATATGGAGGAAAAAGAGTTCCACCGGATCCTCGACCCAGCAGAGCTCCTTCCCCCTGGCGGGGAGGGCGGCGCCGTCGAGCTCGCTGCGGCTGTAGTAGGGGACGACCCGTCGCCCCTCCACCCGGCCGCGCAGACGGTAGCTGCCGAGCTCGGGATAGACGGAGGAGAGGTCGATGACCAGCAGATCGTCGGGGACCTTGTAAAGGGGATAGGAAAAGCGGTCGCTGCGGCTGCGGCTCCCCTGCAGATCGGGGGCGTAGTAGCCGGTGACCATGCCGGTGTCGCTGCCGTCGGGATTGCGCACCCGGTGGGGGGTGAAGCAGGTTTCGAAAAAAAGGCGCACCGCCCCGGAATCTTCGGGGTCGAGGGCGGCGGCCTCGACGCAGGGCGTCTGCCAGTCGGGGCGCTTTTTAAGAGCGCGGCAGCTCTTCAAAAAGGCGGCAAAGGCGGGGAGCGGATCCTCCTCGAACCAGCCGTCGACCTCTTCCCAGGAGACGGCCTCCAGGGGCTTGACCTCGACGGGCGGAAGGGGCTCAGGGAGCGGCGGCGGAGGAGACGGGGCGACACAGCCGGAGAGAAGAACGAGCAGGAAAAGGAGGAGGGTTGCTGCGGTCCGGAGAAAAGGCGTCGTTTTCGATTCAGTCATCAAGTTCCTTGGCCTTCACAGGCATCTGTCCGGGGGAGAATCGGCGGACGGAAATCACGATACCCCCTTTTGCCCCGCGGGTCAAATCCCCGCCCCGCCAAAAAGATTGAAGACGGCACCGACGCCGTGGTATGGAATAGCTCTTGGCACCTTCGAGGCCGGAGGCGAGGCCATTGCGATAAAGGAGAAACGCCCATGAAGAGGATAACGACCGGCTACCAGGGGCTCGACGAGATTCTCGACGGCCTGCGCATCGGCGACAACGTCGTCTGGAAGGTCGACTCCATCGACGACTACCGCTCCTTCGTCACCCCCTTCGCCGAGCAGTCGCTCCGCGACGGCCGCCGAATCGTCTATCTGCGCTTCGGCAGCCACAGGCCGCTCCTCGAACCGTCGCCGCAGCTGGAGATCATCGAACTCGACCCGCGCCTGGGGTTCGAGTCGTTCACGACGCGGATTCACGCCATCATCACCGAACACGGCCCGCAGACCTTCTACGTCTTCGACTGCCTCTCCGAGCTCCTCTCGGCCTGGGCCACCGACCTGATGATCGGCAACTTCTTCCGCGTCACCTGCCCCTACCTCTTCGAGCTCGACACCGTCGCCTATTTCGCCCTCATCCGCCAGCGCCACTCCCTGCGCACCATCGCCCGCATCCGCGAGACGACCCAGATCCTTCTCGACCTCTACAATTTCGAGGGCGACCTCTACGTCCACCCCCTCAAGGTCTGGCAGCGCCGCTCGCCGACCATGTTCCTCCCCCACCGCAAGGAGGGGGAGCGCTTCCTCCCCCTGGTGGACAGCTACGCCGCCACCCGTCTCTTCAGCACCCTGGCCGACCCGGGGACGGACAGCGCCCACCGCCAGCTCGATCACTGGCACCACCTCTTTCTCCAGGCCCGGGAGGTCGCCGAGGCCCCCGATGAGGAGGCGGCCCAGACGATGGTCAATCACCTCTGCCGCCACCTCATCGGCCGCGAGGAGCGGATGCTCACCCTGGCCCGGCGCCACTTCTCCCTGCAGGATCTTCTCGAGATCAAGGCGCGGATGATCGGCACCGGCTTCATCGGCGGCAAGACGGTGGGGATGCTCCTCGCCCGCCAGATCCTCCACGGCGACAGGCGGCACCCCTGGCGGGAAAACCTCGAGAGCCACGACTCCTTCTTCGTCGGCTCCAACCTCTATTACACCTACCTGGTGCACAACGGCCTCTGGCCCCTCTTCATGAAACAGAAGACCTCCGAAGGGTATTTCGTCGCCGCCGCCGAGCTGCACAGCCGGATGCTCGAAGGGACCTTCCCCGAGAAGACCCGGGAGGAATTCCAGAAGATGCTCGAGTACTACGGCCAGTACCCGGTCATCGTCCGCTCCAGTTCCCTCCTCGAGGACGGCTTCGGCAACGCCTTTGCCGGCAAGTACGACAGCTTCTTCCTCGCCAACCAGGGGACCCCCGAAGATCGCGCCGCCGCCTTCGAGGAGGCGGTGCGCAAGATCTTCGCCAGCGCCATGAGCGAGGACGCCCTCACCTACCGTCTGCAGCGCGGCCTCGACCAGAAGGACGAGCAGATGGCGCTGCTGGTGCAGCGGGTCTCCGGCTCCTACCGCGGCCGTTACTATTTCCCCGAACTCGCCGGAGTCGGGGTCTCCCACAACACCTTCGTCTGGGACAGGGAGATGGACCCCCAGGCCGGGATGCTCCGCCTCGTCTTCGGACTGGGAACCCGGGCAGTGGACCGCACCCACGATGACTATCCGCGCATTATCGCCCTCGACGCCCCCCAGAAGCGTCCCCATTCGGGGATGGAGGACACCCGGCGCTTCTCCCAGCGGGACGTCGATCTGATCAACGTCGAGAGCAACGCCCTGGAGACCGTTTCCCTCTCCTCCCTGGTCGCCGAGGGGATCGAGTTCCCCCTCGACCTCTACACCGTCCTGGACCACGAAACGATGCGCCACATCAAGGATCGCGGCCGCAAGGAGACGGAGGTCCGGCTGCTGACCTTCGACCGGTTTCTCGCCGATCCGGCCTTCACCTCCCTGATGCAGCGCCTCCTCAAGACCCTCGAAGCGGCCTACGCCTACCCCGTCGATGTGGAATTCACCGTCAACTTCACCCCCGACCGCACCCCGAAGATCAACGTCGTGCAGTGCCGGCCCCTGCAGACCAAAGGGGCGGTGCAGCGGGTGGAGATCCCCGAGAACATCGAGGGGCAGCGGATCCTCTTCGACTGCCGGGGGAACTTCATGGGGGGGCCCCTCTCCCAGGCGATCCGGCGCCTCATCTGGGTCGACGCCGAGGAATACTCACGCCTCAACCTTTCGGACAAGTACGAGGTCGCCCGGCTGATCGGCCGGCTCAACAAACGCATCGGCGAGCGCCGGGAGATCCCGACCCTCCTCTTTTGTCCGGGGCGCCTGGGTACGACCACCCCCGCCCTCGGCGTCCCGGTGACCTTCTCCGAGATCAGCAACATCACCGCCCTGGCCGAGGTCGCCTTCGTCAGCGGCCAGTTGATGCCCGAGCTCTCCTACGGCTCCCACTTCTTCCAGGATCTGGTCGAAGCCGACATCTTCTATCTCGCCCTCTTTCCCGACAGCCGCGAGTGCCTCTTCAACCGCCCCCTCCTCGACAGCCTCCCCAACTCCCTGGAGGCGATGATGCCGGCGAGCAGCGCCTTCAAGAAGGTGGTCAAGGTCTGCAACATCCCCGGCGAGGGACTGCAGCTGATGGCCGACGTCGTCAGCCAGCGGGTGGTCTGCTTCGAGGGCTGACGCAGCGACTGGCTCCGAAGGTGCCTCTCCCCTGAACCGACCATTTTCCAGCAAAGGAGCCAGCCATGGCCGTCATCGAAGTCACCCACCCCCTGGTCCGTCACAAGCTCGGCCTGATGCGCAGAAAGGGGATCAGCACCAAGGAGTTCCGCGAGCTCGCCGCCGAAGTGGCGCGCCTTCTCACCTACGAGGCGACCCGGGATCTGGAGACGGAAAGCAAGACCATCCAGGGGTGGGCCGGCCCGGTGGCGGTGGAACGCATCAAGGGGATCAAGATCACCGTCGTCCCGATTCTGCGGGCCGGCCTGGGGATGATGAACGGCGCTCTCGATCTGGTCCCCAGCGCCCGGGTCAGCGTCGTCGGCCTCTATCGCGACGAGGAAACGCTGGAACCGGTGACCTACTTCAAGAAGCTCAGCGGACGGATGAAGGATCGGACCGCCCTGATCCTCGATCCGATGCTCGCCACCGGCGGAAGCCTCGTCGCCGCCATCGACATGCTCAAGGAGGCCGGCTGCCGGCGGATCAAGGGGCTCTTTCTGGTGGCGGCCCCCGAAGGGCTCGCCCGGGTCGAAGCCGCCCACCCCGATGTCGATCTCTATGTCGCCGCCATCGACGAGCGCCTCAACGAGCAGGGCTACATCATCCCCGGCCTCGGCGACGCCGGGGATAAAATCTTCGGCACCAAGTGACCCCCCGGAAGGAATCCCCATGACCGATCCCGCCCTTTACCGGCTGCGCTGGCGAGACTCCCTCCTCGGCGCCCAGATGCTCTTCGTCGCCTTCGGTGCCCTCGTCCTTGTCCCGCTCCTCACCGGCTTCGACCCCAACGTCGCCCTCTTCACCGCCGGCGCCGGAACCCTCCTCTTTCAGTGGATCACCCGCGGCAAGGTCCCGGTCTTTCTCGCCTCCTCCTTCGCCTTCATCGCCCCGATCATGTACGGGGTGCAGACCTGGGGGATTCCCGGCACCCTCTGCGGGCTCGCCGCCGCCGGCGTCTTTTATGTCGCCCTCGCCGCCGTGGTACGCTGGCGCGGCTCCCGGGTCATCGCGCGGATCTTTCCGCCGATCGTCACCGGGCCGGTGATCATGGTCATCGGCCTCATCCTCTCCCCCGTCGCCGTCAACATGGCCCTGGGACGCAGCGGCGACGGCTCCATCGTCCTGGTGCCGGAGAGCACCGCCCTCGTCGTCTCCATGGGCGCCCTTACCGTCACCCTCCTCGTCTCCCTCCTCGGCCGCGGCTTCCTGCGTCTACTCCCGATCCTCTGCGGCCTGGTGACCGGCTACATCCTCGCCCTCTCCTACGGCCTCGTGGACTTCTCCGCCGTCGCCGCCGCCCCCTGGATCGCTCTCCCCCGGTTCGTCTTTCCCGAGTGGAACAGCGCCGCGATCCTCTACATGCTCCCCGTCGCCATCGCCCCGGCCATCGAGCATTTCGGCGACGTCCTCGCCATCGGCTCGATCACCGGCAAGAACTATCTCAAGGATCCGGGGGTGCATCGCACCCTCCTCGGCGACGGACTGGCCACCGCCCTCGCCTCCTGCCTCGGCGGCCCCCCCAACACCACCTATTCGGAGGTCACCGGCGCCGTCGCCCTGACGAGGGTCTTCAACCCGGCGGTGATGACCTGGGCGGCGCTTGCCGCCATCACCCTCGCCTTTGTCGGCAAGGTCGGCGTGCTGCTGCGCACCGTCCCGGTGCCGGTCATGGGCGGCATCATGCTCCTCCTCTTCGGAGCGATTCTGGTCGTCGGCCTCAACACCCTGGTCCGCGCCGGCCACGACCTCCTCGAACCCCGCAACCTGGCGATCGTCGCCCTGACCATCGTCTTCGGCATCGGCGGCATGAGCGTCACCCTCGGCTCCCTCACCCTCAAAGGGATCGGCCTCGCCGGGGTGCTCGCCGTGACCCTCAACCTCCTGCTCCCCGGGCGCCATCCGGACAAAAGCACCCCTCTGGTCCCTCCGGCTCCCCACTGATTTCCGACCCTGTAGGAGCGGCTTCAGCCGCGATTTTTCGCGCCTAAAGGCAAAGGCAAGACCCGGGGGACGCGGCACCCGACGGTCTTATACTAACCAAAAGGATAAAGTCCGGTGAAAGATCAGACCTCACCGACAACAAAAAAAGGAAGGGCCCGGCAATTGCCGGGCCCTTCCTTTTTGTCGCTTCCGTTCGGATGGAAATTCTAGATCAGGCCCATCGCCACCATCGCCTTGGCGACCTTGATGAAACCGGCGATATTGGCGCCGTTGACGTAGTTGCCGGGAGTCCCGAACTCGAGGGCGGTCTCGTAGCACGTCTCGTGGATATCGTTCATGATATTGCGCAGGCGGTCTTCGGTGTATTCGAAGGTCCAGGAGGCGCGGCTGGCGTTTTGCTGCATCTCCAGGGCGCTCGTCGCCACTCCGCCGGCGTTGGCCGCTTTGCCGGGGCCGTAGGCAATGCCGGAATCGAGGAAGACCTTGACCCCTTCGGGCGTGGTGGGCATGTTGGCCCCTTCCCCGACGGCGATGCAGCCGTTCTTAACCAGGTTTTCCGCATCCTTGCCGTTGATCTCGTTCTGGGTGGCCGAGGGCATGGCGACCTGGCAGGGGATATCCCAGATATTTCCCTTCTCGATGTACTTGGCGTCCTTGTGGTACTTAACGTAATCGCGGATGCGGCGGCGTTCCACTTCCTTGAGCTGCTGCACCAACGCCAGATCGATCCCCTTCTCATGAACGATCACGCCGTTGGAGTCGGAGCAGGCGATGACCTTGCCGCCGAGTTCGTGAATCTTCTCGATAGTGTAGATGGCGACGTTCCCCGAGCCGGAGACGAGGCAAGTCTTGCCGCCGAAGGTATCCTTGCGCGCCTTGAGCATCGCGTCGACGAAGAAGGTGGCGCCGTAACCGGTGGCCTCGGGACGGACCAGGGAGCCTCCCCAGTCGAGCCCCTTGCCGGTGAGGACGGCCGATTCGTAGCGGTTGGTGATCCGCTTGTACTGACCGAACATGTAGCCGATTTCCCGGCCTCCGACCCCGATGTCGCCGGCGGGGACGTCGGTGTACTCACCGATGTGACGGTAGAGTTCGGTCATGAAACTCTGGCAGAAATGCATGATCTCGTTGTCGGACTTCCCCTTGGGATCGAAATCCGAACCCCCCTTGCCGCCGCCGATGGGGAGGCCGGTCAGGGCGTTTTTGAAGATCTGCTCGAAACCGAGGAACTTGATGATCCCCAGATAGACGGACGGATGGAAACGCAGACCCCCCTTGTAGGGGCCGAGGGCGCTGTTGAACTGGACCCGGAAACCGCGGTTGATCTGCACTTCACCCTTGTCGTCCTGCCAGGGAACCCGGAAGATGATCTGACGCTCCGGCTCGCAGATCCGCTCGATGATCTTGTGATCGGCGAACTCGGGATATTTGACCAGGACCGGACCGAGGGACTCGAGGACCTCGCGGACCGCCTGGTGGAATTCGACCTCGCCGGGGTTGCGGCGAACGACCTCCTGAAACATCGGCTCGACCTTTTCATCAATCATCGGTGACATAAAACCTCCTCTTGGTTCAATGAACAGGCAATTATTGCCTGTTTTTTTATCCATGTCCTGATCCGGCTCCCGTCGAGCCGATCGGTCGAAAGGAGATGATTCACGATGTGTGCCATCCTGTCTATTTTTTGATCTTTAACATACAAGATATCGTTTTTGTTGTATTTTTTTCTGCCTATTTTTTCACCACACGTCGACAGGAAGAGATGAACCCCTGTCGACCGTGTCGGCGGAGCACACAGGAAGAGCAGAGCAGGCACTCAGCAAAAAAGGGGCCGGCGATGTCCGGGAGTGGAGGAGAAAAGGGGGTAGGACTCTAGAGCATGTCGACGGGATCGACATCGACGGCCAGGAGCACGCCGGCGGGGACCTTGCGACGCAGGGCGGGGAGGCGACAGAGGAGCCGGCGCAGGGGGGGACGGTCGGGCGCCTTGAGGAGGATCTGCACCCGGTGGCGACCGCGCAGCCTGGCCAGGGGACAGGGGGCCGGTCCGAGGACTTCGACGGTGCCGCAGTCGGCATCGAGCCCTGCCGCAAGGGCGGCCGCCGCGGCTCCGACCTTGCCGGGATCGATGCCGGAGACGACGAGGTTGACCAGGTATCCGAAGGGGGGGTAGCCGAGCTCCCGGCGGCAGACGATCTCCTCGTCGTAGAAGCGCCGGTAGTCATGGGCGGCGGCGCACTGCAGGGCGTAATGCTCGGGGGACCAGGTCTGGATCAGCACCCGCCCCGGTGCCTCGCCCCGCCCGGCGCGGCCGGCCACCTGGGCGAGGAGGGCAAAGGTGCGCTCGGCGCTGCGGAAATCGGGGAAGTTGAGGGTGGAGTCGGCGCCGATCACCCCGACCAGGGTCACGCCGGCAAAATCGTGCCCCTTGGCCACCATCTGGGTCCCGAGGAGAATATCGATCTCCCGGCCGATCATCCGGTCGGCCAGCTGCTGGTGCGCCCCCTTGCGCGCCGTGGTGTCGCGGTCCATGCGGGCGATGCGCGCCGTCGGGAAGGCCGTCGAGAGCTCCTCCTCGAGGCGCTCGGTCCCCGCCCCTTCGGGGCGGATATCGAGCCCGCCGC
Organism: Desulfuromonas soudanensis; assembly: GCF_001278055.1. Taxonomy (NCBI): domain Bacteria; kingdom Pseudomonadati; phylum Thermodesulfobacteriota; class Desulfuromonadia; order Desulfuromonadales; family Desulfuromonadaceae; genus Desulfuromonas; species Desulfuromonas soudanensis. Next base: position 1,079,680 of record NZ_CP010802.1, on the reverse strand, counting down.
ACCCGGGGCAGAGTTCGGGCGGGGGGACGGCATAATCGCAGTAATGGCAGCGCAGCAGGCGCCGCCCCTGGTGGAAGGTGAGGGTGATTTCGCAGTTGGGACAACGGAAGGTGGTGCCGCAGTCGGCGCAGAGAATGAAGGGGGCGAAGCCGCGGCGGTTGAGGAGGAGGAGCGACTGCCCGCCGGAAGCGAGGTTTTCTTCCAGGGCCGTAAGGAGCGTCTCGGAGAGAGACCCTTCGGGACGCGCCTCCCGCAGGTCGATGAGCTCCACCGGCGGCAGGGGGCGCGCAGCCACCCGCCCGGCAAGGGGAAGGTAGCCGATGGCCCCCGTGAGGGCGCGGTGGTAGGTGGTGAGAGCGGGGGTGGCGCTGCCGAGGAGGACCGTCGCCCCGGACATCTGCCCCCGGAGAAGGGCGAGGTCGCGAGCGTGGTAGCGGAACCCCTCCCCCTGCTTGTAGCTCGCCTCGTGCTCCTCGTCGACGACGATGATGCCCAGATCGGTCAGAGGGGCAAAGACCGCCGAGCGGGCGCCGATGACGATACTGGCTCCGCCGCGGACGATGGCCCGCCAGGCGTCGTAGCGCTCGCCGTCGGAGAGCCCCGAGTGCAGGACGGCGATCTCTTTTTCCTGCCCACCGAAACGGGCCCGGAAACGCCCCACCAGCTGGGGGGTGAGGGCGATTTCGGGGACGAGGACCAGGGCGCGCCTGCCGCGGGAGAGGGCGGCGGCGATGGCCCGCAGGTAGACCTCGGTCTTGCCGCTGCCGGTCACCCCGTGCAGCAGCAGGGGAGTAAACGCCCCCCCTTCGAGGGCGGCGTCGATAACCTCCAGGGCGGCGGCCTGTTCGGCCGTCGGCTGCACCGGCACGTCGGCCGGCGGGGGGACGTCGAGAAAGGGGTCGCGGCGCACCTCCCGGGACGTCTCGACGAGAAAACCGAGCTCGACCAGGCGCCCCAGGGGGACATGGGGGGAGGCGAAGGTCTCGCGCAGCGCCGAGAGGGGGGTGGCGCCGCGGCGCCGCAGAGCGCCGAGAATCTCCTTCTGCAGGGCGCCGGCCGGTTCCCCCGAAAGCTCCGTGGGGGAAAAGATCCGCTCGTGAAGGATGCCGACACCGTCCTCCCTGCCGGAGAGCCCGGCGGGGAGGGCGGCGCGGATCACCTCCCCCAGGGGATGGAGGTAATAGTCGGCGGCCCGGCGGTAGAAGGGGACGAGCTCGGCGGGGAAGAGGGGCGCCTCGTCGAGGACCTCGGCGATCGCCTTGAGCCCCTCACCCTCCCCTTCCTCAAGGGCGATGAGGTAGCCGATGGCGCTGCGCCGCCCGAAGGGGACGCGCAGACGCATCCCGACCCGGGCCCGCTCCCGCAGGGGATCGGGGACCAGATAGGAGAAGGGGCCGGCGACGGGAGCGGCGACGGCGACGCTGGCAATCAGTGCAGACACGAATCGACCGTTCGGCTCACAAAAGCTCCTCGGGGTTGGCGAAGGCCTCGCGGGTCGTCGCCACGACGACTCCGGAAAGGCCGAGGAGGCCGATAAGGTTGGGGATCGCCATGGCGCCGTTCATGGTGTCGGAGAAATCCCAGACGAAACCGACCTTCTGGAAGGCGCCGACGGCGATGAGCAGGCAGAAGAGGTAGCGGTAGGGGGTGCGGGCCCTGAGGCCGAAGAGATATTCGATGCACTCTTCGCCGTAGTAGGCCCAGCCGATCATGGTCGAATAGGCAAAGATCGCAATGCCGATGGTGACGATCAGACCGCCGGGGCCCGGAAGGGCGCTCTCGAAGGCGAGATAGGTCAGGGCGCTGGAAGTCTCCCCCGAGGTCCAGGCGCCGGTGGAGAGGATCACCAGGGCGGTCATGGAGCAGACGATGACCGTATCGAAAAAGACGCCGGTCATGGCGATCAGCCCCTGGCGCACGGGGCTGTTGGTGCGGGCGGCGGCGTGGGCGATGGGGGCGCTGCCGAGGCCGGCCTCATTGGAGAAGACGCCGCGGGCGACTCCGAAGCGGACCGCGGCGGAGACGGCGGCGCCGGCAAAGCCGCCGCTGGCGGCGGCGGGGGCAAAGGCGTGGGAAAAGATCAGGGCGAAGGCCCCGGGGAGCGCCGAAGCGTTCAGGGCAAGGATCACCAGGGCGCCGAGGACGTAGGCGATCCCCATCACCGGCACCAGTTTCTCGGTGACCTTGCCGATGCGGCGGATACCGCCGATGATGACGACTCCCGTGAGAACCGCCAGGACGATCCCGGTGCCGACGGGAGGAATCCCCCAGGTCGCGGTGAGGGCGACGGCCACCGAATTGGACTGGACCATGCTGCCGATACCGAAGGCGGCCACGGAGCCGAAGAGGGCAAAGAGCCAGCCGAGCCATTTGAGCCCCAACCCCTCGGCGATGTAGCGCATCGGCCCCCCCTGCATCGAGCCGTCGGGGAGGAGGTGGCGATATTTGACCGCCAGAACCGCCTCGGCATACTTGGTCGCCATCCCGACCAGGGCGCAGATCCACATCCAGAAAATCGCCCCGGGGCCGCCGAGATAGATGGCGGTGGCGACCCCGGCGATGTTGCCGGTGCCGATGGTCGCCGCCAGGGCCGTGGTCAGGGCCTGAAAGGGGGAAATATCCCCCTCGCCGACGGCGGTACGGGAGCGGGAAAAGACCAGGCGGAGCGCCCGGGGGAGCTGGAGAATCTGCAGAAAGCCGAGGCGCACGGTGAGAAAGGCGCCCGTACCGACCAGAAGGGCCAGCATGACAGGACCCCAGACGAAACCGTTGAGGGTCGACATGATCGCAGAGGGATCCATGAAAAACTCCTGAGGCAATAGGCGCCGGTTGCCAGGGTGCGGCGCAAATCAAAGGGCCGGCACTGCGGCCGGCCCGGGAAATTCAGGGAGGAGGATGGGCCGCCCTAGGGGACAACCTCGCCGACGAGGGCCCGTCCCACCTCCTCGCCGAAAGCGCGGCAGGCCTGGCGGTCTTCGGCGGTGGGACGGAAACGGTAGGTGAGCCCGGGGGCGGCGAGGGTGAACTTGAGCCCTTTAAGGCGCTCCTCCACCTGACCCACCGCCTCCCCGCTCCAGCCGAAGGACCCGAAGACGGCGGCGACCTTCCCCTTCGGCGTCACCGACGAGAGGAGGGAGAGGGCGTGCCACACCGGCGGCGGGGCGTCGCGGTTGATGGTCGGGGTGCCGACGACGAAGGCATCGGAGCGCTCGATCTCGTCGCGCAGGACGGCATCGTCGGCATCAAGGAGGCTGTATTCGGCGACCTCCACCCCCTGGGATTCGAGGCCGCCGCGGATTTCGGCGGCCATGGTGCGGGTGTTGCCGTGGGGGGAGAGGGTGACCAGCAGGACCCGTTTTTTGCCGTTCTCAGCCGGTGCGGCCGACCATTCCTTGTAGCTCCTGATGGCCGCCAGAGGATCGCGGCGCAGCACGGGGCCGTGGGAAGGGCAGAGCATGGTGATGGGGAGATGCTCGACCTTGGCCACCGCCTCGCGGATCTTCGCCTTGAAGGGGCGCATGATGGTGTCGAAATAGAAGGCGAACTCGGCGGAGAAGTCGCCGACCTGATCGTTGAACAGCCCCTCGCCGCAGAAGTGGGCGCCGAAGGCGTCGCAGGAGAAGAGGACTCCGTTCTCCGGCAGGTAGGTGAACATGGTGTCCGGCCAGTGGAGGTTGGGGGCGTGAATAAAACGCAGCGTCTTTTCGCCGAGATCGATCTCCTCGCCGTCGGCGACGACCCGCGCCTTGAAGGGGCGGTTCAAGAGCTGACGGAGAAAGTTTTCGCCGGCCTTGGTGCAGACCACGGTCAGCTCCGGATTGATCTCGAGGAGCCTTTCGAGCGCCCCCGTGTGATCGGGCTCGGTGTGGTTGACCACCACCAGGTCGATGCGCTCCGGCGCCTCGAGGGAGGAAAGGCCCTCCAGGTAGTCCTCGGTAAAGATCCCCTTGACCGTGTCGATGAGGGCGACCTTTTGGTTGCCGCGCACCAGGTAGGCGTTGTAGGTCGTCCCCCTGTGGGTGGGAAAGAGCTCGTCAAAGACCTCCAGCTCGGGATGACGGGCGCCGAGCCAGTGGACACCGGGTCTTATCTCTGCAGTCGTCGACATGGGCTTTGTCCTCTTTTCTTTTCGAGTCGAAAAAATGTTCCGGAATTATACTGCGTCGGAGGGGCGTCGTCGATCCGGATAAGCATCGGCATTCGGCCCCTTCGGGTTGCAAACAAAGATTAAGCGGAAGAATGATAACCTATCGGCGGCCGCGGGACAACCACGACGATCCGCCGTCAGTAGCCGAGGTAGGTCAGCAGTCCGCGCAACTCGTCCATGAGGGTGGAGAAGCCGGGGCCGTTGAGGCTCTGGGCGCCGTCGCACAGCGCCTTCTCCGGGTCGGGATGGACCTCGATCATCAGGCCGTGGGCGCCGGCGACCAGGGCGGCCCTGGACATGACCGGCACCAGGGAGCGCTTGCCGGTGGCGTGGCTCGGATCGACGATGATCGGCAGATGGCTCATCTCGCGGATCAGGGGGACCACCGAGAGGTCGAGGGTGTTGCGGGTGGCCCGTTCGAAGGTGCGGATCCCCCGCTCGCAGAGAACCACCCGCTCGTTCCCCTCGGCGACGATGTACTCGGCGGCGGCGAGAAACTCCTCGAGGGTGGCGCTCATCCCGCGCTTGAGGAGAACGGGATAGCGCAGCTTGCCGACTTCCTTGAGAAGGTCGAAGTTCTGCATGTTGCGGGCGCCGATCTGCAGGATGTCGGCGTAGCGGCAGACCGCGTCGAGCTGCTCGATGCGCATCACCTCGGTGATCACCGGCAGTCCCACCTCGTCCCCGGCGAGGCGCAAAAGCTTGAGCCCCTCGATTCCCAGCCCCTGGAAGGAATGGGGGCCGGTGCGGGGCTTGAAGGCGCCCCCCCGCAGGATCCTCGCTCCGGCCGCCTTCACCAGGCGGGCGGCGGAGACCATCTGTTCCTCGCTCTCGATGGAACAGGGGCCGGCCATCACCACCGGCACCTGACCGTCGCCGATGAGAACCCCGGCGGCATCGATCACCGAGGAGGTGGGGTGAAAGTCCCGGGAGACGAGCTTGTAGGGCTTGCTGACGTGAATCACCTCCCGCACCCCGGGGAGCTCGCGGATGGAGCTGTCGTCCACGTACCCCTGGTTGCCGAGGACGCCGATGGCGGTGCGCTCGCTGCCGGGAATCGGCCGCGCCTCCAGTCCCAGCGCCGAGACGGCTTCCTGGACGGCGCGGATCTGCTGGTCGCTGGCGCTGTGATGCATGACGATGAGCATGGATCGGTCTCCTTGGAAAAGGATAATATCAATAAATGTTTTTTCATCGTTTAAGTTCTGGAGTCGCTTCAGGGCTGAGGCCATAGCCTAATCCCGTCCACGGCGAATTTCAACTCTTTTCCCCCCATCTTCCCCCTTGCCTCGGCGGCGCTTTCCGGTATCATACCGGATGGCCGCCGTGCCGGTTACCGACCCCTTCCCTGGAGCTCGCCATGACACCGATCCGCTGCATCCTTTTCGCCCTGGTCGCCCTCGCACTCGGTGCTCCCGTCCTGGCCGCAGAGGACGAGGGGCACGCCCGGGAACTGATCAACGCCCTCGGCTGCAAGGGATGCCACTCCCTCGGGGAAAACGGCGGCAACCTCGGCCCGTCCCTCACCGGCGTCGGCAGCCGCCTCGTCAGGGAGGCGATCCACCTTCAGATCGTCAATCCAAAGAGGAACAACCCCGCTTCGATGATGCCGTCCTACGACTATCTCCCCGAAGCCGACATCGAGGCGCTCACCGACTATCTCAATAGCCTGCGTTAGGCGCCGCGGTGGAGCGTTGAAATAATCCCCGGCCCGTGCTACTCTGCCGGTCCCTGCCCCCTCCGTTCGGAAAGGCCCGCCCGGAATGACCCAGAGAACCATCCAAATCACCTCCCCGACCTTCGTCGCCGCCTCCGAACTGGAAACAGTCGCAGCTCCCGGCGACCTCTTTGCCGTCTCCCGCCCCCTGGCCCTGGAGATCGGCTGCGGCATCGGCGACTTCATCCTGCAGCTGGCTTGCCAGCATCCCCACATCAACTATCTGGCCATCGACATCTACAACAAGGGGTGCCTGAAGACCTGCAGCAGAATCGATGCGGCCGGCCTCGACAATGTCCGCGTCGTCCGCGCCGAGGCCCGCGACCTCCTCGGCCGTCATTTCGGTCCCGAGAGCCTGACGGCGATCTACATCAACTGCCCCGATCCCTGGCCGAAGAAGCGCCACCGCGATAGACGCCTGGTCGGCGCCGACTTTCTGCGCTCCCTCCTCTATTACCTGGCCCCCGAAGGGGAGCTCTACTTCATCACCGACTTCACCGACTACGCCGAAGACGTCGCCGCCCTCCTGCCGACCGTCCCGGGGTACGTCAACGCCCTGACTCTCCCCAGCGCCACCGAACTCCCCGGCTACCCGATCTCCAAATACATGCGCCGCTTTCTCGATCTCGGCCAGCCGATCCACTACATCCATTACCGCAAGGCCCCCGGATTTGCCGCCGGAGCCGACCTGCTGCCGCCGCTTCGCCCCGGGTTCCGGGTCCATGGGGAGCACGCCGGAAATGAGTGACTATCTGACAGGTGCCCTGCCGGGAACAGGCGGGGCGATCAAGGAGATCCCCGAGGACTTCCTCGTGGAAGAAATCCCCCTCTACGCCCCCTGCGGCGACGGGGAGCACCTCTACCTGCGGGTCGAGAAGAGCGGGATCACCACCTTCGACCTTCTGCAGCGCCTCGCCAGGGCCCTCGGCGTTCGGGAGCGGGACATCGGCTACGCCGGCCTCAAGGACGCCCGGGCCACCACCCGTCAGACCCTCTCCCTGACCGGGGTGAGCGAGGAGCGGGCCCTGGCCCTCGACCTCGAGGGGATCCGCATCCTGGGTGCCGCGCGCCACCGCAACAAACTGCGCCTCGGCCACCTGGCCGGCAACCGTTTCACCATCCGGGTGCGCCAGGTTGGCGCCGACGCCCTCGAGCGGGCCCTCGACGTCCTTTCGGTGCTGCGGGATATGGGCGTCCCCAACCGCTTCGGCCAGCAGCGCTACGGCTCCCTCGGCAATTCCCACACCATCGGCGGCGCCCTGCTGCGCGGCGACCACGCCGCGGCCGCGGCGCAGATCGTCGGCGACCCGGCGGCCATCAGCAACGAACGCTGGCGCCAGGGGGCCGAAGCCTTCGCCGCCGGCGACTACGATACCGCCCTGGCCGCCCTGCCGGCGCGCTTCCGCGACGAGCGCCGCATGATCCAGATGCTCAAGGATGGCCAATCGGCCAAAGAGGCGGTCCTCGCCCTGCCGAAGAAGCTGCTGCGCCTCTATCTTTCCGCCTACCAGGCAAGCCTCTTCGACCGCATGGTCGACATGCGCCTGGCCACCCTCGACCGCCTGTGGGTCGGAGACCTGGCCTTCAAGCACGACAACGGCGCCTGCTTTCTCGTCGAGGACCCCGAGGTCGAACAGGTCCGGGCCGACCGCTTCGAGATCAGCCCCACCGCCCCCCTTTTCGGCTGCAAACTGACCCCGGCCCGGGGAGAAGCGGGGCTCCTGGAGGCCGCTCTCCTCGACAAGGAAGGGGTGCAGCCGGAAGATTTTCGCCTCGGCGCCGGGCTGACCATGGAGGGGGAGCGCCGTCCCCTGCGGGTGCCGTTGAGCGCCGCCGAGGCCCGTCTCGACGACGACGATCTGATTCTCTCCTTCGCCCTCCCCCGGGGGAGCTACGCCACCGCCGTGCTGCGCGAGGTCATGAAGGGGTAGAATCGACCAATAGAGACGACTATTAAAGCTTCAACGCAGAGATCGCAGAGAAGGTCCGGAGAACGCGGAGAAGAGCAGAATCGGAAGCGTTTTTTTTGGTTGCACCTTGAAACTCGATTTTCTCAGCGTTCTCTCTTTTCCTCTGCGTCTCGAGTGAGCACAGCGAACGGGCGTTGAGAATTGGTTCTCAAACAAGCTCGAATCTGTCCTCAAATATCCAATTTTTCGGACCGTATAGTCCGACAGGCTCCTAGCGGGAAGCAATCCTTCATGGTCGGCGATTTTCGACCATTTCGCCACAGACAGGCTTCGAGGAGAAAAAATCATGGCACAGCCCCAGGAAGAACACGGTCCCGCCCCCCGGGACACCGGCGTCAACTTCTTCCGCCCCCGGCCGGGATTCATGCGCAAAAAGGTCATGTACACCTGGATGTTGCTTTTGAGCTGGGCCTTTTTTACCTTCGGCTTCCAGCTGGTCCTGGCCCTTCAGGACGTGGGCAACGGCGGGGTGTTGACCGAGACGGTGATTTTAGGCTTCCCCTTTCATTACTGGTTCACCGGCCAGTTTCTCATCGTCTGGTTCATCCTGTTGTGCTTTCTCTTCAACACCTTCGTCGACCGCCTCACCAAAATCTACCAGAAGCGCAAGTAGGGAGAATCCATGACTGCCGAAGGTTTCAAGCTCCTCCCCGCCCTCCTGCTCCTGGCCGTTCTCGGGATTCTCATCCTGGCCGGGCTCGCCACCCGGACGAGCAAGGGGGAATACTATCTGGGCTCGGCGCGTTCCGTCGGCCGGATGGGGATCGGCGCCGCCATCGCCTCCAACTGGATGAGCGCCGCCTCTTTCCTCGGCATCGCCGGGGTCTTTTACCTCAAGGGGTACTTCGCCCTCGCCTACGTCATCGGCTGGACCGGCGGCTACGTGCTGCTGCTGATCCTGCTGGCCGGACAGATCCGCCGTTTCGGCAAATACACGGCCCCCGAGTTCGTCGACGCCCGCTATGAATCCCCCGTCGCCCGGGTCCTCTCGGCGGTCATCGCCATCCTCATCTCCCTGATCTACTGCGTCGCCCAGTACAAGGGGATCGGCCTGGTCTTCTCCTGGATGTTCGGCCTCGACTACACCCCGGCCCTCTTCTTCGGGTCGGCGGTGGTCATCTCCTATCTGGTGTTGTCGGGAACCCTCGGGCTCTCCAAAAACCAGCAGCTTCAGTACGCCCTGCTGATCCTCTGCTTCATCGTGCCGCTGATGGCCATCGCCAGAAAGCTCGGCTACTTCTGGCTCATTCCGCAGCTCGGTTACGGCGTGGCCCTCCGCGACCTGACGTCCGTCGCCGGCGGCAGCGACTACGGCGCCCCCTTCGCCTTTGCGACCCCCTTCCAGTGGATCGCCCTCTGCTTCACCCTGATGGTCGGAACCGCCGGCCTCCCCCATGTCCTCGCCCGCTTCTATACCGCGCCCAACATCCGTGATGCCCGCTGGAGTGTGGTCTGGGGTCTGTTTTTCATCGGCCTTCTCTACTGGAGCGCTCCGGCCTACGGGACCTTCGCCAAGCTCCGGGAATTCCAGGGGGGCATCCCCTCCGACCCGGCGGCGGCCCGGGCCGTGGCCGACCTGATCGTCATCAAGGCCGGCGAGTGGGCGGGGATCCCCCTCTGGCTCACCGGCGTCATCGCCGTCGGCGCCATCATCGCCGCCTTCTCCACCGTTTCGGGCCTCCTGGTCACCGGCGCCAGCGCCTTCTCCTACGACATCTACTACCGCCTGATCAACCCCCGGGCCAGCGAACGCAAGCGGATGGCCGTCGCCAAGGGGGCGACCCTGGTGCTGGCGCTGCTCGTCGTCATCGGCGCAATCAACCCGCCGGGACTGATCGCCGAGATTACCGCCCTGGCCTTCGCCCTGGCAGGGAACACCCTCTTTCCCGTCTTCCTCCTCGGCATCTGGTGGGATCGCACCAACAAGTACGGGGCCGTCACCGGGATGGTTCTCGGCCTGTGCATCACCTTCGCCTCGCTCCTATTCGGGGGAATCTTCCCCTGGCTCCACGCCGTGGTTCCCCCCACCAGCTCGGCTCTCGTCGGCGCACCGCTGGTTATCGGCGTGATGATCGTCGTCTCCCTTCTCACCCCGCCGCCGCCGGAGAAGATTCGCCGTTTCCTGGCCGAAGAAGTTCATGCCCCCTGATCGCCGGAAACGGCTGTTTTGCAACGACCCCGCCCCTGGAGCCCGCTGGAGCCGATGAAACTCGTCCTTTCTTCCGGAAGCCTCTACACCCTCCCCCTGGAGAAGGTGTTCGAAATCGCCAAAGACACGGGCTTTGACGGCATGGAAGTCATTATCAGCTACAACTTCCAGTACCTGGACGAAGCGGCGCTGATCCGCGACCTGCAGCAGATCCTCCCGGTCTCTTCTCTGCACGCCCCCTTCTTCGAACTCGACGGCTGGGGGAACAAGATCGACCAGCTCAAGCGCACGGTCAAACTGGCCCGGGAGACCGGCATCCCCCTGATCAACTTCCACCCCCCCGCCTGGATGGGGTTCGAATTCCGCTTCTGGCGCTGGTTCAAGAAAATCCTCGACTACCAGAAGGAAATCGGCCACGACGAGGTGATCATCACCGTCGAGAACATGCCCTGCACCGGGGACTTCAAGGTCAACCCTCACTTTCTCGGCCAGACCGCGGCGATGATCGACTTTCTCAAGGAACACAACCTCTATCTCACCTTCGACACCGCCCACATGGGGTCCTCGAAGGCGAACTTTCTCAACGACTTCCACCTCTTTTACAATTCCGGCATGATGCGCAATATCCACTTCTCCGATTACGGCTACGGCCGCGAGCACCTCCTGCCGGGACACGGCGTCCTCCCCCTGACCCGTTTTCTCAACCATCTCCGCGAAACGAGCTATGACCAGGCCCTGACCCTGGAGCTCTCCCCCCACGAATTTCCCTCCGAGGAGGAGGGGATTCGCGAGAGCATGATGGAGATCTTCGAATACCTCTGTCAGGAAACCCGCTTTGCCGGCGGCGCCCCGCGCTGAGGGGGACCCGTCAAAGGCGTCAAAAAAAACACCGCCCCCGGGGTGCGGGGGCGGCGGCGGAAAAGCTGCGGACGAATCCTTTTTAGCGAACGATGTAGACCGAACAGCGGGCGTGCATGGCGACCCTGGTCGAAACGCTGCCGAGAAGGGCCCGCTTCACCCGCCCGGCCCCCGAAGAGCCGATGACGATGACGTCGATATCCTGCTCTTCGGCAAAAGCCAGGATCTCTTCGGCGGCGTCGCCGTAGACGACGACATTTTCCATCGGGATGGACGCCTCGGCTGCCGCCTTCTCCACCACGTAGAAGATCCGCTTGCGCTTTTCCTCCCAGCCGGGAAGTTCCGTCGCCGGGGGCGAGGGGAAAAAATCGGTGAAGGAGGGGGTCCGGTTCCCGGGAAGGACCAGGATGGCATAAACTTTGCTCTTGAAGCGCGTGCCGGAGGCCGTCGCGAGGCGAATCGCCTCCTCCGCCGCCTTGTCCGACTGGGGCGAGCCGTCGATGGCCACCACGATTTTCTTGCTGAGATTCAGCATCGCACCTCTCCTGTGAGCCGATTTTCGCCCAATCTAGCGGAAAGAAGCTCAATAGTCAACCGCACCGGCACCGGCGGTGATTTGGCCAACGCCTGTTAATATTGACTTTTATAAAACAACATTCTATATTCAATGAAATCCAGGTCAGATCCACCCCTGCCGCCATTCGACGGAGGGGGGGGAACAGATCTCGCAAATTTTCCCATAATCACTTGACATGCCGGGCGAATTTACTAAGATGGGGGCGGCTTGGCCTCTGCAATACCAACATGAGGGAAAAGAAATCATGGCGAAGAAGGAAAAATCCGAATATATCATCCAGGCGGTCTCCCACGCGCTTGACCTGCTGGAACAGTTTCATGGCGACGTCGACGAGCTGGGAGTCACCGAACTCAGCAAGCGCCTCAAGCTGCACAAAAACAACGTCTTCCGCCTTCTGGCGACCCTGGAGTCCCGGGGCTACATCGAGCAGAACCGGGCCACGGAAAACTACCGCCTGGGACTCAAATCCCTGGAACTGGGACAGACCTTCATCAAGCAGATGGGGCTGTTGCGCCAGGCCAAGCCGATCCTCGACCGTTTGGTCCAGGGGTGCAACGAAACCTCCTACGTCGCCATCTTCAAGGAAGGGCACGTCGTCTATCTGGATGTCGTCGAAACCGACCTGACCGTCCGGGTCGTCTCCCGGGTCGGCTCCCGGCTCCCCGCCTACTGCACCGCCGCCGGCAAGGTCCACCTGGCCTACATGTCCGATGAAGAGATCGACGCCCTCCTCCCCAGCCGGGAGCTCAAAGGGTACACGGCCAACACCTTCGTCGACCGGGAGGTCCTCAAAAAGGAACTGCGCCAGATCGCCGAGCAGGGGTACGCCATCGACAACGAAGAGCTCGACCTCGGCGTGCGCTGCGTCGCTGCGCCGATCCGCGACTACACCCGGCGCATCGTCGGTGCGGTGAGCATCTCCGGCCCCTCCATGCGCCTCCCCGACGAACGGCTGGAAAAGGATTTGATTCCGCTGGTCACCCACTCGGCCGAAGACCTCTCCACCCGCCTCGGCTACCACAAGTAGCGGGTCCGTCACAACACTGGAACGACGTGAGATCCCCCTTGGTCCAAGGGGGATCTTTTTTAGTCTCCGGGGAGCGACAAATTGACTTGACCCAGCCCTGCTGATAGACTCTCAGACAGATATTCCGTAACAATTTCAGAGAGAAAGAATCACTTAATAATATAGACGCAGACGGACTCCCCCCGGACAGGGGCGCCTGTGGAGGAACATTGCCGACACCTCTTTCGATCGATGGGGAGCTCGAACTGGCGCGCCGACAGGGGGTGCGTCACCCGGCCCAGCTCCCCTTTCTGCTCGAACCGGAGATGGTCCGGAAGGGCGCCGTCCTTCTCGTGCACGGCTTTTCCGCCGGACCGGCCGAGATGAAGCTTTTCGGCCAGGCCCTGGCGGCGGCCGGATTTACCGTTCTGGCGGTGCGCCTCCCCGGGCACGGCACCTCCCCCGGGGACCTGGCGACCCGACGCTGGGAGGAATGGCTGGAGGCGGTAATCGACGGCTACCGACTCCTGTCCGAGCGCCACGAACGGATTTACGGCCTCGGCATGAGTACCGGAGCCCTGCTCCTTCTGGCGCTGGCGGCGAGGAAGGAGCTGGCCGGGATGGTCCTCCTCTCCCCCTACCTGCGAGTGCGTCACCCCCTGGCGCCGCTTGTGGGGATGCTGCGCTTTGTCAAAAAATACCAGAGGAATCCGAACGCCGAGGGGATGGAGGGGCTCTACTACCAGAACCGGCCCCTGCAGGGGGTCTTCGAGCTGCGTCAGCTGACTCGCCGGGTGGAGGGAATGTTGCCGGAAATCACCGCCCCGGCCCTGGTCGTCGGCGCCGAAGGGGACGAGACGACCGACATCGAGAGCGGCCTGGAGATCTTCCGCCGCCTGGGGAGCCGGCGCAAGGAGTATCATCGCTACGGCCCGGAGGTCCCCCATGTGCTGTGCACCGAGGAGAACCCCCGCTGGCGGGAGGTTCTGGAACTGACCGGCGCCTTCATCGGCTCGCTGGAGCCCCGGGAACCAGCCGGCTGAAGATCCTGCGGACCTGTTCCTCGGTCTGCTGGAGCGACCCCGAGTTGTCCACCAGGAAATCGGCCCGGGCGACCTTCTCCTCCTGGGGCATCTGGGAGGCGATCCGGGCCCGGGCGGACCCCTCGTCGAGGCCGTCCCGCTCCATCAGCCGACGCAGCTGCAGGTCCTCGTGGAGGCGCACCACCAGCACGGCGTCCACCCGCTCGGCGGCGCCGGCTTCGAAGAGGAGAGGAGCCTCGTAGACGATGAGGGGCAGCCCCCGGCGCGACAGCTCCTGCAACCGCGCCTCCGCCAGGGCGGCAATCGCCGGATGGATGATGGCGTTGAGGTCCTTGCGGGCCGTTTCATCGGCGAAGACCAGCGAACCCAGGGCCTTGCGGTCGAGGGTGCCGTCGGGGAGGAGGATCGAAGGTCCGAAGCGCCGCACCAGGCGCTCGAGGGTTTCGGTGCCGGGGCGGACCGCCTGGCGGGCCAACTGGTCGGCGCTGACCACCGTAGCGCCGAGGGAGGCGAGGATTTCCGTTACGGTACTCTTGCCGGAGGCGATGCCGCCGGTGACGCCGAGAATCATCTGCTACCTGCCGTTTTGGGGTGGACCCCAACCTTTCACAGTCAGAGCCCCGGTGTCAACCGGTTTTCCGCCGAGAGCGCCCGCCGCCCGCCGGCCGAAGGAGGTCCCATGAGCGATACCCTTGCCCGCATGGTTTTCAATCAGGCCCGCCGTTTCGGCGGCCGCACCGCCCTGCGCCGCAAAGAGGGGGGAAGTTACCGCGACATCCCCTGGGCGGACGTGGAATCGAGCATTCGCGCCTATGCCCTGGCTCTCCTGGCCGGGGAGGTGGCTCCCGGCGACCGGGTGGCGATCATGGCGCCCAATGCCCCCGAATGGCTCTATGCCGACATGGCCGCCATGGCCTGCGGCGCCCTGTCGGTCCCCGTCTACCACACCGAAGGGATCGACACCCTGCTCCACATTCTCAGGGACTCGGAAAGTCGCCTCCTCTTTCTCTATTCCCCGCTCTTGGCCACCGAACTGGCCGAACACCTCGATGCCCTTCCGGACCTGGAGAAGGTGGTCCTCCTGATCGGAGAACATTCCCACCCGTCCATTTTTACCCTGAAGGAGTTCCTCCAGGAGGGGCGGGGAGAAAACGAAGCCGAACTCGAGGAACGCCTGGCCGCCGGCGATCCCGAGAAACCCGCCTCCATCGTTTATACCTCCGGCACCACCGGTCTCCCCAAGGGGGTGGTCCTCAGCCACCGCAATTTCCTTTCCAACATCGAGGCCTGCCTGCAGCTCTTCGACATCGGCCCGAACGACCAGTGCCTCTCCTTTCTCCCCCTCTCCCATGTCTTCGAACGGATGGCGGGGTACTACCTGATGCTTCACCAGGGGACGGTCATCGCCTACGCCGAAAATTTCGATTCGGTCCCCCACAACCTCGCCGAGATCGGTCCGACGGTGGTGATCAGCGTGCCGCGACTCTACGAAAAGATGTACGCCCGGATCATGGAGAGGGTCCTTGCCGGATCGATGGTGAAAAAGCAACTCTTCTTCGGCGCCCTCAAGGCCTGCCGTTCCCTGGTGCGGACGGAGCTGTCGGGAGACAGTCCATCCCTGTCGCAACGACTGCTGGCGAAGATTTCCCGGGCGGGGGTCTTCTCCAAGCTCAAGACGCCGCTGGGAGGTAAGCTGCGCTTTTTCGTCTCGGGGGGAGCACCCCTCGGCGCCGAAATCGCAGAGTTTTTCCTGGCGGCGGGGATCCCGATCTACGAAGGGTACGGCCTGACGGAAACCTCGCCGGTGATCGCCGCCAACACGCCGGAAGCGCTGCGCCTCGGCACGGTCGGGCGACCGATTCCGGGGACCGAGGTGCGCATCGCCGACGACGGCGAAATCCTGGTGAAAGGCCCCGGAGTCTTCGCCGGCTACTGGAAGCGCCCCGAGGAGACCGCCGAAGCCTTCGTCGACGGCTGGTTTAAAACCGGCGACATCGGAGAAATCGACGCCGATGGCTTCCTGGCGATCACCGACCGCAAAAAGGACCTCATCGTCACCGCCGGCGGGGAGAACGTCGCCCCGCAGAATATCGAAAACCTCCTGAAAACGGACAAATATATCGCCAATTCCATGGTCTACGGCGACAAAAAGCCCTTCCTGACCGCACTGCTGGTCCCCAACTTCGACAATCTGGAAAAGTACGCCCGCTACAAGAAGATCGACTTTCTCAATCATTGCGACCTGGTCAGCCACCCCAGGGTGCTCGATCTGGTCCGCCGCCGCGTCGACGCCCTGCAGCAAAACCGCCCTTCCTTCGGCCGGGTGAAACG
The DNA here is from genome assembly GCF_001278055.1 of Desulfuromonas soudanensis. Taxonomy (NCBI): domain Bacteria; kingdom Pseudomonadati; phylum Thermodesulfobacteriota; class Desulfuromonadia; order Desulfuromonadales; family Desulfuromonadaceae; genus Desulfuromonas; species Desulfuromonas soudanensis. The sequence continues at coordinate 1,063,882 of NZ_CP010802.1, read as the reverse complement.
CTTCACCCTCCTCTCCCGGGACTTCTCCGGCGAGGAAGGGGAGGTCACCCCGACCCTCAAGGTCAAGCGCAAGGTCGTTGCCAAACACTTTCACAAGGTTCTGGACGACATGTATCTCCCCCAGGATCACGCCATTCACGACAGCGGCTTCTGCGTCATTGAGAGAGCGCCGACCACGGAGGATTGACCATGAATCAAGATCTCGCAAATCTCTGGCTCCCCCGCAGCGACACGGCCCTGGTGGTGGTCGACGTGCAGCAGCGCCTCGTCCTGGCCATGGAACCGGCGATCTACCGGCGGATGCTGGGAAAACTCCGGTTGCTGGTGGAAGCGGCCGAACTCCTCGCCCTCCCGACCATCTTCACCGAGCAATACCCTGCCGGCCTCGGAGCGACCGTTGCCGAACTCCTCCCCGCCGGCGCCCCCATCATTGAAAAAACCTCCTTCAGCTGCTGCGGGGCGCCGGAGTTCGTTGCCGCCCTCGAAGAGCGGCAAATCCGTCACATCCTCCTCTGCGGGATGGAGGCCCATGTCTGCGTCTACCAGACCCTCCTCGACCTGCGCCGTCTCGGATACGTCGTCCACCTGGCCGCCGACGCCATCTCCTCCCGGAAAAAGATCGACTACCGGATGGCCCTGGACAACGCCCGCCGGGCCGGAGCGACGGTCACCACCACCGAGGCGGCCCTCTTTCAAATTCTCGGCGACTCGAAGGCACCCGAGTTCCGCGCCATCTCGGCCCTGATCAAGGAATGCGGCTGAATTGCCATTTACAACGACCGGGGCAACAGGGTATCTTGAATGAAATTTTTCGCTATAAACGAGGGCAAGCTCCTTTGACAGAGACCGCAGCCGACATACGCCACCTCGAGACCGTCCTGCGGGCCCTGATCAAGCTGATCAAGGCCGTCAACTTCTATCCTCCGGGACACCCCGCCCTCCGTTCCGTCCTCGAGGAGTGTTTTGCCGCCTTTTCTCTCCTCCTCGTCCGGGGCTCCCTGACCTTCTCGGTTCGCAAGGACCGTTTCCTTCTCGGTGAGTCCCCGGTTTCTCCGGAAAATCTCCTGCTGCAGAAGCTGGCAACCGCCTTTTTCGCTCGCCGCCTGCAGCATGTCACGATCATGCCCGACCTGGCTCCCCGCGACCTCCTCGGTCTGGTCCGCTGTCTGACCCTGCGTCCGCCGGCGATCCAGAAACACGGCGGAGTCCAGGAGATCCTCTTTCAGGCGAAAATCACCTCGATCTGGTTCAACGAACTCGATCTGGCGCGACTGCTGCTGCGCAAGGAAGAGATCGACGGCCAGATCGCCGCCCTCGACCTCCCCCCCCCGACCCCTGGGACGATCCACCGATCGACGAAGCGACAGGGGGGAACGCGGCCCCGGCCGACCCGGCCCGCACCCTGGAGATAATTTTCAGGGAACTCCAGAAGGAGGTGGAGGATCAGCGCTACCGCCTCCTGGTCCAGGAACTGATCCCCCAGATCCGTTTCAATCTCGGCGACGAGAAGCGGCCGCTGATCCTCCAGGCGCTCTTCACCCTCCTCCGCGACAGCAATGACCCCCAGCTCTCCGAGGCGCGCCGCAGCCATGCCCGGTACGCCATGGATGAACTGGCCCTCGACGAGGTTCTCGACTTTCTCCTCGGGACCCTCTGCCTGCCGAATCTGGAGGACAGATACCGGAGCGCGACCCGCAAAATCCTCCTCGGCTTCCGGGAAAAGGCCGTCGCCCCCGCCATGGAGCGCCTCGCCCGGGAATCGACTCCCCAGGCCCGCAAGTACCTGATTGAATTCCTTGCGCAGCAGAACGCCGCCGCCATCCCCCTTTTGACCCGCTTTCTCGAGGACAAGCGCTGGTACATGGTCCGCAACGCCGCCTTTACCCTTGGAGAAATCCGCGACCCGTCCTCCCTCAAGGACCTGACCCCGCTCCTGGAGCATGGCGAACTGCGGGTACGGCGGGTGGCCATGCGGGCCATCACCCGGATCGGCGGACAGGGCGCCCTGAAGATCCTCCTCGGCGTCGCCCAGGGGGACGATCCGGACCTGAGGCGCCTGGCCCTCCTCTCCCTGGGCGCCCTCAAGGAGCCGTCCGCCATCCCCTTTCTTCTCAAGACCATCCTCCGCCGCGACCCCTGGCTGAAGACTCTCGGCGAGAAGCGCGACGCCCTCAAGGCCCTGGGCGAAATCGGCTCCGAAGACGCTCTCCCCGTCCTCCTCCAGGTCCTCCGCCGCCGTCCATTTTTCGGGCGCGCCCGCTTCGACGAACTGCGGACCTGGGCCGCCTGGGCCATCGGCAGGATCGGCACCGCGGCCGCTCTCGAGTCGCTGGCCGGGGCCGTGAACGATCGCTGTCCCCTGGTGGCGCGCACCGCGGCCCAGGCGTGCAGCCAGAAGAGAAACGAGCAGCCATGAATCCGGAACAGATCAAGGACGTGATCCAGTCGGTCTCCCGCACCTTCCAGGGGCTGCGCCTCTATTCCAGTCAGCATCCGGCCATCAAGCAGCATGTGCAGGACTGGCTGGCGGCCCTGTCCAAGCTTTTTCTCGAGAAAAAGACTTTGAGGATGGGGCTTGTCGATGGCACCCTCTTTTTCGAGGAGGAACTCTTCGCCTACCCTTCCGCCGCCGAAGAGGAAATCTCCAGGCAGCTCGGGCAGCTGGAGATCGAAGGGCTGGAATTTGTCTCCGGCCTGACCAATGAAGAGCTCCTCGACTTTTTGAACATCGCCACCAAGGGGGAGATCCGCGGCGACGACCTCGAAGAGGCCTTCTCAAAGAAGGGGATTCACCACATTCGGATCATCCGCATCCAGTACGAGGAGGAGAAACAGGGGGAACCGCGCAAGATCTACAAGCGGGCCATCAAGGTCATGGAATCCCTCTTTCGAGACGTGCGCCTCGGCGAGATCCCCTCCTCGCAGGAGGCCAAGGAGGTTGTGACGGAGATGGTCGAACTGACCCTCGCCGATCCCCACGCACTCTTTGCCCTGACGATGCTCAAGGATTACGACAACTACACCTTCACCCATTCGATCAACGTTTCGGTCATCTCCCTGGCCGCGGGCCGGGCCTGCGAACTCAGCGAGGAACAGCTGCGCAACCTCGGACTCGGAGGGATGTTCCACGATCTGGGAAAACTGAAGATCGATCTGCAGATCATCACCAAACCGGGGAAACTCACCGAAAAGGAATTCGAGTCCATCAAGACCCACCCCCGCAGCGGCGCCGACATCGTCGCCAAGATGGAGGGGATTCCCCAAACGGTCAAGGATATCGTCCTCGGCCATCATCTGCGCTACGACCGGGCCGGCTACCCCGCCGACGCCCGCGGCCATCGCCTCTCCCCCCTGACCGACATCGTCGCCATTGCCGACGCCTACGACGCCATGACAACCCTGCGCTCCTACCAGAGCCCGATCACGCCGCGCCTGGCCATCAAGGAACTGCGCAAACTGGCCGGGACCTCCCTGCACCCCCACTTTCTCGAACGGTTCATCACCTCCCTCGGCCCCTATCCGGTGGGGAGCCTGGTTCGCCTCGAGAGCAACGAGATCGCCCTGGTCATACGGGTGGACATTTCCGACCCCGGCGTCGCCGAACTCAAGATCCTCTTTGACGGCGACGGCCTCCTCCTCCCGGAACCGCGGCCGCTAAAAATCGCCAGCGGCCAGACCCCCCGCATCGTCGGCGAGGTCGACCCCTTTCTCAAGGGGATCGAGGTGGCCAGCTACTTCTCCTGACCCGGCATCGAAAAGCAAGAAGGCCGGCCCCCTTCGGGGGCCGGCCTTCTTCATTTCGGGGAGATTGAACGACGGCACAGGATCAGACGCCCAGCCTTCCGAGGGCGCGAACCGCCTCCCGGCGAACGCCGGGGCGCGGGTCGTGCAGGAGGGGGACGAGAAAAGGGTGCGCCTCGACAAAACCGAGGGCGGCCAGGGAACGAACCGCGCCCTTCACCAATGCGTCGTCCTCCGCCGCCAGGAGCGCCCCCAGATAGGGAACGAGCCGCGGGTCGGAAAAGTGGCCGAGCGCCTCGGCAGCGTGAACCCGCACCGCCGGATGGGGGTCGCGGAGGTGTTTGACCAGGCTGCCGATGGTTTTCGGATTCTTCTTGCGCCCCAGAACCTGAATGGAAGCGCCGCGGACATCGGCCTGGGGATCCTTGAGGGCCGCCAGCAGAAGGGGGAAGATCTCGGGAGACCGGAAACGCTCCAGGGCAAAGATGGCCCGGATACGGTTTCCCCGGTCTTGGTCACCGAGAGCCGCCCGGATCTGCTCCAGCCCCAGAACCGACTCCAGGTTCTCCAGCGCCTCGGAGGCGGCAAGCCGCACCTCCTCGTCCGGGTCACCGAGGGCCTCTTTGAGCATCCGCTTTCGTTCCTGAAGCATGAGCGCCCCTTCTCTCTTTCGCTGGACAGATTGTTGCACGGTATCAAATCAGGCCGTCCAACGCAACGAGATTGAAGAGGCGTCCCTAACCTTCCCAGAATTGATAGTGCTCGTTTTCGGAGAGAAACTCCAGACACTCCCTGAGCGTCCCCTGAAAATCGACAAACTGCCAGCGCTCGAGGTTGTGAAAGTATTCCATGCGCCAGAGTCCGACCGTTTCGGCGGGAGACAGGCGGGCGAAGTGGTCGTCCCCCCGGGCCAGGTAGAGGCGCCCCTCCATTTCCCTGACCTCGAGGCCGGCGAATTTCGGGTCGCTGCGAACCAGATTCCGCGCCTCGGCAAGTGCCGCGTCCATGGCGATCCTCCCCTGTTGAAGGTCTTCATCTTTTGTCTAACACAACTAAACCGCCGAACCGGCGGTCGGTCAAGGAGAGGGGATCACGAAAAAGGGCGAGGACATCGTCCTCACCCGGGATCCCCTGGTCGTTATTTTTCAGAACGGGATATCGTCGTCGGGATTGAAGGGGGGATCGGCAAAATCCTCGTAAGCCGGGGTGGACTGGGACTGATTTGAAGCCGCGGGGCGTTGCTGACGGGGTTCGGCCTGGCGCTGGGACCCTCCGCCCTCGTTGCCTTTGCTGCCGAGCATCTGCATCTGGTCGGCGACGATCTCGGTGATGTATTTTTTATTGCCGTCACGGTCGTCGTAGGAGCGGGTCTGGATCTTCCCCTCGATGTAGACCTGCTTCCCCTTGTGGAGATACTTGCCGCAGATCTCGGCCAGCTGCCGCCAGGCGACGACGTTGTGCCATTCGGTCTTCTCCTGGCTCTGACCCTCTTTGTCTTTGTAGCGTTCCGAGGTCGCCAGCGAAAAGGTCGCGACCGCGGCTCCCGCCGGGGTGTAGCGCAGCTCCGGGTCTTTCCCCAGATTTCCCACCAGTATTACCTTGTTGACGGACATATCCCCTAGCCTCCGTTTTATGTTGAGTGCACCCGAGTCTAGCGGAAATCCCTTCAGCTGTAAAGAGGCCTGACCTAAAAAGGTTTGACTCCCCCTGTCAACTTCCCTAGACTTGCTCATTCGATTGTTTGCGGAGAATTAACCGATGTTTCGAGCCCTTTTCGCCTATACCCTGTTTCTCCCCTGGACCCTCTTCGTCATCGTCACCGGGCTCCCCCTGTCGCTGGTGAGCCCCGATTACCTCCACGCCTACGCCCGCCTCTGGGGAAAGGTCGGCCTCCTCCTCGCCGGGGTCTCCCTCGTAGTCGAGGGGCGGGAGAGGATTCCGACAGACCGCGCCGTGATCTACATGGCCAACCACCAGAGCAACCTCGACATCCTCGCCCTCTTCGCCGGCCTCCCGGGCCAGTTCCGCTGGCTGGCCAAAGAAGAACTCTTCCGCGTCCCCCTCTTCGGTTTTGCCATGCGCCGCAGCGGCTACATCCCCGTCGCCCGCTCCGACCGCAAACGCTCGATGCAGAGCATGGCCGAGGCCGCCGAGCGGATCCATGGCGGAACCTCGGTGGTAATCTTCCCCGAAGGGACCCGCTCCGACGACGGTCGGCTCCTCCCCTTCAAGAAGGGGGGCTTTATTCTGGCGATACAGGCCCGGGCCACCATCCTTCCGGTCACCATCGTCGGCAGCGGCGCCATCACCCCCAAGGGGACCCTCCGGATAGGCCGCGGCCCGAGAACGATCCGCGTTCACATCGGGGAGCCCCTGGAAACGTCCGGCCGGGTCTTAAACGACCGGGACGCCCTGATGGAAGAGGTTCGCCGCAACATCGCCGCCCCCCTGGTCACCCCCTGAAGGAGAGCGCCATTTCACGGAAAGCAGGCAGACCTTGACACTGGAACCGCTGCACGGCGATGCCCTGCGCCTCCTCCCCCTGGGGGGACTGGGCGAAATCGGCCTCAACATGATGGCCCTGGAGTGCGACGGGCAGATCCTCATCATCGACTGCGGCCTGATGTTTCCCGAGGCCTACATGATGGGGATCGACCTCGTCATCCCCGACATCGGCGCCCTGGACGGCCGCACGGCCGACATCTGCGCCCTGGTGCTGACCCACGGCCACGAAGACCACATCGGAGCGATCCCCTTTCTCCTCGAAAGACTGGGGAACCCGCCGATCTACGGAACCGGCCTGACCCTCGCCCTCCTCAAAAACAAGTTGCTGGAGCATCGCCTCGAAGGCCGGGCCGACCTCCACCGGGTCGTCCCCCGCCAGGAGGTGGAGCTCGGCTCCTTTCGCGTCGAATTCTTTCGCGCCGCCCATTCCATCGTCGACGGCGCCGGCCTGGCGATCCGCACCCCCGCCGGACTGGTGGTCCACACCGGAGACTTCAAGCTCGACCAGACCCCCGTCGACGGCGAGCGCACCGACCTCACCCGCCTGGCGGCCTACGGCGAGGAGGGGGTCCTCCTTCTCCTCGCCGACTCGACCAATGTGGAGCGGCCGGGGATAACCCTTTCGGAGAGGGTGGTCGGCGAGGCCTTCGCGGCGATCCTTCCCACCTGCACCGGCAAGGTGATCGTCGCCACCTTTTCCTCCAACATCCATCGCATCCAGCAGGTGGCCGACGCCGCCTGCGCCGTCGGCCGCAAGATTTTGGTCAACGGCCGCAGCATGGTCGCCAATATCGCCATCGCCCGCCAGCTCGGGTACCTGGCGATCCCCGACGACACCCTCATCGACCTGCGGCAGATGCGGGACCTCCCCAAAGAAGAGGTGCTGATCATCACCACCGGCAGCCAGGGGGAGCCGATGTCTTCCCTGGTGCGCATCGCCATGGACGACCACAAACAGATCGAGGTGGACCCCGGCGACACGGTCATCCTCTCCTCCAAGTTCATCCCGGGGAACGAAAAGGCCATCACCACCCTGATCAACCATCTCTACCGGCGGGGGGCCGAGGTCCACTACGAGACCACCAGCGAGATCCACGTCTCCGGACACGCCAGCCAGGAAGAGCTCAAACTCGTCCATTCCCTGGTACGGCCGCGCTACTTCGTCCCTGTGCATGGCGAGTACCGCCATCTCGTCAAACACGCGGCCCTGGCCCGGAGCATGGGGATGGCCGAGGAGCACGCGGTGGTGCTGGAGAACGGCATGCCGCTCCTCGTCTCGGAAAACGGCCTGCGCCGCGAGGAACGGGTCAATACCGGGCGGGTCTTCATCGACGGCAAGGGGGTCGGCGATGTCGGCGTCATGGAACTGCGGGACCGCAGCCATCTCGCCAATCACGGGCTGGTGGTGGTGCTTCTGGCCCTCAACCAGGAAAGCGGCGCCATCGTCTACGGCCCCGAGCTCTTCACCAAGGGGTTCGTCCCCGAAGAGGAGAGCCAGGAATTTCTCGAAGAAGCCAAGGAAGTGGTGCGCCAGCTTCTGGCCGAGCACAGCCGCGAGGCGATGACCGAATGGGAGGAACTGCGGGTCGAGGTGCGCAAGGCGTTGCGCCGCTTCTTCAACCGCACCATCCAACGGCGCCCCCTCATTTTACCCGTCGTCCTCGAACTGTAGAGCTTCAGCTTTCTTTTTCTATATTCTATTTTCTGTGTTCTGTATTCTATTCTCTGTATTCCGCATTCCATTTTCCGCTCACAAAAGGCACGGCATGACCCCGATCCAATCGATCCTCCTCGGCATTCTGCAGGGCCTCACCGAATTCCTCCCGGTCTCCTCCTCGGGGCATCTGGCGATCGCCCAGTCCCTGATCCCGGGATTTTCCCAGCCGGGGGTCCTCTTCGACGTCCTGTTGCACCTCGGAACCATGGGGGCGGTCCTCCTCTATTTCCGCCGCGAGATCGGCGCGCTCCTGTGCGCCCCCTTTCGCAGCGGCCCCGAGGACCGGCTGCAGCGCCGTCTGCTGCTGCTGCTGATTGCCGGCTCGGTGCCGACGGCGATCATCGGCCTGGCCTTCAAGGACTTCTTCGAGGGGCTGTTCGAAAATCTCCCCGTCATCGCCCTCATGCTTCTGGTGACCGGCACCCTCCTCTTTTTCTGCGAACGGTTTCGCCGCGGCAGCCGCCGGGAGGGGGAGCTGACGATATCCGACGCCCTGATCGTCGGGACGGTGCAGGGCTTCTCCATCATCCCCGGCATCTCCCGCTCCGGCTCGACCATCGCCACCCTCCTGCTGCGGGGGGTGGACGGGGAGACCGCCGCCCGTTTCTCCTTTCTCCTTGCAATGCCGGCGGTTTTCGGCGCAACGCTCCTCTCCCTGAAAGACCTGGAGGGGGCCGCCGCCGGAACCCTCCCCCTCTACCTGAGCGGAACGGCGGCGGCTTTTGCCGCCGGCCTTCTCTCCATTCACTTTCTGCTGGCGGTCATCCGCAAAAAGCGGCTGTTCGCCTTCGCCATCTACTGCTGGCTGGCCGGCGCCGCGGTCCTTTTCTGGACCCTTTAGCCGCGGCCGAAACCGACGAGGTTTGTTCTGATGAACGACGAAAAAAGAGTCCTCTTCCGGGAACATATCAAAAAGGAGATCGGCGGCTTCTTCTGGCTGGCGACCGGCATCTTTTTGCTGCTGTCGCTGGTCTCCTTTCACAACGGCGACCCGTCCTTCAACAACAATTTTCACCCGAAAACCATCCATAACTACGGCGGCGTGGTCGGCGCCCATCTCGCCGACCTCCTCTTCCAACTCCTCGGGCTGCCGGTCCTCCTCCTCCCCATCGCCTGCCTCCTCCTCTCCTGGCGCCTCCTCAAATTCCGCGACATCACCTTGCGCTGGTACAAGATCGGCGCATTTCTCGTCCTTCTCTTCTCTTTATCGGGACTGATTTCATTGCGTTTCGAGAAGGTGACCTTCGCCGGGCAGAAGATCGGCCAGGCCGGCGGCGCCATCGGCCGCCTGCTGGAGCGCTCCCTGGCCGATTATCTCAACGTCACCGGCGCGGCGATCTTTCTCTCGGTCTTTTTCCTCGTCTCGCTCATGCTCACGGCCCGCTTCTCCATGGTCCTCTTTCTCGAGGGGGTCCTCGCCCGCTTCGCCGGCTACCTGGAGCGGCGCCGGGAACTGCGCCGCCAGCGGCGCGAACGGAAGAAGCCGGAAAAACTCAAGGTCATCGAAATCCGCCAGGCCGGACCGGTGATCCTCGCCCCCGAGCCGAGGCAGCTGCCGATTCCCTCCAAACCGGCCAAAAAAAAGAAGAAGGATGAACTGGAGGGGCAGGACGCCTTCGCCTTTCTCGAGCCCACGGGAACCTACCACAAGCCGACGCTCTCCCTTCTCGACCACGACGGCGAACCGCCCAAGCCGATCGACAAGGAGGTCCTGACCATGCAGGCGCGGATTCTCACCAAGAAGCTCCAGGACTTCAACGTCCAGGGCGAAGTGGTGGAAGTCAAGCCGGGACCGGTGGTCACCATGTACGAGTTCGCACCGGCTCCCGGGGTCAAGGTCAGCAAGATCGCCGGACTCTCCGACGACCTCTCCATGGCCCTGAAGGCCCTGTCGATCCGCATCGTCGCGCCGATCCCCGGGCGCGGGGTGGTCGGCATCGAAATCCCCAACAAGGACCGGGAAACGGTCTACCTCAAGGAAATCCTCGCCTCGGAGGAATATCAGAAGACCGGCGGCCGCCTCCCCATGGCGCTGGGGAAGGACATCTTCGGCCGCACCGTCGTCGCCGACCTCGCCAAGATGCCCCACGTCCTCGTCGCCGGCTCCACCGGCAGCGGCAAGTCGGTCTCCATCAACACCATGATCCTCTCCCTCCTCTACCGGGCGACCCCCGAGGATGTGCGGATCATCATGGTCGACCCGAAGATGCTCGAGCTCTCCATCTACGAGGGGATCCCCCACCTCCTCCTCCCCGTGGTCACCAACCCCAAGAAGGCGGCCCTGGCCCTCAACTGGGCGGTACGGGAAATGGAGCGGCGCTACAAGCTCATGGCCGACAAGGGGGTGCGCAACATCGACGGCTACAACAAAAAGATCGCCCGGGAGGCCAAGGAGAAGGACGATCTCCGGGCCAGGGGGCAGATGGTTGTTGAAGCACTCGAGGAGGGGGAGGAGGAACTCCCCGAGGTCGAGCTGGCCGAGGGGGAAATCCTCGAACATGGTCACCTCCCCTTCATCGTCGTCATCGTCGACGAACTCGCCGACCTGATGATGGTCGCCGGCCGCGACATCGAGGAATCGATCGCCCGCCTGGCACAGATGGCCCGCGCCGCCGGCATCCACCTCATCCTCGCCACCCAGCGCCCCTCCGTCGACGTCATCACCGGCCTGATCAAGGCCAACTTCCCGACCCGGATCTCCTTCAAGGTCTTCTCCCGCATCGACTCGCGCACCATCCTCGACTCCATGGGCGCCGAAACCCTTCTCGGCATGGGAGACATGCTCTACCTGCCGCCGGGAACGGGAGCCCTGCAGCGGGTCCACGGCGCCTTCGTCTCCGAACTCGAGGTGCAGCGCGTCGTCGATTTTCTCAAGAAGCAGGGGGACCCCGAATACGACAAATCGATCCTCAGCGCCCCGCCCTCGGCCGACGGCGGAGGGGACGAAGGGGAAGAGGAATACGACGAGAAATGGGACGAGGCGCTGGCCCTCGTCGCCGAAAGCCGCCAGGCCTCCATCTCCATGCTGCAGCGCCGGCTGCGTCTCGGTTACAACCGCGCGGCGCGCATGGTGGAGAAGATGGAGCAGGAAGGGATCGTCGGCCCCTCCGACGGCACCAGCCGCCCCCGGGAAGTCTTTATCGGCAAGATCCCCCCGACCTGAGGGAGGGCCGTCGCCCGCTCTCCTCCCCCGGCCAAAGGGCCGGGTCGACCTCCGCCAAAAGGTTCCCTTCCCGGATTCCCCTCCCCCTCTGGCGGCCCGGAATCGGGCTCCGCCCCCCCCTGCCTCGACAAAACCGCCCCTGGCCTGGCGAAACAGGGATAAATTTGGATCTGCTCCGGCACTGGTACGGGAATTGCTCAGGGAACATTATTCTCTTTTCCTCGAAACCGCCCAACTCAACGAGGTCCCCCGTGGAAAAATTCACCCTGAAAAAATCCCTGCCGTCCTGCCGGGTCGACAAGCGGCTCCTGGCGCAGATCGAGACCTTTTTCCTGACCCAGGTCGCCCGGGGATTCAAAAAGGAAATCGAGAGCATGATGTACGTTCTCGAGGTGAAAAACCCAGGCGAGCTGCGCAAGTTCTCCGTGACCCTCCTGACCCGTGAAGGCATCCTGGATCTCCCCTCCATGTCCGAGTTCAAGGGGGAAGCCCTCGATCCGTCCCTCAGGAAGGCGGTCGTCAGCCTCAAGCTCGGTCGACCGGAACTCATCGACATCACCCTCACCTTCTCCCGGCAGGGGTTTCCCCTCATGGAGCTGACGACCTTCAGCAAGACGGTTCACCAGGCCGGAGCCCAGATCCATCAAAAACTCCTCTCGATCATGGGGAACTGGAGCAACCGCAACTGGATCGTCCACCACCGCCTCTTCCGCGGCGCGCTGATCCTGGCCATCCCGGGGGGCGTCGTCGGATACGGATACCTGCGGCAACTCGACCTGTCCAGGCTCCTCTTCGCCCAGGGGTGGCTGCTGATCCTCGCGGCGCTGCTGAGTCTGGCTCTGACCCGTATCTTTCCCCGCACCAGTTTCAAGACCCGAAGACACATCAATTTCAGGATGCTCGGCGCCCTGGTCCTCTTTTCGACGACCCTCGCCGCCATCGCCGGCTATGTCACCCTCCTTCTCTTCGAACTCGGGCACCTCAGCCGCTGATTGCCGAAGGGGACGCAAGGCCGCTGCAAAAAAAGGGCGCGGGGAGCGACTGCCAACCCCGGGCAATTCTCCCTTTGAAATCCCTCCGGCAAGTTGCTATTCTGTCAGGCCAAACGCTTCTCTGCCGAGGATGGCCATGAATCCCACCGAATTGCAAACCATGCTCACCGCCCTGAGCGAGGGGAAACTCTCCGTCGCCGAAGGGATGGAGCGGCTGCGCACCCTCCCCTTCGAGGATGTCGGGGTGGCCATGATCGATCGCCACCGCGAACTGCGCCAGGGAGCCCCCGAGGTCGTCTTCGGCGAAGGGAAGAGCGGCGAGCAGCTGTTGACCATCGTCGGGCGGATGGCCGAACACGGCGGCAACATCCTCGTCACCCGTCTGGCTGCCGACAAGGCCGGACCGCTCCTCGAGCGTCACCCCGGCGCCGCCTACGACCGCGACGCCCGCGCCCTGACCCTGGTGCAAAAACCCGTCGCAAAATGCGGCATCGGCAAGATCCTGGTGGTCTGCGCCGGCACCTCCGACATCCCCGTCGCCCGCGAGGCGTCCCTCACCGCGCGCATCCTCGGCAACGAGGTGGACGAACTGGTCGACGTCGGCGTCGCCGGCATCCACCGCCTTCTGGCCCGGGCCGACCTCCTGCAGGAAGCGGCGGTCATCATCGTCGTCGCCGGAATGGAGGGGGCCCTCCCCTCCGTGGTCGGCGGCCTGGTCTCCGTCCCGGTCATCGCCGTCCCCACCTCCATCGGCTACGGCGCCGCCTTCGGCGGAGTCGCCGCCCTCCTCGGCATGCTCAACTCCTGCGCCGCCGGGGTGACGGTGGTCAACATCGACAACGGCTTCGGCGCCGCCTTCGCCGCCCACCGCATCAATACCCGGAGGGAGCCGTGAAGACCCTCTATCTCGACACCTTTTCGGGGATCTCCGGCGACATGGTCCTCGGCCTCCTCGTCGACCTCGGCGTCCCTCTCGAGGCGATCGAAGCCGAACTGGCCAAACTTCCCGTACCCGGCTACCGTCTCGGCGCCGCCCGGCAGAGCCGCCGGGGGATCGCCGGAACACAGGTCACCGTGGCCGTCGAGGAGCAGCACCACCACCGCACCTGGTCCGACATCGACGCCATGCTTGCGACCTCCTCCCTCAAGACCGGACCGCGAGAAGTGGCGCGGCGGATCTTTAAGCGCATCGGCGTCGCCGAGGCGGCGGTGCACGGCGTCCCCCTGGAGGCCGTCCACTTCCACGAAGTCGGCGCCGTCGACTCCATCGTCGATATTGTCGGCGCCGCCGTCGGCCTCGATCTCCTCGGCGCCGGGCGCATCGTCTGCGCCCCCCTCCCCCTCTCATCCGGCACCGTCTCCTGCGCCCACGGTGTCTTTCCCCTCCCGGCCCCGGCGACCCTGGAAATCCTCAGGGGGCTGCCGGTGGTGGATGGCCACAGCGACCAGGAGCTGGTCACCCCCACCGGCGCCGCCATCGCCGCCGAGATCGCCGAATTCGCCCCGTTTCCGGACCTGATTCTGGAGCGCGTCGGTTACGGCGTCGGCAGCCGCGACCTCCCGGACCGCCCCAACCTGCTGCGGGGAATCCTCGGCCGCGCCGCCGCAAGCGCCGGACTGGAGCGCGACACCGTCACCCTTCTCGAAACCCATCTCGACGACTCCACCCCCGAAGTTCTCGGTTACCTGATGGAGCGCCTCCTCTCCGAAGGCGCCCTCGACGTCGCCTTCTCCCCCCTGCAGATGAAGAAAAACCGCCCCGGCGTGCGCCTGACGGCGGTGGCAAAAATGGAGGACACGGATCGCCTGGCGCGCCTGATTCTCCGACAAAGCAGCGCCATCGGCATCCGCACTTCCACCTGCCAGCGCCTGAAGCTGCGCCGCGAGGCCGCAACGGTGCAGACCGAATTCGGACAGGTGCAGGTCAAGCTCTTGTTCGAGGGGACCAACCTGCTGCGCATCGCCCCGGAGTACGAAAGCTGCCGCGCTCTGGCGTCGGCCTCCAGACGACCGCTGCCGGAAATCTACCGGATCGTCGAACAGGCGGCCGACAAAAAACGGTTGGAACACGAAGGGAAATCACGTTGACCGTACGGGAATTCATCGCCAAGTGGAAGGCCTCGACACTCAAAGAACGTTCGGCGTCGCAGGAACATTTCATCGACCTCTGTCGCCTCCTTGCCCATAAGACTCCGGCAGAGGCCGACCCCACCGGCGAACATTTCACCTTCGAACGCGGCGCGAGCAAGACCGGCGGCGGCGAGGGGTGGGCCGATGTCTGGAAAAAAGGTTTCTTTGCCTGGGAATATAAGGGCAAGCACAAGGACCTGATTGCCGCCTTCGCCCAGTTGCAACGCTACGCCATCGCTTTGGAGAACCCGCCGCTGCTGGTGGTTTCCGATATGGAAACCATCGTCATTCATACCAACTTCACCAACACCGTCCAGGAAATACACACCCTCGCCCTCGAAGACCTCGAAAAGCCCGAGGCGTTGCAGAAGCTGCGCTGGCTCCTCACCGAGCCGGAGCGTTTTCGTCCCGGCATCACCCGGCACATGGTCACCGAGCGTGCCGCTCAGACCTTCGCCGAGCTCGCACAAACCCTGCGCAGCGCCGGACACACCAGCCACAGCGTCGCCCATTTCGTCAACAAGCTGATCTTCTGCATGTTCGCCGAAGACAGCGGCCTCCTCCCCGGGCACCTCTTCACCCGCATGGTCGAATCGATCCAATCCCGACCGGCACAGTTCGCCGACCGTGCCCGCCTCCTTTTCGCCGCCATGCGCCACGGCGGTGAAATCGGCTTCGGCGACGTCGTCCCCTGGTTCAACGGCGGTCTCTTCGACGATGACGACGCCCTCCCTCTCGATGCCGTCAGCGTCGCCCAGCTTCTGGCCTGCGCCAAACTCGACTGGAGCGACATCGAACCGGCAATCTTCGGCACCCTGTTCGAACGCGGTCTCGACCCGGCCAAACGCAGCCAGCTCGGCGCTCACTATACCGACCGCGATTCAATCCTGCGCATCGTCGGCCCGGTGGTGATCGAACCCCTGGAGCGAGAGTGGTCAGCGAGCAAGATAGAAATCTCCTCTCTCCTCGACAAGGGGACCGCCCCGGCCCGGAAGAAAGCCGAAGGGTGTTATCGCGCCTTTCTCACCAAACTCCGTGCCATGCGGGTTCTTGACCCGGCCTGCGGCAGCGGGAACTTTCTTTATCTCTCCCTGGTCGAGCTGAAAAATCTCGAACACCGGCTGATGCTCGAAGGCGAAATCTTCGGCTTTCAGCGCGACTTCCACCAGATCGGTCCGCACAACGTCCTCGGCATCGAGATCAACGACTACGCCGCCGAACTCGCCCGCGTCACCGTCTGGATCGGCGACATCCAGTGGAATATGAAAAACGGCGTCGGTTACAGCACCGACCCGATCCTGAAAAAACTCGACGGGATCGCCTGCCGCGACGCCCTGTTGACACGCGCCCCCTCTCCCCAGCCCTCTCCCGCAAGGGGAGAGGGGGCGATTCAACCCGAGGCGCTCACGATGGACGCGGATGCCAGCCCGCCTACCTCGCCCCTCAACGAATTGCACGGGACACAAGCCCCCCACGGCCCACAAGCCCCCCCTCCCTTCATGGGAGGGAGCGTTGCTCAAGCTCCCCCTCCCTTCATGGGAGGGGGCTGGGGGGAGGGTAGCCTTTGGCTTGAAGCCGCCTGGCCCGAAGCCGACTGCATCGTCGGCAATCCGCCGTTTTTGGGCGACAAGAAGATGCTTGCCGAACTCGGCGAAGATTACGTCACCCGGTTGCGCTCGCGCTACAAAGGACGCGTCCCCGGCGGGGCCGATCTGGTCACCTACTGGTTCGAAAAAGCGCGAGCAGAGGTCGAAGCTGGCCGCGTGCAACGTGCCGGGCTGGTTGCCACCAATTCGATACGCGGAGGTGCCAGCCGCAGAGTTCTGGAGCGTATCTGCGCCAGCGGCCGGATCTTCAATGCCTGGAGTGACGAGCCCTGGATCAACGAAGGAGCAGCGGTGCGGGTGTCGCTGATCTGTTTCGCGGGAAATGGTTTAGCAGAGTCAGAATGCAAATCTGCCCGATTGGATAGCAAACCCGTTTCAGCCATTTACGCTGACTTGACCGGACCGGCAGAACGGGCGGGTTTTGAACCCGGTCCTACCTGCGACCTCACCACGGCAACGGCGCTGAAGGAAAATGAAAGTGTGGCCTTTCAGGGACCAACGAAAGGCGGCGCCTTTGATATTCCTGGGGAACTTGCACGGCAATGGTTGCACCAGCCGAATCCACACGGAAAATCGAATAGTGAGGTCATCAAACCTTGGGCAAATGGCCAAGCTATTACCGGACGATGGCCCGACATGTGGATCATCGACTTTGCTGAATGGAGTGAAGATCAAGCCACTCTTTTCGAAGCACCTTTTGCTCATGTTTTGGTAAATATCAAACCGGACCGAAAATTTAGCCCGGAAAAAGGAATGCGAGAGAGATACTGGCTTTTCAAACGTTCAGGCGCTGATATGCGCCTAGCCATCTCTGGCCTATCGCGCTATATAGCCACCCCGGAAGTGGCCAAACATCGCGTCTTTGTCTGGTGTCCGGCCAGCATTGCCTCGGACAAGAATCTGGTCGTTATCGCCCGCAACGACGACACCACTTTCGGCATCCTGCAATCTCGAATCCACGAACTCTGGGCGTTGCGCATGGGAACCAGCCTTGAAGACCGTCCTCGTTACACATCGAGCACGACGTTCAGAACCTTCCCCTTCCCAACCGGCCTCACCCCCAACCTGCCGGCCAGCAGCTACGCCGGCACCCCGCAAGCCGAAGCCATCGCCACGGCGGCGCAACGTCTGGTCGAACTGCGCGACAACTGGCTCAATCCCCCCGAATGGGTCGAGCGACTGCCGGAAGTGGTAGCGGGCTACCCTGACCGCATCCTTCCCAAACCGGGTTGTGAAAAGGATCTTGCCAAGCGCACCCTGACCAACCTCTACAACCTGCGCCCGCAATGGCTGCAAAACGCCCACGCCACTCTCGATGCCGCCGTCGCCGCCGCCTACGGCTGGCCCGCCGATCTCGCCGACGACGAGGTGCTGGGGCGACTTCTGGCGTTGAATCGGGAACGGAGCGGGTAATCGCCCCTCCCCCCAGCCCCCTCCCACAAAGGTGAGGGGGAGCAAAACTACAACATTTTTGACTCCGCATGTTCCTCCTCTCCCATAGTGGAGGGGGGGGCGAAGCTGACAAGTTTTTTTACTCTGGACGTTCTACCTCTCCCGCAACGGAGAGGTAGATCAAACTCAACAACTTGCCTTGCCTGCAGCGATTTTCTCCCTCTCCCCTCTGTGGGAGAGGGTCGGGGAGAGGGGAGACCCGGTGCCAATTAACCTGACGCAGACAGCCAAAGAACTGCGCCACAACGCCACCGATGCCGAACAATTGTTATGGCGGCACCTCCGCGGCAAGCAGATGTCCGGATTGAAATTTCGCCGTCAGGAACAGATCGGCCGGTTTGTCGTCGATTTTGTTTGTTACGAAAGGCGCTTGATTGTCGAGGCCGACGGCGGACAGCATGCGTTGGAGCAAACAAAGGATGCCGAGCGAACGCGCTGGTTGAATGCACAGGGTTTTACGGTCGTTCGTTTTTGGAACCACGAGATTCTGACCAATTGCGAGGGTGTTCTGGAATCGATTCGACGGCGCTGTCTCGAACTGCCCCTCCCCCCGGCCCCCTCCCACAGAGGGGAGGGGGAGCAAGGCTGACAACACCAACACCTTTGACTTCGCAGGTTCGCCCTCTCTCCTTTGCGGGAGAGGGGCACCCCTGACGATCACCCTATTTTCCCCACTCTTTGCCTGCGAGCTTTGCCATGCGCCGCTTCATCCTCTTTCTCTCCAGCAACGCCGGCCTCGGCTATTTTCCCGTCGCCTCCGGGACCGTCGGCACCCTCGCCGGGATTCCCCTCTTTTTTCTCCTCGCCCCTCTCCCCGCCCCCCTCTATGCCCTGACCTGGGTCGGGATCCTCTTCCTCGCCTTCTGGGTCTCCGGCGCGGCGGGGCGCTATTACGGAGTAATTGACGACGGGCGCATCGTCATCGACGAACTGGTCGGCTATCTGGTGACCGTCGCCTTTCTCCCCTTTTCCTGGACCACCGCCCTCCTCGGTTTCCTCTCTTTCCGCTTCTTCGACATCAGCAAGGTCTTCCCCGCCAACTGGTTCGACCGCCGCCTCAAGAACGGCTTCGGCGTCGTCCTCGACGACGTGGTGGCCGGCCTCTACGGCGCCCTGGCGTTGCGCCTGATCCTTCTGGCTCTCGAACACCTTGGGGTCATCGCATCATGAACCTGACCATTGCCGTTCTCACCGTCGGCGACGAACTCCTCAACGGGGAGATGGCCGACACCAACACCACCGCCATCGCCCGCATCCTCGGCGGCGAAGGGTACCGTCTCAGCGAGTCGCTGACCGTCGGCGACGTCGAGACGGACATCGCCGCCGCTCTTTGCGCCCTGGCCGCGCGGCGGGATGTGGTCATCGTCACCGGCGGGCTCGGACCGACGGGGGACGACCTGACGGCCCGGGCGGCCGCCCGCGCCTTCGGCCGCCGCCTTGTCCTCAACGACGAGGCCCTGGGGCAGATCCGCGCCTTTTTCGCCGCCCGGAACGAGGCCATGGACCCGCGCAACGAAAAACAGGCGCTCCTTCCCCAGAAGGCGGCGATCCTCGCCAACGACAGGGGGACCGCTCCCGGCTTCGTTCTTTCCCAGGAGAAGACAGAATTCTTTTTCCTCCCCGGGGTCCCCGACGAGATGACGGCCATCCTCCGAGAATCGGTTCTCGGCGCACTGCACCGCTTCAGCGGCGGCGTTCCTCCCCGCAGGGAACGGGTCCTGAAGGTCTTCGGCCTCAGCGAAGTGCAGACCGAGGAAAGGCTGGAACAGGTTCTCCCCCCGGGGGTCGAACTCGCCTTCGGAGTTGACTTTCCCCTGGTCCATGTCAAACTCAGAGCTTGCGGCGAGGAGGCGGAGAATCTTCTCGACCGGGGGGAGCTGGCCGCCCGCCGGGCCCTCGACGACTTCATCGTCGCCGCCGGCGAGACGACCCTGGCGCAGAACGTTGCCCGCCTCCTGGAGAATACCGGCCTCACCCTCTCCCTGGCCGAGTCGTGCACCGGCGGCCTGATCGCCAAACTCCTCACCGACGTCCCCGGGTCCTCCTCCTTTTTCGAACGCGGCGCCGTCACTTATTCCAATCAGGCCAAACAACAGTGGCTGGGCGTGAGCAGGAAACTCCTCGAAGAAGAGGGGGCGGTGAGCGAGGCCTGCGCCCTGGCCATGGCGCGCGGGGTGCGCCGCGCCGCCGCGACGGACCTGGCCTTGGCCGTCACCGGCATCGCCGGGCCGGCGGGGGGGACAGCAGACAAACCGGTGGGAACCGTCTTTGTCGCCCTGGTCGCCGCCGGGTACGAACAGGTGCAGCGATTCGGCTTCGCCGGAGACCGCAGCCAGATCCGCCTGATGACGGCCTGCACGGCACTGGAATGGATCCGCCGCATTGCCATTAAACACCTCAATGACGGAGCCCCCTGAGATCCCCGAGATGGCCATGGACTGGACAGCAAACCGCGCCCCCTCTCCCCTTCTTTGCGCCGCACTTTTTTTCCTCCTCCCGGGAGCCAGGCCTCTCCAGGCCGCCCTCTCCCCCAATGCAACCCGAGCCACTCCCCTCGTCCTCCTCACCTCCCTCGGCTGGGCCCTGGCCATCCTTCTGGCTTTTGCCCTGTGGAGCCAGTTCCGCAGAACGAAAACGCGCCGGCAGTCGGACCAGGAGGAAATCTCCCGACTCGGCACCCGGATTAAGGGAAACGAAAAACGCTGCCGCGACCTTCTCGACTCCGCCGGCGACGCCATCTTTCTCATCAACCCGCAAAACGGCCGCCTGCAGGAGGTCAACCGGGCGGCCGAAGGGCTCCTCGGCTACAGCGCCGCAGAGATCCCCCTCCTCCCCCTCGACGTCATTTTCGCCGGTCGACAGCGGCGCCGCTACCTGGCACTGGTCAAGAAGGTCATCCGCCAGGGGTACGGTGAAGACGGCGAACTCATCTTCCGACGCCGCGACGGGACCTCGTTCATTGGCGCCGTCCACGCCCGGCTGGGCCGGATCGGCAGCGAGGAAATGGTCCACGGGGTGGTGCGGGACGTCACCGAACGTAAAATGACCGAGCAGGAGCTGCGGCGCCGCAACCGCGACCTGACCCTGGTCAACCAGATCGCTCACCAAGCTGCCTCCAGCGGCGACCTCGCCGAGATGCTCCAGGCGGTTCTGGACAAGGTGGTGAGCAGTTTCGACAGCGACGGCGGCGGCATCTATCTGGTGCGCCACGCCGGCAAGGATCTCGAGCTGCTGGTCCACCACAACATCGACACCGAGACCCTCGCCTCCCTGCGTCAGCTCTGCCCCGGCCAGGGGATGTGCGGACGGGTGGTGGTCAGCGGCCGCCCCCGCTCCTCCGTCGACCTAACCCAGGACCGCCGGCTGGAGGTCGAAGCCGTGCGCCACGCCGGCTGGCGCGGCTTTCAGGCCATTCCCCTGGCAACGCACGAGAGAACCCTGGGGGTGCTCTTCATCTTCAACCACAGCCGGCGACTCTTTAAACGCGAAGAAATCCGTCTTTTGCTCGGGATCGGCAAACAGCTGGGAACGGCGGTGGAAGGAATTGAACTTTTCGACTCCCTGCAGTGGCAGAACCGGCTCACCGAGGCCAGCAATCGCGAGCTCGAACACTCCCGCATGCAGCTCAAGATGAACCTGGCCTCCGTGGAGGAGAGCAGCCGGTCCCTGGAACAACTCGACCGGATAAAGAGTAACTTCCTCGCCCTGGCCTCCCACGAACTGCGCACCCCCCTCACCTTCGTCCTGGCCAGCACCGACCTGCTGCGGGATACTCTGCGGGAGCGCCTCAGCGACGACGAAAAAAGCGCCCTCGATGCGATTCGCCAGGGGGGACTGCGGCTCGACGAGATCGTCAGCGACCTCCTCGAAGTGGCCCGCCTCGAGTCCCAGAGCATCTACCTGGCAAGGGAGAGGGTCTGCCTCCCCACCCTGCTGCAGGACATCCGCTACGACACCCTTTTCCTGTTGCAGGAGAGGGGGCTTACCCTCAGCATCGTCGATCCGGGAGAGATCCCGCCCCTGGTCGGCGACCACTATCACCTGAAGAAAACCTTCTGCCGCCTTCTGGAAAACGCCATGAAGTTCACCCCCGAGGGGGGGGAAATCAACATCCTCGCCGCCTGCCGCACCGCCGGAGAGATCCAGGCGCTGGCTCCGGTGCTGCGCCCCTTTTCGCCGGCGTTTTTCGAGAAGGAGCCGGGGTCCTCCTACGTGCAGATCACGGTGCGCGACACCGGCATCGGCATCCCCGCCGCCGAGCAGTTGCGCGTCTTCGACAAATTTTACGAGATCGGCGACATCGCCTCCCACTCCACCTCCCAGACCCGTTTCGGCGGCAAGGGGGTCGGCCTCGGCCTGACCCTGGTGAAGGGGATGGTCGAAGCCCATGGCGGCATGGTCTGGGTCGAGAGTCAGGGAGAAGCCTCCCTGGAACCGGGGAGCGCCTTCCACGTCCTCCTCCCCCACCCCCCGCCGGCCGAAGAGACCGCCGATGTCGCAAATTAGAGCCTTCCTCGCCGTCCCCCTCCCCCCGGACCTGCAGCGGCAGATTGCCCGGCTCCAGAATCGCCTGGCCGAAACCCTTCCGGACGTCCGCTGGGTCCGCCCCGGGACGATCCATCTGACTCTCAAGTTTTTCGGCGAACTCCCGGAAGAATCCCTTGATAGGATAGGGGAAGTTGTGCTATCGATAGGGCATTTGAGCGTCCCCTTTCAGGCACGGTTGATCGGAGTCGGAGCCTTTCCTTCACCGCTGCGACCAAGAGTGATCTGGCTCGGCGTCGACGGCGGCCCTCCCCTGGCAAAACTGCAGGACGACCTGGAGTCGGCACTGGAGAAAATCGGCATTCCCCGCGACGATCGTCCCTTCACTCCCCACCTGACCCTGGGCCGCCGGCGCGGGACGGCCCTCGCCGAAAAGTGCGACCTGGCCCCCTTTAAGGATGCGACCTGCGGGGAGCTCGTCGTCGATTCGCTGGTCCTCTTTGAAAGCCGCCTGGAACCGGGCGGCGCTTTGCATCTGCCGCGGAAAACCGTCGGCCTCGGCCGCTGAGGCTTAAACAGGGGCGAACCCCTCTGCTCTCCGGCGGACCCAAACACGAAACTCACCCCTTTCAGGAGATATCCCCATGGCGGAATCCAACCGCGAACATGCCATTGACCTGGCAATCGGCCACATCGAAAAACAGTTCGGCAAGGGGAGCATCATGCGCCTCGGCAAGGACGCCGTCATCCCCGACGTCCAGGCCGTCTCCACCGGAGCCCTCTCCCTCGACATCGCGCTCGGCGTCGGCGGCGTCCCCCGGGGACGGATCATCGAAGTCTTCGGCCCCGAGTCTTCGGGGAAAACGACCCTCGCCCTGCACATCGTCGCTGAAACCCAGAAAAAAGGGGGAATCGCCGCCTTCGTCGACGCTGAGCATGCCCTCGACATCCGCTACGCCAGACAACTCGGGGTCAATACCGACGACCTCCTCGTCTCCCAGCCCGACACCGGCGAGCAGGCCCTGGAAATCACCGAAGTCCTGGTGCGCAGCGGCGCCATCGACGTCCTGGTGGTCGACTCGGTGGCCGCCCTCGTCCCCCGGGCCGAGATCGAAGGGGAGATGGGCGACTCCCACATGGGGTTGCAGGCGCGCCTCATGTCCCAGGCGCTGCGCAAACTCACCGGCACCATCAGCAAATCGAACTGCATCGTCATCTTCATCAACCAGATCCGCATGAAGATCGGCGTGATGTTCGGCAATCCCGAGACCACCACCGGCGGCAACGCCCTCAAGTTCTACGCCTCGGTGCGCCTGGATATCCGCCGCATCGCCTCCCTCAAGTCGGGCCAGGACGTCATCGGCAACCGCACCCGGGTCAAGGTCGTCAAAAACAAGGTCGCCCCCCCCTTCAAAGAGGCGGAATTCGACATCATGTACGGCACCGGGATCTCCCGCGAAGGAGACATCGTCGACCTCGGCGCCGAGACCAACATCATCGAAAAGAGCGGCGCCTGGTACTCCTACAACGGCGAGCGCATCGGCCAGGGACGGGAGAACGCCAAGCAGTTCCTCAAGGAACACCCGGAGACCGCCCGCGCCATCGAGGAGAAGGTCCTGACGCATTTCGGGCTCCCGTCCGCCGAAACGCCCCCGGCCAAAGGTGCCGAAACGCCTCCGGCCAAGGCGGCCAAGGGATAAAAAATGGAACTCAACGACATCCTGTCCGTCGCTCTCAAGGCCAAGGCCTCGGACATCCATATCAAAGCCGGACTGCCGCCGACCTACCGGATCGACGGCGCCCTCCGTCCCCATCCCAAGGCGCCGCGGATCTCCCCCGAGGAGACGGAGAAGATGGCGCACGCCATCATGAACGAGCGGCAGCGGGCCCGCTACGAGGAGACCCACGAGGCCGACCTCTCCTACGGGGTGCCGGGGCTGGGGCGCTTCCGCGTCAACGTCTTTTCCCAGCGCGGCTCGACCTCCCTGGTCTTTCGCGCCATCCCCTTCGATGTCCCCGACATCGAAACCCTGAGCCTGCCGCCGGTCCTGAAGAAGCTGACCCTCGAGAACCGCGGCCTGATCCTGGTCACCGGGGCGACCGGCTCGGGGAAATCGACGACTCTGGCCGCGATGATCGACTACATCAATTCCAACCAGACGGCGCATATCATCACCATCGAAGACCCCATCGAATACCTGCACCGCGACAAGAAGTGCCTGGTCAACCAGCGGGAGGTCGGCTTCGACACCGAGGGTTTCGACGTCGCCCTGAAAAGCGCCCTGCGCCAGGATCCCGACGTCATCCTCGTCGGCGAGATGCGCGACTTCGAAACGATCGAGACCGCCCTGCACGCCGCCGAAACCGGGCACCTGGTCCTCTCCACCCTGCACACCATCGACGCCACCGAAACCATCAGCCGCATCGTCTCGGTCTTCCCCCCCTACCAGCAGCGCCAGGTCCGGCTGCAGCTCGCCTCGGTCATCAAGGGGATCGTCTCCCAGCGCCTGGTTCCGCGGGCCGACGGCAAGGGGCGGGTTCCGGCGGTCGAGGTCATGATCTCCACCGCCCGCACCCGCGAACTCATCGACGACAAGGAGAAGACCCGTCTGCTGCGCGACGCCATCCAGCAGGGGTTCGTCTCCTACGGCATGCAGACCTTCGACCAGTCGCTGATGGTCCTCTTCAAAAAGAAGCTGATCACCTTCGAAGAAGCGCTGCGCCAGTGTTCCAATCCCGACGACTTCAAGCTCAAGGTGTCGGGGATCTCTTCCACCTCCGATCTCAGCTGGGACTCCTTCGAGAAAAACGGAGAGGACAACACCGGGGAGGACGAACCGAAGATTGAGCGTTTCTGACCCCTTCGCCGCGGCTCTGCGCCTGCTCACCGTCCGGGACCGCAGCGAAGCCGAGCTCGGCGAGCGCCTGCGACTCAAGGGACACGACGAAGAGGCCATCGCCTCGGTGCTGGAACGCTGCCGCCGCCTCGGTTATCTCGATGATCGCCGCTTTGCCCGGGAGCGGGCGCGGTCCCTCCTCCGCCAGGGGCGCGCCGTCGGGCGGCGCCTCCTCGACGACCTGCGCCGCCACGGCATCGTCGAGGGAGAGGCCCGCGACGCGGCTGCCGAGGCCGAAGACGAATTCACTCGCGAAGAAGTCCTGGCCGCACTGGCCGAGCGCCGTTTCCCCAGCTTCGATTACCGCCAGGCCGACGACCGGCAGCGGCAACGGGTCGTCAACTATTTTCTCCGCCGGGGTTTTGCCCTGTCGCAGGTCCTGACATTTTTCAAAGAAGAGAGGTCAAGAGAGTCTCCATGATCACCGGCAACCAGATCCGCGCACGTTTTCTCAAATATTTCGAGGACCGGGGACACACCGTCGTCCCCTCCTCTTCCCTGGTCCCCCACAACGACCCGACCCTCCTCTTCACCAACGCCGGGATGAACCAGTTCAAGGACTGCTTCCTCGGCCAGGAGAAACGGCCCTACGTCCGGGCGGCGAGCTCGCAGAAGTGCGTACGCGCCGGCGGCAAGCACAACGACCTGGAAAACGTCGGCCGCACCGCCCGCCACCACACCTTCTTCGAGATGCTCGGCAACTTCTCCTTCGGCGACTATTTCAAGAAGGAGGCGATCGCCTATGCCTGGGAGTTTCTGACCCAGGAACTCCGCCTCGACAAGGAGCACCTCTACGTCACCGTCTTCACCGAGGACGACGAGGCCGCAGCGATCTGGCACGAACAGGAGGGGGTGCCCAAGGAGCGGATCTACCGCTTCGGCGAGAAGGACAACTTCTGGTCCATGGGCGACACCGGCCCCTGCGGCCCCTGCACCGAGATCTTCTGGGACAACGGCCCCGAGGTCGGCTGCGGCTCTCCCGACTGCGCCGTCGGCTGCGACTGCGACCGCTACATGGAGATCTGGAACAACGTCTTCATGCAGTTCAACCGCAGCGCCGACGGCACCCTCACCCCCCTCCCCAAACCCTCCGTCGACACCGGCATGGGGCTCGAGCGCATCACCACCGTCATGCAGGGGGTCAAGACCAACTACGACACGGACCTGCTGCGCGGCATCATCGCCTTTATCGAAAAGCTTGCGGGAAAACGCTACGGCGCCGACGCCGACAACGACGTGTCGATGCGGGTCATCGCCGACCACTCCCGGGCCACCGCCTTTCTCATCGCCGACGGCGTCCTCCCCTCCAACGAAGGGCGGGGCTACGTCCTGCGGCGAATCCTGCGCCGCGCCGCCCGCCACGCCAAGATGCTCGGCTTCACCGAGCCGATGCTCTATCGCAGCGCCCGCTACGTCATGGAGGCGATGGCCGAGGCCTATCCCGACCTCAGGGAGCGGGCCGACTATGTGACGAAGATCGTCAAAATCGAAGAGGAGCGCTTCATCCAGACCCTCGACAACGGCCTGCGCATCCTCAACGACGAGGTGGAAAAGCTCCGGACGCTCAAGCAGACCGTCGTCCCCGGCGAGATCGTCTTCCGCCTCTACGACACCTTCGGCTTCCCCGTCGATCTCACCGCCGACATCGTCGAAGGGACAGGCCTTACTCTCGACGAAGCGGGGTTCGAGGCCTGCATGAACCAGCAGCGCCAGAAGGCCCGGGAGCACTGGAAGGGATCGGGGGAAGAAGCCGTCTCCGCCATCTACCGCACGCTCTTCGAAGAGGGGGTAGAGAGCGAGTTCACCGGCTACCAGACCCTCAGCGATTACGGCACCATCACGGCGATCCTCAAAAACGGCGTACCGGTTTCAAAGGCCGCCGAAGGCGACCGGGTCGAAATCATCACCTCGGTCACCCCCTTCTACGGCGAATCCGGCGGACAGGCCGGGGACCGCGGCGAAATTTCCACCGGCTCCGGCCGGGTCCGGATCGACGAGACGAGAAAGCCCCTCCCCTCCCTGACCGTCCACGTCGGCACCGTGACCAAAGGGAGCGTGCAGCAGGGGGAGGCCGCCGATCTCACCGTCGATCTCCCCCTTCGCCAGGCGACCGCCCTCAACCACACGGCGACCCACATCCTGCAGGCCGTGCTGACCGCGGTCCTCGGCGACCACATCAAACAGGCCGGCTCCCAGGTCACCCCGGAGCGGCTGCGCTTCGATTTCACCCACTTCTCTCCGGTGAGCGCCGAGGAGCTGGTGCAGATCGAGAGGGAAGTCAACGGGCGGATCCGGGACAACCAGCAGGTGGAAACCGAGGAGATGGCCGCCGACGACGCCATCGCCACCGGCGCCACCGCCCTCTTCGGCGAGAAGTACGGCGACCGGGTGCGGGTGGTCCGCGTCGGCGACTTCAGCAGGGAACTCTGCGGCGGCACCCACATCCGCGCCGCCGGCGACATCGGCCTCTTCAAGATCCTTGCCGAGAGCGGCATCGCCGCCGGGGTGCGCCGCATCGAGGCGGTCACCGGCGCCCGCGCCCTGGAGTGCGTCCAGGAGGAGGAAGCGACCCTGGCGCGCCTGGCCGTTCTGGTCAAAAGCGACCGCGGGCAGCTCGAGGGGCGCCTGAAAAAACTCCTCGACCAGCAGAAGGAACTGGAGCGGGAAATCGAATCGATGCAGGGGCGCCTCAATGCCGGGCGGGCCTCCGAGCTCCTCGCCCAGGTCCGCGAGGTGGAGGGGGTCCGCCTCCTGATCTCCCGGGCCGACGACCTCGACGGCAAAGGGTTGCGCGAGCTCGCCGACCAGCTGCGCGAGCGCCTCGGGTCGGGTGTCATCGTCCTCGGCGCCGCCGCCGACGACAAGGCGAGCCTGCTGGTCGCCGTGACCAAGGACCTCACCGGCCGCCTCCAGGCCGGCAAGCTGATCGCGCCCCTCGCCGAGACCGTGGGCGGCCGCGGCGGCGGACGCCCCGATCTGGCCCAGGCCGGAGGGAACCTCCCCGGAAACCTCGACCAGGCCCTGGGCGCCGCCACCGACCTGGTGGCCCGGAGCCTCGGCGGCGGGTAGAGGATGACGAACAGAGGTTTGTCTTCCTGCAAAAAACCTGGTTTTTTGCCACCAAGTCACCAAGGCACCAAGTTTAAACCTTTAGAATGAACTGTTCGTTCCTTCTTGGTGTCTCCGTGTCTTGGTGGCAATACCGGTTCTTTGCGACGGCATCAGGCTGACCGAAAACGGCGCTTGAACCCGCCCGCCCGACAATAAAGCACAGGGGAGAAGCGCGTGCGCCTGCAGATCGAAGGGGAGATGACATTGCGCCAGGAAAAGGAGGGGCGCTGCATCCTGATGGTGGATGACGAGTCCGTGATCCGCGAACTCTGCGCCCGGGTCCTCAAGGGTTACCGGGTGCTGCAGGCGACCTGCGGCGAAGAGGCCCTGGAGATCCTTTCCCGGGAAACGGTCGACCTGGTGCTGACGGACGTGATGATGCCGGGGATGAACGGACTCGACCTTCTTCGGGCCGTCAAGGAGCGGGAACCGAATCAGGTGGTGGTCGTCATGACCGGCTATGCCGACAAGGAGATCATTCTCCGCGCCCTCAAGGCCGACGCCGACGACTTCATCAGCAAGCCGATCAACCTTCTGCAGCTCAAGACCACCATCGACAAGGTTCTGGAGAAAAAGGACCTCAAGGAGGAACTCCTCCAGCTCAAGCGCATGGACCGGCTCAAATCCGATTTTCTCGGCCTGATCTCCCACAAGCTCAAGACCCCGACCACCGCCATCTCCCTCTTCATCCAGAACCTGGCCGGCGGCATCGGCGATCCCACCGACCCCGCCTTTCTCAAGACCCTCGACTTGATCCTCGACGAATCCCGTTATCTGACCTATCTGATCCAGGACCTTCTCTTCTACAGCGAGATCATTCTCCAGGAGGGTCCCCTGAAGCCGACGGCGGTTTTCCCCCGGGATCTGGCCATGGCCGTGGTCACCGATCTCAAGGATGCCTTTGTCAACAAGGGGGTCCTCTTCGAAACCCTTCTCGATGCTCCCCAACCGCCCATGCAGCTCGACGGCAAACTCATCCGATTCGCCCTGCTGGCGCTGCTGGAGAACGCCCTCAAGTTCACCCCTCCGGGGGGAACGGTCTCCCTGAGCGTCGAAGGACGGGACCGGGAACTCCTTCTGGTGATTGCCGACACCGGCCAGGGGATTCCGGCCGACGAACTTCCCCGGGTCTTCGACAAGTTCTACCAGGTCGACCCCGCCCATACCGGACAGGTGCGCGGCTTCGGCCTCGGCCTCTACTATGCCCGCCAGTTCGTGCAGATGCACGGCGGCACCATCCGTCTCGAAAGCCAACCCGGCCGCGGCACCGTCGCCACCCTGACGTTGCCGCGCTGACCTCTCCCCCCTTCGCCCTGTCCCCCGGCACGCCGGAGCAGAGGCCTCTGTTCGCGGGAATAAAAGCGTTTTTCCTTTTTTTATTCCCCAATCTCTGTGTTATATTTATCGCATTTTTCATTTCCCGGCTGGCGCTTGTTGCGGCCACGAAAAGGGGTCGAGATGTTTCGAGGAACCACCATCATCTGCGTTCGCAAAAACGGCGAGATCGCCCTGGCCGGAGACGGCCAGGTGACCATGGGGAACACGGTGATGAAGCACACCGCCCGCAAGATCCGCCGCATGTACCAGGACCGGGTCATCGCCGGCTTTGCCGGGAGCACCGCCGACGCCTTCACCCTCTTCGAAAAGTTCGACGTCAAGCTCCAGGAATTCCGCGGCAACCTGATGCGGGCGGCGGTCGCCCTGGCCAAGGACTGGCGCACCGACAGGATGCTGCGCAAACTCGAGGCGCTCCTCATCGTCGCCGACGCCGAAACGACCCTGATCCTCTCCGGTTCGGGGGACGTCATCGAGCCGGATGACGGCATCGCCGCCATCGGCTCCGGCGGCCCCTACGCCCTGGCGGCGGCGCGGGCGCTCATGGCCCATTCGGACTTGCCGGCGCAAAAGGTGGCCGAGGAGGCGATGCTGATCGCCGCCGGCATCTGCATCTACACCAACGACCAGATTCTGGTGGAGGTGCTGCCGTGAACAACTTCACCCCCCGGGAGATCGTCTCCGAACTCGACCGCTACATCATCGGCCAGAAGGGGGCCAAGCGCGCCGTCGCCGTCGCCCTGCGCAACCGCTGGCGCCGCCAGCAGGTTCCGGCCGAACTGCGGGAGGAGATCGCGCCGAAGAACATCATCATGATCGGTCCCACCGGGGTCGGCAAGACGGAGATCGCCCGGCGCCTGGCCAAGCTGGCCCAGGCCCCTTTCGTCAAGGTCGAGGCGAGCAAGTTCACCGAGGTCGGCTACGTCGGCCGCGACGTCGAGAGCATGGTCCGCGACCTCCTCGACCTGGCCATCCTCATGGTCAAGGCCGAAGAGGCCCAGACGGTGCGGGTCAAGGCGGAAGATCTGGCCGAGGAGAGGCTGCTCGAGCTGCTGCTGCCGGGAGAAAGCGAAGGGGGGGAAAGCCGCGAGGCGACCCGCGACAAGCTGCGCAAGCTCCTGCGCCAGGGGGCCCTCAACGATCGCTTCGTCGAGATCGAAACCGAAGAGTCCCGGGCGCCGATGATGGAGATCCTCACCCCCCAGGGCTCGGAGGAGATGGGGATCAACTTCAAGGACATGCTCGGCAGCATCTTCCCCAAAAAGACCAAACGCCGGAGGATGAAGATCGAGGACGCCCGGGAGATCCTGGTCGCAGCCGAAGCCGAGAAGCTGGTGGACATGGACAAGGTCTACACCCTGGCCCGGGAGCGCACCGAGCAGAGCGGCATCATCTTCATCGACGAGATCGACAAGATCGCCAGCCGCGAAGGGGGGCACGGCCCCGAGGTTTCCCGCGAGGGGGTGCAGCGCGACATCCTCCCCATCGTCGAGGGGAGCACGGTGAGCACCAAGTACGGTCCGGTAAAAACCGACCACATCCTCTTCATCGCCGCCGGAGCCTTTCACGTCTCCAAGCCCTCGGACCTGATCCCCGAGCTGCAGGGGCGCTTTCCGATCCGGGTCGAGCTGGAGAGCCTCGGCGAAGAAGAGTTCGTGCGCATCCTCACCGAACCGAAGAACGCCCTGATCCGCCAGTACGAGGCGTTGATGCTCACCGAAGGGATCACCCTGGTCTTTGCCGACGATTCCATCCACGAGATCGCCCGCACCGCCGCCACGGTCAACGACCGCACCGAGAACATCGGCGCCCGGCGCCTGCACACCATCATGGAGAAGCTCCTCGAGGACCTCTCCTTCGACGCCCCCGAACGCCAGGAGAAGACGTTGGAGATCAACGCCGCCTACGTCCGGGAGCGCCTGGCCGAAATCGTCAAGGACGAAGATCTGTCGCGGTACATTTTGTGAGCGGAGACAGGTGACAGGATCGCCCCGTCACCCGTCTCCGATTTACCGTTACTTCTTTACCGCCTTTATCGTCACTCGTCACGGGGTAATTATGCAGGACATCATCAACAAGGCCAAGGTCCTCATGGAGGCCCTCCCCTACATCAAGCGCTTCGCCAACAAGACCATCGTCATCAAATACGGCGGCAACGCCATGGTCGAGGAGGTGCTCAAGGAAGGGTTCGCCCAGGACATCATCCTGATGAAATACATCGGCCTCAACCCCGTGGTGGTTCACGGCGGCGGGCCGCAGATCGGCCGGGTCCTAAAGGCGATGGGGAAGGAATCCTTTTTCGTCCAGGGGATGCGGGTCACCGACACCGAAACCATGGATGTGGTGGAGATGGTCCTCGGCGGCAAGGTCAACAAGGAGATCGTCGGCAACATCAACCGTCACGGCGGCCGGGCCGTCGGCCTCTCCGGCAAGGACGGCGGCCTGATTCTCGCCCGCAAGCTGGAGATGACGGGAATCAACCCCGACTCCCTGACCCCCGAGATCATCGACATCGGCATGGTCGGCGAGGTGGAGAGCATCAACCCGGCGATCATCACCGCCCTCGAAGAGAGCAACTTCATTCCGGTCATCGCCCCCATCGGCGTCGGGTTGCGCGGAGAGACCTACAACATCAACGCCGACCTGGTCGCCGGCAAGATCGCCGGGGCCCTGCGCGCCGAGAAGCTCATCCTCCTCACCGACGTCGAGGGGGTGCGGGGGAAGGACGGACGCCTCATCTCCACCATCGATATCGGCCGGGTCCCCGACCTCATCAACGACGGCACCATCACCGGCGGCATGATCCCCAAGGTCAACTGCTGCGTCGATGCCATCGAGGAGGGGGTGGCCAAGACTCACATCATCGACGGCCGCATGGAGCACGCCTGCCTGCTGGAGATCTTCACCGACCTGGGGATCGGGACGGCAATCGCGAGATTCTAGAAGGCAGAAGGTAGAATACAGAACACAGAAAACAGAATAAAACCGGAAACTTCTACCTTCTACCTTCTATATTCTATATTCTGTATTCTATATTCTACTTTCTATATTCTGCATTCAAAGGATTAACCCATGTCCAACTCATCCGAATGGATCGCCCGCGGCGACCAGCATATCGCCAAAACCTACGGCCGCTACCCCCTCGTCCCCGTGCGCGGCGCCGGGTGCCGGCTGTGGGACGCCGACGGCAGGGAGTATCTCGACTTCCTCGCCGGAGTCGCCGTCAACAATCTCGGCCACTGCCATCCCAAGGTGGTGGCGGCGCTGCAGGACCAGGCGGCCAGGCTGCTGCACTGCTCCAACTACTATCACATCCCGCAGCAGATCGAACTGGCGGAGATCCTCTGCGCCCACTCCTTCGGCGACCGGGTCTTCTTCTGCAACTCGGGGGCCGAAGCCAACGAAGCGGCGATGAAGCTGGTGCGCAAGTACAGCCGCGAGAAGTACGGCGAGAACCGCTTCGAGGTCATCACGGCCCTGGCCTCCTTCCACGGCCGCACCATCGGCACCATCAGCGCCACCGGGCAGGAGAAGGTCAAGACCGGCTTCGCCCCCATGGTTCCGGGATTCAAGTACGTCCCCTTCGGCGACGCCCAGGCCCTCAAGAGCGCCATCTCTCCCAACACCTGCGCGGTGATGCTCGAACCGGTGCAGGGCGAAGGGGGGGTCAACGTCCCCCCTGCCGGCTATCTGCAGGCGGTGCGGCAGATCTGCGACGAGCACGGACTGATCCTCGTCTTCGACGAGGTCCAGGTCGGCTGCGGCCGCACCGGCAAGCTCTTCGCCTACGAGCATGACGGCGTCGAACCCGACGTGATGACCCTGGCCAAGGCCCTGGCCGGCGGCCCCCCCATCGGCGCCATGGTCGCCCGGGAACCCTTCGTCTCGACCCTCGGCCCCGGCACCCACGGCTCGACCTTCGGCGGCAACCCGCTGATGGCCGCCGCCGGGATCGCCACCCTGAAGGTCCTTCTCGAGGACGGCGTCCTGGAGAACTGCGTCGCCATGGGGGACTACCTGCGCATTCGCCTCGAGGAGCTTCAGCTCCGCTACCCCTTCGTCACCGCCATCCGCGGCCGCGGACTGATCCTCGGCATGGAACTCTCCATCGACGGGGGCGAAATCGTCACCAAGGCGCTGCAGCGGGGACTTTTGATCAACTGCACCGTCGGCTGCGTGCTGCGCTTCGTCCCGCCGCTGATCGTCTCCCGCGCCGAAATCGACGAGATGATCGCCATCCTCGACGGGATTTTTGCCGAACAGCGATAGACCGGCGGCCACGGGGCCTTTCTTTCTCAACGCAGAGACGCAGAGAGAGGGAGGCGGAGAGAAGAGACCGATCCGAAGAGCGTTCCTGCTTTTCCTCTCCCTGTTTTTCTCTGCGTCTCAGCGTCTCTGCGTTGAAACCTTTGTTTGTATTCTGAATTTCTGGAGGAACCTGGTGAAAAAAGATTTTCTCTGCCTCTCCGACTGGAGCCGTGATGAGCTGGAAGCGATCTTCGCCCTGACCCTTGACCTCAAGGCCAGGCAGAAACGCGGCGAAGAGCATCATCTCCTCAGGGGGAAGACCCTGGGGATGATTTTCGAGAAGAGCTCGACCCGAACCCGGGTCTCCTTCGAAGTCGGGATGTACCAGCTCGGCGGTCACGCCCTCTTTCTCCATTCAGGGACGACGCAGCTCGGCCGCGGCGAGCCGATTCGCGACACCGCCCGGGTCATGAGCCGCTACGTCGACGGCATCATGATCCGCACCTTTTCCCAGGCCGGAGTCGAGGAGCTGGCCCGGTGGTCGGACATCCCGGTGATCAACGGCCTCACCGACAGCTATCACCCCTGCCAGGTCATGGCCGACCTCTTCACCGTCGTCGAGCACAAGGGGAATTACCGCGACCAGGTCTACGGCTGGATCGGCGACGGCAACAACATGGCCAACAGCTGGATCAACGCCGCCGCCGTCTTCGGCTTCGAACTGCGGGTCGCCACCCCGAAAGGGTACGCCCCCGACCCGGCGGTGGTCGAACGCGCCCGGAAAGCCGGCGCGAAGGTACTCTACACCCACGACCCGCGGGAGGCCGCGGCCGGCGCCACGGTCCTCAACACCGACGTCTGGGCGAGCATGGGTCAGGAAGCCGAGCAGCAGGCGCGGGAAAAGGCCTTCGCCGGCTTCCAGATCGACGGCAAGGTCGTGGCCGCCGCCGACCCCGCCTGCATCGTCCTCCACTGCCTCCCTGCCCACCGGGGCGAGGAGATCAGCGACGAGGTCATCGAAGGGCCCCACTCGGTGGTCTTCGACGAAGCCGAAAACCGTCTCCACGTGCAGAAGGCGATCATGGCGACGTTGATGGCCTGAAGTGACAAAAAGAATTTTTCACCACGGAGGACACTGAGGTCACAAAGAAATTCCTTTTACTTTAATTAATTACCTCTGTGTCTCTGTGCCTCTGTGGTAAATTTTGTGCTTTTTGCGAAGACATCATCCTTTCCAGGCAAGGTTATCTTATGACCATCAGCTGCCCCCATTGCCAGTTCGCCCGGGAAATCGATGAGGCCAAAATTCCCGACCGGCCGATCCGGGTGACCTGCCCGCGCTGCAAGGAGTCCTTCCCCTTCAGCAAGGGGGAGTTTGTTTTCGAAATCGCCGAGATCCCGGCCGCATCGCCCCAGTCCGTGGTTTTGGCACCACCGGCGGCGGTTTCGGCAACTGACCTGGCCAAGGCCGGCTTCTGGATCCGCGTCGTCGCGGCGGTGATCGACTCCTTTGCCGCCGGCGCCATCCAGATGACCTTCGCCGCCCTTTTGGGGGTGGTCATCGGCCTGACGAACGGCGGCGACGCGGAGGCCCAGAGCGGTCTGGCCATCGTCGCCGGATTCTTCTCCATCGTTATCGGCGTCGCCTACTACGTCTTTTTCACCGGCTACTGCGGCCAGACGCCGGGGAAGATGGCGCTGCGCATCAAGGTGATCCGCACCGACGGCAGCGACATGGATTACGGCCGCGCCCTCCTGCGGGAGACCCTCGGCAAGTTCGTCTCGACGATCCTTCTCGGCATCGGCTACCTGATGGTCGCCTTCGATCCCCAGAAGCAGGGGCTGCACGACAAGATCGCCGACACCTACGTCATCAAACTCTGAGGTGCCGGAGGGAGTCCTCCCCGCACCCTTATTCACTCAAAGGAGACACTTCATGTCCAGAAAAGGTACCGTCAAAAAGGCCGTCCTCGCTTATTCCGGAGGTCTCGACACCTCGA
The DNA here is from genome assembly GCF_001278055.1 of Desulfuromonas soudanensis. Taxonomy (NCBI): domain Bacteria; kingdom Pseudomonadati; phylum Thermodesulfobacteriota; class Desulfuromonadia; order Desulfuromonadales; family Desulfuromonadaceae; genus Desulfuromonas; species Desulfuromonas soudanensis. The sequence goes on along the minus strand of NZ_CP010802.1, from coordinate 1,028,499 downwards.
TCATCCTCAAGTGGCTGGTGGAGGAATACGGCTGCGAAGTCATCGCCTTCTCCGCCGACCTCGGCCAGGGCGAGGAGCTCGACCACATCCCCGAGAAGGCCAAAAAGACCGGCGCCAGCAAGTGCTTCATCGAGGACCTGCGCGAGGAGTTCATCCGCGACTTCGTCTTCCCCATGTTCCGCGCCAACGCCATCTACGAGGGGCGCTACTTCCTCGGCACCTCCATCGCCCGGCCGCTGATCGCCAAGAAGCAGATGGAGATCGCCAAGGCCGAAGGGGCCGACGCCGTCTCCCACGGCGCCACCGGCAAGGGGAACGACCAGGTGCGCTTCGAGCTCGCCTACTACCACTTCGACCCGGCGATCCGCGTCATCGCTCCCTGGCGCGAATGGGACATGAACAGCCGCACCGCCCTCGAAGAGTACGCCAAGAAGCACGGGATCCCGGTGCCGACGAGCAAGAAGTTCCCCTGGAGCTCCGACCGCAACCTGCTGCACATCTCCTTTGAAGGGGACATCCTCGAGAACCCCTGGTCCGAGGCCCCCGAGGAGATGTACGCCCTCACCAAGCGCCCCGAGGACGCCCCCGACACCGCCGAATACGTAGAGATCGAATTCAAAAACGGCGACGCGGTGGCGGTCAACGGCGAGAAACTCTCCCCGGCGCTGCTGCTGGCCAAGCTCAACGTCCTCGGCGGCAAGCACGGCATCGGCCGCGTCGACCTGATGGAGAACCGCTACGTCGGCATGAAGAGCCGCGGCGTCTACGAGACCCCCGGCGGCACCATCCTCGAGGAGGCCCACCGCGCCGTCGAGTCGATCACCATGGACCGCGAGGTCATGCACCTGCGCGACTCGCTGATGCCCCGCTACGCCGAGATGATCTACAACGGCTACTGGTTCGCCCCCGAGCGCCTGGTCATGCAGACCCTCATCGACGCGACCCAGAAGACGGTCAACGGCATCGCCCGCATCAAGCTCTACAAGGGGCACTGCCGCGTCGTCGGCCGCCAGAGCGCGACGGACTCCCTCTTCAACGTCGACTTCGCCACCTTCGAGGCCGACCAGGTCTACAACCAGGCTGATGCCGAAGGGTTCATCAAGCTCAACGCCCTGCGCATGCGCATCGCCGCCATTCAGCGGGCAAAAAAATAAACACCCTCCCAAAGGCGCCGGGGCGGCGCAGCGTCGCCCCGGCCACGGTTTTATGGACTACAAAAAACAGGCGATCAAGACCTCCGTCGTGGCCTGCATCATCGACGCGGAGGATCGGGTCCTTCTCACCCGGCGCTGCATCCACCCCTTCTGCGACCAGTGGGTCATGCCCGGGGGGAAGATCGACCTCGGCGAAGGGATCATTGAAGCGCTGCACCGCGAGGTGCGCGAGGAAGTCGGCATCGAGATCCGGGTCGAAGGGCTCATCGACGTCTTCGAACACCTGAAGGTCGGCTCGAAAAACGACCATTTCGTCATCCTCTACTACCGCGCCGTCCCCCTCTCCGCCGAATTGCGCCCCAACGGCTCCGAATGCACCGAGGCGATCTGGGTCCACAGGGATCAGCTCCACCCCTTCGACCTCACCCCCGGCAGCCGGCACATCCTCGCCAAAATTTTTCCCGGGATCGCGCTCGGCGGCAATGAGGCCCTCCCCTCCAGCGCCTTAGGGGAAGTCCCCGGCGGCGCGCCGCCACGGACTTAAGAGGAGGGCGACCATGGTTTTTATCGTCGAAAAACACATCAACGTCGCCTTCCCCCAGGGGCACCATCAGCACTGCCTCGTCTGCCAGCTCCCCAACCGGCTCAAGCGCACCGACTTCGGCTACAGGGTCGCCGATCCCGAGGCCAAGTGGGACCAGGTGCGGTCGATCCTCGAGCTGGTCGCCGCCGGCAAGGGGAATCTGAAAAAGCTCCATTTTCTCCTGTTCCCCGAATCGACACTCCCGGCGGCTCATGTCAAGGACGTGCTGACGCTGATCGGGGAGCGATTTCGTCCCAACACGGTGACCGTTTTCGGCGTCGAACACATCCGCCTCGGCGAGTACCGGCAACTCCTCGAAACCTACCGGGAGGACAACGAAGAAGCTCTGGCCTCGGTGACGGAGGATCTGGAAGCCGGCGACGTCGACCAGGCGCCGGTCAACTGGTGCGTCATCGCCGTCAAGGAGAATGACGGCCGCCTGCGGGTCTTCCTCGAAGCGAAAAGCCACCCCTTCTTCGGCGAGGAGAATCTCGACGCCCTGCGCGATCTCTACCGGGGGAAGGTCTTCCCGCTCTTTCGCTGCCACCCGACCTGTTTCAACTTCATGGCGCTGATCTGCCTCGACTATGTCTACCGCGATCTCTACCAGTCGAACATCAGCGTCATCATCGACAAGGCCGACCAGCTCTTTTTTGAGACCCGCCAGCGCCTCGACCTGCTGGCCGTCATCGAATGCAATCCGAAACCGGAGCACCCGGCGTTTCGCGACGTGGTCCACGGCTTTTACGGCGAATACCTGGCCTACACCCCGGGGGTCCGGGACGCCACCACCGTCTTTTGCAACACCGCCGGGGAGACGGACTACGGCGCCAGCACCCAGGGCGAGGCCTTCGGCCACTCGTCGGTCATCCTGCACAAGAGCCACAAGCTGGAACGGGTCCAGCTCGCCGAGTTCTCCACCGACGACTTCGGCGGCCTGCCGGTCTGCCGCCTGCGCTTCGGCCGGGAAACCCGTCTGTACTTTTTCAACCTGCCGCTCTTCCATGAGCTCGACCCGCGGACCACCCGGGCGCCCCTGAAAATCCACAGCATCTTCCGCCCCTCCCGCAGCAGCGGATGGATACGGATGGCCGGGGAAGAGATTGTCCGGGGGGTTAACGGGGAGAATGGGGAAACAGGGAAGGTCCTTTAGCCTCCTCTTCGCCTTTTTTGCAGCAATCGGATTTTTTGCCGGAATATTTTCACCTACGGAGTCCACATGAGTCAGGAAAAACCCTGGGCCGGCCGCTTCACCCAGCCGACCGACAAGTTCGTCGAAGAATTCACCGCCTCCATCGGTTTCGACAAGCGGATGTACCACTACGACATCCAGGGCTCCATCGCCCACGCCCGGATGCTCGCCAAGCAGGGGATCATCAGCAAGGACGAGGCCCAGACGATCATGGCCGGCCTCGAATCGATCCTGACCGACATCGAGAAGGGGGCGTTCGAGTTCAAGGTCAGCCTCGAGGATATCCACATGAACATCGAGGCGCGGCTCATTGAGCGCATCGGCCCCGTCGGCGGCAAGCTCCACACCGCCCGCAGCCGCAACGACCAGGTCGCCCTCGACGTGCGCCTCTACCTGCGGGATGAGGTCAAGGCCGTCCTCGCCTACCTCGACGCCCTCCAGGAGTCCCTCCTCGCCCAGGCCGAGGCCAATCTCGCCGTGATCATGCCGGGTTTCACCCACCTGCAGACCGCCCAGCCGATCCTTTTCTCCCACCACATGCTCGCCTACTACGAGATGTTCAAGCGCGACGCCGGGAGGATGCAGGACGTCGCCAAGCGTCTCAACTTCATGCCCCTCGGCGCCGGGGCCCTGGCCGGGACGACCTTCCCCATCGACCGCGAGTTCGTCGCCGAGCAGCTCGGCTTTGCCGGGGTGACCCGCAACTCCCTCGATTCGGTCTCCGACCGCGACTTCGCCCTCGAGTTCTGCGGCGCCGCAAGCATTTTGATGATGCACCTCTCGCGCCTCTCCGAAGAGCTCATCCTCTGGTCGACGGCCGACTTCCGCTTCATCGACCTTTCGGACGCCTTCTGCACCGGAAGCTCGATCATGCCGCAGAAGAAGAATCCCGACGTCCCCGAACTGGTGCGTGGCAAGACCGGGCGGGTCTACGGCAACCTGATCTCCCTCCTCACCCTGATGAAGGCGCTGCCGCTGGCCTACAACAAGGATATGCAGGAAGACAAGGAGCCTCTTTTCGACACCATCGACACCGTCAAGGGGTCGCTGAAGATCTTCGCCGAAATGATCGCCCAGATGAAGGTGCGCGCCGAGGAGATGCGCCTGGCCGCCGCCCGGGGCTTCTCCACCGCCACCGACGTCGCCGACTACGTGGTGCGCAAAGGGATCCCCTTCCGCAACGCCCACGAGATCGTCGGCAAGACGGTGCGTTACTGCATCGAGACCGGCAAGGATATCCCCGAGCTCACCCTCGACGAGTTCCGGGAGTTCTCCGAAGTGATCGAAGCCGACATCTACGACTTCGTCACCCTCGAGGCCTCGGTCAACGCCCGGTGCGCCACCGGCGGCACCGCCCGCGTGGCCGTGGAGCGCGAACTGGCGCGGGCCCGCGCCGAGCGTCAGGGGTGAGCATGCCCTCCAGCACAGCGAAATCCGCAAGACGATGGACGTATCTGTTCCTCGCCTTTTTTATCATCCTGGCCGGCTGCGGCCACAAGGGGCCGGTGCGCCCCCTCGCACTCAAGCTCCCCGTCGCCCCGGGGGAGCCGACGGTGACCCAGAAGGGAGCGCGCTTCCTCCTCGCCTGGACTCTGCCGGGGAGCAACCAGGACGGCTCCCCCCTCACCAACCTGCAAGGCTTCCGGGTTTACCGCATGAGTTACGACCCGGCCGAGGACTGCCCCGAGTGCCGTGACACCTCGATCCTGCTCCAGACCCTCGACCTCGACTATCTGCAGGGCGCCCGCCGCATCGGCGAACGACTCTTTCTGTGGGACAGCGCCCTCGAGGCCGGCGTCGGCTATCAGTACCGGATCGTCCCCTACAACCGCTCCGGACGGGAGGGGCTCGGCGCCCTGCTGCGCCTCCCCTTCCACAACCCGCCGCCGCCCCCCCAGTCCCTGGCCGCCACCGGCCTCGACCGGTTGGTGCGCCTGACCTGGGAGTCGGTCGTCGAGAAGCGCGACGGCGTCGAATTCCTCGGCTACAATCTCTATCGCGGCGAGGCCGGCTCCCCCCTGCAGCCGACCCCCCTGACCCGGATGCCCCTGACAGAGACGAGCTACGACGATTTCGGCCTGGAAAACGGCACCACCTACCTTTACGGGGTGCGGACGGTGGTGCGGATCTTCGGCCAGATCGTCGAGAGCCCCCTGTCGCCAACGGTCGAGGCGACTCCCGGAGCCAGTCTCTGAGAGAAGGTCGGAAAAAGGCGGTTCACCACTGAGACACAGAGACACGGAGAAATTCTTGAATCCCTGTGGCATTTCCCTCGGTGTTCTCTGTGTCTCTGTGGTAAGACCCGGTTTTTTCAAAGATACGGACAGCTCAGGTTATGCTTCGCGAGCCCTTAGGGCGGCTTTGACTTTGACCTGCAGGTATGTTACCAATACGGCTCAATTTTTCTGTAAAACATTTTTTTAGACTAGCTTTCCGGAGGAGGATCTCATGTTTCACGGATCTATGGTCGCCATCGTCACCCCCTTTACCCCCAAAGGCCGGGTCGACGAAGAAAAGTATCGCCAGCTCATCGAGTTCCAGATCGAAAACGGCACCGACGTCATCGTCCCCTGCGGGACGACCGGCGAATCGGCGACCCTCGACTACAAGGAACACGACCGGGTCATCGAGATCTGCATCGAGCAGGTCAAAGGACGCGTCCCCGTCGTCGCCGGCACCGGGTCCAACTCCACCGCCGAGGCGATCGAGCTCTCCCAGCACGCCAAGGAGATGGGCGCCGACGGCGTCCTGCTCGTCTCCCCCTACTACAACAAACCGTCCCAGGAGGGACTCTACCTGCACTACAAGGCGGTCGCCGAGGCCGTCGCCCTCCCCCAGATCCTCTACAACGTCCCGGGGCGCACGGGGATGAACATGGAAGCCGGAACAACCATCCGCCTCGCCGAATTCAAGAACATCGTCGCCATCAAAGAGGCCTCGGGGAACGTTACCCAGGCCAGCGAGATCATCGCCAAGGCCGGCGACAAGATCGACGTCCTCTCCGGCGACGACTTTCTCACCCTGCCGCTGATGGCCTGCGGCGCCAAGGGGATCATCTCGGTCACCGCCAACATCATGCCCGCCGACGTCAAGGCGATGGTCGTCGCCGTCGACGAGGGACGCTGGGACGACGCCAGGGCGCTGCACCTGAAGATGCTCGAGATTCACAGCACCATGTTCATCGACTCGAACCCGGTGCCGGTGAAGACCGCCCTGTCGCTGATGGGGAAAATCGACGCCCATGTCCGCCTCCCCCTCGCCCCCCTCTCGGCGGCCAACCTCGCCAAGCTCACGGCGGTGATGAAGGGGTACGGGCTGATTTAAAATTCTGGAATACGGGAAGCAGAATGTAGAATACAGAATGTAGAATACAGAAGATAGAATACGGGAAACAGAGGACAGACAGCAGAATACAGAATGTCTTTTTGCAGTCCTTCTATATTCTACATTCTGTATTCTGTATTCCAATTTGCATAGGGGAAAACAATGATCAGAGTTGCCGTTGTCGGCGCTGCCGGACGCATGGGCGGGCGCATCATCACTGCCATCAAGGAAGCCGAAGGGCTCGAGCTCGGCGGCGCCATCGAGCGCCCGGGGCACGCAATGCTCGGCCAGGATGCCGGGAGCCTCGCCGGCTGCGGGCCGCTGGAGGTCGCCATCGTCGATTCCCTCGAGGAGGGGCTCAAAAGCGCCGACGTCCTCATCGACTTCACCTTCCCCGAGGTGACGCTGAAAAACGTCGCCGTCTGCGCCCGTCTCGGCAAGATGATCGTCATCGGCTCCACCGGTTTCACCCCCGAACAAAGGGCCGAAGTCGCCGGGCACGCCAGGAAAATTCCCGTCCTCCTCGCCCCGAACATGAGCGTCGGCGTCAACGCCTGCTTCAAGCTGTTGAAGGAAGCGGCGCAGATCCTCGGCGACGGCTTCGACGTCGAGATCGTCGAACTGCACCACAACAAGAAGAAGGACTCCCCCTCCGGCACCGCCGTGCGCATGGGCGAGGTCGTCGCCGACGCTCTCGGTCGCGACTACAACAAGGTCGCCAACTTCCACCGCGAAGGGATGTGCGGAGAGCGCAGCAAGGAGGAGATCGGCATGCAGACCGTGCGCGGCGGCGACATCGTCGGAGAGCACACCGTCTACTTCATCGGCATGGGCGAGCGCATCGAGATCACCCACCGCGCCATGAGCCGCGACATGTTCGCCAGAGGCGCCGTCCGCGCCGCCACCTGGCTTCAAGGGCAGGCGCCGGGGATGTACGACATGCAGGACGTGCTGGGGCTAAGGTAGGACAGAAGGCAGAACACAGAATGTAGAATACAGAAGGACTGCAAAAAGACATTCTGTCTTCTGCCTCCCGTATTCTGTGTTCTATCTTCTGCTTTTCCCTATTCTGTCTTCTATATTCTGTATTCTATATTCTACATTCTGGCTTTCTGCCCCCCCCAAATAGAAGGAGCTACACATGGCCCGTATCAACGACAACTACCTGAAACTCAAAGCCGGCTACCTCTTCCCCGAGATCGGCCGCCGCGTTCGTGAATTCACCGACGCCAACCCTTCGGCCAAGGTCATCCGCCTGGGGATCGGCGACGTCACCCTTCCCCTGGTGCCGGCCGTGATCAAGGCCTTTCACGCCGCCGTCGACGACCTCGCTAAAGGCGAAACCTTTCACGGCTACGGCCCCGAGCAGGGGTACTCCTGGCTCATCGACACCATCATCGACAAGGCCTACAAGCCCCTCGGCGTCTCCCTGAAGACCTCCGAGATGTTCATCTCCGACGGCTCCAAGTGCGACTGCTCCAACATCCTCGACATCTTCGACAACGCCAACGTCGTCGCCATCGGCGACCCCGTCTATCCGGTCTACAACGACACCAACGTCATGGTCGGCCGCACCGGCGAGGCCGACGAAAAGGGGTATTACGAGAACATCGTCTACCTCCCCTGCACGGCGGAGAACGACTTCTCCCCGGCCTTCCCCAAAGAGAAGGTCGACATCATCTACCTCTGCTCCCCCAACAACCCCACCGGCACCGTCACCACCCGGGAGCAGCTCAAAGGCTGGGTCGATTTCGCCCGCAAAAACGACGCCATCATCTTTTTCGACGCCGCCTACGAGGCCTTCATCACCGAATCCGACATTCCCCGCTCCATCTACGAGATCGACGGCGCCAAGGAATGCGCCATCGAATTCCGCTCCTTCTCCAAGACCGCCGGCTTCACCGGCGTCCGCTGCGGCCTGACCGTCGTCCCGGAAAATCTCCTGGCCACGACCGCCAAGGGGGAGAAGGTCGCCCTGAACAAGCTGTGGAACCGTCGCCAGAGCACCAAGTTCAACGGCGTCTCCTACCCTGTGCAGAAAGCCGCCCAGGCGGTCTACTCCGACGAGGGGTGGCCCCAGGTCAAGGAAGTGATCGACTATTACATGGACAACGCCCGCATCATCCGCGAGGGGCTCACCGCCGCCGGGATTCAGTGCTTCGGCGGCGTCAACGCCCCGTACATCTGGCTGAAGACGCCGGAAGGGATGAGTAGCTGGGACTTCTTCGACAAGCTCCTCACCGAGTGCCACGTCGTCGGCACCCCGGGGAGCGGCTTCGGGCCGAGCGGAGAAGGTTACTTCCGCCTCAGCGCCTTCGGCGACAAGGGAAATGTCGTCAAGGCGGTGGATCGGATCAAACAGAAGTGGGGAAAGTAAAATAACCAAGGGCGGCCGATTCGGCCGCCCTTTATTCTTTAATCCGGGAGAAAAAATATGTCGCAATCCGCAAGCAAAATTATTGGCCTGATCCTGTTGGTCGGCGGCGCCGGTCTGGCTTTCTGGGGCTATCAGATGTCCGGCTCGCTGACCTCCGAACTCTCCAAAAGCTTGACCGGGGCACTACCTGACGAGGTGATGTATCGCTACATCGGCGGGGCGGTAAGCGCTGCGGTCGGGGCCTTTCTGCTGGTGAAGAAGTAGCGGTAACAGACATTTTCAATCTACGTCGATGGACAAATGGGACCGGTCTCCGTTAACTCTCAGCTGAATAATGAGATACGAACCCTGGACGTCTCTCCTACAAGAAACATGGGGAGTGTCCCTCCTTTTATTTCCACACGGGGTAAAACCAAATGACCGAAACCACCAATCTCCTCGCCGCCGGACAAACCCTTCTCAAGGACGTCGCCCTCCGCTACGCCACCCAGCACGGCATGCGCCCCGACACGATCGAATGGACCGAGCAATACGACCAATGGTGGTTGAAGATCACCACCGCCGACCACTCGGTCAAGATCGTCTTCTCGGCGGATGAAATCGAGGACTTCGCGACGGATGGGGACGGCTCCAAAAGCTCAAAGGTCAAAATACGCAACGCCTTCGCCAGCCTGGCGATGTAAATACGGGCATAGAATACAGCCGTTACCGCCTTTCGAACCTGCCAAAGATGTTGAATATGGCCATACCCTCGGTGTCAAATTTCCAAACTATCGGGGTCGCCAAACTATCGGGGGTCGCGTCTACAGATTTCAGAAAATCGAATCTGTAAACGCACCCCCTCAGGATTTACGCTAGATGGTCAGATCCTGCAGCTTGGCTTCGGGAGCATTGTTCTTGACCGAGGCGATACCATTTTCCATAGCCACAGTCGATGAGTAGTATTCACTGCGACCGACTTCCTGGCCGTTGGTCGCCTTGAGGATGAAGTACGGCTCGCCCTTGGCATTGGTTTTGACCTCGAAGGCCCCCTCGCGGACAGAGTTTTTACGAACCGATTCGATGCCGTTTTCTGCACTCGGTTTGGTTTTGTACAATTCACTGGTCAAGATTACCTGTCCGTTGGCTGCCTTCAGGTTGAACATGAACTGCCCGTCTTTGCTTTTTTTCAGTTCGAACTTGCCAGCCATGGGGATCTCCTTTCAAGGATGTGCGAGCGTTGATGGTTTGCCTAAACCCTGGGGCCACTGTGTCGCAGTATATGCCATACTGGGCCAATTGCCATTTTCAGGACTCCGGAAATCTTGGCGGCCGGCAGAAAATCCTCGATTTTTCGTGACAGTATGCTCGATCCAAAAGGCGGCTATTCGAGTAAACAGAGGTACGCTTCCCACATCAATTGACATTGTAGACTTGTTCGCGAGGTATTCCAGGGACAACACAGGATACTCTCCCTGACGACAGCCCTAATCCATCAACAATCCTGGAATTGATTCCCAAAATATCCAACAGAACGGCCCAATCAGATTAAAGCTGGGTGGGCCGTTTCACGTTCAGAGAATCATTTTATTTTTCGGCGGGATAAGCCCCTTGTCAAGAATGTGCAGAGCCTCGAGCAACTCCCTGCCGAAATAAACGATTCGGCGCCCGTCATGAGCCAGGGTCGCCTGCGGCTGGATAACCGGAAAACTTCCCGGGAAAATGTCGGAGGAGCGGGCCTCCTCCCTGAAACCTTCCAACCAGATGGCGAAATCCTCCTCCGTGTCCTTTGCAGGGACGTTGGTCGTCAACAACCAGCAGACGCTCACGAATATCAGAACCAGTGTGCTGACAGTCTTCATTCTCAACTCCTGAGTTCGGAAGTCGGCATAAGAATTAGAGCGGCGCCTGATTACAGGCACTTAATTCCCTATATCGAAGTTTTTCCGCACATCAATGAGGTGACGATAGGCGAAGTGGAAAATGGACCGGATAGATTTCAAAGCTTGACTTCAGCTTCCGCTCTTATTAAAAACAAACGGGAATTGTCGCTACGAGGCGGTGAAATGAACTTTTTACGGAGGAGTCATGAACCAGATCAACGTGGTTTGTCCACACTGTGGATACAACAAGGACGTCGACAGGGAGAAGATTCCCGCCCGGGTAAAGAGCGTCACCTGCCCCTCCTGCGAGCGCTCCTTTTTCTTTGATGCTCTGAAAAATACCGATTCCCCGCAGAACGCCCCTCCGGATCAGACGGAGCCGAGGCATCTCCCCTTCGTCTTCACCGGCAACGCCCGGGAATATTTCGGGATCTGGATCGTCAATACCCTCCTCAAGATCGTCACCCTCGGCCTCTACTCCCCCTGGGCCAAGGTGCGCAAGCGCCAGTACTTCTACGGCAACACCCTCCTTGACGACGCCAACTTCGACTACCTGGCCAATCCCCTGGCCCTCCTCAAGGGGTGGCTCATCGGGGCGGCGCTCTTCATCATCTACACCCTCGGCTCCCGGTACAGCCCCGTCGCCGGCATAATTTTCGGTCTCCTGGTTTTCCTGCTGATTCCGTGGGTGATCGTCCGCTCCCGGCTCTTCAACAACCGCAACTCGGCGCACCGCAACATCCGCTTCAACTTCCGCCCGGCCTACGGCGAATCCTACAAAATCCATGTCGGATTGCCGATCCTGTCGGTCTTCACCCTCGGACTCCTGACCCCGTACGTCTACTACCGGCAAAAGCGCTTCCTGATGGAAAACAGCAGCTTCGGCCGGTCGTCCTTCGGTTTTGACGCCCGGGCCGGGGATTTCTACATGGTCGCCTTCAAGACCTTCGGCTTCGTCCTCCTCGGGGTCGCCGTCTTCGGCGGCGGCGCCGCCCTCCTTTCCACGGTCATCCCCGGCATCGACCCTTCGTCTCCGGTCTTTGCCGGGGCGCTCATGCCCCTGGTGATGGCGGGGTACTTCTGCGTCTATTTCTTTATCTTTATCTATTCCTACGTGCGCATCTCCAACCTGACCTGGAACGGCACCCATCTCGGCGGCAGCCGTTTCCTCAGCACCCTGCGGGTCCGGGGCATGACCTGGATCCTTTTCTCCAATACGCTCGCCGCGATTCTGTCCATCGGTCTCCTCATCCCCTGGGCTTCGGTGCGACTGGCGCGATACCGCCTTGAAAATCTGGCGCTTCTGGCCGCTGGCGATCTCGATCATTTCCGCAACGCCCCCGTGGAAGAAACCAGTGCCGCCGGCGAGGAGATCGGCGACATCTTCGGCGTCGATTTCGGTTTCTGATGCATACCGATGGAGACTACTTCGACGGCCGGTCCTCGGTGCGCCACAGAGTGACGCTGACTCTCGACGGCAACGACCTGCGGATCGAGGGGGAGCAAATCGCGCTTTCCTCCCCCCTTGCCGAGATCAGGATCTCTGCCCCCCTGGGTGAGGTCAAGAGTTCGCTCTACCTTCCGGACGGCGGAAAATGCGATTTTGCCGACAGGGACTTCGCCCGCCTGGCCGAGCGGGGCAAAGGGAGGGGGGGCTTTTTCCGCGGCGTCCACCGCTGGGAAAACAGCCTCCGACTCGCCTTTGTCGCCCTGGCCCTGACGGTCGCCCTGGTTCTGGGCTTCATCAAGTTCGGACTCCCTCTTTTCGCCGAGCAGGCCGCCTACGCCATCCCCCCGGCCACCGAGACCGCCCTCGGCGCCGAAACTCTGCAGATTCTCGACAAAGCGCTTTTCTCCCCTTCCGGACTCGACACGGACCGAAGGTCTGAGCTGCAGCACCTCTTCGCCGGGGTGGTCGCCACCCTCGATGGTGCCGAGCGTCCCTACCGGCTCGAGCTGCGCAGCTCGGCCAGGCTCGGCGCCAACGCCCTGGCCCTTCCGGGGGGGACGGTGATCCTCACCGATGAGCTGATCGCCATCGCCGAAACCGACGAGGAGATCGCCGCCGTACTCGCCCATGAAGTCGGCCATGTCCGCCACCGCCACGCCATGCGCCAGGTCATCCAGAGTTCGGCGGTCGGCCTGATGATCGCCACCCTGACCGGGGACGTCTTTTCGGCCGCCTCCATGGCCGCGGCCCTGCCGACCCTGCTCGTCGATGCCGATTTTTCCCGGGACATGGAGCGACAGGCCGATGACGTCGCCGTGGAATACCTGACCCGCAAAGGGGAGACCCCCGACCACTTTGCCGCGATCCTGACCCGGATCGAAGAGGCCCACGCCGAGCGGTCGGGGCAAGCCGAATCGGGCGGGAGCGGAATTACGGACTACTTCTCCTCCCACCCGCCCACAGAGGAACGGATCGCGCGGTTGAGGGGGGATTAGGCCGTGAGATCATCCCTCGGTCATAGGAGAGGGGGGAGGAGTTCCGACATGGAAAATCCCGCAGGAGGTGATAAGGTTGCCGCAAAGGGTCCGATAGGGACGAACCTGCAGGAGGCGACGATGGAAGAGATCCGACCGGGAATTTTTCACTGGACGACCTTTCACGAAGGGATCGGCCAGACAGTCCATTCCTGTTTCCTCTCCTGCGCCGCCCCCCCGGCCCTGATCGACCCGCGGATGCCGGAGGAAGGTCTTCCCTGGTTTAAAGCCCACCCGACGCCGGCCAACGCCCTTCTCACCAACCGCCACCACTATCGCCACAGCGGCCGCTTCGAGGAGGCCTTTGGACTCAGGGTCTGGTGTCATCGGGAGGGTCTGCACGAGTTCACCGCCGGAGAAAAGGTCCATCCCTTTGTCCACGGCGACGAACTCCCCGGCGGCATCCTGGCTCTGGCCGTCGGGGTCCTCTGTCCGGAGGAGACGGCGCTCTTTTTCCCTGGCTGCGGAGGGGTTCTGGCGATCGGCGACGCGATTATCCGCCAGGGCGACGACCTCGGATTCGTTCCCGATGCCTTGATGGGGGACGACCCCGAAGGGGTGAAAAAGGGATTGAAAATCGCCTTGACCCGCCTCCTGGACAGAGAGTTCGACACCCTCCTCCTGGCCCACGGCCGCCCCTGGGTCGGAGGCGCCAGGGACGGGTTGTGCCGGTTTCTCCAAACCCTCCCCGATTGAACAGGCGGAGGACCGAGGCCAAAGCGGGGGCGGTTTCTGCTCAGGAGACCAAACCGAAATCCTGCGTGGGAATGGGGAGGGTTATTTCTGCAGGCCCGCGGCGCCCTGGGGCCGGTCCGCGATCAACGAAAAAGAGGCCCCTGTACGACACAGGGGCCTCTCTCTTTTTTGGCGGCAGGTCTTCAGGTTACAGGGTGAGATCCTCCACCGTCGCCCCGGGGCCGTTGCTTTTAACCGAGGCGATTCCGGCTTCCATGGCCGATGTCGACGAGTACATCTGGCTCTGGCCGATGATCTGTTTATTCAGTGCCTTCAGCACAAAATACGGCTTATTGTTCTTGGATTCTTTTCGTTCATAGTTGTCATCGGCAGCGGCATTCTTCTGGATCGACTCGATGCCGTTCTGGGCACTGGCCTTGGCCTTGTACATCTCACTGGTCAGGATCACCTGTCCGTTGGCGGCTTTGAGGTTGAAGTAAAACTGCTCGTCCTTTGCTCTTTCAATAACAAATTTTCCGGTCATATTTCCTCCAATCGGGGTGAGTGTTTACGGTCGGCGTTCCAGGCAGGTGTCGCGCGTGAATTCCCAGTCTGAGGGACGATTTTTCCGGCTGCTCGACCATCAATCTATAGACTAGGTCATCGCAACGAACGTGCCGGCGGGGCTCTGCGCAGAAAATCGATTGCAACATATTGATTATATTAATTAAAAATGGAGTAGGGATACCTGAAACAGGCGGGTCGCCCTCGGGCTTTAACCGCCACATCTGACGGAACCGCCTCATTTGAAGGGTTTTGCAATATTTCAGAAACCCTTCAATCGGGGAAAATGATTTGACTAACGGATGAGCGGCAGACCCGGATTGCCGCGGCCGCCGGGAGATGATACATTTCCCGGCGGCCGTAAAGAGAGAACCTTCTGCGGGGGAACGACATGATCACCTATGACTACATCATTATCGGCGGCGGCATCGTCGGCATCTCCACCGCCTGGCAGCTGCAGCAGCGCTTCCCGAAGCTGAAGATCCTCCTGCTGGAGAAGGAAGAGGCCTTCTCCATGCATCAGACTGGCCACAACAGCGGCGTCGTCCATGCCGGCGTCTACTACGCGCCGGGGAGTCTGAAAGCGCGATTCTGCAAGGCCGGAGCGGCGGCGACGGAGGCCTTTTGCGCCGAGCACAACCTCCCCTTCGACCGTTGCGGCAAGGTGCTGGTGGCGACCAGCGACGCGGAACTGAGGCGCATGAAGGGATTGATCGAACGCTGCCGGATCAACGGCATCGACGTTGAAGAGCTCACCAGGTCACAACTGGAAAAAAGCGAGCCGAACATCGAGGGTCTCGGCGCCCTGCTCGTTCCGGGAACGGCCATCGTCGATTACCGGAAGGTGGCCTCCACCATGGCGGATTGCTTTGTCCGGCTCGGAGGGGAAGCGCGGCTCGGTCACGAGGTGGTTGCCCTGGAGGAATCGGCGGAGGCGGTGACGGCGATTGCCCGGCATCGGGGTAAGACGGTGACCGTGCGCGGCCGGTTTCTCATCGCCTGCTCCGGCCTGATGGCCGATCGCACCGCCCGGATGCTCGGCATCCCCATCGACTTTCGCATCATCCCCTTTCGCGGCGAGTACTACCGGCTGCCGCCGAAGCACAACAAAATCGTCAACCACCTGATCTACCCGGTACCGGACCCCGACCTCCCCTTTTTAGGGGTCCACCTGACGCGGATGATCGACGGTTCGGTCACCGTCGGACCGAACGCCGTGCTCGGCTGGAAGCGCGAAGGGTATGACAGACTCAACCTCAGCCTCCTCGACACCTGGGAGATGGTCACCTTCGCCGGCTTCTGGCGCCTGCTGCAGGAGCAACTTGTGACCGGCCTGATCGAGACGAAGAATTCCCTGTGGAAGCCGGGTTACCTCAAACTCGTGCAGAAATACTGCCCGCAGCTGCAGCTCTCCGACCTCCTCCCCTACCCGCCCGGTATCCGCGCCCAGGCGGTGATGGAGGACGGTTCGCTGGTCCATGACTTTCTCTTCGCCGAGACCCCCCGGACCCTCCATGTCTGCAACGCCCCGTCTCCGGCGGCCACCGCCGCCATCCCCATCGGCAGCCATATCTGCGACCGGGTGACAGACCACCTGAAGGGGGATTGAGGGGAGATCTGATTGGCTGCGGGGAAGGATTTCGGAAACGAGGGGGGGGGCCATCGGGCCGCCCTTTTCTTTTGGGAACGGGAGGGCGAGGTTTTTGATCCACATCAATGACGGGAGGACGCCGAGCGTCCAGGATGGAGACGTGGCAAAGGAAAAACCCCGCGCCCCTGAAACTCCACCTCAAGAGGAGATTTTCCCATGACCGAAAACAAAAGAGCACAGACGACGGATTCTGCAAATAAAACGATCGGCGAATTCGTCGCCGAAGATTACCGGACCGCGACGGTCTTCGAAGGACACGGCATCGACTTCTGCTGCGGCGGCCAGGCGACCCTCGCCGAGGCCTGTCAGGCCAAGGGAGTCGATTCGGACGCCCTGCTGAAGGAGATGGAGGGGGTCAAAAGCGCTCCGATCGAAGGGAGCCGGAATTACGGGGCCTGGGAGCTGCCCTTTCTTGCCGACTACATCGTCAATACCCACCATGCCTACCTCAACGAGAATACCGGGCAGATTGCCGCCTACGCCGACAAGATCGCCGGGGTCCATGGCGCCCATCACCCTGAGGTCGTGGAGATATCCGCCATTTTCCGCAAGATTGCCGCCGACCTGGCCGACCATCTCCGCGAAGAGGAGGAGGTTCTCTTCCCGGCGGTCAAGCGGATCGAGATGGCCCGCAAAAGCGGAGGGGCCCCCGAAGCCGGGGACGTCAGGGTCATCCGGGCGTCGCTGGAAAAACTGCAAAAGGAGCACGAGGAAATCGGCGACGCGGTCCACGCCATCCGCCGTCTCGCCAGGGATTATGCAATACCGGCGGATGCCTGCAACACCTTCGTCCTGACCTACCGCAAGCTCGAAGAATTTGAAAACGATCTGCACATGCACGTCCACCTGGAAAACAACATCCTCTTCCCGAAGGCGGCCCGACCCTGCTGAGGGAGCTCAAGAGTCCCCCTGGAGGGTCGGGGGATGGCCGACCCTCCAGGAGCTTCTCGGCCGGTCCCGAAAAAGGTGATCTTCTCCTCCTTCGCCCCGTTGACGGGGGAGATGGTTTCATGCCATAGTCAACGGGCTTTCGACATTTCCTGACCGCGGGTAGCCCGGCAGGCTCCTATGCCATTGTGAAAAAGGCAACTCCATCGCAAGGTGGACGCGCAAAGTCACCGGTCCGAAAGGGTTCGCGCCCTGGACAGCGGGACTGCCGAATGGTCTGACGCACACTTCCTGCAACATCTGCAGTCCTCGCCCCTTTCGGCACGAACCCAGGCCGACGAGAATTGCGGATATGACCGTCCCCGTCACAATTCCTCTGAAACGACTCTCCCTGCTGTTGTCGCTCCTTCTGTGCCTGCCGGCATCGGGCGCTGCGAGCCAGCTTCGCCCGGCCGCCATCGACTCCATCGACGCCGTTGCCGCACCCCTCCCTCTTCCCTTGGCCTTCCCCCCCGACCTCGGTGAAATCGTCTATCGGCAGAACGGCGGGAGCTCCGTGCAGGTTTTCATCATCGTCAACAGCCATCGGAGCGGCGGCACCGGCGACAACGGACCGGGCACCGTGCAGGCCCAGGTCGAGACCTTCCGGATCGGCGAATGGCTGATCGGACAGGAACAGATCGCCCTTTTGCTCCCCGAAGGATTTTTCGGCCGTGAAGCGACCACCCCTCCGGTGCCCGGCGTTCCGGTTGGCCTGGACGGGGAAGAACTCGCCGCCGAACTCACCGATACCTCCGCCTTCGTCAATGCCGAGCTGCTGCTGCACCGCAATTACGGCATCGGCCTGCAACAGATCGAAGACCAGGCGCTCTACCGGCAGACCCGGGACCGGCTCCGGACGGGATTAAGCGGAGCGGCCAGGCTGGAGCCCGGTTTCGCCGCCGGACTCGACTATCTGCAGAAGCGCCGACTCGCGGCGATCCTGCAGAACGTCCCCGAAGCGATTGAAGGCGAATATCGCCTCGGCCGCATTCCCCGCCCGAAAGCCATGCTCACCATCGGCATGGCTCACCTGCCTGACCTCATCGACTATCTCGAAACCGGCCGGATTCAGCTTCCGGTGCCGGCCACCGAAGAAGAGGGCTTTGAGTCCCTGAACGCCGAACTGGAACTGGTCAGACAGGCGATGGGCGTGACCATTATCGTCCCGCGGGTTCTTTGCGACAGCCGGAGTCCGCTGCAAACGGCGCGTGTCAAGCCGGAAGCAAACCCCGTCCGCTGAAAAATCCTCCCCCCAGGGCACAGCCGCAACCCCGGCGTTTTAATCCCAACTCCTTGTTTTTGCGATTTTTTTCTTCGATTGACAGGGCCGCAGAAGGTGCTATTGGTTAACCTGATGCAATTGACAGGGGACTCGGAACCCTGCTGAACTGGGCGTACGCCCCCCGGACGGGGGAGGACGCTCAAGAGGAACTGTTGGTGACCTCGCAAATGACGAAAAGGAGCTTGGACGATGAAACCTCTACTTCTGATCACCACCCTGGCCGCTCTCGGGAGCCTGTTCATGGCCGGACAGGCGCTGAGCGCCGGGGAACAGCACATGGGGCGGTCCGGTTCGGACAACGCCCCGGCGATGGCCGGGGAAAGGCAGATGCAGCACCGCGTCACCTCCCAGAACCTGAATCGAAACCAGATCCGCGAAGCCCAGAGACTCCTCAACGAACGCGGCATCCGGGCCGGGGAGGCGGACGGCGTCCTCGGGGAGCAGACCCGAGCGGCCATACGCGAGTTCCAGCGGACGCAAAATATGACCGCCACCGGAACGCTTGACGATCCGACCCTGAGGGCCCTGGCGCCGGATGCCGAGAAACAGGAATTTTTCGGCCTGTCTCCGGCCTACGGCGAACCGGAGGACAAAGGCATGGAAAAGATGCCGATGACGCCGGAGCCGACAAGAGAACAGCGGATGGAAGAGGAACAAAAACAGGAAAAAACCGGGTATTGAGTGCACCTGCTTCGGCAGGTGCACCCAGCAGCGCCTCTTGATCTCGGCCGGGCTCTTGCAGCCCGGCTTTTTTGTTTGCCGTCCGCCAGTGTCAAGGTGTGGCCGTAGGGAAGTCTTATTGAGTCTCCCGGTTCAAGGTGACGTTTCCGCCTAGTCATCCTCCTCAAACTGTCCCTTTTTTCCAGGTCGGGGGAGGAAAATCCCCAGTGTGGCCATGGCGAAAAACACCAGAGCGAGAAGGGTTCCGTAAATAGTGAGGGGATCGAAAAATACCCAGGTCATTCCGAAAACGAGGGCGCCCACACCCATCGTGGCAAAAACAAGTCTCTTCATCGTGCCCTTCCTTTGCCGGCAAGACCTTTTCTTCCGGTCATACGGGGGCGACTTAATTTCCCCGCCATCAAACGGCGCCGCCGCCGAGGACCCTGTAAAGTGTCACCAGATTGTTCAGACGGAAAAGACGGATGCTGATCAGGTTTTGCTGAGCACCGTAGAGTGAACGCTGGGAATCGAGGACGTTGAGAAAGCTGTCAATCCCCTTGCTGAACCGCGCTTCGGAAAGGCGATAACTGTCGGCGGCGGCCTCGACCAGCGATTGCTGGGCGGTCAGCTGATCGTTGACTGTTCCGCGTTGCGCCAGGGCATCGGCCACCTCCCGAAAGGCGCTCTGGATCGCCCCCTCGTACCGGGCCAGGGAGATCTCCCGATCGATCTTCGACGTCTTCAGGCGAGCCCGCAGGCTTCCGGCGGTGAAGATGGGGATGTCGATGCGAGGGGCAAACGCCCAGGTCCCCGTGCCGGAGCCGAAAAGGTCCAACAGATCGTCGCTGGCGAATCCGGCCGAAGCGGTCAGGGCGATGCGCGGGAAAAAAGCTGCCCGGGCGGCACCGATATTGGCGTTGGCCCCCTTGAGCCGATGCTCGGCAGCAAGGATGTCGGGGCGACGCTGCAGAACCTCCGACGGCACCCCGGCGGGTATCTCATCAAGAAGTGTGACGGAATTGACGGGGGCATCGGGGAGAAGTTCCGCCCTCAGGGAGGTGCCGGCCAGGAAACTCAGGGCATTTTCGTCCTCGGCGACCAGACCGGTGTAGCGGGCGATATCGACGCGGGTCGAATCAACGCTCGTCTGGGCCTGGCGCACTTCGAGGGCCGAGGCGACCCCGACATCGAAACGACGGCGGGTGAGGTCATGAGTCGCCTGATGGCTCGTCAGCGTTTGCCGGGCGAGCGCCAACCGCTCACGGTCAGCAGCCAGGACCAGGTAGCCCCTCGCCACCTCGGACACCAGGGTGATCTGGGCGCTGCGGCGCGCCTCTTCGGTGGCGAAAAACTCTTCGAGAGCCCGCCCCTTGAGGCTTCGCACCCGGCCGAAAAAGTCGAGCTCGTAGGAACTGAGTCCGACGCCGACGCCGTACTGGTCGATAGTCTCTCCCTTTCCTGCGGGGGAGAGGCTCTCCGACAGGCGGCTGACGCTCCCCTCGCCGGAGGCGCCGACAGACGGAAAAAGTTCGGCCCGCTGAATCCGGTACTGGGCCCGCGCTCTTTCGATATTGAGAGCGGCCACCCGCAGGTCGCGGTTGTTTTCCAGAGCGAGCCCGATCAGCGCCTTGAGTTTCTCGTCGCTGAAAAAGTCGCGCCAGGCCATCTCGGATAGGACGGGACTTGCGGCCGGCAATGCCGTGGCCGGGTACGCCGGACCCTCGGGCCAGGAGACCGGCACGGGGGGAGCAGACCGGGTGTAATTCGGGGCAAGGGTCCCGCAGCCGGCCAGAAAAACGCAGGCGAGGACGACCGGGATCATAATCCGGGTGATTGTTTTACGCATATCAAGGGATCTCCACAGCGGGTTGTATCGGGGCGACGGCAGGTGCAGACCGCTCCTTTACCGGAAAGAACTTGCGGACGACGACGAAAAAGACCGGCACGAAGTAAATCGCCAGCACCGTAGCGAAGACCATGCCGCCGCTGACGGCGGTCCCCATGGCGTTCTGGGCGCCTGAGCCCGCCCCGCTGTTGAGGGCCAGAGGGAGAACCCCGAAGAAGAAAGCCAACGAGGTCATGAGGATCGGCCTCAGGCGAAGTCTTGCCGCCGCCAGGGTCGCTTCGACCAGCCCCAGGCCTTGCTCCATCTGCTCCTTGGCGAATTCCACGATCAGGATGGCGTTCTTGGAAGCCAGACCGACGGTGGTGAGGATGGCGATCTGGAAATAGACGTCGTTGTCGAAGCCGCGCGAGCTGGCCGCAAGTACGGCGCCGAGGACACCCAGGGGGACCACCAGTATGACGGAGAAAGGGACCGCCCAGCTCTCGTAGAGGGCAGCCAGACAGAGAAAGACCACCAGGAGCGAGAGGACGTAGAGGGTCGGTGCCTGGGCGCCGGCCATCCGTTCCTCGTAGGAGAGACCCGTCCACTCGAAGCCGATCCCCGCAGGGAGCTGACCGGCCATTTTCTCCATTTCCGCCATGGCGTCGCCGGAACTTCTCCCCGGTGCCGCCTGCCCCATGATCTCCGCCGACGGCATGCCGTTGTAGCGTTCCAGGCGGGGCGAACCGTATTCCCAGCGGGCGCTGGAAAAGGCGTTGAAGGGGACCATTTCGCCCCGATCGTTGCGCACATGCCATTTGCTGATGTCCTCGGGGAGCATCCGGTATTTGGCGTCGGCCTGGATAAAGACCTTCTTGACCCGGCCGTTTTCCAGATAGTCGTTGACGTAGGAGCTTCCCCAGGCCGTTCCGATGACGTTGTTGATATCCGACAGGGAGACGCCCAGGGCGCCGGCCCGCAAATCATCGATGTCGAGCTTGAACTGGGGGGTGTCATCCTGGCCGTTGGGGCGCACCGCCACCACAGCCGGATTTTGAGCGGCCATTCCGAGGAGCTGATTGCGCGCCTCCATCAGCTTGACATGCCCCAGACCCCCACGGTCCTGCAGCATAAAATCGAAGCCGTTGGCCTGCCCCAGTTCGATCACCGCCGGCGGCGTAAAGGCAAAAGCCAGCGCGTCCCTGATCCGGGAGAAGGCCCCCATGGCCCGCCTGGCGATAGCCGGCGCGCGCAGCTCCGGGCTGTTGCGCTCTTCCCAGGCCTTGAGCTTCACAAAGGCCAGGCCCATATTCTGGCCCCGACCGGCGAAGCTGAAGCCGGCCACGGCCATCACCGAATCGACGGCCCGATTATCGACTTCGAGGAAATGGTGTTCGACCTGTTTGAGAACATCCAGGGTCCGTTCCTCCGTGGCTCCGGCCGGCAATTGAATCTGGCAGATGATGAAGCCCTGGTCCTCGTCGGGGAGGAAGCCGGTGGGCATCCGCGCGAAGAGCAGAGCCATGACGACCACAATGACTCCGTAGAGGAGCATATAGCGCCCGGTTTTTGCCAGCATCCGCCCGACCATGGACTGATACCCCGCACTCCCCCGATCGAACCACTTGTTGAACCAACGGAAGAACCCGGAGAACCAGCCGCTGTCGGCGGCCACGTGCCCTTTGGCCACCGGTTTGAGAAGGGTGGCGCAGAGCGCCGGAGTCAGAACCATCGCCACCAGCACCGAGAGGATCATGGACGAGACGATGGTGATGGCAAACTGCCGGTAGATAACGCCGGTGGAACCGCCGAAGAAGGCCATCGGCACGAAAACCGCCGAGAGGACGAGAGCGATCCCCCAGAGAGCCCCGGTGATCTGCCCCATCGACTTGATGGTCGCCTCCTTCGGCGGCAGGCCCTCCTCCGTCATAATCCTCTCGACATTCTCGACGACGACGATGGCGTCATCCACCAGCAACCCGATGGCCAGGACCATGGCGAACATGGTCAGGGTGTTGATGGAAAAGCCGCTGGCCAAAAGGACCCCGAAGGTACCGAGGAGCACAACCGGCACGGCGATGGTGGGGATCAGGGTCGCGCGAATGTTCTGCAAAAAGAGGAACATGACGACGAAAACGAGAAAGATCGCCTCGATCAGGGTCAGGACCACCTCCTCGATGGAGATCTTGACAAAGGGGGTGGTGTCGTAGGGGTAGACCACCTTCATGCCGGCCGGGAAGAACTGGGAGAGTTCCGCCATCTTGGCCTTGACCCGCTCGGCGGTCTCGAGGGCGTTGGCGCCGGCCGCCAGTTTGAGGCCCATTCCGGCGGTCGGCTTGCCGTTATATCGGGCCTGAATATCGTAATTCTCGGTGCCAACCTGGCAGTCGGCCACATCCCGCAGATAGACCGCGGAGCCGTCGCTGTCCGTGCGCAGGATAATATTCCCAAACTCCTCCGGGGTCTGCAGCAAGGTGCGCGCGGTGATGGAGGCGTTGAGCTGCTGCCCCATGGCGGCAGGGGTACCGCCGAACTGCCCGGCCGAAACCTGCGCGTTCTGCGCCTGGAGGGCGGCGGTCACATCGGCGGGGGTCAGATGATAGTTGTTGAGCTTGTCCGGATTCAGCCAGATACGCATGGCGTTCTGGGTACCGAACATCTGCAGTTCGCCGACCCCTTCGACCCGGCTGATGATGTCCTGGATGTTGGAGACCGCATAGTCGGAGAGTTCATTGCGGCTCATGGTCCCATCCTCGGAGACGAAGCCGACGATGACCAGGAAATTCATGGTCGCTTTCAAAACCGAAATTCCCTGCCGCTGCACGACCTGCGGAAGAAGCGGCGTGGCCAGCTGCAGCTTGTTCTGCACCTGCACCTGGGCCATGTTCGGGTCGGTGCCGGCTTTGAAAGTCAGGGTGATGGAGACGGCCCCCGCCGAGTCGCTGCTGGAGGACATATAGATCAGGTTGTCGATCCCGTTCATCTTCTGTTCGATGATCTGGGTGACGGTATCCTGCACGGTCTGCGCCGACGCCCCGGGATACATGGCGTTGATCGAGATCTGCGGCGGCGCGATCGGCGGGTACTGGGAGACCGGCAACGTCTTGACGGCCAGCACCCCGGACAGCATGATGATGATGGCAATCACCCATGCGAATATCGGGCGATTGATAAAAAACCTTGCCATGAAAAAACTCCTTTAATTCTGGGCTGAGGCGGATTGCGGTTGGCCGGCAAGGGCTGCATCTAGCTTGCCGACGAAGAGAGCCGCCTTGACCGGCGTTCCGGGGCGGGCCCTCTGGATTCCTTCGAGAATCACGCGGTCGCCGGCCTCAAGCCCTTTGCTGACCAGCCAGTTGTCGCCCACCGTCCTGGCGACCTGAATCACCCGCGGCTCGACCTTCTCCTCGGCGCCGACGACCATGACCATGGCCTTGCCGGCCGCGTTGCGCGAGACTCCCCGCTGCGGCACGAGGATCGCCTGCTCGTTGCTTCCTTCCTCCAGGATGGCACGGACGAACATCCCGGGGAGCAGGAGCTGTTCGGGGTTTGGGAAAAGGGTGCGCAGGGTGACCGATCCGGTACTCGGTTCGACGGTGACTTCCGAGAATTTCAGTATCCCCGGCAAAGGGTAGGCAGAGCCGTCCTCGAGGAGCAGACGGACGTCGGCCTCTGCGGCTCCGTCGCTGTTGAGCAGACCGCTGGCAAGGCTCTGTTTCAGGCGGAGAAGGTCGCCGGTGGACTGGGTCACATCCACGTACAGGGGATCGAGCTGCTGGATCGTGGCGAGGGGTTCGACCTGGCTGGCCGTCACCAGAGCCCCGGTGGTCACGGTGGAACGGCCGATCCGCCCCGTGATGGGCGCCTTCACCACCGTGTCATCGAGGTCGATGCGGGCGCTCTCGAGGGCCGCTCCGACGGCTTCGACGTCCGCCTTCGCCTCTTTGAGGGCGGCGCTGGCATCGTCGTAGTCCTGTTGGCTGACGGCATTAATTTCCACGAGTTGACGGTAGCGTTCTTCCCGCAGCCGTGCCGTGGAGAGATTCGCCTCGGCACGGGAGAGGGCGGCCCTGGCGCTGTTGTGCGCCGCGCGATAGCGAGCCGGATCGATCTGGTAGAGCACCTGTCCTGCCTTGACCTCGGCCCCCTCGGTGAAGAGGCGATTCTGGATGATCCCCCCCACTTGCGGCCGCACTTCAGCGATCCGGTGAGGAACGACCCGGCCGGAGAGCTCGGTGGTCAGCGTCACCCTTTCGGGGTGCATGACCAGTACCCCCACCTCCGGAGGACCGCTCGGCGGCGGCCCTGCGGCGGTCGTTTCTTTTCCACATCCGGTTGTGAGCAACATCAGGGTGACAGCAACGGCCGCCAACATTCCAAATTTGATTCTGCGCATTCGAGTCCTCTTTTCTGTGAATTTGGCCCCTCTCCGGGACAAGAACCCGGACGGCGGCAGGTGAATTTCCGGCTCAAAGTCTGATGGCATCCCAGGTCGCTTCCAGGCAGGCATCGACCAGTTTTTGATCCAGTTCAATGAAGTTGAAAATATGGTCCCGGACCAGGCAAAACAGAGGCCCGAAGATCAGGGCGCAGAGCACCGTATGGGGCAAAGGTTTGAGCATCCCGTCTTTTCGCGCCTCATCGAGGAGCTTTTGAAGGACCCCGGTATCATTATTGCCAAGAATCCGATCCCGACGGTAGGAGACGCCGAAAGGTGAATTGTAAAATTGTTCGAGAAAACAAAAATCCGTGGGGGACGCCAGGCTGTAGCGGACAAAAACCCGACTCACATGGAGAAACCTTTCCCGGAGGGGCTCCCCGGATGGAAAATCCTGCATGATCGCTGTCTGGAAGCGACTTTCCAGCTCCCTGTGCAACTCATGGATCAGGGACTCCTTACTCTCGAAGCAGCGGTAGATTGTTCCCATGGCGACCTGAGCCTGATCGGCGATCATCGACATCGGGGCGCCATGAAAGCCCTTTTGGGAGATCAGCACCAGGGCCGAGCGCAATATTTCACTGCGTTTTTCCGTTTGAGTCATCTTCAGGAACCTCCGTTTTCTGATCATCCCTCCAAGGGAATAAGCCTTCAGCCGCCAGGTCTATGTCGGCCACATATTCATAACTGACTAGTCAGTCATTTTAAGTGGAAAAAAATTATTCGTCTTGCCTTTTCAACCCGTCCCAGCAGGCATCAATGGTCAACCGGATGATCTCGTCGTCGATGGAAGTTCTGCGGTTGGCATGTTCCTTAACCAAAGAAGAAATGGGCCCGAAAGCAACCGCTTCCAGGCAGAGGAGAGGCACATCTTTGACAATCCCTTCTTTGCGGGCCAGAAGCAAAAGGTTGCGGATCGCCTCGTTCTCATCACGGAAGCTGCCGCCCCGTTCACTAAAGGGTGAAAAATGATATTGCTCCACAAACTTGAATTCGGCGGGATGTTCCAGGAAGTAGCGCAGGAGATTGGAAAGGATCCGCAGGAGACGCTCCCGAAGGGCCATGCTTCCAGGAAAATTCTCCAGAACCCGGCTGTCGATTTTCGACCGGACCTCTTTGAACAAGGCATGAATCAGTTCTTCCTTGGAGGTGAAATGGAAGAAAAGGGTGCCGCTGGCAACGCCGGCCCGCTTGGCGATAAGGGCCGTTGACGAACCGTTGAATCCCCTCTCAGCGAAGAGCTCCAGAGCAGCATTCAGGAGGGCCATACGCTTCTCTTCTTTTTTTGACGACATGGACCACTCCCTTACTGACTGACTGTTCAGTCAATTTATTCTTTTCCCAAGCTGCCGTCAAGAACAAAAATCTCTTTTGCTCCGTCGTCCCCACCACCTTCGACCTCCGGATCCCCCCGACCCTCCCTGAACGGCAAGAGCGCCGCCTCGACAAGAAATCGCCTTGCATCCGCCCTTGCCATCGCCTAATCTTTCAATCCTATGATGACTCTTACCTCCCCTTCCCGTCTCGCCTCGCACCTGGTCCTGTTCAGCGTGCTGGCCACCGGCATCGGCCAGTCCATGACCTTTGCCCTGCTGGCGCCGCTGGGGCGGGAGGTCGGACTGAAGGAAATTCAGGTCGGCCTGATCATCACCTGTTCGTCGCTGGTCTTCACCCTGGCCAGCCCGGTCTGGGGGCGGATCTGCGACCGCTGGGGGCGCAAGCCGGTGCTTCTGGTAGGGCAGTTCGGTTACGCCCTCGGCACCCTGCTCTTTGCCACGGTCTTTTTCTATGGCCTCAAGGGGGTGCTGACGGGGCTGACGCTCTACCTGTTGGTCATTTCCTCGCGGGTGCTGATGGCCTCGCTGATGTCGGCGGCGCCCAGCGCCGCCTCGGCCTATATCGCCGATACCACCACGGCCGGGGAGCGGGTGGCGGGGATGGGGCAGCTGGGGGCGGCCCGCACCCTGGGAGCGATCCTCGGCCCGGCCCTGAGCGGGCTCCTTGCCGCCATCGGCCTGCTGGCCCCGCTCTATCTCGCCGCCGGGGTCACGCTGACGAGTTCGATTCTTCTCGCCGTGGTGATGAAGGAACCGATGCGAACCGCCGCCCAGCGGTCCGCCAGGGTGAAACTCAAGCTTTTCGACCGGCGGTTTTTCCCCTTCATCCTCATCGGATTTTTGACTTTTCTCGCTTTTTCCATGGTGAGCCAGACCATCGGCTTTTATTTCCAGGACCGCTTCGTCCTCAGTGGCCAGGCGACGGCCCAGGGGCTGGGGATGGGGATGATGATGTCGGCGGCCATGTCCCTTTTTGCCCAGACTCTGGTGGTCCGCCGGACGTCCATGACGCCGCGCCGGCTGATGAACCTGGGTCTGCCGATCCTGCTCATCGCCTACCCGGCGCTCCTCCTGGCCGGCAGCGAGCCGGTGCTGGTGGCGCTGATGGGGATTCTCGGCCTCGGCCTCGGGCTGGTTTCCCCCGGTTTCACCGCCGGGGCCTCCCTGGCGGTCGGGCCGGACGAGCAGGGGGCGGTCGGCGGCCTGATCTCCGCCTGCCCGGCGGCCGGGTTCGTGCTGGGACCGTTGATCGGCACCAGTCTCTACCAGATCAATCCCGTCTATCCCGCCCTCTGCGCCGCCCTGCTCATGATCCCCCTGACGCTTTATGCCCGGCGGTTTCGGGACCCGGACCCGACCCGCTGAAATCCGGACTCATTCCTCGTCCGCCCCTTGTCAACGGCCGGGCGGCGGCGTAAAATCTTCCGGCACTTCTTCCCACAACGAAAGCGAAGACGATGGCCATACTCGAGGTCGACAATCTGCGCAAGGCCTACGGCCGGCTCGCCGCCGTCGACGGCATCTCTTTTGCCGTTGCGCGCGGCGAGTGCTTCGGCCTCCTCGGCCCCAACGGCGCCGGCAAGACCACCACCATCCGCATGCTCTACGGCTACACGCCCCGCGATGCCGGAGACCTCACCCTCTTCGGCCTCGCCATCGATGGTCACATCCGCACCATCAAGGGGCGCCTCGGCATCTGTCAGCAGGAGGATTCCCTCGACCCCGATCTCTCGGTGCGGGAAAATCTCACCGGCTTCGCCCGCTACTTCGACATCAAAAAAGCCGCCGCCGAAAAACGGGCCGGCGAACTGCTGCACTTCTTCGCCCTCGAGGGACGGGCCAAGGACAGCATCCGCATCCTCTCCGGCGGTCTCAAGCGCCGCCTGATGCTCGCCCGCGCCCTCGTCAACTCTCCCGACCTGCTGATTCTCGACGAGCCGACCACCGGCCTCGATCCCCAGAGCCGCCAGCTCCTCTGGGACAAACTCGCCGAACTGAAAAGCCAGGGGCTGACCATCCTCCTCACCACCCACTACATGGAGGAGGCGGAGCGCCTCTGCGACCGGCTGGTCATCATCGATCACGGCCGCATCCTCATCGAGGGGTCCCCCAAGGCGCTGGTGCGCCGGGAAATCGGCCACTCGGTGCTGGAGGTGGCCCAACCCGATGCGGCGGTGCGCGCCTTCCTGGCTAAAGAGAAGTGCCCCGTGGAGGACCTCGGCCATCGGCTGCTGGCCTACCTCGGCGACGGCGACGACCTCTTTTTGCGCCTGACCCGCCAGGTGCGCGCCGAAGGGTGCACCCTGCGCCCGGCCTCCCTGGAGGATCTCTTTCTCAAGCTCACCGGAAGGGAGCTGCGGGAATGAACTGGCCCCGCCCCTCGCAGATCAGCCATCGCACCTGGCGCGTCTGGCAGCGCAACTACAGCGTCTATTGCCAGACCTGGAAGATCTCCTTCATCCCGCCGCTCCTGGAGCCGATGTTCTACATCCTCGCCTTCGGTCTCGGCCTGGCGGTCATGGTCGGCGAGATCGACCTCGACGGGCGCATCGTCCCCTACACCGTCTTCATCGCCCCGGCGCTCGTTTCCGTGGCGATCATGCAGAACGCCTTCTTCGAAACCACCTACAACAGCTTCGTGCGCATGTACTACCAGAAGACCTTCGATGCGCTGCTGACGACGCCCCTCAATCTCGAGGAGATCATCCTCGGGGAGATCCTCTGGGCGGCGACCAAGTCGCTGATCGCCACGGTGCTGATGGCCTTCGTCCTCGCCCTCTTCGGCCTCTTCGATTTTCCCGGCGCCCTTCTCCTCCTCCCCCTGGCGCTCCTTGGCGGTCTCTTCTTTGCCGCCCTGGGCATGGTCTGCACCGCTCTGGTGCCGAATATCGAGATGTTCAACCTGCCGATCTTCCTCGGCATTACGCCGATGTTCCTCTTCAGCGGCACCTTCTTCCCGCTCTCCAATCTCCCCGGATGGGCGCAGCAGGTCGCCCAGCTCCTCCCCCTCACCCACCTCGTCGCTCTGGTGCGCGCCGGCACCCTGGAGATCCCCGATCCCACCCTGTGGCTGAGCCTCCTCTATCTCGCCCTCGCCTCAGCCCTCCTGGTGCCGCTGGCCATCGCACTGATGGTGCGGCGGATTGTCCGCTGATCCGGGGAGGGCCAGAGGTCGCTTCCGTCCAGTGGCGCCCCGACGCTCAAGGCTCGAAGCGCAACTGACTCTCCCGGCGGTTGAGATGCTCGGCCCAGATCGCCTTGAACGTCGGATAGTCATGCCCCCCGGGGAGGGAAAAGACATGGCTTTTTTCCAGGGCCTCCCCGAGAAGTTCAGGGCCGGTGCCGATCAGGATGTCGTTATTTCCATAACCGAGATAAAGGGGAGGATAGCTCCCGGGATTCGACGCATAAAGGTGCAGAAAACTCCAGATCAGGAATTGCCAGTCGTCAAACTGACTCTCTTCCGGCTGCCAGGTTCTTATCCCGCCGGCCAGCTGGATCTCTTCGCGAATCCAGCTCCAGCCCATAAACGGACTGGCCAGCATGACCCCGTCGATATCTTCGGGATGCTCCCGGATATATAACAGGCCTCCAAGCCCGCCCATGGAAAATCCCGCCAGCCAGATTTGCCGGTACCCCCGGGCCCGGGCGGGATCGACGATATCCTCCTTAAGCCGCAGGACGATCGTCTCGGTCTGGTAATAACCGAAGTGGGCATCCGGAACGACAATATCCAACGGCAGATTCCGCGACCGGACCTCTTCGATCAGGCCATATTCTTCAAAGTCCGTGTAGGCTCCGCCGATCCCCCGGAGGAAAACCAGCAGGATCCTGTGACCGGTGGTTTCTATCCGCCCGTATTCCAACACCGGCAAGGGGATTGTTGCTTTCGGAGCGCAGGCCGAGGAAAGGAGGAGGAAAACCAGGAGAGAGCAGCGAAAAAACATGTTCCGACGACACATCAAAACACCTCCCGGCCACGTCAGAAGCCCCCGGGCTTATCCCGGGAGGGGGCAGTAAAAAATGGCGGCGGATATCGCTAAAGACGAATAAATCCGCCAACCTTTCATTGTAAAATTTCTAACATACTCCCCCCCATCGTCAAGACGGCGCCGGGCAACGCGGGCGCGGCCCGCCTCTCCCTCCCCCGAATGCAATTTCCTCCTCCGAGTTTTCCATTGCCCCGGGGAAGCCGAATCAGCTACCCTGCAGGTCATGAATTCATGCGACCCCACCCCGAAGGAACGCCATCCGGCTCTGCGCTGGGCCCTGCTGGCCGCCGGTTTTGCCGCCGTAGTCCTAGCGGTTATCGGCATGGTCCTGCCGGTCCTCCCCACCGTCCCCTTTCTCCTCCTCGCCCTGGCCTGCTTTGCCCGCAGTTCCCCCCGAATCCACGCCTGGCTCATCGGCCACGCGTCCTTCGGCCCCCTGGTTCGCCCCTATCTGCAGGGGGGCGGGTTGCCCCGCACGGCGAAGGTCAGGGCCATCGCCCTCCTCTGGGGGAGCATCGGCCTCTCGGTGTTGTTTCTTCTCGAGGGGACCGGACTGAGAGTCCTGCTTCTGGCGGTCGCCCTCGGCGTCACCCTCTACCTGCTGTACCTCCCCACCACCCCACCGGAAGGAGCCAAGGCCGACCAATGAAACCTTCCCCCTACAAACCGATCCGCCGCAGGGTACTCCTTCCCCTCTCCCTGACCTTTGCCGTTCTATTCTGCACCTTTATCTACACCAACTACCAGATTCGCGCCAACCAGAACCTGATCGACATGCGCCACCGCTTCGAGGTGACCCAGGCCTTCAACAAGGAGTCTCAGGTTCAGTGGCAAACGCTGATGCGCAACATCATGGTCGAGATCACCCGCGACGAGCAGCTTCGTCAGGCGATGGCCGCCGCCGACAGTGCGACCCTTTACCAGCTCTCCCTGCCGCGACTCAAACAACTCTCCGAGACGCACGGGATCTCCCATTTCTATTATCATTTGCCGACCGGCTCGACGTTACTGCGGGTCTACAACCCCCAGGAGCTCGGCGGAAAGGTCGAACGAAACACCTTTTTGCAGGCAGCCCGCAGCCGGGAGTTTTCCTTCGGGCTGGAACTCGGCAAGATAGGGACTCTGACCTATCGGGGCGTGCAGCCATGGATCGTCTCCGGGAAGCTGATCGGCTATATCGAACTGGGTATCGAATTCGATTACGTCCTCGAGCAACTCAAGGCGATCGTCAAGGAAGATTTTCTCGTCACCGTGGAAAAAAGTTTTGTCGACCGTGAACAGTGGCGTCGGGGACGGGAGCACTTCGGACGGTCGCAGAACTGGGATATTCTCGAGGACAGGGTCATTGCCTACCAGACCTTGCCGGACTTCAACACCTCGGGGAAAATCCAGCTTTTGGCCGGAAAACACCCTTCGGCGGATGCCTTCAGCGAAATAGTGATCGACCAGCAGTCCTATCGGGTCAAGAATTTTCCCCTCCGCGACTCCGCTGACAGATTGATCGGCAATCTCTCGGTCCTGCATAACATCACGCTGGAAAAATCCCTCTTCCGGTCATTTATCTCAATGAATATGCTGGTGAGCGGAGGACTGTGTCTGGCGCTCTTTTTCTTTACATATACGGTGCTGGGGAGAATGGACCGACACTTGGCGATTACCCGGCAGCGACTCAATGACAAGGTGGCAAACCTCAAAAATGTGAACGCACAACTCGAGGGGGAGATCGGTCACCGTCGCAAGGCCGAATCGGAGTTACACCTGCTCAACGAAACGTTGGAAGAAAGAGTGGTGCAGCGTACGACAGCGCTGGAAGAGATGAACCGGGAGTTGCAGGAGAAACAGGCCACCATCCTGCACCAGGACAAGATGGCCTGTATCGGGCAACTCGCCGCCGGCATCGCCCACGATATCAACAACCCCGTCGGCTTTATCAGTCACAATCTGGTCATCCTCGATCGTTATCTGAAGCGCCTGAAACAGTTTGCCGACCTGCAGAATCTCCTGATCAAAGGTCGCGCCGATGCCGAGCTGAACACCGCCTGGGAGAAGGGCTGGAAGGACTTCGACATCCATGGTCTGTTTCAGGAACTGCCGATCATACTCAGCGAATGCCGCGATGGAACGGCGCGCATCAGCCAGACGGTTCAGAGCTTGCGCAACTTTTCGCACAAGGAGATTCCGCAACTCAAACTCACCGACATCCACCAATCGATCGAAAGCAGCCTTTCGATCATCTGTCATCAGCTCCGCAACAAGATCGAGGTCGTCCGCGATTACGGCCAAATACCCCGCCTCGACTGCTACCCCGGGCAGATCAGCCAGGTCTTTCTCAATCTCCTGATCAATGCCACCCAGGCCATTGCCGATCAGGGTGAAATTTCCCTTCGGACCTGGGCCGATGATCTCCGAATTTACGTATCAATCAGCGATAACGGCTGCGGCATCCCTGCCGACAAGCTCGAACGCATCTTCGAACCCTTTTACACCACCAAGGATGTCGGTGTCGGCACCGGTCTCGGCCTGAGTATCGTCTACGACATCGTCACCCGCCATCAGGGGAGTATCGAGGTCGTCAGCACAATCGGCGAGGGGACCACCTTCACCCTGAGCCTCCCTTTCAACGAAAAACCGACCCCAGGGGCAGAGACCGTGATTTCAGAAGACCCGACTCGGGCCGAGACAGGACATTGCTGTGGCTGAAAAAACAACCCGACTTCTTTACGTGGATGACGAAGCGGCCTATCGGAGTATCTTTTGCCGCGAAATGAGGGAGGATAAACGCTTCATGGTCGAGACGGCCGCAGACGGTCCGAGCGCCCTGCGCCTTCTCGAAAGCTATCGGGCCGACATCGTCCTGACCGACCTGGTGATGCCCGGCATGGACGGCATCACGGTACTTCAGGAAATTCACCGACGTTACCCCGAGATCTTCGTGTTGATCCTGACCGGCGTTAACTCGGCCCAGGAAGCGGTTCGGGCGATGAAGGCGGGCGCCTACGATTACATCCTCAAGCCTTTCGATGCGGCGATGCTGCAGATGCAACTGGAAAAAATCCTTCACCACCGGCTCCTGCTGCAAAGCAACGCGAGAGAGACCCAGGAACTCAATTTTGAACATCTGGTCGGACAGGACCCCGCCATGTTCGAGCTATTCGAGGGGATCCGCCGCATCGCGCCGACCAACGCCACCGTGCTGATTCGCGGGGAAAGCGGGACCGGCAAGGAACTGATAGCCGAAGCCATTCACGCCCGCAGTTCCCGCCGCGATAAAATGTTCGTCCCGGTCAACTGCGCCGCCCTCACCGAAAGTCTGATCAACAGCGCTCTCTTCGGCCACGAAAAAGGCGCATTCACGGGGGCCGCAGCGCGCCAGATCGGATTTTTCGAGCGCGCCACCGGGGGCACCATCTTTCTCGACGAAATCGGCGACATTCCCCAGCAGACCCAGGTCTCCCTGCTGCGGGTCCTCGAACTGGGGACCTTTCAACGGGTCGGCGGCACCGAGACGATTCAGGTCGATACGCGCATCATCTGCGCCACCAACAAGGATCTGGAAGGAGCCATCTCCGAAAAAACCTTTCGCCAGGATCTTTTCTACCGCCTTAATGTCGTCAGCCTGACCGCGCCGCCCCTGCGGGAGCGAACCTCCGACATTCCGCTCCTCGTCAATGTCTTCCTCAACAAATTCAATCGCCAAATCGGCAAGGAGGTCGCCTCCATCGACCCGGTCGCCCTGACCCGCCTCTGCGCCTATCGCTGGCCGGGGAACGTACGCGAACTCTCCAATGCCGTGGAGCGCGCGGTGGTTTTCTGTCCCGGCAGCCAACTGCGCCTCGAACATTTCCCCACCGAACTGCAAAAACCTCCCGCCGTCGATGAAGATTTCTCCCTCCGACTGCATACCAGCAACCTCCCCGAGATCGAAGCCGAAGTGATCCGCAAAGTCCTTGAGGACAAGCAGTGGAACCTGTCGCGAGCCGCCGAAGTCCTGGGGATTGCCCGGGGGACTCTGTACAGCAAGATCAAGAGTTACGGCATCGAAAAGAACGGACACTCACCGTCTGTTGATATTTGAACAACTATCGGCCAATCCGGAAGTCCCCGTGGCGGGGCTTCCGATCGGGCCCCCTGCCTCCCGGTTTTCCCCTGTTGAAATTTGAACAACTCCCCTGCCCTGGGAAAAATTCCTGTTTCTGGTGACTTACCCGTTACAACGATTTTTCACTGTCGATAATTGAACAATCCTGCCGAGCCCCCTCCCCCTGACCAAAACTCTTCAGCACGCCTAAGGTCCTGTTTTTATTGATTAATTTAGACAGTTAATATTTGGAGCCATAATTGCACTTCCTCCAGCCGAAGCGTACACCTTCCGAGCGTGCGTATGCACAGTCGCCACCTGTTGTGAGCAAAAGGCACAACACAGATCGTTGGCCGATGCGCGTTTTTCACCACGTCATTCCGGAGGAACGGATCAGCCAGGGGGGAGTCCCCGCAACCGGCTCTGAGCGTTCCTCCTTCCTACCAAGAAGGAGATAAAAATGGGTAAAAGGTTCTTGCTCAAACCACTTTTGGCCGGTCTGTTGATTCTGGCCCTGCTGATGGCCGGCTGCGCCGGCGATGACGGCGCGACGGGAGTTGCCGGATCTCCCGGGGTTGATGGTCAGGATGGCGCTGCCGGCACTCCGGGACCGGTTGGCGTCGGTCTCAATACTCCCGCCATCCAGACCCTGACGGTTGACAATCTTGTCTTCGGCAAAGATGCCGGCGGTTTTATCACCGCAAGCTTCGATGTCACCGACGGCACCAGCGCCGTGACCGGCCTGACCACCGCCGATTCGACCATCTACCTGGCCGGTCTGGTTCCCGGAACGGCTGCGACCGGTTCCGACGAATGGCAGTACTGGACGGGCGTAGACGACACGGCGCTGGTCGAAGGGCCTGCCGGCACCTATCTGCTGACCTCCAACAAACTCGACAGCGACGCTCCGGTGAGCACGACCACTCAGCGCGGCATCGTCCGCATGGGCAAAACCGGCTTCAACACCGTCGTCAGCAGCTACGACTTCGACATCGCCGACCCGGCGACTGCGGTCGCTGCCGGCAAGGACGTGGTCAACGACGCGTCCTGCAAGGAATGCCACGGTTTCGGCGTCACCATTCACAGCTATGGCCGCAACGACACCAAGACCTGCGTCGTCTGCCACAGCCCCAACTACAATGCCGATATCGCCGCCCATGAAGCCGACATGGTGACCATGGTGCACCAGATCCACACCAACAAGGCCGACATCCTCGGCGCGCTGCATGTGAGCGGTCACGGCGAAAACTGGCCGACCCTGGCCTACCCCGGAACCATCCTCAACTGCGCCAAGTGCCACAACACCGTGGCTCAGGCCGACAACTGGAAGACCAAGCCGACCATGGTCGCTTGTAATTCCTGCCATACCACGATCACCTTTGATGGGACGGCGTACGAAGGGATCAAATCGACCCTTGCCTTGCCGGTTGCCGGGACACTCCACACGGAAACGGACAATTCAAGCTGTGTTTTTTGCCACAATTCCACCAAAACTGCCGCTGACCACACTCCGGCCGCCAACGACGATGCCAGCCAGCGTCTGGTTGAAGCCGTCATTAACGACGTCGTCGTCGATGTCGACGGCGGCGTGACCGTCTCCTTTTCCGTGACCGAAGACGGCGTGGCAAAAACCGGCGTCACGACCTCCGGTACCTCCTTTACCCTGGCAAAACTGGTTCCGTCGACCGCTGTCACGCCGAGCTTCTGGCAGAGCTACCTGAGCAAGGCACGGACCAAGGATGCTGCCAAGGCTCCGGTCATCCAGGGACGGACCGAAGCGGCAGGGGATGGTGGGCTCCTCACCGATAACGGCGACGGCACCTATACCTACAAGTTCAAACTGCTCAACGCCGAAACCTTCAACCTTGACGCCACCGGCGACATCCGCACCATCACCCACGCCCACAACAACTCCGCCGACACAATGGGTATTTACGGTGCGACGGCCCTGCCGACCTTGGCCTATGCCGTGCCCTATGAGCCGACCCTGACCCATCGGGTCGCGATCAGCCTGACCGGGATCAAGACCAACACCTTCCTCGACTTCGTGCCCGACGGCGTCACCGTCGCCGAAACCCGCAACATCGTCAGTCGCGATGCCTGCAACAAGTGCCATGGCGACAGCAGACTGCACGCCGGATTTGCCCTCGAGTATTGCGTCGGCTGCCACACCCAGAACTCCTACGACCCGTTCTCCGGGCCCGCGGATCTCGGCGTTCTGGCCACCACCGATGCCGCACCCGCCGGTTCCTCTTCGGTGGAACTGGAGCGGATTATCCACAAGATCCACATGGGCAAGGACCTGGAAAAAGGTTTTGTCCTCAACGGCACTCACGACTACAGCAACATGCAGTACCCGAGCGGCGTGCCGTCCGACAACAGAACCCCCAAGGCATCCGA
Source organism: Desulfuromonas soudanensis (assembly GCF_001278055.1). NCBI lineage: Bacteria > Pseudomonadati > Thermodesulfobacteriota > Desulfuromonadia > Desulfuromonadales > Desulfuromonadaceae > Desulfuromonas > Desulfuromonas soudanensis. The sequence goes on along the minus strand of NZ_CP010802.1, from coordinate 991,688 downwards.
CTGCAAAGTCTGTCATGACGAGTCGAATGCGGCGATGACCGAAGCGGACTTCTGGCGGTACGGGACCCGTGCCTGCGGCAGCTGCCATGACGGTGATGTGGCGACCGCGCACATCGATGCAAATACCGCTGAAGGGCGTGCTTCCTGCGTCCTGTGCCATGCACCGGGAAAATTGGCCCCTGTCGAAGAGGCCCATTACGGTATTCAATAAAGAATGGCTTTAAAGATCAGCTTCAAAACAAAAACCCCGCTCCGGCGGGGTTTTTGCTTTTTCCGATGGGAAAATGCTGGAGCCCGGAGGATGCCCCACCTCAAGAGCGCTGCCATCCCCTGACCCGGGTACGTATACCTCGTTGCGCACCGCCGCCAATCGCGGTATCCTCGTCCTTCCCGAACCCACCGAAGGACTTCACCCATGACGACCCAAAAGACGCCCCTCCCCTTTGCCGGCCACCCCCTGCGCGATGCCCTCTACGACGAACTTCACGCCCGCCCCTTCCAGTTCGTAGCGACCCCGCAACTCATTTCCCATCTTGCCTTCAAGGCGACCCCCGCCGAGCAGGGGAGAGCCCTGGATCTCCTCGGTGAGCTCTGTCGCCGCTACAGCGTCAACCAGCCGGGGCCGGAAACGGTCTCCTACCAGCAGGAGTTCGGCGAATTCACCGTCCGCTGGGACAAGCACATGGAATTTTACACCCTGACGGTGATGCGCGGTGCCGCCGTTGAGGCCGAGCCATTTCGCCACCCGGTGATCACCCTCCTCCCCGGGGACTGGCTCGCCGCGCTCCCCGGCGAAGCAGTGGCCGCCTTTCATCTGGCGGTCGACGGGGGGGAACTCCCCCTCGACGACGACGCCCTGACCCGCTATTTCGAGGGACAGCGCCTGGTGACCAGCGAGCCCAAGGGGGGGAAGGCATTTTTCTGCACCGCCTTCAAACTGCACAGCGACGGCTACGGCCGTTTTCTGATCCAGAACCGGGGGATTTCCGACTATCAGATGGGGCGCCTGGTGCAGCGGGTGATGGAGATGGAAACCTACCGCCTCTTCGCCCAGCTGTCGATTCCCACCGCCAAGCGCCTGGCTCCCGAACTCCACCAGATGGATTGCCAACTGGCCGATCTGCTGGCCCGGGTGCCGACCATCGACACCGGAGAGGAGGAGCGGACCCTGATGCAGCAGCTCTCCATCCTCTCCACTCGCCTCGAGATCTACCGCACCGAAACCAACTACCGCTTTTCGGCGACCCGCGCCTATCACGACCTGGTGCTGACGCGCCTGAAAAACATCCGCGAAATCGAGGTCGAGGGGCACATGACCGCCGCCGAATTCATGACCCGCCGCCTGACGCCGGGCTTGCGGACCTGCGAATCGGTGCAGAACTGGATGGAGGACCTCTCAAGACGGATCGAGAGGGCCGGCGACATGCTGCGCACCCGGGTCAATCTCACCCTGCAGGAGCAGAACAAGGGGTTGCTCAGCGCCATGAACCGCCGCAGCCGCCTGCAGTTCCGCCTGCAGGAAACGGTGGAGGGGCTGTCCGTGGCGGCGATCAGCTACTACACGGTCGGCCTCCTCGGCTATCTCCTCAGCGGCCTCCCCCTGGAGGCCTGGCATCTGCACAAGAATGCCGTTCTGGCCCTCCTGGTCCCCCTGGTCCTCGGCACGGTCTGGGGAGTGACCCAGCGGATCAAACATCGCATCCACAAGGAACCCCTGTGAGGAAGCGAAGGGGAGTTTAGCCGCCGGCACATTTTCAGGAGAACCGCCGGGGAATTTCTGCTACTGTGGGAACTTCGAAACAGCCCTCCTTCCCAGTCAAATAAAAGGACAGATGATGACCAACAACGATATATTGCGCCGCATCCGCTACATCTTCGACCTGAGCGATTCGAAGATGATTTCCGTCTTCGGCCTGGCGGATCATCCGGTTACGCGGGAGGAAATCAGCGACTGGCTTAAAAAAGAGGACGACCCCGCATACAAGGTCTGTAGCGACACCCTCCTGGCGACATTCCTCAACGGGTTCATTATCGACAAACGGGGAAAAAAAGAAGGGAAAAAGCCGGAACCGGAGAAACGCATGACCAACAATCTCGTTTTTCTGAAATTAAAAATCGCCCTGGACCTGAAAGCCGACGATCTGCATGAAATAATGAATCTGGCCAAGTTCAGCATCGGCAAGCACGAACTCAGCGCCTTTTTCCGCAAACCGGATCATAAAAATTACCGGGAATGCAAGGATCAGGTTTTACGCAACTTTCTGAAGGGCCTGGAACTGAAATACCGGCGGAGCGATTCGCCTGAGGATGGGCGTTAGGTCGGGCGGTTTCATGACAGAGAAGCCTTGTTTTAAATACGTTTATTCCAACCTGCTGGATCACCGGGAAAATGACGGCTAAAGAAAAGGCGATAAGGTCGGCTCTCGGAATATTCATCGCGATCGTGCTCCTCTTTTCCGCCGGGGCCAGACTCCCGGCCCTGGACGCCACCACCGATGACTATTTCCGGGAGGCAATTACCAAGGCCGGGGTGGCCTATGCGACCTGCCGGATCATTAACGCCTCGGTTTCCATCGTTAAAGAGTCGAGCCTGCAGTTGGAACCGGCCGGAGTCGGCGTCTCCCTGGCGGTGGGACAGGCCCTGGATCCCATCGATGACATGATCGAACGGCTCTCCGATGTGATCGTAACGGCGATAACTTCGCTCGGGGTGCAGAAACTGGCCTACGAAATCAGCGTATCGCTCGCACCTCCGTTGATTGCTTTCTGCCTTTTCGCACTGTCTATTTTGATCTGGTTCGAGAATGCCAGGCTTGCCTCCCTGCAAAAGCTGACGATGCAAATTTTGCTCCTTCTTGCCGTAGCACGCTTTTGCCTTCCCATATCTTCCATGGCCAACGGGTACGTTCAAAAACATTATTTCGAAGAGAAAATATCCGCAGCCAACAATGAACTGGCACTCGGCTCTGTTGACCTTGATAAGTTGAAAGATTTCTCGCTCCCTGAGATCGATGGTTTTATCGGGACAATTGAAAATAGCGCATCATTTGTAAAACAGAAATCCATACTATTTAAAAATGCCCTTGTGAATACCGTCAGCAACATGGGGAGCATCATAGAGAATCTCTTGAAACTCATGTTCCTTTATGTCGGAATTTTCATAATTCAAGTCATCATTTTACCGCTGCTGTCCTTCTGGTTCCTCATGAAAACTGCAAACACCCTCTTCCGGACCAACATTCCGGTAATCCTTCGTCCTTCGCAAAAATCAAAGGACCTGAACCCCGAACAACCCCCTCCCCTCGAAAGCTGAGGGCCGGAGGCTACACCTCCCCTCCCCAGGGGGATCGACACGGACGGGGTCTCCCCTCCCTCTTCCATTGCAGGGCAACAGACAAAAAAAAACCGTCAACCCCAGGCAATCCGGGGTGACGGTTTTTTTGTTTCTCGAAATCGAACCGGGCTGCCGCCGTCAGCAACCCTCAGGAGCCCGGCAATCGCCTTCGGTTCGAGGGAACGGAGGTTTAATCATGGCCCTTCTTGTGGCCATGGTCCTTCTTGACCTGCCCCCAGGGAGCATGTCCGCGGGGATGGATGCAGCCGGCAAAAGTCGATACGAAAAACGCTGCGATGACCAAAAAGATGATTGCACGAAACATGAAAAACCTCCTGAGGGATAATGACTGATTGATCCTGAATTCGGGATATGTGGATTAAAACTCCGACACTGAATTTGTCGGAAGAAATTCACCGCCGGAAAAGTACCTGCGATGGGACACATTAAGCTAAACCGGTGAGAAGACCATTCTTTTACATCCAGATTATTTTTTCGCCAAGATAACACAATTATTCTTTTTGCACCAATACGGGCTTTGTTTGATACGATACTTAACCGGCATGGCACTCCAACATATAGACAAAATGCGACATAAATCCACCAAAACACCTACAGGTAGACAAAGCGACATTTGAATACAATAATTATTTTGTCCCATAAAAAATACAAAAGCTTGAAATTGAAACAAATTTTTTACAGGAAATTTGGAATTTAAAAAATGGCTCCTTCCAGGAATACGAACAGAACAAGGGGAGGAAAATAAACTTATGTTCTCCCGCTCTCCTCGCCAACAATCAGGAATCCTCAGCCCTCCCTCAAGGCTGCGGCCACCTGCGACGGGGCGGGGGAGTCGTCTCGCATTTCCTCCACGGTGCTGTAGTATTGTGACTGAGATCCCTCAGCTAAAATGGCATTCAATCCATGGAGAAAAACAGATGAAAAGAGTGCGCCTGATCCTTGTCGTTTTCGCCACCGTATTTCTTCTCAGCGGCTGCCTGTATATGGATATCAAGGCACCCTACGACACCGACCTGAACCGGACGGTCCTGGGCGACAAGGTCGGGGAAGCGTCCATGTACTCCGTTTTGTGGCTGGTCGCCTGGGGGGATGCGGGGACGGCGGCGGCGGCAAAAGCCGGAGGGATCACCACCATCAACCACATGGACCGCAAGGGTTTCAACCTGATCTTCGGCCTTTATACCCGCAACACCACCGTTGTCTATGGGGATTAGGTGAACTCATGAAAAACAAGAATCTCTGAAGCCGCGCGCGAAAACTCAGTCTCAAAAATTGCGAAAAGTTGCCGCCAAAAAACACTTGAAGTCTTCAAAATACATTTGACCAAACAGAGCCTTTCAACGAAGCGAGGGCTTAAACTGCTCTTCAGTGTAAGCCTCCAGCTTTTCTCTAAAACCCTTCTGGGCCGATGACAGTCCGATTTCATCAATAAGTGAATTGGCCAAATCATCTGCGTACCTGCTCGCCTTAGTTGGTTCAGGAAAACCTCCAGCCCAAAACATATCCAATAAAATCTTATCCATACCCAGGGCACATTGGGTCGCCTGCCCAACCATGCGCTGAAACGCCATCACCCTCATACATAAGGGCTTTTTTAAATACGCCCTTGAGAGAATTTCCAGATCCCTAAGCTTCGACTGAATGTCTTTTATGTCGTAGTTTTCCCGAAGCGACTTGGCGCTCTCCATATACGTCTTTAAAGCGGCACTCCTCTCAACCGTACTAAAGTCAACCCTGTGATATTGTATCAAATCCAAGTAGACCCCATAAGGTCCGAAGTAATAAGTTGCGAGTTCTTCAACAATTGTATAGATCGATTCAATCTTCCCGTTTCGAATATTCCTTTCAAAATTTGCACTATTCCGCATCAAGGCGACAAGGGCGATCACCGCCACCACTACAGTCGATACCGTCTTCATATCCTCAATATAACCTGGCCACATAACCGCCTCCTATTCCCAATTCCGAATAATCAACTCCACCCGCTTGGCGCCCTTACCAGCGCCGCCGACGGTGTAGTTTATCCCGACGGTGTCCATCGGCAAACCTTTAAATGCGTCCCTGATGTCCGGATGGTCGTTGATGCTGAGGATGGCCTTGCCTTTGATCTCCCGCAACAGGGAGGCCATGGCCAGGTACTGATCGAAGTCGAAATCGACGCCGTAGCCTTCGGTTTCCCAATACGGTGGGTCAAGATAGAACAGCGTGCCTGGCCGGTCGTACTTGGTGATGCAGGCTTGCCAGTCAAGATGCTCGACATAAACCCTGGAGAGGCGCAGGTGAGCTTGGCTGAGATCTTCTTCGATGCGGGTGAGGTTGAGGCGGGGCGGGCTGGTGGCGGCGATGCCGAAGACATGGCCGTCGACCTTTCCACCAAAGCCCATCTTCTGCAGGTAGTAGAACCGTGCGGCCCTCTGGATGTCCGTCAAGGTCTCACCTGGTGTGATCTTCAGCCACCGGTAGATTTGCCTGCTGACCAGGGCGTGTTTGAACTGCCGGCAAAATTCTTCGAGGTGGTGCTGCACGATCCGGTAGAGGTTGACCAGGTCGCCATTGATGTCGTTGATCACTTCCACTTTTGCGGGAGGCTTCAAAAAGAAGAGCGCGGCCGCGCCGCAAAAGGGCTCAACGTAGCAGGTGTGCTTGGGGAATAGGGGCAGCAGGTGTTTTGCCAGGCGGCGTTTGCCGCCGATCCAGGGGATAATTGGTCTGTGCATGGTGAGCTCCTTGTCAAAAGTGTTTTGACGCGCTAAACTCGCCCCACCTCGTACGGGGTGGGGGAGCCTTTGGCTGGGCTCACAGGCTGGTTCTGTGATCTTGGTGCCCGGGATGGTGTTCGCGCACCAACCCGGGCGCTCCCTTCTATTTCAGTTACAAATTCCCCTCGCTCGTCCATACATCGACCGCTGCTGAGGTCGTCAGATACCACCCCTTTGGACTTCCTACGACCGGCGCAGGGTTCCGGGCGTAGCTACCAATGATCCCATATGCGCTCGTCGGGATTGTCGATGATACCCACGATGGTAGCCAGGTTGTCCCGTCCGCGTGCAGGTTCCACGTCTTTTGTGTAGTCAGGTCCTTGACGTAGCTGCCCGCCCGAAACGTGTAAAGAGGGGCCAGAAATTTATCAACAATATCCCCCTGAATGACGGGGTAGGTTGCTGGTGAGCTTGGCGCCAAATAGGGCCTGACGAATGCAACTTTGTCACCTGTGACGGTAATCCTGTTTTCTCGCACCTCAATATTCTTCCCCGCAGCCGAGCAGCTTAAATACATCGCCGCGGCAGCGCGGGTCACGGCAAAATCATCAATAATATGGTTCCGTTCGATGAGGATAAAACCGGTAATGTCGGTCGGAGTTAAAAAGATCGGCAGTTTAAACGCCGCCGTAACTACAGCCATTCCCTGCCCCGCGTTGTGTATCCGATTCTCTTTTATCGTGAGGTTTGTTACCGGGCATCCCGAAAAACGAATACCCGCAACGGGGGCGTTTTTGACCGTGTTTCCGATGATCTCACAATCAACAAGCGCGAAACCAGCCACGCCTGTATAAGCGCCAATTCCCATGGAATAATTATTCCCGGTATAGGCGGGGACAGTATCCTCCCGCTCAAATTCCACGCTATTATCAATGATACGTAAGCCCTTGATGGGCATATCGGAGTTGCCTTCGACCACAATCCCGATCATTGCGCCAACGGTGGTTGTGCCAGAGGTTACTTGCAAAACACGGATAGTGTTATTCGTAACCAGCATATTTTCTATGCCATATCCGGTAGTGTGCGCAGCATATTTATAGGACCAAATTTTGATACCAGCGATGCAAATATCCATCACATTATCAGCGATCACGGTCAATTCTGTCGCCAGATGCGTTATCCCTGTAAGGTTCATCCCCGCTTGATATCGCACAATGGTATTGCCTGTCACAACGGACAGTCCACCATGGGTTTCGATTGCCGTGACCGCAGACCAGGACGCGCCCTCGAATGTGTTCCCGGCAATAACCATGTTATGACCATTTGTGTAGATCGTAGAGTGGTCATTAAGAAGAGTTTCAGACCCAACACAAATATTCACAAAATCATTATCGGTTATCCGGCAATTAGATACAGCAGCACCGTTTAGCGAAACCGTATTAATACTGATGTCATTTTTGAATAGGCAGTTTTTTACCACCATGTTCGACCCGGTTTGTGCGTACACGGAAATGCGGGGATATGTTTGAAGATCCGTTAAATTCGGGGGGGCGTTCAGTGCCGCATTGTTGTCAAAAATCACACCGTCGATAAGTAGGCCAGACAGATCGACGCTGCTTGTGTTCCCGATAATCGCCTTGAATGAGCCAGATCCGCTGGCAATCTTAAAGGTCAGTGCCTTGTGCCCTAAAATCTGCACACTATGAGTCAACGGCAGGATAAAATTGGCGGGGACAGTCGGGACAAGGAGAAAAACACCAGCCCCGGTCAATACAGTATGGTTGTCGAGGGCAGAGCGGATTGCCGCGGTATCATCAGTTACACCGTCCCCCTTTGCGCCGTACCACCGAAAATCAGCAGGCCCATTCCATTTCCGCACCCACGCCCCACTTACTCCGGTAGGAACCGAATCAGGAGGTACGTAGATACCGCCAAGTAGGTCGGCGGCTACGTCTGCTGAATGGTCCGAGGCCTCCCATTTGAAAAGCCCCCCTCTGCCGTCTTCCATGACCTGGACGGCTTGCCCTGTTTCAGTTCCAATAACCCCCCGCAACGAAGCAATGGTATCGACCTTTAACACCAACGCCTTTTTTAACTGCCCCTGCGACCCCTTGGCCGGGGTCTGTCCGCTCGCCTCGACGATCCCGACCAGCTCCTCCTGGATGTCATTGAGCCAGGCGGCGCCGAGGACGGTGGCCGGTTCGGCCAGGGCCTGGTTCCCCTCCGTGAACTTGTTGTCGACGGTGGCCCCTTCGGTGTCGACTCGGCCGAGAGCCAGGGCGAACTGGGGGAAAGTCAGCAGGAGAACCAACAGGACGATTAAACGCTTCAACATGAGATCTACCTCCAAAAGTTTAGGCCCCGTAGGCGAAAACCACCTCGGTGTGGGCCGGTTTCAGGCGATTGATGGCGCACTCCAGGACGATATTGTTCCACCAGCGCAGGGGCGTTCCGGCGCGGTGGATTCCGGCGCGAAAGGCGGTCACCGGCTGGGCCGGGGCGTTGACCCGCCATTTGAACGGGTCGGCGTCGATCCCCTCGTCGATGGTGATGACAAAACCGAGATGAGCGGCCAGGTCAATGAAGTACTGCCGAGACAGCCCGCCGGTGGCGGCATGCTTGAGCACCGCCGCCTGCTGGCGCTGGGCGCGAATGGTGAGTTTGCCGGTACAGGGTTCCGGCAGGCCGAGCTCCCGTTCCCAGTCGTCGAGGGTGGCGTAGCAGGTGTCGGGGTGCATCTCCTTGAGCAGCTTGTCGGCCTGCGCTTGGGCGGCATCGAGCAGAGCCCCTTCGATAGCGATATCCCCGTCAAAAACTCCTTGAATCTCCAGCGGCATCAGCAACCGCAGAACGTCTTCATTGCGCCCCTCAGGTAACATTGACCACCCCCGGACGGATCATCTCGTAGTTGACCGGGATGACGGCCGCAGCCGGCGCCGTCACCGACGCATCCACCGCGCCGTTGGCCAGAGCGATGGCGGCCAGTTGCGTCAGATAGAGAATCTGTCCCGGCACGAAGGTCGCCAAGTAGGCCTCGATGTCCGCCTTGATCTGCGCCACGTCGACATTGAGACCGACGGTCGACATGGTCACGTCGGTCACCAGGGGCGTCGGGGCAAAAATCAGCACCGGATCCGGAGACGCCATCCCTGCCGGGCGGCGGGGATCGATGTAGGCCAGGACGGCATCGAGGAGCACCTGTGTCGGGATCTCGTCGCCGGTGAGCACCGCGTCGGCCAGCACCACCACGTCCACCGTGCCGTTGCCGCGAGCCCGGGGATAGCTCCAGGCCAGGCGCACACCTTCGACGGCCCGCGCCCATTGCACGTAGTCGTATTGATTGCCCCCCGCCGGCGGGTTGCGCCGCTTGGTCTGATATCGCTCCAGGAGCGCCGCGTCGGTCTCGCCGGCCAGTCGGACGATGCCGACATCCTGGCAGTGGTGCTCGAGGTTCTCGGTATCGGACGTGTCAGCAAAAATCTGCCGGTATATATATTGCTGATGCTGATAGATCCCCCAAACCGCCGACGCCGTGCAGGCGCTCTTGATGAAGACCAGCGATCCGGGGCTGAGATCGACGCCCGGGAACTGGTTCGCGTAATCGGCCAGGATCTGCGCCAGTAGTTCATCAAAACCCTTTTGCCACTGCATCAGACCACCTCCACAAAATGCTCAAATTCCACCAGGCTGCCGTCCGCCTGGGTCACGGCCAGCGACAGCCTCATGCGGGTCAAATCCCGGGTCCGATCGCGCTCGGCAGCCACCTCGATCTTGCGGGCGCGGCCGGTATCGAGCAGCCACTGCAGCGCCTCGAGGGCGTAGCTTTCGACCAGGGCTTCGGCCCGGGCGGTGTTCTTCTTCGGCAGCGGCCGCATGCCGAAATTCGGGTTGAACCACCAGTCGCCGCGGCGGATCAGCAGCGAGAGGATCACGTTGTTGCGGATGTCCGTGGCCTTGGTCCAGGTCATCCCCGGCTGACCGTCGATCATGTCGAGTTGATAATCCATCGGGTTCCTTACTGCTGCGGGGTCGGGGTGCCGGTCACGCCGCCCGAATCGCCGGGGTGCGTGTGCCCGTTATAAATCGCCCGATCGGCGGCGATGCTGCGGATGCTGTCGGATACTTCCCCGCCTGTGCTCTCGATGTCTCCCGGGGTGCTGATCTTGCCGCCGGAGGCGCCGAATGTCCCCAGACAGCTGACCCCTCCGGCCACGGCCAGGTTTCCCGTGCAGGTCGTCAGTGGCGTATCGAGCAGCACCTGGACGCTGGCCACCGCCGTCACTTGCGGGCTGGTGACCGTCGCGCTCTCGCTGGCGTTGACCGCACAGCGGGCGGTATTGGCGATCACGTCCTGGGCCGCGTCGATCGTCACCGTGTCGGCGCCGTAGATATGCAGGTGCTTATCCCTTTTGAGATGCACCGCCATCCCCTGGTCGTCATAGAGGGCCACCTCTCCGGAGGCGATGGCGATCCGGTACCGGCGGTCATCCTCGGCGATGACGTAAAAACAGTTCCCCTCCCGAATCACGATCGCTTCGGCGCCGGAGAGCGCCCGGCTGGTCAATCCGTAGTGCTGAAAAATCTCCCGGTCGAGCAGCTGCTCGCCGGCGACTCCCCGCAGGCCAACCCGCTTGATCGCCCCCTCGATGACACTCTCGATGATCCCCCGGATTACCTTCCTCATGCGATCACCCCCGGCAGGCCGAGACGCACTTCGGTGCTGCGGCCGCTCTGTTTGTCCAGCTCGAAGGAACGGCCGGTAATGAGAAAAATGCCGTTGGCCGCCGGGCGGAGGATTTCATCATTCACCCGGCAGAGACGATTGATTCGCCAGTTCTTCCGATCCTGGGCATGGCCCTGCACCCGGTAGGAAAACTGCAGGGAGGCCATGCGCTGTTTTTCGAGGAGCATCCGGGCATGCTGGGCCGGGCTCTGGGCGTCGTTGTCATTCTGGATCACCAGCGGCTTGAAGATCGCCACCTCGGGATCGTTGACCGTCGCCGCCGTGTTGATTTCTTCGGCGCCGATCGCATCGCTTCCCTGCTGCTGCCCCAGGACCGTGATCCGGCTATAGCGCTGCGAGATGTCCCGGGTCCGCCCTCCGGAGAGGACGGTGTTGCCCTGGCCGCTGCGGAGGCGCGTCAGCCGAAAGTCCTCGGAGCCACCAGCCTTCGGACGGCCGAAAACCATGGTGCCGTCCGGCAGGGCGAAGAACATCACTCCCCGGGAGACGGCCGCCTCGCGCAACGTTTCAAAAACCGTGCGGGTGGCGTCGAGATGGGTCTTTTGCCCGAGGTCAAAGGCCTCCTCGGTGGTTCGCTCGGCGGCGGATCCGGCCAGCCCCGCCTGATAGACGAGGCGCTTGCGATTGAGATAGGGGATACTTTTGATCAGGCGCTCGGCCAGGGCCTGCAGCGTCACGGATTGCAGGTCGACAAACTCCCCCTCGATGTAGCTGTCCACCAGCAGGCCCATCAAATCGCGCCCCTCGATGCTCACGTTGTTGCCGTTTTTGTCGCCGGTCTCGGCGACCTTGTCGATGATCCCGGTCAGCTCCAGCGTGCCGTTGACGCGCAGCTCGCAGGGCATCCCCGGATTGATCTCCATCCCCGGATCGGCCAGCTCGAGACTGAAGGCGTCGGCGGCCTGGTACAGGTCCGAATCGACCCGGTAGGAGAGAAAGCGATCGATCCGGCGGCCGCCGATGTGGAGGGACAGCGTGGACTCAGACATAGACCTGCACCTCCCCGCGGACAAACGACGGATGAATAATCGTCGAGTTGATGGCCAGGATGCGGGCGGCGTAGCGGTAGGAGAGCCCCTGGTGCAGACAGAGCAGGTGCAGCGGCATCGGGTTGTCGAGCAGGAGGGTGACTAGGCGGTCCCGCTCCAGCTTGACCTGGCTCACGTGCTCGAGGAGTTGCCGGGCGGCGGCCTTGAGACTCTCCATGCCGCGGGCCAGGTCGATAGCCTCCTGCAGCGCCGTCCGCACCTCGGCCAGGCTGCGTTCCAGGTCGATGGCGGTCATGACCTGGTCGCCTGCCGGCGCGGCGATAAACCGGCCGCTGGCGTCGAAAGCCGGCGTCTGTTCCGACCGCCGCAAGCCGTCGCGGGACTCCTCGTCGGCGCCATAGAGTTCGGCGGCTTCCAGGGCCAGGCGCTGCGTTCCGGCGATGGTGGCAACAGTGGCGTAGTTGTCGTTGAGAGCGCTGAAATCCGGCAACCCCGCGCGATAGGCGGAAAGAAACCGCGCCGGCGAGCTGCGCAGCGAGACCAGCCCCAGGGCGTAACGCTCGGCAGCCCTGGCCACACTGCCGACCACCCGCCCCGGGAGATTCGCGGCGAAGGCGGTGGTCGAAACCAGCGAGCCGGCGGGGTTGGCGACCAGCGATCCGGAGGCGTCCCAGGCACTGACCGCGGCCTCGACGGCCTTGAGCCAGTTGCGGGTTTTGAGCGACACGCCGGGGAACTGCTCGGCGATCCCCAGGGACGGGTCCAGAGACTGAGTGAACAAGGCGGCCGCCGTGGCCTCGCCGAGTTCGGCACTCGCCGAGGTGCGCAGGTTATCCTGCAGCTCGGACTGTCCGAAAAGAAACGACTCCTCTCCGCCGGCTTTCACGTCAGGATAGACGGCCGGGGTCTCCTGGCTGGAGAGATCCTCGACAAAATCGATATCGACCTCGGCCAGTTCCTGGCGGTCGTCGTGACGCACCGAAACGGAGCGGATCCGCCCCTTGATGAGGCCGTACTTTGGATGGGTCAGAGAAAAGAGGGAGCGCTGCTTGAGGTGATCGAGAAACTCAAAGTGTTTTTGATACGTCTCTTCCCACCAGTAGCAGCGCAGCCGGAGTGACCGGGCCTTCTGCCCGAGATCGTCGGTCCCGGCGCCGTCCCGGTACGGGTATTCGTAGACCGCAACGGCCTTTTCGAAACTGTCGTCGAGGGTTTCGACATCGAGGGGAAACTCGTCGAGGGTGGCGGCAAAGCGGTCCATTTAGAATTCCCCCCGTTTGACGTTGACCTTGGTGTTGAGATCGTTGCTGTACGCGGTCAGGCGGTTCTGTTCGTCGATCGACAGCCCGATGCTGATGTCGTTTTGCACGGGTGTTGTCCGGTCGTTTCGTCCGGAAAGCACCTCGTCGATGAGCTTGACCTGGTAGGAATCGGGACCGCCGCCCATCACCATGTGCTGCATGCGCAGCTGCTCCAGTCCGGCGGTCGACGTGCCGTTGGCCTGTTTTTCCGCCAGCCATGATCCGACGTCCCGGGAAGCGGCGCCGACGGAGACGGCCAGAAACGCCGGGAGGAGAGCGACGCCGCCGGCAATGAGCGCCCCCTTCGTCGTCAGGCCGGCAGCGGAGAGGACCTTGCCCGCCGCCCGACCGGCCGCCTGATCGGCGACCATTGACGCCGCGCCCAGCGTCGCCGGCCAGTTGGTGACGAAGATCGGCTGAACGCCGGTGGCCGCTTCGATCGCCTTGCCTTCGGCGATGCCGCCGACGACCGAGCCGCCTCGCGACAAGAGACGTTTAGCCAAGGTGCCGCCGTAGCGGGCGACCAGGGCCGTACCGCCGGCGATGGCGAGACCGCCGCCGAGGAGCTGCTTTCCGGAGAGGCCGAGGCCGCCCTCCTCTTTCTTGTCGAGCAGATACTTGGACGTTTTGCTCAGGGCGTCCTTGATCGGCTTGGCGAAACCGTCGGCGGCTTCGCGCAGCGTGTTTTTCATGCGCCCGGTCTGGTCGATCAGGTTGTCTGTGGCGTCGCCGAAATCACGTTTCAGGGTGCCTCCGGCGGCTGCAATTACCGCCGAAAACTCCCCTATCTTGTCGAGATTCGACCCCGCCAGCAGCGCCCGAAGGCCCTTGATGGTATCGAGATCGGCCTCGCCGAAGGCCTTCTGAACGTAGAGCGCCCGTTCCTTGTCGGTGCCGAGCTTGTCGTACTGGGTCTTGATGTCCTTGAGCACCGCCACGGCGTCGCGGCGCTCGCCCTTGGCATCGAAGAACTTGACTCCCGTCGCCTTCTGAGCGTTGGCCATGTAGCGCAGGTTGGTGAAGAGGCGCAGGGTCGAGTCGGCCATGGTGGCCAAGCGCTCGGGGTTGCGCTCGACCATGGAGAGCGTTTCGAGAAAGGCCAGGGTCTTGTCGAAGTCCATCCCTGCGGCCGAGGCGTTGACGCCGACCCGGGCGAAGATCGAGGCGAGGTTCTCCAGTTCGGCGTTGCCGAGGCGGCCGGCGGCCGTCATCTTGTCGAGGAGTTCGAGCGCTTTGCCGGGCTTCTCCAGGTCGATGTTGTAGGCGGCGGCGCCGACCGTGAGGCCACCGGCGAGAATTGCGCTGCCGGCGCCGGTCACCCCTGAGGCGACATTGATCGCCCGGGTCGACTCCAGAGAGGCCTTCCACGACTGTCCGGCCTGGATCAGGTTATTGAAGCCGTCCTTGAGCCCCTCGACCTGGGCGCCGCCGTCCTTGCCCATGGTAAAGAGCTCTTTGCGTAGGCCGGCGACCTGGTCCTTGCTCGCCCCGGCCGTCTGGCCGATCTGGGTTAGCTCTTTGTCGAGCAGGGCGGATTGCTTGGTGAGGGCCACGGCGCCGACCGACAGACCGATGCCGGCCAGGGTCCCCTGCAGCGAGCCCGCCGCGCGACGCAGCGCGGCGAACTCGCCCTTCACCACCCGCCCGAACTTGCGCACGCCGTTGGACGACGTGTCGAGCTCGCGAAGGAGCTTTCCGGCTTTGCCGATCAATTCGATGGAGACGACGTTTCTGCTCATCGGGTCACTTCTTCCGCCTGATCTTGGTGGCTTTGGGTTTGGGCGTCTGGGTGTTCAGATCTTTCCAGGCTTCAAGCCACAGCATCGCTTCCGGCGGGTCCATCGCCTGGGCTACCTCCCAGGGGATGCGCAGCTTCAGAAGCGCCAGCGTCAGCTTTTTCTGATGGTGCGCCTCGAAATCGGGCGATTTCCTCTTTCAACCTCTGATCGGCTTCGAGGATTTCCGTCAGGTCATCGTCCAAAAGCTCGAGCATGAAATCGAGGGTCATCTCCTCGCGGGGCACCCCGTCGATATCGAGCCGGGCGGCAAACGAAATCAGCCCGAGCAGGTTGTCATCACCTTCGGCGCGGGGCATATCCGGAGAGCGCCGGGCAGCGAGCGAATCCTTCACCCGCATGGGGCGCAGGGTGTAATTCCGCCGCAGGGTCCCTCCGGAGATAACGCCGATCGGCAGAATTCCACTTTCCATAGGTATTTCGACCATTGTTCAAACCTCCCTTGATAAAAGCCCCCGCCCCCCTGAATCAGGAGGGGCCGGGGGTGGTGTTATTCCGCAGCCCGTTTCTGGGCCCCGAATTCGATGGTCTGCACCAGCTCGTTGTCCCCGTCGATCGTCGACTCGCCGACCTTCAGGGTGCGCACCCCGCTGAAGGTGATGCGCTTGCCGTTCTCGTATTCGACACTCAAGGTGCCGTCTTTGACGACGTCGAAATCGAAGGGCTCCGAATCGAGAGGGACCACATAGTCGAGCTTGCACCCGGGGCGCTGGGTGACGCCGCAGTGGCCGGTTTTGTTCATGAGATTGACCTGCCGGGCCAATTCGCGTTCGTTGTCGGTGAACTTTTTAAAATCGGTGATCTCCTGGCCGTTGATGCTCAGGGTGCAGCGGTTGATGTATTCCATGGGCGATGCTCCTTATATAAGTACTGGGTGGCCGGGGTTACAGCAGCAGGTCGATGCGGCCGGCAAAAACGTGCAGGCCGTTGACGATGTCGACCGGGATCTTCGAGTCGAGGCGGTTGGGGTCCTGGAGGCTCTTCTCGACGATCACGCCGTCTTTATTGGCGGCGACCTCCTCGACGATTTCCAGCTCCTCGAGCTTGTCGAGGACGTCGAGAATTTCGGTGCGCACCCGGGCCGGGGTGCGGGCGGAGAGCTTCGAGCGCGGGAAGCGCAGCGCCACCCGGTCACGGCAGGCCTTGCGCACGTAGTCGAGGGTGCCGATGGTCGTGAAATCGAGGAGGCTGATGTCGGCAATCCCCTGGGGATCGAGGGTGTAGGTGGAGATGGCGCGGACGATCTGCACCTTCTCGCCCGGGCCGACCTCGAGGGGGGTGACGCCGTTGGCGAGCTCGGCTTCCTGTTCGGTACGGCTGAGGCGATCGGAGATGCCGGGGGCGTGGATCCCCTTGAGCGCCAGGGTGTTCCAGGGGCGGGCGGGATCTTCTTCGCCGGCGCCGACGGCGGCATAGGCGGCAGCGACGACCATAGCGGCGCTACGTGTGCCGCGCAGGTGCGGCAGGCTCACCCGGCCGCCGTTGACCTGCCCGGCCAGGGTGGTGGCGGCACCCAGTGAACCGGTCATGGCGGCCACGCCGCGCCCGGGGCGCTGCTCCAGCGGGCCGCTGACGGCATCGAGGTGATCCCTCAGTGCGGTCGCGGCGGTCTGGTCGGTGTAGGGGATGGCGATGAAATGATACTGGGCGCCGAAGATAACGGCAAAAGCCGTGGTGGTGTCGGGATCGGTGGCGCCGCCGACCATGGCGACGGTCACCGCTGCGACGCCGGCAGCCGAGATCTCGTGAGCGATGCTGATCTGGTTGCCGGTGGTCCCCTTGTGCCGGGCGGTGATGTCGATCTGCTCCGGAGTGACGCCGTTGACCGCCAGGCCCGCCGGCAGGTCGGCGTAATTGGCCGCTTCGGCGACCAGGGCGGCGGCGATCGAGGCGGCGGTGGCGCCGTTGGCGATGCCGACTTCGATTTTGCGGCCGCCGATGAAGAGCCTGTACGACCCGGGGCCGGTGGCCGGACCGGAAACCAGCTCGCTGCCGGCCGCCGCCACCCCGGCGACGGCATCGTCGAGGGCGCAGACAGAAAGATCCAGATAGGGGTTGGCGGTGATCGCCGCGCGCACCATCAGATGCGCATCGCTGCCGGAGCCGAAATAGCCGGCGGCTTCGGCGTCGCTGAAGACCCGGGTCGGCACCAGGGCCGCGACGCTTCCGGCGGCGAGGCGCTGGGCGACGATCAGCATCTTCTGCAAATTGGCCGGCAGGGTGCGGACGGCCAGGGCGGTGTTGAACTCCAGATACTTGCCCGGCTTGCGGATGCTGGCCGGGATGTTGTCGAACTCGATCATCAGACTTTACCTCCCTTTTTGGCCGCATCCGGAGACGGGGCGGCGGGTTTGTCGGTCTCCTCGACCAGCGAGCCGTCGCGGACCAGCCGCCGGTAATAGGCGGTGTCCGGCAGGTCGAGGGTCTTGGCGTCGGTGATGTACTCGCGGGGCTTTCCTTCTTTGGGGACTTTGAGTCCCGGGGCGGCCTTGGCTTTCATGCAATCCTCCATTGGTTAAGGTCCTGAAAGGGTGATCTCGTCGCTGGCGTCGACCACGTCGTCGCCGGCCTTGAGGTAGTAATCGAGTCCGACGGCGAGCAGGTCGGTTTCCCCATCCTCCGGCAGCTGCTCGACGATTTCGGCAACCTCGGGGAGCTCAATCTCGGCGCGGTGGCACAGGACGTTGCCGAACATCCACTGTTCGACCTTCCCCTCGGGGAGCTGGTCCCCCTGGGTGCCGGCGATGCGCTGCCGGGTGAAATTGAGAATGATGGTGTCGGCCAGGGCGTTGATGACTTTCTCGGTACCGGCAGCGTCATTGAGTCCGTAGTAGCCGCGGATCATGTAGCGGTGGACCACCTTCCACTTGCCCATGGCGACCTTCTGCACCCGGAAGGAGCGGCGGGTGATTTCCCAGCCGAAAAGCTTCTTCGTCGTCGGGTCCTGGAAGAGATCGATGAACTCTTTGACGGTGACGGCCATCCGCTCGTAATCGTGCACCCGGCCGATGCCGGGGCCCATGGCGGCGAGGCGCGCCTTGATCGCGGCTCTGATTGTTTGATCGCTCATTTGTCCAACTCCCGGGCGATGGTCACGCCGTGGCGGTCAAAAATCCGTTGAAAATCCTGCCAGTCTTCTTTGAGCGTCTGCTCGAACATGAACGCCCCCTTGGTCCCCTTTTTGGCGATGGCCCGCCGGAGGGGGAATTCAATCCTCTCGGCCTCCTCGCGGGAGACCCCCATCTTCACCTCGATCCAGCGCAGCATGCTCCCCTCGGGAGGAAACCCCTTGCCGGGGCGGCGCCCCTTCTCGACCACCAGGCCGTAGGGGGATGAGGTGCCGATGATGCCGATGACCCCGGACGACCGCTTCCGGACCTCGGCCTGGATCGTCGAGAGGAGCCCCCCGGCCGCGCCGCTCACCCCCTGGGGAGTGCGCTCCTTGACGGCGCGCACGCCGAACTGCGTGGCCTCGTGCATGGCGGCCACCTGGGCCTTGCGCACGATCTTGGCACCCTGCCCCGTGAGCAGCGTCCCCTTTTCGACGATCCTGGCGATCGGCTGGAACATGCAATCTCCTAGTGAGTCAACCGGGGGCGGCCGCCGCGCGGGGCACTGGCGACGACGCCGGCGGCCGGGGCGGAGCCGTCCTTGTCGATGCCGAGGTGAGCGTTGAATCGCGCCTCGAGGGAGTCGGCCATGCGGCGGAATTCGTCCATCTTGCTCCGGTAGTTCACCACGTCGGCCTGAATCGTCGGGTCCGAGGTCTGCCCGTAGAGGGCGGCCAGGGTGCGCAGGCAGATCGAGGCAGCGAGGCAGGCCACCGCGTCGACGTCGCCGGGCGGGATGTCCGCCTCGAGGCGCGGCACGGTCAGGGTGACCCGTACGCTTTCGGTGACGACAGGCGCCACCTCGATCAGGCGCAGCGACAGCCCCAGGGGGGAGAGGTAGAGGGCCCACTCCCCGGCATCGAGGAGCGTCTCGGGAATCTCGCCGATCGGGTATTCGACGCGGCGCACCTGGGAGAATCCCTCCACCCACTCGGCCGGAAGCGCCAGATCGTGGGTGCCGTCCCCGGCAAGATCTTTGACGATATCCTTCGGCCGGTGCTTGGAATAACGCTCCAGGGCTCCGGAGAGCGCCGGGGTGTAGTCGGCGGCATCGGTGAGCCGGGCGCTGTCGTCTTTGACTTTGGCTTTGATGAGGTCGAGCAGCATGGTGTCCTCGGCATGGGGGTTGATCGTTCCGATCCGGAGCGTCGGTCTGGTCCGATCGATGCGCCCGATCCGCGCGATCAAACTGGCGGGGAGGATCTCTCCCCGCCGGTTTCACGTCACGGGTAATGGTCAGTCAGTTCGTTCGTCGCAGTGTCAGCAGAACCGTCACATCTTCGACGCTGGGCGTGGTGCCGGAGACGTCGAGAACAACGGTGACCACGGCCTCGTCGGCAATTGTCGTATCGGCGAGGGTGCCGCCATAGACCGTATCGGCGGCGGCCAGGGTGATTGGCGCCGACAGGATCGTCGTGCCGGCTTCCAGAACGTCGATGGTGTAGACCTCGTCGGTCGAGGCATAGTCGGCGGTTTCGCAGCTGCTTGAGACCCCGAGCACCTGGGCCTTGAAGGGGAGCTGCAGCCGGGCGATCACCGGGGCCGAGACGGCGGTGACCGCGCGGTTCATGGTGACCGGAACCACCTGGATGCCGGTCACCACTTCGGAGAAGTTGGCCGTGGCGGCCAGGGCCGGCAGGGAAAGCAGAAGAATCGCCAGGAGCAGAAGGGAGCCGAGACTCCACCGAAAAGCTTTCATGTCGTCACATCCTTTGTTCAAAAGGTTTTTTGATGATCACCTCCTTGCCCCCCTCCTGAATCAGGAGGGGGTTGGGGGGTGGTTTCTAGCCCGCGACGATGTTCCCCTGGAACCCGCGGAAGTCACCCACGGCGCCGCCGTAGATGTGGCGGATCTTGTAGGTGAGCTTGTCGTTGCTGAACATGCTGCCGACGTTCGGCATGTCCTGGACGAAGAGTTCCGGCTCTTCCTTGCCGTCGAGGAAGCCGATCTCGATGGTCGGGAGATCCTTCGGATCGGCGGCCAGGAACCAGTTGTTCACGTCGGTCCAGAAGGGATTGACGATCAACTCCCAGGTGTGCCGGCGGATGGTGTCGGCCTGGGTCGGAGTGAACTGGCCGAGGTTGGGCTGCACGGTCAGCTCGTAGCCGGTGTCCTCGAGGGTGCTCGGCAGGATCAGGAACCGGGGCGGGATGCCGAGGTAGTCGTTGCCGCCGAAATCGGTCTGCTGGATCATCTGCAGACGGGCGGCCTGCAGTGCGGCCTTGTCGAGGGCGGCGGCCTTCAGGTTGGCGTGGTCGACGTGGAAGAGCGCCTTGGCGTCGTAAATCGCCGAGTTGGTATCGAGGAAGGCGAAAACGAACTTGTACAAGGTGCGGGCGGCGGCGCGAGAGAGCTTGACGGGGATGCGCCGGATCAGCTGCACGTCGTCGTTGCGGATCGCCTCGAGGGTCACGTCCTCGGTCCCGCCGCGTTTGGAGGGCGCGTAGGTCATTTCCTCATCGCCCGGGCTGGCCATGGCGGCGTAGCCCGCTCCCTCATTGACCCCCGGAAGGTCCCCGTAGCCGCCCATGCGCGGACGGTGCTGGGTGCGGAAATCGTTGAGCGGCGCAACCTCGACGATCTTGCGCCAGTCGCTGAGGCCGGCGAGGTTGTACTCCTTGAGCATCTGCCGGGTGATGGCATCGCCGAGGGCCTCGGCGAAGGTGCCGCTCTGGATCGAGGCGGTCAGCCGGGTGGCGTTGCGCGTCTGGCCGGTGAAGGAGAGGTCGCCGGTAATGTCCTGGTAGGCGGCCTTGAAGGAGTTGACCTTACCCGCGAAGAAGTCGTCGAGATAGGCATCGACCTTCTCTCGCTGGTCGATGACGACCCGCACCCCGCCGGCGCCGAGCACGGTGCCGCTGGCGGTGAGCTGGTCGAGCATCTCCTTTTCTTCCTTGATCGCGGCCCGCAGCGCCTCGACGGGAAAGACCGTCCCTTCGAAGCGGCGCTGCAGCTTGCTCGCGACCGGCTCCGGGAGCTTGCTCCCCGAGAGTTCGTCACGCAGCACCAGCTTGCAGGCCAGCATATTGACCGCCTTCATGCTCTCGCCTTCCCCCTGGGGGGATTTCCCGGCGCGGCCCATTTCTTCGGTAACAACGGCGGCGATCGCCGCGCGCATCTCCGAGCCCATGTCCACCAGCGGCGAGGCCATGGCCGCGGTGATCTGGTCGAGGGCTTCGTCTTCGGTGATGGATCCGTCATCGATCTTGCCCTGGACTTTGAGATACAGATCCGGACGCTTGGCCTGTAAGGCCGCCAACAGTTTCTTGAGCATCAGCTCCTCCGTTTCGCCGCCGACAGCGGCGGCCAGTTGTTGAATGAAACCTCCGCCGGCAGCCGGCTCGTAGACGACGTCCACCTGGACGCTCTTGACCTGCTGCGGCACCATCATTTTTTTGCCGCCGATGTTCACCTTGGCGGCCTTGGCGTTGATGTCCACGGACAGGCCGTAGACGTAGGGGATGTTGTTCTGCTGGCAGGCGACCAGGTCGCCGTGCAGCCAGGTCGCCGAGGGCATGATGACGATCTCGGCGGAGATGCCGGTGTCGTCGGCCACGGCCTTGGTGAGCGCCCCGACCAGCTCGCGGGTGCTCTTGCCGAACTTGGACTGCCGCTCCTGGTGCTGGCTGTTGTTGAGAGCGAAGACCTTGGCGCCGTCGAACATCGGCAGAGCGGCGGTCAACGCCCCCTTGTCCCAGAAGATCGCCCCCTGCTTGTCGGGGCCGAACTCGATGACCCGCACCTTCCACTTGAGGCAGGCCGGCTGACCTTCCTCGGCCGCCACGGCGGCGAGGAATTCGCAGGCCGCCTTGACCGGCAAGAAGTCGACCTGACGCTGCACCTCGGCCGCTTCGCCGAGGGTCACCTTGCCGTCGACGATGGCGTAGGTGCGGCGATAATACTTATCGACCCTGTCGCCGCCGGCCGACTGGTAGACCACCGCGTCATCGAACAGCTCGACGACGTAGCAGCGGTAATCCTTCCCTTCGGCGGCGCGCACCGCGTTCATCAATAACTCGCGGATCTGGTCAAAGCTCAGCTTCACGATTTGGCTCCTCTCCGGTCCGGGTTACTTCTTTTCGGCCTTCTTCTCGACGGTCAGCTTCTGCCCGTCGGCCGTGACCAGGGTGACCGTGGTCTCCGTTTCGGTAAAGGCCAGCACGTCTTTGGGTTGCAACGGCCGCTCGTAGGGCTCGTAGGCCGTCATCTTCCGGCCGTCCTTGTCGATCTTTTTGACCTTGCTGCCGCGAAACTTCAGCCCGACCAGATGTGCCTTGTCGATTTGCTCTGTCATGTCGTCCTCCTCGTGGGTTGATAATAGGGTTGCCGCCGACCCCGGTCCTTGCCCCTGTGGGGCCCAAATTTTGTTTATAAACGGCCTGTCAAGGATTTTAGGTACCTTTGCCCGCCTTCGGCTTTATCTGCCCCTGTTCGAACTTTCCGACCAGGGGCTCTTCGAGCCCGGTGCGCTGTCCTCTTTGGGCGATCACTTCGCCCCGTTCGTTGAAGATGGGAAGCTTGTCCCGCCCCCAGACATCCATATACGGCACATGGTCGCAGCCGCAGCGGATGACCTCGGACGCCGGCGCCTTCGGATCACGGGGGTGCATGATCGAAAGCGACCCGAGCAGAAAGGGTTTGTCCACCGGCTGCACCTGGCCGTGCAGCGCCAGATGGTTTTTCCTCGGCTGCTTCGGGTGCCCGGCGTGCCACCACTGTTTCTTCAGATCGGGGACGCTCTGCGTCGCCTGCGCCATGCCGGTCTGGGTTGCCTGGGAAAAGGTGCGCCCCATCTCGGTACCGGTGATGACCCAGGCGCGCTCTTCGATGCTCTTGAAAACGCCGGGCGAATCGAGACTGCCGGCAATGGCGCTCATCACCTGCTGCGGGCTCTTCTGCCCGAGGATGCCGAGGGAGAGCTCGCCGCGAATCCGGCCGAAGGCGTCGGCCGTCAGATTCGAGATTTTGTGAAAGCTGTAGTCCTTGAGCGTCTGCAGCACGCTCGTCGGGATGTGGCCGTAGCCGAGGACCAGGCCGCTCCCCTTGGTCGCCTCGGGGAGAAGATCGGCGCCGCCTTCCCAGGTGGCGTCCAGCAGGCTCCCCAGCTCGCGCCCGGCCAGGCTCTCGAACTGCGCCAGGTGCCCCTCGATCGAGTCGAGGTTTTGCCGCAGGTGGTAGGCGGTGTAGCTGTCGCCGGTCACGCCCTGCAGCTCGCCGAGGATCTGGGCGCGCACCTCGATCAAGATCGACTTGACCGCTTCCTGCCCACCAAGGATCTTCTTGTCCTTGGCGGCCAGCAGGCGCACCAGGTTGGCTGTGACGTTGACCGCCATCTATTCCGCCCCCTCCTCAGGTTTCTCTTCCTTCTTCCCTTTGGCCTTTTTGTCCTTGTAGTCCCGATATTCCGGATCGGTGTCCATGGTGTCGGGGTCGAACTCGTAGCCGATCAGGGCCAGGACGAAGGCGAAGACCTTGGTGGCATTCTCCGGGTCGATCCATTGCTGCGCCGAGGCGGCCACCAGGGAGGTGACGATATCGCGGACGGCACTCGACACCTTGGCCATGTCCTTTTCCTTGGTTTCGGGCTTCTGCGCCGCGAAATCAAAGGGGTCCTCGTCGCGTTCGACGTGCAGGTTGGACGCCTCGAGGGCGCTGGCCACCACGTAAGTGAAGATCGTTTCGAGGATGTGCTTCACCAGGTTCTGCCGGTCGTCGATCATGGCGTAGAACGGGGCGTCCATCTCGCCGGCCGTGGCCCGGTTGACGTCGCCGCCGCCGCCGTAGAAGTGCTCGGGGATGCTCTTGTTGCCGAGGATGTGGTTGCGGAAGAGCCGCGCGCCGGCCGACACGTCGAGGGCCTTGAGGTCGGGGGCAACCGCCTCCCATTTCACCTTGTGGTTGTGGTAGCGGGTGGCCCCTGGCTTGGGGGTCGGGTTGTCCTTGGCGTAGGCCTCGATAGCCTTGGGATCGGCGTCGGTCAGGGTGACGTCCCACATGAAGGCGTTCATTTGGGATGTCTTTTCGGAGTAGCCGAAGACGAAGCGCTCGTACTCGTCGATCCAGTCGGCGATGGGAAAGAGATCCGAGGTCCCCAGGGGATCGTTGCTGATGTTGTTGATCGAGAAGAGAAAGCACTCGCCGTCATTCCAGTTTTCGCGGAGCTGCCGGGCCTCGTTGGAGACGACGGTGTCGGTCTCGCCGGTGAGAATGGTGCGCAGGATGCGGGTGCGGGTCGTATCCGAGTGATGCTGCACCTTGACGCCGATGACGATCTCGACGTTCTCCGGGTCGGTGTAGACCTCGACGATCAGCGCCGGGTCGATGGAGCCGAGGCGCACCCGGCCGGTCTGCTCGGCCTTGAAGACGGGCCAGACCTGGACGCCGAACATGAACAGCTCGCGCACCATGCGCTTGAGCCGGATGTCCATGCGGTTGACCGGATCGAACCAGAAGCCGTCGAGCAGGTTGTTCACGGCCTCCGGGCCGGCGGTGTAAGTGAAGCCCTTGCCGACCACGAAACTGGCGAGGGTCTCGATGATCCAGTTGCCCAGGGGGTTGGTCTTCCAGATCCAGTAGCAGATTTCCACCTGCCGCGCCCAGGTCGCCACTGGCAGTTCGCGGTTGGCGTTGCCCGACAGGCGCCGCCACCCGGCCTCGTCGAGGCTGCTGCCGGCGGCCTGCATGCGGGTCTCGACCTGGCGAACGATCTCGGCGCCAAAGAGCTTGTCCGTCAAAAACGACTTGATGCCCATCAGGCGTGTCTCCTGTTGAAAATGCGGCCAAGGCGGCCGGTGATTCCTTCGGCCCGCTCGGGGCGGTAGGTGTCGGTGTCGGGGTCGCTGGAGATGCCAGCAGCGGTGAAGCAGCCGTTCTGCAGCTTGCTGATTGCCATCTCCGTGGCGTCCGGACCATCGTCGTGAACGGCGGGTGTCAGGATGTAGACGAACTGGTCCTTGAGCAGGATCTGGTCGCTGTGCCCCTTGATGAACCTCATCTTGCCGAACTCCCACAGGTAGGCGCAGGTGCCGACGATGCGCGCCTCCTTGTTGGTCGAGTGGTTCACGGGGGACCACGGCAGATAGGAGCCGACGTCCTTGGCGTAATTGGCGATCGCCTCGTGAAGGAAATCCTTGAGCATGTTCTCTTCTACCTCGACGCACTCCGAGCCGTACTCGGCCCGCTGGGCGTAGGCGGCAGCGAACATCTCGCCGATCGCTCTCTTTTTCAGCCAGGCATGGCGGCAGTAGAAGGTCATCGTTGCCCGGTCGAGACTCCAGGTGACCACCGCCCGATAGTCGTTGTTCTCGCCGGCCTTGGCGCTGGGGTCGAGGGCGGTGACGGTGATCAACTCCTTGCCCGCGAGCTCGGAGGGCTCGTAATACTGGGCTTGTTCGTCGGGGAAGGGGGAGCCGTCAACCGCCACCTTGTTGCGCATCTCGCGGTTGAAGTCGAAGGTGCCCATGTCGTGTTTTTTCTTCAGCAGGCGCTCCATCGACCAGTTCGCCGGCCACAGCGGCCGCTCATGGGGCGTCCCCTCATCGAGAATGGCGTCATAGACCCGGGAAAAGTACAACGGTCCGCCGACCTCCTCATCGGTCAGGGCGATTAGCTGGGAGATCGCCGAGCGGGGGTGAAAAAGGTTGCCAACCATCAGCGCCTTGTACCCCTTGCCCATCGAGCCGATGACCGAGCCGCGGATCCAACTGATCATCCGTTTGACCAGGCGCGGGTTCTCGACGTTGTCGTCGTTTTCCATGTCGTCAAAGCGGGCGTAGTCGGGGCGGTGCGGCCCGTTCTTCAAACCGCGAATCTTGTCCCTGCGGCCACGGGCCAGATACCAGATGCCGTTTTTGGTTTTGAAGTCGTCGTCGCTCCAGTGCTTGGTGCGCAGGTCGCCGAAGTCATGACGGATGCGGACGTTCTCTTCCAGCTCCAGCTTGACCGCGACCGTGAAGCCCTGCGCCTGTTCATGCGTGTCCGAGAACTGAAGGCCGAACTTGATCAGGCTGTGGCAGATGACGTGCAGCGGGTCGCCGAAAGAGAAGAACGTCGATTTGGCGTGCTCGCGGGGGGCGCCGACCAGGGCGAACTGATCTTGAAGTCCGGCGATCTCCGCCCATTCGTCGTGAAACTCACCGAAGGCCGAGGTGAAATAATGCGGTAGATAGGTCTGCATGTAATAGAGCTTGTCCCACAGCGACCGGGCGATGCGCTCTTTTTTCTTGGCCGGCGTGTCATTCTCGAAGGGGCTGACGGCCTCCTTGATGAACGCGCGAAGTTCCGCGACCTGCTTGTCGTATTGCCCCTCGCTGAGCAGGGGGCGCTTACGCATTGCCATTGCAGCCCGCCTTGAATGCCTGGGTTAAGGAGTCGAAGCTTTCGGCCAGCACCTTGAGGCCCTCCGGATCGTTCTCGCTCAACCAGCCGATGATGAACTGGAGGTTATCGAGGAAGACCTGCGGCTTGTCGTAGGCCGGGGCACTTTCTGCCTGTTCCCAGCGCTGCACCAGGGTGCCGAGCTTGGTGATGGCATCCAAGGAGACTGCCGACATCTCCCCGGCGCGTGACTCTTCGAGGGCGGTCAACTCGCGGTCGAAGAGATCGCGCAGCCGTTGCACGTTGCTGCGCTTGAGTTTGCGGGCCTTATCCCAATCGTCGAGATCATCGTTAGGGCGTTTGCTTTCGGCCTTCCAGGCGGAGAGCGTCTGGCGGGAAACATCGAGGGTCAGCTCGATCTCACTCAGGCTCCGGCCTTCGCCATAGAGACGGAAGGCAAAGTCATAAAGTTTGGCCTTGGCGCCCTTCTCGGCCATCAGTTCCCCCCGAATTCGGTGACGACCAGGTTGAGCAGGCCATCGACCAGAAAGATGAGCAGATAGACGGCCGGTACCGCGCCGATCAGCAGCCACAGCATCAGCGCAACTCCTTCTGCAAGCGGGCGATCTGCCCCTGCAGCGCCGCCAGCTCGCCCATGGTGATGACCAGGTCATCCATCTGCTGGGCCGCCTGGGCCGTGTCGATCTCCTCGACGTCGATTAAGGCGGTGAGCAGACCGGCGCGGATCGCCGTGCACAGCCCCTCTGCCTTGAGGCGCAGGCGGTGGCGGGTGTCCTGGGCTTCGGCCAGTTTCCCGCGCATGGCGGCTCGCTCCAGACTCATCAGCTTTTTCCTTTCCGCACCACCGGACAAAAATGGTTGTTATCGATCTTCTGGACCAGCCCCTCGAGGGTGCGGGTCGACAGGGTGATGATGCTCGTCAGGTCGGCGGCCAGGCGCTCGTAGCCCTTGACCAGGAGGACGTTGTCTTCATAGAAACGGGCGATGCGTTGGACGTCCTCGCGGTACCGTTCAAGGACTTCGTGCAGCTCCTTTTTGTGCTCCTGCATCATCCGGTCGGTACGCCGCTGATCGACGTACCAGAAGACGACGGCCATGCCGGGAAGCCCGAGGGAGCTGACGATCAGCGCAATAAATGAGATGGAAACTCCCTCGAGCACCCCTTACCTCCCGAGTCCGGTCGCACTGTCCGCCTTGGCCGCCGCTTCCTCGATCATGCTGTCCAGGATCCGGTCCAGCTTGGCCCGGTCGGATTCCAGCTCGCTGCCGAAGGAGGCGAAGATATCGGGAGCGATGGGCGGAGGTACCGCCGTGGAGCGCTGCGCCCGGATCTCGGCGCTCTGGTTGATCCAGCCGAGGACGGTGGCCACCTGCACCACGGCCTCTTGCGGGGACTTGACCCCCTGCCTGGCCAGAGAGTCGGTGGTCTCGGCGGCGATGGCGGTGATGAGCACCCGCAGCAGTTCTTCTTCTTCGGGGGTGAGGGCCTGCCAGGGGATCATTTCGAGGATGTAGGGTTGGAGATTGCCGAGAGTGACCAGATCGCCCTTCTGCAGGGCGCGGATCGCCTCGGCGGAGATCCGCCGGGCCGGTTCGACCCAGGCGGGGTGCTGATCGAGCACCCGCCCGGCGGCGGTGCGAATCGCCAGCTCGGTCAGGACCGGCTTTTGCTTCAGGGCGTTGAAGGCGCAGCCGCCCAGCAACGGCGCTACCG
Organism: Desulfuromonas soudanensis; assembly: GCF_001278055.1. Taxonomy (NCBI): domain Bacteria; kingdom Pseudomonadati; phylum Thermodesulfobacteriota; class Desulfuromonadia; order Desulfuromonadales; family Desulfuromonadaceae; genus Desulfuromonas; species Desulfuromonas soudanensis. The sequence goes on along the minus strand of NZ_CP010802.1, from coordinate 963,642 downwards.
TGACGCTGGCGACAGCCAGCGCGAGGAGGCAGCCGACACCCGTGATTTTGATCTTGCTCCAGTCGAGGGGCTGTTTCGTGATCGTCCGCAGCCCGAGGTTGCCGGCGGCCAGGAGCAGGGTCTGGGCCTCCAGGGGGATGACGTAGCCGGTCTGCGACTGCACGGCCATGGCGATAATCGCCAGCAGATTGGTCCACAGGGTTTTGCTCCACAGGGGGCTCTTGGTGCTGAACATGGCGTCTCCTTTTCAGATGGCGGCCGCGGCCGCGGTGATCATGGTCCCTTGCGGGTTTTTGTTGTGCCAGAAGGCCGGGCCGCCGAAGAGATGGACCGCCTCGTAATAGATGCGGGCCCTGCGGCGCCGAAGGCGGCGCAGCAGCCAGGGACCGCCGGCGGCGTCGACCAGCCGGAGCAGGTTGTTCAAAAAGGTGCGGTCGGCTTCCTCCTTGTCGGCGATGCTCTCGCCGGCGGTGTACATCCAATCGTGGATGTTGCAGGCCGCCGTCACGTCGAGGCCGTAGATCGTCTCGGGAACCAGGGCGCCCTTCCAGCCGCCGGTACCGCAGCCGTTGACGACCAGGCGGCGCACCACGGTTGCGGCATTGACGTAGGCGGCCGGGGCGTAGAGGAGCGCGGCGCCTGCTGGGAGGGGCTTCAACATGCCGCCCCCGGATGGCTCTTGCGGATGTCGTCGATGCGGGCGTGCGCCTGATCCTTGAGGGTGCGGTGCCAGGCGAGGATGCCGGCGGCGATAGCCAGGGCCATGTGTACCTGGGTGGCCGTGGACTGGAGCCAGGCGCGCTCTTCGGCGTTACTGACAAACCCCATCTCCAGCAGAACGGCCGGGCCCAGGGTGCCGGTGAGCACCCGGAAGCGCGCCTCTTTGTCGAGGTCGCTGTCGGTGTAGTCGGTGCGCAGGCGCCGGTCGGGGAAGGCTTTGCTGACGGCGCGGAAGATCTCCGTGGCGGCCGGGTCGGCCGGGGAATCTCCGGGGGCGGTCCAGATCTCGATGCCCTTGGCGCGGGGATCGGCGGCGGCGTTGCAGTGCAGGCTGATAAAGAGGTCGCTGTCGAACTGGTGCTCGAGCATCACCCGTTCATCGAGGGAGAGCGTACGGTCGACGAGGCGAGTGACGATGACGGCAAAGCCCTGATTTTCGAGGATGTCGCGCAGGTGCAGCGCGACCGCCAGATTGATGCCGGCTTCGATGGGGGACTCCGGCGTGGCGCCGGGATCGGTCCCGCCGTGGCCCGGGTCGATCATGATGAGGGGGAGTTTGCGCATGGCGGCCTCGCGGGTTTTGTTAAGGTTGGCCCGGCGGGGGTCAGCCGCCGGGCCGGGACAGGAGGTCGAGGCGAAAAGCCTCTTTGCTGGACTGGAGAATATAGGTATTACGAGGGGATAGCGCGGTGGACTGGTGGCATCTGACAGTCAAAAGGCCCCTCCGGAAGAGGGGCCTTTTGTGTGGGGATGAGGTTATTGGGGCACTCTTAAATTCATGTGCCGAACAGATCGAGCTGATTGGGGTCGATGCCGTGATTGCGCTCGTAGGTGTTGTTGCGGATCAGGTATTCGACCAGCTCGTCGAACCGGACCCGGCGGGTCCGTTGCAGCATGTAGCTGTCGAGGCAGTCGGGGTAGCGCAGCTGATCCGTCCCGGGGTCCCGCTCGCAGCGGGCCAGCAGCCGCCAGTAGGTACTCTCGCTGCAGCCGAGGATGGCCTGCACCTCTCCGGGAGAGTAGCTGGCCTTCTTGTGCAGGCCGGAGGCTCTCAACATTCCTTCCAGTTTTTTTTCCGCCCGTTCCTTGACCATGGGAACGCCCCTCTGTTTATCGCTTGTAAACCTTGCCCATCAAATCCCGAAACTCCGCCGGTGCGTGACGGTGGATGTACTCCTCGATCTCCGGAGCGTGGCGCATCGTCCACCACTCCGGGCCGTGGGCCTTGACCATGCCGTTTTCGAACATCTTCTTGAGGGCCTCGATGGCCAGATACGCCTCCCGGGCGGTGCGCACCCGGCCGCCCTTGATGGCGAGGCGCTTCTCGAGAAAGAGCGCCAGCCCGTTTGCCACCCGCCAGCGGATCAACGAGGCGACGGCGTTGAGCTTGTCGATCTCGGCCGCACTGGCCAGGTGCACCACGTTTTTCCCCTGGGGCCGCTTCTTGGCCGGTCGCGGGTGGCGTGAGACCACCCGGAAACCCCGGGCCTTGAACTCCTCGAGGAGATCGTCCGCCTCGGCGGCACTCAGATCCTTGCTGCTGCCGGCGCCGAACATCTCCTGCAGCATGTCGCGGTAGGTGTCGTCATCGATCCCCAGCTCGCCCTTGGCTACGTGGATCAGCGTGACCTGGACCCTGGTGATCGGCGCTCCGTGCGTTTTCCGTTGACTCATGATCTGCCTTCCTTTTTTGCTTAAAAGTTGCCGAGATACTTCCCTGCCGCCTTCATTTCCTCGTTGTGCTCCGCCCGGGTTTTGCCGAAGTGTTTCTCCGCGCACCGCGCACAGAAGTAAAACCCGCAATAAAGGCATTTGTACGCATAAAAGATCGACATCACTCTTCCGCAGCCGGCACTGTAAGCCTTATCCGGATGCGGACCGCAACAGCGTATTTTAACCGGTTCGGCCTTGACCGCTTGCATGGCTTGCCTGAAGAGTCGGCCACGAACGCGGGAAAGAAGTCTGGATTTTTGCTCGGTCATTCATCTGCCCCATCTGCGTCATCTGCGGATATGGCATAAGGTTTCCGCTCCCGGAACTCCTCCTTTTTCCCCTTGTTCCACTGCTGCACCGGCCGGAAAAACCCGCACACCCGCGACCAGACCTCGGTCTTACCGTCGCACATCTTCGGCGTGTTCAACCCTTCACCCCCACCAACTCGTAGCCGTACACCCGCCGGCCGCGTTTCTTACCCAGGGCGTGCGTCCGAATCAGGATGTCATTCTTGCGCAGCGCCGCGATGTCCGAGTGCACGGCCTGCGACCGGGTGGCGCGGCGGATCGTCGCCGTGGTGCGGATCCCGCCCTGCTGCAGCACGGCCAGGGTGGCCTTGAGCTGCTCGCTGGTTTCGATGCTGCCGTAGTGCATCTCCTTGCGCTTTTCGGTCTCGCTCATCAGGTCCTCCTTCTTTAGAGTTTTGCGCGGATTGCGGCCATCGCCGACAGGGCGGCCGCGCGGTCGTCGGCGCTGGGGTCGGCCGCGAGTTTGTGCCGCTCGGGGCGACGCGGTAAATGGGCGATCACGGCGGAGGGCTCGGGCCATTCTTTCAAGCTGTTTTTGAGCAGCTCGCCGAAGGCTTCGGTCACCCGGCCGCGATCGACCTCGACGATGTTCACCCGGCGGCGGATCACCGTCTCGTACACCCCGGCGGTCATCTCGACGGCGTCGGTTCCGGGGGGCGCCAGGTGCGGCAGGGCGGTGAGCGCCGACAGCCCGTGCGCGATCTCGATCCGCAGCCAGTCGTCACCGGCCCAGGCGGCCAGCAGCTCGATGGCCTGGCGGCGCTTGCCTTTTGCTGCGGGCGCGGCCTGATCGGACCGATCCGTCAGATCCGACCGAGCGGGCTGATCGGTCGCCGCGACCGATTCCAGAACCTGTTTGAGATAGTTGTTGTTTTTTAGCGGCCGGGCGTCACCCCGTTCGCGCTTGGACCGCAGCGCCTCGACCGTTTGGCCCAACGCCGTCGCCAGGGCGCGCTGGTCGCCGGTGAGATCCATCACCTCGCGCGCCAGGCGCAGGGCCCGCTCCCAGGCAAGCGCCCGCGAGGCGCTGCGAAAGCACCCGAGGTACGCCGCCAGGGGACGCGCAAGCGGCCCCGCCTGCGCAAGCACACCCATCAGCTCACGTCCGGCGGCCGACTCCAGGGCGGCCTCGACGGGGAAGGCGGCAAAGCAGCAGGGGCAGGTCAGCTGCATCACTTCTTCTCCTTGGCCGCCGTGGCGCCGATGTGCTGCGGGGCGGTGTCAATTCCGGAGACGACGAGGATCAGGCTCGGCTGATGCTGGTGCGCCCGCCACCAGGCCAGCGGTACCCGCAAGGTGCCGAGGCCGGTGGCCAGCACGGCCACGTCATCGACGATGCGGGTGCAGCGCAACGTGTTGCATGCCTCGATGCGCTGGGGAAACAGGGGGGCGGACTTGGCCATGGGATCCTCGTCGTGTCTATGGTCAAAAAATCCCCGGGGGCCAGGAGGGGACACCCCCGGGGCAACTTGGCTGCATCATCAGGCCCGGGGCACCACCCCCGAGCGACGACTACCCCCCTGGGGGGGTGGTCGTTTCGCTTTTATTCCCACCAGAGGATGAAGCAATCCTCCGATTCATCGGCGGAGATATCGACCTCGTCGAGCGGGAGCAGTTCTTCTCCGGAGTCGATGGCCATGGGGAGATCTCCGTGATCGTCGACCAGGCGTTGCAGTTCTTTGATCAGTTCGCTTGCTTTCATCCCTTCACCTCCTCGATTTTCGTGACGTAGCCCCAGGCGTTGCACTGGGGACAAACCAGACGGTCAATGGTGTACTCCTGTCCGCTGGTTGATATTTTTCGGACCTGCTTGCGGTCGACCTGCCAGGTGTCGACCGAGCAGCCGGTGTCGCAGCGGCCGGTGACCTTGAAATAGGGTGGTTTCATCACGCCACCTTCCCATTGGGTACCGGAACCCCGTGTACGACCAACATTATTTCCCAGGCGTTCAAGCTCCCCTCGGCAAAAGCGCGATCCCGCTCGGTCGCCGCGGCCGCAACCTTCTTTTGCCAGTACCGCACATGGGCCTCGACGGCCAGCACGTCAAGCGGGACATTCCGGCTGATCCTGATGATTCGTTTCGGCATACACCCTCCTGTTCTCGACGAGTTTCACTGCTCGGGCGCCTTCGCGAATGGCCTGTTGCACCAGGTAGTCTTCGGCCAGGTCGCGGTTGGCGAACTCCTGAAAGCCGATGGTGACGCCCATGCGCTCGATCATCAGGCCACCTCCCGGAGGAGCTTTTCGCCCTCCTCGAGGAGGGCGCCGACGAACTTGTCGATGTCGTCGCCGATCGGCTTGATGTAGACCGCATCAGTGTCGGCGGTGATGGTGACGCCGATCATCTTGAGGGTGGCGGCCGGCAGCTGTTCGAGGCCGGTCTTGAGGCAGTATTCCTTCTTCTGCACCAACTGATCGGCGAGCTTCGGCACGACCTTGCGGATCAGGGCGATGGTGGTTTCTTCGTCCTCGATGACGATTTTCCCCTTTTCCTTTTTGAAGCCGACGCGGATCCCGGCGAAGGTGCGGGTCTTCGGCTTTTCGAAGAGAGGGGCCGCGCCCTCGACCTCGGCATAGAGGGCCTCGTGGGCAATGGTCAGATCGGCGGCGGCCTCCTTGATGGCAGGGAGGCGCTTGCGCTTGGTGCCCTCGATTTCGTCCTGGAGCTCCTGGACGAGGGCCAGCAGCGCGGCGCGCTTGTCGGCGAATTCACAGGTTGATTTTTCTATTTCGGCGAGGGTTGCCATGGGTCATTCCCTTTCTTCTCTGGGGCCGGGCCCGAAGATCTCGGGCTCTTCCGACCGGTTGATTTGCAGGAGAGCCATTGTCATCACGCCGATGACAGCCCCGGAACTTGCTGATGCCAGACACAAAATGATGGTCATCTATTCCCCCTTTTTCACAGCATCCCGGCCGCTTCGGCCTCGATGTCGACAATCCATTCTGGTTGACAACTGCGCAGCTCACCCAACAAGTACCGCGCCACCCGAGCCAGGCTCAGCAGATCGTCTGTCCTTGGTCCGGCCGTCGCGACGCGCCCGACGACGGTCAGGATGGCGTTGTCCAAATCGACCGGCTCGGAGCTTGGCGGCCGGTCGAACAGGGCGTCGATGGTGAGGCCCTGCTCCCGGACCCATGCCCTTACCTCGGGTGTTTCATCGACGAACTTCCGAACGCCCGAGCGGAACCGTTCGGAGTCCACCGGAAAGCGCCCCTTGCGCAGGGTCAGACTGATCTGAGTGGGGCTCCAGCCGATGGCCGACGCCAGGCTCTTCTGTGTGATGCCGCACGATTCAAGGCATTCTCTGAGTCGCAGCATGACCCCTTACCCCGCCGCCTTGACGGGCTCGGATACGCCGGAGCGGCGGCCGAGAACAGTCTGGAGAGCATCCCCGCCAGTGACCGGCGCCGCTTGTGTCTTGCGCGGCGCCTTCGGCAGCGGCGTTTGCGTGTTGCCGGCCATGGCCCTGACATCCGCCAGGGTCACCTGCTCGCGGCCTTCGGCCATGGCCAGGTTGATCAGCTCGACGGTCAGGGCCTGCAGCTCGAGGAAATTACGGGCCGAAGGGAGTTCGGAAAGGGTCTCCACGGCCTCGTCGACAAAGTGCTTGCCGAGCATCGACCGTACGTAGCCGGCGGCTTCTCCGGCGCTGAGGCCGTGCATGCGCACGCAGTCGGTGCGCAGCCGCACTTCGCTGACTCCGGCCCGGGCCATGGGATCGCTCTGCCCGACCAGCACCACGGTGAACAGTTCGCTCTCGCCCATCCACTGGATTTCGCGCAGCGTCTTGAGGCTTCGCAGGGTGCTTCCGTGCAGCCGGTGCGCCTCTTCGATGACCAGCACGATCTGCTGCTTTCGGCTGGCCTCTCCGACGATCCGCCGCACCTGGCGGCTGCGCGCTTCACCGCCCCGGCGGGGCGATTCGTCGGACAGGTCGAGGACCAGGGCGTTCTCGATGTCGCCGATACTGATTTTTTCTTTTTGTCCCCGGGTGACGGCGACCTGCCGCACCCCGAGTTTTTCCAGGGCGGCCCGGATCGCCGCGCTCTTGCCGATGCCGCGCTCGCCGCAGATGCTCACCATGGCCCGGCTCTCCACCGCCATGGTGAGAATGCGCCGCACCCGCAGGCCGTCTCCGGTCTCGAAGGCCGCCCCCTTAAAGGGGTCCCTGCGATAGCCCAGATTGACAAACGTCTCCAGCCTCGTCATACTCATCCCGTCACTCTCCTTTCCCTTTCGACCTGTACCTCGCCGGCCAGGTCGGCCACAAAACGCCGGGACAGGCGGTTATCGGTGATCAGAGCACCGACGCCTTCCCGGCTTTCTTTATCCAGCACAAATCCGCAAAGCTTTTGAAAATCCCGCATCGCTTCGCCCAGCGAGGCGTAGCTGTCGACAGCCAGAGGATCGTCCAACTGTCGCGGCGCCTTGACCCGTGTGGGGATCCGGCTGACCTTGGCAGAGGCGACGGGCTTCTCGACATAGAGGGTGTTGTGCATTCCGTCGAGCAGGGCGCCCGCCTTGGCGGCCTTTTGATAGGGGGCCTCTTTCTGGGTGCTGTATTCGCCGAGCTTGTTGGGCGCAAAATCCTCCACCTCGTACTTCTGCCCGGTCACCTGGTCGACCACCACCATCTTGTTTTCGAACACGCCCTGATAGACGTAAACCCAGGCGTCGTGCAGCCCCTTGACCTCGTAGAGCACGTTGTCGAGGCTGAACACCCCGGCCTGATCGAGCTTGCGCGCCCAGCGGCGCACCACCGTGCGGATGGCGTTTTCAGGCAGCGCCACGGCGCCGCCGAGCAGGCTGATCTTTCGCCAGGCGTCGATGCGGTTGACCGTGCGCTCGAAGCGATGGCGGCGATTGTTGAGTTCCTGCTGATAGATAAAAAACCGCCGATTGAGTTCGCCCAGGGTGATCTCGAACTTTTTCCAGTCGGTTTCGACGAAAAAGGGGAGCTCGAAGCGCTGCCACATGGTGCGCCAGGGGCGCTCGATCTTGCCGTGAGACTCCTTGTTCAGGGGGGTCGAGGGGTCGATGTCGACGCCGAGGCGGCCGAACCACTCGGGCGCGCCCTCGCTGCTCATCATCGGGCCCTTGTCCCCTTTGATCTTTTCGGGAATACCGAAAAGTTCCTTGTCGTCGTTTTTGCTCCAGGCCCAGGAGAGAAAATCCATATTGTCGCCGGCGCTCTCGCCGCAGGCCGCCACGTAGCGGGCCACGTGCACGCCACTGTGATCGTCGGTGAGGCCGTACACCCAGGGGCGCAGGCCATCCACCGGGATCGGTTTATTCTTGTAGTCCTTCATCCCCTTGTGCAGCTTGAGCACGAATTCGCCGTCCGGAAGCCGCTTGGCGATGTAGAAACAACTGGAGGTCGAACCGTCGACGTGGTGGAGCTGGTTGGGACGCTCGGCCTGGAATCGGCTGATGCGGCGCGTGGTGCGCAGGTCGCAGACGTCGCGAATGACCCGATCCCAGGTGGCCGAATGCACTTCGGCGTGCGCTGCGGGGAGTTGCCCGTTGGCCAGGGCCAGCTTCACCGCCTGCTCGGTCGTGATCTTGCCGCGGTGCTCGGGCGGGCGGCACTTGATGGCGGCGATGACCCGGGCTGAATCCTCGATTCCCTCGATCTTGCGCTCGGCCTTGCGCTCGCGGCTCCTCGGCAGGGCGCGGTAGAGCGTCGCTTCCGAGACGCCGAGGCGGCCGGCCCAATTGAATATCACCATCGTCTTGTGCCCCTGGGGGGCGCTGCGCCAGTCGGAAAGGACCATGGTCAGCACCGCCGGTTCGATCGCCTTGGCCATGATTCTCACGCCTCGTAAAGGTTGACGTTCTCTTCCCACTGGCGCCGCAGATGGTTGATCAGCACCTCGGCGCCGCTGATGAACCCTTCGACCTGGCCGAGCACAACCGGATCGTCGAGCGCCCGCTCGTCGATGATCACCCTTCCGCACATGGCCGCGAGATGCGCCACCGCGTCATGGATTTCCTTGAGCTGCTGGGCGCACCAGGTGTGATCCTTGTCTTCGGGGTCGAAGGCCTTGAGGCGCTTGATCTCCTTGACCAGGGCGTCGCGTTCGACCTTGAGTCCGCGCGTTTCCTCCTTGACCACCGACGCCACGTCCTTCTCCAGTTTCTCGACCCGCTGGGTGAGCTGGGTTTTGCTTTCGATGATCTTCTCGATCGCCGCCTGCAGCTCGTCGGCGTGATCGCCGTCCATGGGGATCCGCTCCTCGCCGACCGTCACCGCCTCGGCATCGATGGTGACTACGCCATCGTGGGCTAGTTGGCGGAGTTTACGGAGATCTCGGTAGCCGACACCTAAACCGCAAACGGTTTGCAGAAATTTTTCCCCAAGCGCCGACAGGTTTTTTAGTTGGTCTTCAATGTGCTGACGAGAGAAACCTATTGATTTACAAAAGTTTTCCCATGTTCCAATTTCCTTATATGCCTTGGTTTCCTGCATTTGCTTTATCCAAAGCAAGGAACTGATATTTGCAAATTCCGCAAACATGTTTGCGGTTTTTATCTGGCCGATAGCTTGATGGTACTCGGCGATCAGCCGTTCTCGATCGGTCTGTTCAGCCTGTTCTGCCTGCTTCGCGTCCCGCTCAGCCTGGAGCGTCCCCATGTCCATGGCGAGCCCCCGGCTCTGCCGGTTATTGACCTCGACCAGGCCGTCCAGACACTGTTCGAGGCGGGACGCCAGCGCCCGGAGTTTGACTTTGTTTGCGGGCTGCTCTTTGACGAATTCGATGGCCGCCTGCACGGTGGCAGAGTTGGCCTCCTTGAGGCATTGTTTGAAGTTGCCGTCGCTGGGCGGGGTGTTGACCAGCCAGTCCAGAATTTCTTGGTTAATGTCGCTCATGTCATGCCTCCAGTGCTGTCAGGTCACGCTGCAAGGTGTTGATCTTATGTTCTATCCCCAATTTGTAGGCCGCATACATCCCGGGGATCCGGGAGCCCGGCTCGAAGCAGTTGCCGACCTGCTTGACCCACTTGCGATCCAGCGCCGAGAACAGGTAGCACCGTACGGTACCGGACGGCTCGCCGAGGCCGGTGGCGATTTCGGGCAGGGTCAACGGCTCGGGTTGGGCGAAAAGAAACTCCATCAAGTCGATCATTTTTTCAGCTGCGCCGATGCGCTTGTCCGTCGTTTTGGCCACTGCCTACCTCCTGTCGCCGCATCACCGCGGCAAATAACATGATCAATCCCACCCCGACCAGGTTCGGCCCGGGAAACAGCGGCCCTTCCGATCCCGCCAGGGCCAGCCCCGCAAAGAGCACCGATGCCATCACCCAGCGCATTTGCCCGCCTTCGTCCATTCGGTGGCCCATTGCAGCTGGGTGTCCACCTGGATGACGCACGGACAAGAGGGGCAGGTGCAGCGCACGGCTGCGACCAGCTGATTTTCCTTCTTTTCGGGGGTCAGCCAGATAAACCGCGCCCGGGTGGTCATCGGGGTCTGGCAATCCGGGCAGATCACCGCGCCGTCTTCGTCCAACAGGGCCGCGACCTCTTCTTTCATCCACATTCTGCTCATGATCGACCTCCTTCCATCTCACGTAGGAAACACTCTCTCTTCTTCCGCTCGCGGGCCGCCGCCTGTTCTTCTTCCCGCAGCTTCTGAATCTCGGCCCGTAGCGCCTCGGGCCCCGGCAACGTGAAGAGCCCCGCCGCCTCGGCCAGAATCTCCATCGGCCGCCGCGATCCCGTTGCCCTGCAGAAGGCCGGCAAGCGGCTTCCCCAGAGCTGGTGGCGGGTTTTGCTCTCGGCCGTCCAGCTGTAGATCATTTCGGCAGTGATCGTCTCGCCGAGCAGGTGGCTCATCTCCCCGGCGACCTGGTGGATCGACAACGGACACCCCTTGATCGCCTCAGACAGCGACCGCCGCAACTGCGCCTCAATGCACAGGCTCCCCTGGTCGGCCGCGGACTCGGCCATCTCCTGCGCCCGCTGGATCAAATCCAGGAGCGAAAGCTGGGCACTGTCTGATTTTGCAGGCCTTTTAGCCATTGCTAATTGCTTTCCTCTTTGCTACCCTCGGTTTTAACCCTCAACCGGCTAAAACTCTTCATGTCGGCACGCAGCGGCTTGCGTTTCTTGTCGTAACGCGACGGCCAAATATCCGAGGGATGCACTCCGATCAGATCGGCCACGATCTGCTCCATTACCGGCCATGGCTTCCACATCACCATGTTTGGCCCGTTTGGCGCGTAATCGTAATCGCGGGCGATCCGGGCGAAGGTCCAACCCTTCTTCGCCAGGGCGCACTTGATATCGGCCGTATGCCAGTCGGTTCTTTCCGGTTTTTTATGAGCAGCGTTCATAGGTCAATCCTTTTCATTGTCGTTATCGTCGTCATCGAACCCGTCTTCGTCGCAGAAAATGATGTAGCAATAGATCCAATCAACGGTATATCCGGCAAGAAAGCCGGCCAGGTAAATATAGGGATCAGCAGAGACCCCCAACACAGGCCGCAGGGTCATAGCGAAAAAGAAAAGAGCAAACGCCGGATAAACAATCTGGAGAATTTTTTTCATGAGGGCTGTTTTCCTTTGGCTTAGCCGGAATAAAGATTTTCTGCTTGCACTTGCCGGCTTCCTGCTTGTGGCCGGTCCCGCCGCCATTAAGGGCTGGCGGTGGTGGCGCCTGAAAAGACTCAAACCTTATGGCGTCACTTCCGACCCTCCTGATCACCGGCGCCGCGTTCTCGGGCGATACTGGTAGCGGCGCTAGCCCTCTCTTTTTTTTGACTGTCTGTGTTTGAATCTTCAACTAGACAGTCAGAGACTACTTCAAAACGTAGGCATGGTCAAGGATAAAATTGCGAAACGTAGTCATTAACACATCCGAGATTTATGAGCGTCTCAAGAAGGTCCTAAATCTTCGAAATGACGCCGAATTGGCCCGTGTATTGAAAGAGCCACCGAAGAAACTCGCCGTATGGAAAACGAGAAATACCGTCCCATACGAGATTTTGGTTTCATTCTGCGGGACAAAAGGACTACGTCTTGAGTGGGTGTTGACGGGCGAGGGCGAAGAATTTGAGACTGTGGGGGGTATAATCCAAACGGCCACGGGCAACGGTCACGTCCAGGTCGGGGGAAAAATCGAGACTGGAGCCGGCGCTAGAATCGGCGGGGTTCATATAGGGCGGGAAGTGATCACGGTGGAGGAAGGCCAGGCGATCTGGCAATCGAATGATCGCGACCTGGTCGAACTGATCGCGCTACTCAGGGACTACGGTACACCGAAGATGCTCGCCGAGCTGCGCGACAAACTATTGCAGGTCAAGAAGGCTGTGGAGGGGGGATGATGAGGGTTGTAGGTTTAGCGGCATTTATATGCTTGCTTCTTTTGGGTTGCAATGATCCGAAAATGGATCGTCTTTTTCCAAAAGCTCAACTGGTCGGCAGGGCTGAAAATTTAACGGTCGAAATAGATAAACCCAAAACGGGGAAAATGGTACAGGGAGGGATGTTTATTAACGTAAATGTCCTTTTGCCGCCCGACGTAAAAAATGAGCAGATCCGGCCGACTGAACTTTACGTTCTTAAAAAATTAAAAGAAAAATATCCAGAATGCGAGTGGTTCCGCATTAGATTTTCCGACGATTCGCGAATGCTTGAGGCTGGTCACTGTCTCGGTCGAGTTGAATACAGAGAAGGGAAATTGGAACTGTACGGCGGAGTCATTACTGAAAAAGATATCAACGAATCCGGCGATAAAATTTGGCCACCAACAGAAGCAGACAAGCGCATCGCCTACGAGTTTCACACCATTAACCGACTATATGAGCAAAATCGTTCCATTAAAATCCGTGAGCTACAGTCGGCCGGCAGGTGGGCCGAAGTAAGCGACCTGGGTCCGATAGACCCAGTTACCGATTCAGTCGTATTCTCCCAAGTGGCCAAAAATCTAGGTCTCACCGTTGAGGAGGTTTCAAAGCGGGTCGGGAATGTTTACAAATGCTATATGATGACTGAATTCCGAAAATTATAAGCCGAAGGAATTACGATGCCGGAGACATTTGAACAGACGGCTACTGGTGACAAAAACATACAGGCCGGTCGGGATGTAATCTCGAAGACGTTTAATATATATAGGGCCAGCACAGCCGAGACGATCCACGCGATCGACGGCTACCTGGCCCTTTTTTATTTGTCCCTGGTCGTCAGCCTGGCGGCCACCATGCTCCCCAGTGCAGCGCTCAATGTCATCGCCAGCATCGGCACGCTTGGAAGCGCCGCCCTGGTCGGCCTTCTGCATTGGGAGCGACGCCGTCTCTCCAGATCCAGCTCCCGCGGGCTGATGAAATTCCAAGTCGCAGCGGCGGCGCTATTGATCCTCTCAGGCTGCTCCGGCGCGCAACTGGCCGACCTTCATGACCAAACCCTCCTGCAGTTGATCCACCAATACAAGACCGGCTCCGCCCAAGGCGTCGGACTTTTCGGCCTCGGCCTCGAGGACATAACTGCTGAAGCCGCCATGATGAACGGCAATATAGAGAAGGTCTATGCCTCTGAATCTGTCCGGAGTTTTGGGATAATCAGCGTGGCCCGGGTGACGGTGTACGGGGAATGAGTTGAATTTACGATAATTGAGGGGAGGTATTTGTGGCACAAGTAAATATAGAAGAGGTTCTTGACCACCTAAAACCTGATATTCGTAGGGCCCTAAGGGCCGCGGTAGAGAGGACAATCCCTGGAGTTGATTTCGATCATCACCAGCTTTTTCGTGAATTCATTCGTGCGGTTAGAAGGAAGTGCAGCACATGGGAAGTAGTCCCTGATGATTGCATTGATCGCGATTAAAGTTGAGTCTTAAAAAAGTCGTTTTTTTTCGCCGTGCCCCCAATACGGCCATAACAAGAGGTGATCTATGGGAAAAGATGAAAAAACTTCAAAAGGTGTAGCATCCATTGCCTCTAAGGGGTTGCGAGACCCCAAAAGTCTCACTCCCACCGAAATAAAAAAAATATCTGGGTCGGTTTTAACCCAGGCGCCTGACAAGCCCAAGCCCAAGCCCAAGAAGAGTAAGTAAACCTGATCCGACATCAATCTTCGTAATCAGGCTGTTTTACCGCTACGGTGCCATTCTGCTTTTTTCGATATCTGCCATATTGGGGGCAACTGCTTTAACTTTTTGTGGTTTTTGATGAATTTTGGTCGTATCCCTCGTGAGGGAACTTTTATAGGGAGAAATTTAACATGGCACGTGAAAGTGTTCTTCTCACAACCCATAAAGACAGTTTGATTATCGAAGATTTTATTTTTCACGTCATTCTGAAGGACGAAGAAACTCCAAGGTATTTTGACGCCGTAACTTTTAGGAGCCAAAGTCAGAGGGATTTTTTTAAAGAAATTATTCTTTTGGCTGCCGTAGGTACGCAATATGTTTTTGCTGACCCAGAAAATTCCGATTTTGTGCAGAATTGTCAGGAAATTATTGCGAACCCGGCAGAAAGATTTGTTCCCCTGTCCAGGACTCTAGCTAACTCTTTTCGCCAATTGCATATTGGCCATGTCAATGATGGCGTGTTTATCGCCGCAAGAGTTTCCATGCTCATTGATGGGCATAGACAATCATTTATATCTCTATTGAAGGTCGACTACGCCAATGTTCTTCAGCACGTCAGAGATCGGATAGGGACTGACGATGTGGTCACTTTCAACGAAATTACAGAATCAATTGCTGAGGATAAAAAAACCATTCAGAAATGGGCATTTATCGATGTCGGCAACCACTTTGGTTGGGATGTATTAGCACAGCAGAGGGGGCGCTTGGGGAAACAGGCCGATACTACCGAAGCAATTGCAGATTATTTCAAACAGTTTTTAGGAGTAACGGAGAGAGAAACTGATAGCGTTTTAACTCGGGCGGTGGTCCAGGAGGCTTCTGCTTGGGCTCGCCAGCAGGAAGGCCTTCCAGAAATTCCCAATAATTATAAAGCAAGAGCTTTTGATTACATGGGGGCATCTGACAATTTCGATACAGATGACTTCATTAATTTGGTCGTTCGCGACGAGGACCCAGAACGAAAACAAAGATTGATGGGATCACTTCGAGAGCACCTTGCTGCAAAGGGCCTTGCTGGACAGACATTTACACCAAGAGCAGGCTCACTAATAAAATCACAGAAAAAAAACACCTTAAAAACGACCAACGGCGTTACCCTTACTTGGGAGGGTCAGGCTGAAGATCGAGGAATTATGATTGAGCAGGAAAGGAAAAACGGCTATAAACATATAACGATTCGCACTCCCGATTTTGACCTAACCTGATGACTCAACGCCTTCAAACAATTGCAGAACATCTCTCCGGCCTAAGGACTTACGCAAGTAACCCTTTTGAGGCATGGGATTCCATTGTTTTCAGTGGCGATTTTTCGAATGATTTATGCCGGAAGGCAATTGAGTGCCTAGAGGCATTTGAACAATTTGGTTGCCTAGACGCCTGTTATTTCTGGTTTGATTCTGATTGGCCAGCCACTCTCGATGATCTGAGGGCCGTTGAAGCTGGAGCCAGAAGGCCTTTAGAATGGCGGCTTTCCGTGAACAAAAACGGCTTTGTTAACGGGGAGGTGTTTGAGGAAACCGATGTCAAACAGGTTCTTTTTTGTAGCATTGATTCTTTTCGAGCTTGGGCAGGGGGAATTAATCCGTTCCTGTTAGATAAGGATTTATTTCATGCGGGACGGCCCGTAAAAATCTTTGTAAATGGCCTTGCTAAGGCCTTCGGAGGTCCCCGCATTGCTGTTTGTCCTTTAACTCCAATCGCCCTGCCAGCTTCCTGGCTTGGCCCATTCAAACTCCCCCCTGATACTGAACTCCGAACGCATATCCACGTTGCTACAAGCTTCAATATGCGCCTTGAACCAGCCTCTTTCCTTCTGAATTGGGGAAATGTTGACGATCAAGATGCAGAGCCTTTTCGCAATTTATGCGCAAAGAGTCTTTCTGCCTGTTTAGTGCAAGAATTTTTCGACGTCGACCATGTAACTTTAAATGGCACTAAACGCCGCTCTTTACCTTTGGTGGCGACCGGAGATGTGGCGCCCACTGGGAATCAACTGGAAAGTCTTTATAGTGCCATCGAGTGGGGATTTAGTGAAAATGCGGATACTCGCATTCTATTGATCGTCGACAGGCTTTCTCTCGACATTCCTGAAGGTGCCTCTTTTGTCGAAGGAATCAAAAACCGCATCGACGAGGCGCTAGAGCATGCTAAGAATAAATATCGATTCGTCATACTTAAACGAAAAGAAGAGCACTCTAAAGAGCTGGCAAATATACAAAAAGAGCTTCGCACCCAATCAGATTTGTTCGCCCAGAAGGTCAGGAGCCTTTTGAATGGATTACTACGGGACTTCCTTGCTGCCCTTCTCCTGGTGAGCATTGGCCTGTTCGCAAGGTTTATAAAAGATATCAATGTCCTCCAGTCCCTCGAGGCTGGACTTCTTTTCAGGGCGCTTGGGGTCTATTTCCTGGTCAGCGTCAGCTTACAGGCGTTGGTGCACTGGCGGGACCTTCGGATATCAGAAAAAGAGATGATTTTTTGGACAAGTGATCTCACAAGAAGCTACATGACTCCCGATGAACTGAAAAAATTGACTGAAGAATCAATTAAAGAACGGAAGACTAGTTGTTACCGTCAAGCGGCTCTGATCATTTTTCTTTACGTTGCCATCGGCCTTTTCTCCTGGAACCTCCAGCCGATCATAAGTCATTGGGTATTCCGTCCTCAACCAGCCAAAGCGGCAACATACCAACAACCCGACGCAACGAATCAAAACAATCTTGATCCGTCACTCCTTTTGCCTCCTCGTAAACCATCCGTAAAGCATCGCCAACCCTAGTTTTCGCAATTCTCGTTACTTCCGTTTATCATCCCCCCTCACTCCGGTGGCCAATGGCCCTCATCCTGCTCCTCTTTCTCCCCGGGTGCAGCCGCGGGTTGCTGTATACCCACACCGTGGAGCCACTGGATATAAATCTCCATCAGACACCTCAGCCTCTCGGCGGCAACAAGGGAGACATCAAGCGCTTCCAGATCCCGCTGATTTCTCCCTCCATCGACCTCGCCTGGGACACCAATGCCATCGGCGAGATAGCAAAAAGATCCGGGATGGAGTCGGCGGAATACGCCGACCTGGAAATTTTTTCGATTTTATTGGGTCTTTGGCGGCAGTACACCGTCCATGTTTACGGCCGAACCGCAGGGGAATATCGCCACTCGGAGGCGAGGGTTCATTGACCGCGGCGGCACCGGACAAGCCGAAAGAGCCTTGAACAGATCAGAAGCGACAAAGGGCGACCCCCTGCAGGGTCGCCCTTTGTCGTTCAAACGTATTTTCCGAAAGATTCGGACCAGGAGAACCTAGCGCATCTGGATCGCCACCGGGCGCAGAAGGATTTCGATCCGGCGGTTTTTCTTGCGCCCTTCCGGGGTGTCGTTGGAGTCCACCGGGCTGTTCTCGCCGAAGGAGATCGCCAGCATCTGGGCACTCGGCACCCCTTCTTCTTCGAGGAGCCGGACGACGCTGGCTGCCCGCGCACCGGCCAACTCCCAGTTGCTGGGGTAGCGCTCGAGCAATTTGCCGCTGATCGGGACGTTGTCGGTGTAGCCGGCAATCAGGGTCTGATAAGGACTCTTTTTCAATTCGGCAGCCGCTCTTTTCAGCACGTCGACCCCGGTTTCATTCAGCATCGACGACCCGGAAGGAAAGAGGATCTCATTGTCGAGGTTGACCTTGACCCCCGACTTCAACATCTCGATCTTCACCTGATTCTGCTGCTGCTCTTTGGCAAAGGTCTGCTCCAGGCTGTCAAAGACCGCCTGCTGACTGGCCAATTCGGCCCGCGCCAGTTCCGCTTCCTTTGCCGCTTGGGCCTTTTGGGCGGCCACCTCTTCAACCTGCTGATTCAGATCCCCCATCCCCTTGATGAGATCGCTGCGCTCGGCGGCCAGCAGATCCCTTTCGGCGACCAGGGCGTCCCGCTCGGCGGCGGTGCTGTCCATTTCCGCCAGGGCGCTGTCCCGTTCCTTGACCACCGTTTCGAAACGCCCCTTGGAAACGCAGCCGCTCAGCAGCATCACCCCGGCAACCAGCAAAAGCAAACCCCGACCCGCACGGATCAGTTTCTTTTCACTATTCAATGACTTTACTTTGTCTCTTCCCTGCACCGCCATAACATCCTCCCCGGTTTGTCCCTGAAATGTCCACCCAAGGATGGGGCATTGAGTGGATGCCGCACCGGCCGACCCGGCAGCGACCCAATCGGCAAACTATAACAGAGATCCAGGTTGTTGCGGAAAACTTCCGGTCGCCCGGTTGGGGTATTTTGATGGATCTGCCGATTATTAAATGATAGCGTGACGAGCAACGACAACGACCGCTCCTTCCTTCCCAGGATTCCCGATGCAGGAAAACCAACGAGACCAGGAAACAGCCCTTGAGCTCTCCCCATGGGAGGAAGAAGGATCCCGGGACGCCGGGAGAGGGGCAATCTCCGACAATAGCGGTGAAGAACCGGTGCGTTCCGGAGGGGGGCTGCGCAAGTTCGGATCGATCGGCCTGGTGCTCTTCTTCCTCTTCGGAAAATTGAAGTACCTGGGGCTGATCCTGCAGATCGGCAAGTTCAAGACCTTCCTCAGCATGCTGGTGAGCATCTGGGCCTATGCCATGTTCTGGGGGTGGTCGTTTGCGGCGGGGTTTGTGGTGCTGATCTTTATCCATGAGATGGGACATGTTCTGGCGCTGCGCCTCATGGGGATCCAGGCATCGGCGCCGATGTTCATCCCCTTTGTGGGCGCGCACATCGTCATGAAGCAGATGCCGAAGAACGCCTTTGTCGAAGCGGTGGCGGCCTACGGCGGTCCGCTCCTCGGCACACTCGGCGCCATCGCCTGCGTCGGTATCGGCCTGGCGACGGGAAATCTCTTCTGGTACGCCCTGGCCTCGAGCGGCTTCCTTCTCAACCTCTTCAACCTCCTCCCCATTTCCCCCCTCGATGGCGGACGGATCATCGGCGTCATCAGCCCCAAACTCTGGGTGCTGGGGCTGCTGGGAGCCATCGCCCTCTTCTATCTGACCTGGTCGCCGATCATCGCCCTGATCCTGATCCTCGGAAGCGTCCAGATCTATACCTCCTTCAAAAAATCGAAAACCGAGCGGGCCCGGTACTACGACGTCTCGCCCATGAAACGGGTCGCCATGGGAGGCGCTTTTCTTTTCCTTCTGGCAGTAACCTCCCTCGGAATGCTGGCGATGCAGGGACCTCTGCAGGGGCTGTAGTTGTCGGCGGGGAATCAGACTGCGCATTTCCACAGGGAAGAAGTGCGCCTGTAGTCACCTGCAAGCCCCCCGTACACCTGTGTAACAAATTCGCCACACCTCCCCGTCCCGGCGCCCCTCCCCTCCCCCTGGCCGGCCAGACTCCTTTCTGGAATTCCGGCAGGTTGGCTTTCTTTGAAGGAAAAAACATCGAAGTTGGCAAAGGATATGCATTAACCGCTCACGACACTTCAACATCTTTCCGTTGCGCCCGGCGGCGCAATCCAGGAGTTCAGCAAAGCTAAATCCCTTTTCAATCAACGATCTTCCGGTCCGCTTTCACGATCCCGCAGATTCCATCCGCCGGGGCGTGGGGACCACCTCCGCGACAACATTTCAGACGCCCGTCAAACCGGACAAATTTCCGGTTGTAGCCGACGTGCGTCCAAAAGGAGAAACCAAATGAAAAAAGCAAAACAGTTTCTGTGGCTCCCAATCCTTCTGCTGACAGGGGTGCTGACCGCCTGCGGCAGCGGCGGAGGGTCCTCCGACACGGCCGCAGGCGCTCCCGCCACCGCGGTCAGCGCCGGGGTCGCCGTCGACCCCTACATCGTCGGCGCCCGCTTCGAAGAGGTCTCCTCCGACGGCACCCACATCCTGCAAAGCAGCTCCACCGCCAGCGACAGTCGCGGTCGCTTCTCCTTCGCCAACCCGGTGCAGGAAGAGTCGATTATCCGCCTCAAGAGCTCGACCCGCGGCATGCACGGCAACGCTCCCTATACGGGGATGCTCAAGCGCCGCGTGCACGCCGGCGACGCCGAAAACGCGGTGGTTTCGCCTCTGACCACACTTCTGGCCAACGGCATGAGCGAGACCGAGGTCATTGCCCTCCTCGCCTCCGCGGGCCTCAGCGGCATTGAGGTTGCCGAACTCACCAGCGATCCGATGAAGGACCTCTTCGGCGCCACCGGCGAACTGAGCAACGCCCAGCTCCGCGGCCTGCGCGCCAACATGGCGGTCAATACCCTCTTTATGGCTCTCAACGATTTCGATTACGCCGGCGAGGAGCAGAACGCCGTCAGACTCGTCGACTGCGTGGCCCTGAGCGTCGAAACCCTCAACGCCGCAGGCTTCCAGGCCATGGCCGCCACGATCTCCGGCGAACTCGGCGCCCCCTTCACCTTTGACGACCTGGCCGCGGCCGCAGTCGAAGTGCAGCGCACCGTGGTGGCGCAGATCCGCCAGGATCTTGCCGCCGGCAGCGGCTCGATCTCGGCGGAGCGTTTTTACCAGATGAGCAGCTCCGCTGCCGCCGAACTGCACACCCTCGCCCGCAGCATGTGTGCCGCCCGCCTCGGCGGCACCCTCCCCGGAACCGGAGCCGAGAGCCTCTTTACTGCCAATTGCCAGGGGTGTCACACCCTCGGCACCGGCAGCGGCATGATGGACCTCGCCGGCGACGGCGCCCTCCTGACCGGCAAATTCGACAACGGCTCCAGCCACAAGGGGCAATCCCTGAGCGCCGGCGAACTCCTCGCCCTGGCGGCCTACCTTGACGCCGCCGCACCGACCGAGCCTCCCCCTACCCCTTTAACCGGCAGCGCCCTTTACTCCGCCGAGTGCCAGGGGTGCCACGGCAGCCTCGACACCACGGACATCAGCGCCCGAAATGCCGACTCCATCGCCGCCGCCATCGCCGCCAACGCCGGCGGCATGGGGTACCTGACGCTGAACGCCGAGCAGATCGCCCTGATCGCCGCCGCCCTGCCGGCGGTGACCACACCGCCCACACCGACCCCCGAGCGCACCGGCAGCGAGGTCTACAATCTGGAGTGCGCAAGCTGCCATGCCCTGGGGAGCCACGACTCGGCAGGAGCCATCGATCTCGCCGCCAGGGGGAGCCTAATCGTCACCAAGATTCAGAACGGCCACATGGGAAAAACGCTGAGCTCCTCCGAGCTGACCGCACTGGCCGACTTTGCCGACACCTTCGGCAGCACCCCGCCGCCGGTTGTGCCGCGCAGCGCCGAAACCGTCTACAACGACATCTGCGCCGCCTGTCACATGCTCAGCGGCTTTGACGCCAGCGGCGCCATCGATCTTGCCGGTCTCGGCAACACGGCGGTGACCAAGGTTGCCGCCGGCCATGGCGGCACGGTTTCGACGGTCGAGCTGACGGGGCTGGCCACCTGGCTCGACACCTTCAGCTCCCCCCCGCCCCCGGTGGTGGCTCGCGACGGCGCCACCCTCTACAACCAGAACTGCGCCGCCTGCCATAAGATTTTCGGCTACGATGCCGACGGCAACATCGACCTGGCGAGCCTTGGAAATGCAGCCCTGAACAAACTCGCCGCCGGCCACGGCGGCACGGTCTCCGGCGAGGAACAGCAGAACCTCGCCGCCTGGCTCAACACCTGGACCCCGGCACCGCCGCCGGTGGTCGATCGCAACGGCGTCACGGTGTACAGCGAGAACTGCGCCGGCTGCCACAAGCTCTACGGCTATGATGCCAGCGGCAACGTCGACCTTGCCGGCCAGGGGAGCCTCGCCACCACCAAGGTTGGCAGCGGCCACGGCGGCAGCGTCACCACCGGCGAGCTGGTCAATCTCACCAACTGGCTCGACACCTTCAACCCCGCGCCCCCTCCCGTCGTCGCCCGCCTCGGCCAGGACATCTACGACGCCGAGTGCGCCGCCTGCCACAAGGTCAACGGTTTCGACGCCACCGGCAGCGCCCCGGACATCGCCGGCAACGGCAGCGGTGCGACCACCAGGCTTAATGGCGGCCACAACGGCATCAGCCTGATCGTCGAGGAGGTCGGCAATCTCGCCGGATGGCTCAACACCTTCCAGGCCGGCGACCCCTATGCCGGCTCCTGCAACTCCTGCCACGGCCAGCCGCCGGATGTCGGCGCCCACGGCGTGCATACCGCCCTGGCCCAGGTCGGCACCGACTGTGCCGTCTGCCACAGCGGCGCCGGCCACAACGGCGGGATCGACCTCGCCTTCCCGGCCACCTGGAACGCCAAGAGCGGCACCGCCGGCGGCAACGGCAGCACCTGCTCCAACCTCCGCTGCCACGGCGGACAGACGACCCCGGACTGGACCCTCGGCACCCTCAACAGCAGCACCCAGTGCAAGAGCTGTCACGCCTACGGCACCGGCCAGTACAACGGCTACACCTCCGGAGAGCACCGCAAGCACGCCGTCGACAAGAACTACGACTGTCTCGTCTGCCACGACGCCGGCAAGCTCGCCAACGGCCACTTCGGCGATTTGAGCACCATCTCCTTCGAACAATCGCCGGCCGCCACCATCAAGAGCTCGCTGAGCTATTCCAGCGGCACCTGCCGCACCGCCGGCTGCCACGGCAGCGAAACCTGGTAATCCACGCACCCAAGGGTGTCCAGGAAAAGGGCCGGTCCGGAAGGACCGGCCCTTTTTTTCTGAACTCCGTCCTCCCCCCCGGGGCGAATCAGGTATTTGTCCGGCATTCAGGGCAAAACATGCCCCATTGCGGTGATATACTTCCGGCATGACACGAAAGATTTCGCCCCTTCTGACCATCCTGGCCCTCACCCTGATGGCGTCGGTTACCGGCGCCGGGGAGCCATACCGATGCCTGCCGACCCCGCCGGATGCCGAGGGGCCGTTTTACCGGGCGGGCGCGCCGGTGCGCAACAAGATCGGTACAGGATATCTGCTTCTGGGGGAAGTCAGGTCGGCCGCCGACTGCGCGCCTGTCGCCGGGGCGAAAATCGAGGTGTGGACGACCGGAACGGACGGCCGTTACGACGACCGCTGGCGGGCGACCCTCTTCGCGAACCAGAACGGGCGCTATTTCTTCGAAAGCCACTTCCCCGGCCCCTACGGCAGCCGGCCGCCACACATCCATCTCTCGGTTACGGCGCCGGGCTTTGCCGAGCTGACCACCCAGCACTATCCGAGACCGGGGAGCGCCGAGGCCGTATTCGATCTGGTCCTCGTCCCCGCCCCCTGAGGTCAATCGGAGAGACGGCGCCAGGAGGTCGGACCGTGAACCGCCAGGCCCCGTCGGCGAGGCATTAAAAGCTTTCCGAAAACGGTTCATATATGCTAGGAGTCTGTAGGACTTTCCATGAGCTGGCCCGTATCGTCCGACAGGCTCCTCGACACTGGGTCGTAAGGAGCAACAGACCCCTTGCCGAATCCCCCCGGAGCCCCATGGCCTACGACACCGTCGACGACGCCTTTCACTTTGTAAGCGACGCCCCCCCCGGCGAACGGAGCGCCGTCGTCCGCCGCACCACAGGGGAGGTCTTCCTCGCCTCCTTCAAGGCCGGTTACGACGAGCGCCCGGACGGTTTTGAAACGAACCCCGACTACCGGACCATCCCCCACCGCCAGGACCTCGATCCGGGCAAGGCCCTGGTGCTGGAATTTATCCGGAGTCGTTGCCCGGCGGAGTTGACCCGCGTCGAAGCCCTCTTTGCCCGCTCCGGCGCCTTCCGCAATGTCAAGGATCTGCTGCGCCGCCAGCACCTGCTGGAGAGCTGGCAGGTCTTCGAGAGTCAGCGGATCGAGACGCTGCTCCGCCAATGGTGCGAGGACCAGGGTCTCCGCCGGTAACGGCAGCAGGACGCAACGATGAAGGGAGGTCCCATGCCCGAACACATCCTCCGCGACTCCCTGACCCTGCCGCTGCCGCGCCCGGAGGTCTTCGCCTTCTTTGCCGACGCCGCCAACCTCGGCCGGATCACCCCGCCCGAACTCGACTTCGCAATCCTTTCGCCGCTGCCGATCATCATGTGCCCGGGGGCATTGATCTCCTACCGGCTTCATCTCTTCGGTGTCCCCTTCAACTGGACGAGTGAAATCACCGCCTGGTCGCCCCCGGACTTCTTCGTCGACGAACAGCGATCCGGTCCGTACCGGCAGTGGATTCATACCCACACCTTCAGCGACACCGCCGACGGCGGCACCCTCATCGAGGATGAGGTCCACTACCGCCTGCCGCGCCTCCCCCTCGGCGAGGTCGCCCTGCCGCTGGTGGAAAAACAGCTGCAGCGCATCTTCGCTTACCGCCGCGCCGCGGTAGAAAAACTCCTCCTTCATCCCGGGGGACCGGAAAAAAATACCGATTAAAAAAAGGCGGCCCGCCAAGGCCGCCTTTTTCATTTCCTTAACTATTTACTCCGAATCCTTGGCGGAGGAACCGGGACCTCAGTTCACAACGTTCTGCGGTTTTCCGGCGAGAAAGGCGCCGACATTGGCGACGGCGGTGGCCATCAAGCGCGACCGTGCCGCCCGGGTCGCCCAGGCGATGTGCGGGGTGATGCAGCAGTTTTTCGCCTGGAGCAGGGGGTTGGAGGCGGGGGGCGGCTCCGTCGACAGGACATCGAGCCCCGCTCCGGCGATCCCCCCGGCGTTGAGGGCGGCGGCCAGGGCCCCCTCGTCGACCAGCGCCCCGCGCCCGGTATTGATGAGATAAGAGGTCGGCTTCATCAGCGCGAGGCGGCGGGCATCGACCATCCCTTTTGTCCCTTCGTTCAGGGGACAGTGGAGACTGACCGCGTCGCAGGCGGCAAAGAGTTCGTCGAGGCCGACAAATCTCACTCCTTCCCCTTCCGGATTCCCCCGGTACTTCTCAGGATGGCTGGTATGCACCAGCACCTCCATGCCGAAGGCGCGCCCGAGGAGGGCGACCCGGCGACCGATGGCCCCGAAGCCGACAATCCCCAGGGTGAGGGCGTCGAGCTCGACCAGCGGCCGTTCCCAGAAGCAGAAGTCCGGAGAGTGCGACCATAAACCCTCGCGCACCCGGGCGGCATGGTGGCCGACCTGCTGGGAGAGCTCGAGGAGGAGGGAGAAGACCATCTGCGCCACGGAGGCGGTGCTGTAGGCTGGGACGTTGGTGACCAGGATCCCGCGCTTTCGGGCGGCGGCGGTGTCGACCACGTTGTAGCCGGTGGCCAGGACGCCGATGTAGCGCAGCTGGGCCAGCTGCGCCACTTCCTCGCTTCCCAGAACGACCTTGTTGGTGAGAAGGATCTCCGCTTCCGAGGCCCGGTCAAGGAGGAGATCCTTCGGCGTCCGTTCGTGGACCCGGAGCGCGCCGAGGCTCTCAAGCTCCGACCAGTCGAGGTCCCCGGGATTGAGGGTGTAACCGTCGAGTACGACAATTTTCATTGTTTCCCTCCTTTTTTGCATGAAGCTTGATGGAATCGCAAAAAGGCTATTTTCACCACGGAGGCACAGAGATCGCGGAGGAAACCATTTTACAATCAACAGGTTTTCTCTGTGCCTCTGTGACTCTGTGGTCAAGTTTGAGGTTTTTGCGAGCCCATCAAGCTTAGTTTCGCCGAAAAAAGCAAATTTTGCCACCAGGTCACCTGGACATAATTCGCTAAATTACTTTCTGATAATGGGACGCCCTTTACAGCCGGAGGCGAGAAACCAGAGGCAGGCGGCCGATTGCAGGGCCAGCATCAGGCCGAACCCGGCCCGGTATCCGGTGGCCGCATAGGTCCCGGCGGCGGTCCCCAGCCAGAGACCGATCACCGAACCGATCCCCCATTGGGCGGCAAAGGCGGCGACAAAGACCAGCAGATTAAGCCCCGTATTGGCCCGGCCCGCCAACCGGGGACCGAAACTCTGGGACAGGACCGCATAGGGGAGGATGCTGGCCGTGCCGAAGAAACCGAAGAGGAGCCAGAGCGGGGCGGAGAACCGGGTCCCGACGAGCGCCAGCAGCAGCTGAACCAGCATGAAGGTCCCCATGCCGAAGGCCGCCACGGTCATCAGCGGCACCCCCCGTCGGCCGAGCCGCTCGGAGATGATCCCGAAGAGGAAAAACCCGGCCACCATCGAGAAGGCGATCAGAAGGAGCACCCGGGCCGCCGCCGGGCCATCGAGGCCGGCCACATCCCGCATCCAGGGTCCGGCCCAGAGCCCCTGGATGGCGAGAAACGTCGCCTGGGAGGCGATCGTCCACGGTGCGATGCGCCAGAAGAGCGGGCTGCCGAAGACCGTGGCGATCCCCCGCAGCTGCAGCTGCAGATCGGGTGCGGCCTCCTTTTGCTTGCGCTCCGGGACGACGGAAAAGACGATCACCGCCGCCAGGAAAGAAAGGAGCGCCAGCAAAGTGAAGACCCCCCTCCAGTCGGTCACTTGCAGCAGCGCGGCGACCGGTGCCGTGGCCGTCATCGCTCCCAACCCGCCGGAGACCATCTGCAGTCCGTTGACGAAGGGGAGACGCGCAGGGGGAAACCAGAGGACGAAGGCCTTGAAGGCCGCCATCAGGCAGGCCGAGACCCCCAGGCCGATCAGGGCCCGTCCCAAAACCAGACCGGCGAGACTTTCGGCCCGGGCGAAGACCAGGGCACCGATGGCGGCGAAGAGGAGGAGGATCGCCTCGATCCGCCGCGGACCGTAGCGGTCGAGGAGGAGTCCGAGGGGGAGCTGAAAAGCGGCAAAGGTGAGAAAATAGGCGGAGGTGAGGAGCCCGAGACGGGAGGGATCGAGTCCCAGGTCCGAAGCCAGGCTTGGGGCAATGACCGCATTCACCACCCGGAAGATATAGGAGAGAAAATATCCGAAGGCAAAGGGGAGGAAGACCCGTGCCAGGGAAGACCAGGAATTCGGCGTTGGCGGGGATTTCATGGTCATAGGGGAGACGCCGGGGGATAAGAGTGGAAAGGAACGATTGCGACGCCAGGGATGCCGCCGTTATTTTTGCGCCGTGACGCCCATGAGCGCCGCGACCTTCACCACTTTTGTGAAACCGGCCGCCCTGAGGCGCTGCGCGGCATGATCGACAAAACTCGCCCCCCGTTTCAGCAGGTGCGGGTTCCCCGTATAGTGAAAGAGGGCGCCGCGCCTCTTCAGCACCCGGTAAATTTCCCGGTAGAACGGCTCGCCGTAGAGCTCTCCGGCGAGCGAAAACCGGGGAGGATCATGAATGACCGAATCGAAGGATGCCGCAGGGAGCGTCCGGATGTACTCCTCGATGTCGCCCTGCACCAACTGGATGTTTGGACCGAAGATCCCCCGGGACCAGGGGTTTTTCTCCCGCAGCGCCATGACCGTTGCACTCTTCTCGACGGAGAGGACGTCCCGCGCCCCGAGCCTTACCGCCGCTTGGGCCGCGTAGCCGAGCCCGCTGCAGGTATCGAGGACCCGGTCCCCTTTTTTCACGACCTGGGCGGCCATCTGCCCGGCGCTCTCAAAGGGGTTGATCCCCTTGGAAATGTGCATTTTCACCCCGCTGATCTCCAGCAGCGGCGCCTGATCCGTGGGGACGAGTTTGTAATAACCCTCCCCCCGCTCCTCGAGAACGTCGAGACGACCGCCCTCCAGGTAGTAAATCCGGCTCTCCTTCCCCTCGATCTGCCGCAACTCCTCACGGCTCAGGCGATTCTCCCCGTCGAGGACCAGCTCGTCGCCGCAGAGGGGAAAGGTCTCCCGGGAAAGGTTGAGATCGGCGGAAATCTCGATGCCTGTCTCGCCCCGGTCCATCGCCTCGAGAACCTTACGGGCAATCGCCGAATAGATCCAATAACCTTTATTGCTCATGACCACCTGTCTGCCGAAGGACCGCCACTTTTCCGGTCGGGGTGAGGTTATAGAATCAAGCCTGGCGGCAGGGGATGAAATTGGCCGTTTGTGATTTCAGATCCAGAACGACCCTCACCCTTCGGCTCTTCAGCTGCTCAAGGACCTCTTCGACCTTTTCGGCAAGCGAGCAACCGGCATCACCCCAATCCGCGCCGTCGCGGGTCACAAACTCCTGGACCATCTTCTTCAGGGTCTCGGGATGGATCCGCTCGTAGGGGACCTCGACACCTTCTTCTTGCTCATCCTCTTCTTTTTTCTGCGACATGAAATCCCTTCAAGTAAGCGCTACGGCTTCAGATCCGACTCAAAAAACTTTCGCCCGAGTCATCCGTTTGCCGGTTTCTTGATTGTCTGCGCCCAGCATAGGGCAAAGCCGGCCGGTGTGCCAATTTTTTTCCGACGGTGACGAGAGGCTCCTTGCGTGATACCCTTGGAGAACATTGCCGCAAACCCAACCTTCAAGGAGAACGACATGCGACCGATCACGACATTATTCCTGGCCCTTCTGACGACACTCCTCCTGAGCGCCTGCAAACAGGAAACGCCCCCGCCCCGCCCGGAAACGGCCCAACCGGCAGCGACGGAGACGCAGCCGGTTACCGAGGAAGCAAAACCCCCCGTCGCCGAGCCGGCGGCCGAGCCCCAGAAGGAGGCGGAAAAACCCGCCGCCGACGTCCAGGCTCCGGCTCCAGCTGTCACCAAGGAGGAGGCCAAGGCACCGGCCGCCGCGGCCGTTCAAGAGGCGCAGCAGGAGGTGGCTCCCGTTACGGCACCGGCGACCGTCAAACCGGCCGTTCCTGCGGCCGCGGGCCCGGCGACCGTCATCTACGAGGCAACGATGGGGAAGGTGACCTTCAATCATACCGTCCATTCCGCCAGCCTCGACTGCAGCAAGTGCCATCCTACCGATCCCCCGCAAAAGGTCGTCATCGACAAGGAGATCGCCCACACCCTCTGCAAGGATTGCCACAAGGTAACCGGCGGCAGCGCCCCGACGGCCTGCACGGGATGTCACAAAAAGTAGCGGGTCGTAAGGAATCGAGAAAATCAACGCCCCTTTTTCAGGAGTCGCCATGTCCTTCATCCCTGTCCTCTACCGCCTGGCGCTCTCCTTCTGGGTCGGCGGGGTCGCCCTTTTCACCTTCGTCCTCACCCCCATCCTCTTCAAGACCGAGGCGCGCGACCTGGCCGGCAGGATCGTCGGCGTCCTCTTCCCCGGCTACTTTCGCTACGGACTCGCCTGCGGCGCCGTTGCCCTGGTCTGCCTGCTGCTGCAGCGCGGCCGGCACTTCATCCCGGCCCTCGTGCTCCTCGTCCTGATGCTGGCGGCCACCTCCTTTCAGGCCCTTGTCATCGAGCCGAAGGCGGCCGCCCTCAAGGAGCAGATCGTCTCTTTTGAAACAACCCCCAAGGACGACCCCCTGCGGCAGGAGTTCTCCCGCCTGCATGCCGTCTCGGCCGTCTGCAACCTCACCGTCTTTGCCGGCGGCGTGGCGTTGATCATCCTGTTGTAAGCGCAGAGGTGGGACCGGCAACGGAAAAATTTCATTCAGGGAAAACAGGAAGGGCGGCCGATCGGGCCGCCCTTCCTGTTTCAACGAAATATATTCCGGACGGACGGAGAGGTCGAGGGGAAAAAATCAGGGATTTTTCCTCAGGCTGCGGGCCAGGATTTCGAATGCCAGATCGAGGTCGGCCTCCGGACTCAGGGCCGGACCGAGAACCTTGACCAGCGCGGCCCGCTTGAGCAGGCGGTCACTGTAGATTGCCTGGGGCGCCAGACGCCGCAGGGCATTTTTCAGGTAGCCGAAATTGAGGTCGCGCGACACCTGCATCGCCTCGCCGAGACCATCGTAACTCATCACTGACCTGTTAAAGACCACCGTTTCCCCTCCCCGCCGATAAAGCCAGAGGGTCTCGTCACGCTCTTCGGAGAGGACAGTCTCTTCCCGCGTCACCTTCTTGGTCATCGGCACGCCGCCGGCGAGAAGGGTTTTGCCGATGCTGAATTTGCGCTCCGTCACCGTGGCGGTGGTCTGTTTTTCCCCGGAGCTGCAGGTGGCGACAAGAAGGAGCTCAATGGTGCCGTAGTCAATCGCGCAGCGCTCTGCGGCAAATGACTCGAGCTGCAGCGCCTGCGCACCGAGGACGAAACGGCGGACGGGAAACGCCGCCTTCCTCTGCCGGACGTCCGCGCTATCGATCACCAACGCAGGGACGGCGGCCTGGGACAATCTGGCCGCCAACGTCTCGGCCTGCTTCGGATCGGCGAAACTTGCCAGGACCGCCGGGCCGCCGCCGGCAATCTTCTGCCGGGCCTCGAACGCCAGAATGCCGAGAATCTCGGCGATAGTGGCGGCGACCGCAGCTTCTTCCTGCTGCCAGGAGCAGACCGCAACGATATGCATCGTGATTCCCCCTTGAAGGTGAATGAGTAAAAACTTCATCCCTGCCGGTTACTTTATCATGAGCGGAGGGCAGGGGGGAGGGACCTTTTTCCCCGGGCCTGAAATAATACGGTCCGGGAAAAGGATCGGAGGATCTGCCTCGCCCCGGCGGCCGGGTGGTATACTTGTGCTGATCCCTGAAGCGAGCCGCCGGTAAAGGAGTCTTTGCCATGAAAGCGATCCGTGTCCATGAATTCGGTCCTCCCGAAGCAATGCTGCTCGAAGAGGTCCCCCCCCTCGCCCCCGGTCCGGGTGAAGTGGTGGTCCGACTGCAAGCCGTCGGCGTCAACCCCGTCGACACCTATATCCGCTCCGGCCTCTATGCTCCGGACCTCCCCCTCCCCTACACCCCCGGCAGCGACGGCGCGGGGATCATCGAGGCCGTCGGCACCGGCGTCAGGCACCGCACCGTCGGCCAGAGGGTCTACGTCGCCCGCTCCCTCTCCGGCACCTACGCCGAAGCGGCTCTCTGCAAGGAGTTCCACACCCATCCGCTCCCGGAAAAAACGAGCTTCGGCCAGGGAGCGGCGATCGGCGTTCCTTACGGGGCGGCCTTCCGGGCCCTCTTCCAGCGGGCGCACGCGGTTCCGGGGGAGACGGTCCTGGTCCATGGCGCCAGCGGCGGGGTCGGGATTGCCGCGGTGCAGCTCGCCCGGGCCGCCGGACTGCGGGTGATCGGTACCGCCGGAACCGCAGAGGGGGAGGCGCTGGTGGCCGCCCAGGGGGCCCACCATGTCCTCAATCACCGCGAAAAGGGGTATCTCGAGAAGTTGCCGGAACTGACCTGCGGCGCCGGAGTCGACGTCATCCTGGAGATGCTGGCCAACGTCAATCTCGACCGCGACCTCGGGGTGCTCGCCAAGGGGGGACGGGTGGTGGTGATCGGCAGTCGCGGCCGGGTGGAGATCGACCCGCGCACCGCCATGGGACGGGAAGCCGCCATCCTCGGCATGATTCTTTTTGCCGCCAGCGACAAGGAACAGGCAAGCATGCACGCCGCCCTTGCCGAAGGGATGAGAAACGGAACGCTGCAACCGGTTGTGAGCCGCGAGCTCCCCCTGGCCAAGGCAGCGGCGGCCCACCACGCGGTGATGGAGACGAGCACCTGTGGCAAGATTGTTCTCCTCCCCTGACCGGAGGCAGCACCCCGGACTTTTCCGGAGAAACTTGACAGCCGGACGCCATCTCCTAGAGTTAGAAAACAGACCGGCAACCATCAATCGACAGGGAGAGCATTATGAACGTATTCGATTTTGCGATGAAGATGGAAGTGGATGGCAAGGCCTATTACGAAAAACTCGCCAAAAAGGCCGATTTGGCCGGGTTGAAAACCATCTTCTCCCGCCTGGCCGAGGATGAGCAGAAGCACTACGATATTTTTCAGGAGTTGAAAGCGGGGGCCAGGGCCCCGGCCATGCCGGAGACGACGATCCTCAATGAAGCCAGAAACATCTTTGCCGAACTGCCGAAAGGCGAGGCGGCCCTGAAAAATGTCGCTGACGACCTCGAGGCCTATCAGCATGCCATGAAGCTTGAAACGGACAGTTTTCGCCTCTATGAAGATGCAGCGGCCAAGGAAAAAGACCCGGGGGTCAAGGCCCTGCTCCTGAAGATCGCCGGCGAGGAGCACAAGCACTTCAACATCCTCGGGAACATCTTCCACTTCGTCAACGCCCCCAACCAGTTCCTCGCCTGGCGCGAATTCAGCAACCTCGACGAGTTCCATCAGTTCGGCCGGGATGTCGATCGCTGAATTCGGCGACAGGACCCAGGCCTGGCGAAATTACTTAAATTGAATAAAAGGCGGCCAGACGGCCGCCTTTTCCTTTGCCCGTTTTTCAGACGGGACTTATTAATCAAGGCACATCTCTTGCTTGGATTTAAGGTCTCCTGGGTCTAGGCGTTGATGACGGGGAAATTTCCCGGCGGCTCGCCCCGCCCGCAGCGGAAGGAGAGCGGCACCGGGGCATTTTTCAGGAGGCCGAACCGGTCGCCATATCCCCGCTTCCCCCTGGTGAGGAGACGTAACCTCATTGTCAAGAAAGAGATTGCCTATGTCAGTCAAAGAGTGGCTCCTGATCGTCTCCCTGCTCCTCTGCGCGGCCTCGGCCTGGTCTTCAACGGAGGAGCCGACAAAGCGCCTGCTCGTCTATGGCCCCGGTGGCCCTCATCACGTGATCGAGGAGTGCGCAGAACTCTTCGAGGAGCGGCACGGGATCGATGTCGCGGTCTTCAAGGCCATGCCCGTTGAACTGGGCCAAAAGCTCCGGGAAAATGGAGATATCTACTTCGGCGGGGCCGAATACATGCTGGAGAGTTTCGACCGCCGCCATCCCGGTGTGCTCGACATGACCTCGGCAGAAAAACTCCATCCGCGGCGCATGGGGGTCCTCGTGCGCAAGGGGAATCCCCTGAACATCAAGGGGACCGAGGACCTGCGGCAAAAAGAGGTCGGAATCCTCGATGTCAAACTTGAGAACATGAGACACTTCCATGGCGCGCCCTCGGGGCTGAGCAGCAACATCCGGAAGTTCGAGTACACCGGGCAGCAGGGGGCTGCGGCCTGGCTCTCCACCCCGGAGATCGATGCCTGGGTGACCTACAAATCCTGGCACTTTTTTCTCGAGGCCGAATCGGACTTCATCGAAATCCCCGGAGACGCCGGACTGCGCTTCACACCGGTGGCCCTGACCCGGCAGACTCCCAACAGGGAGGCAGCGCTGCAGTTCATTTCCTTCTTGAAGTCGGAGGAGGCGCGCCGGGTCTTTGAGGAACACGGGTGGTACTAAGTGCGACCGCATGGAAATCAACGAAACAGCAACCTTTACCAGTTATTAAAATTCGTCACTGCGTCAAACGAAAGGCCGCCCCCTCCCGGGAGCGGCCTTTCGTCCTTTTTCAGAGGAGACACCCCGCCTCAGCCGAGGTTGGCGTTGACGAAGTCCCAGTTGACCAGGTGGTCGAGGAAGGCCTGAAGAAAGTCAGGACGACGGTTCTGGTAATCGAGGTAATAGCCATGTTCCCAGACATCGACCACCAGCAGCGGCTTATGCCCCTTGGTCAGCGGGGTTTCAGCGTTGGCGGTCTGGGCAATCTCCAGTTTGCCATCCTTGAGGACCAGCCAGGCCCAGCCGCTGCCGAACTGGGTGGCGCCGGCGTTTTTGAAATCGGCGGCGAACTTCTCGTAGCCGCCGAGGTCGGCGTCGATTCTGGCGGCCACCTTCCCCGTCGGCTTGCCGCCCCCTCCGGGTTTCAGGCACTTCCAGAAGAAGCTGTGGTTCCAGACCTGGGCGGCGTTGTTGAACAGCCCCTTCTTGGCCTGGTCGCCGGCGGCCGCCAGGATGATCGACTCGAGGTCCTTGCCGGCCAGGGGAGTCCCCTCGATCAGCTTGTTGGTGTTGTCGACGTAGGCCTTGTGGTGCTTGCCGTGGTGAAACTCGAAGGTGCGCGCACTGATATGGGGTTCCAGAGCGGCTATGGGAAAGGGGAGTTCGGGCAGGGCGATGGTCATTTCTTCCTCCTTGGGTTGAAGATTGGGTTTGAGATCGACGGGAGTTGAAAGTTTAACAAGTTCTGGTTGAGGGGCAAGCAGGGGGGGGAAAGCGGCCGCTGCCGAAGCGTTTTTTTCTCGGGATGCGGAAAGAACCTCCAGAGACGCAGGGGGTACGGTGTACTATGGTACAATCAGGGGCAAAGGAGATCATCATGACAAAGAGAGGGGAAACGACGCTCCTTGCCGCAGGGTGCTTCTGGTGCGTCGAGGCGGTCTTCAGCCGGATCAGGGGGGTGGAGGAGGTCGTCTCGGGGTACGCCGGCGGGACGGTGGAAAACCCCACCTATGAGGAGGTCTGCAGCGGAGCCACCGGCCATGCAGAGGCTGTGCGCATTACCTTCGATCCGGAGGTGATCTCCCTGGCCGAGCTCCTCGAGGTCTTCTGGCACATCCACGACCCGACCACCCTCAACCGCCAGGGAGCCGACGCTGGCACCCAATACCGCTCGGCCATCTTCTACCTCGACGAGAGGCAGAAGGAGGTCGCCGAGAGATCGAGACGCGCAGCCGGGGAGGCGGGGAACTGGCCCGACCCGATCGTCACCGAGATCGTCCCCTTCAGCAACTTCTACCCGGCAGAAAAAGTCCACCAAAATTACTTCGAGCAAAACTCCTTCCAGCCCTACTGCCGGATGGTCATCGACCCGAAGATCAGAAAGTTGCAGAAGAACTTTGCCGAGAAGCTGAAGACGCCATCGGCCTGAGTGGGTTCCGACCCAGGGACAAAGCATGCGCATCTGGGACATCAATCCGGGATATCTGAACCGGCAGAGCCTCCTCGGCGAGCACCGTGAACTTCACGGCATCGTTTCGATTCTGGTCAACGGGAAGAGGGGATATTCCCGCCATCCGGAAACCTTGCGGTGGGCCGGCTTCGGCTGGGCGTTGCGGCAGCGCCACCAGTTGCTCGCCGCTGAAATGGAACTGCGCGGCTATACCGACCGCTCGCCGGTGGCCACCCTTGCCAACAGGGGGCTGTGGCCGACGACCTGGATCGACGAGCCCTTCCGGCAGTTGCAAATTCTTGAAGACAAATATCGCGACAGGGAGCCGGGACGCATCCCCCTGCCGAAAAACGCCCAGCAATTCTGGAGCCAGCATAAATATTCGGTCCTGGCGCGCAACGTCCCTCTCTACCGGGAACTGGGCAGGGAGGTCGCGGCGATGAAACCGGGGGACGACTTTTCGCCCCTGGTCAGGAGGCTCACGGAACTGCTGCGGACTCCCCCGGCAACCGGCGGATTAATCAACGCGCTGCAGCACATGTGGGGATACGTGTCAAAGGACGATTCGGCTCAGGGAGGCGACGTCGCCGCCTGGGACCCGGGCCGTCTCCTCGATGAGATCCAGCGCCGCGCCCGTTCCTCCAAAGAGCCGTACCTGATGATGTCCACCGCCCTGAGCGAGCTGAAGGCGTGGCTGCCAGAGTCCTGACACTTTTGGCGCCTACCTTCCGCGGATTTTTTCTGTCAGCAGCTCCTCGTCGGGGAACTCACCCGTCTCTTTTTTGGAATAGACCAGCCTGCCGTCGACGACAACCTCAAAGACCCCGCCGCTCGATTCGATGAGACTGACGTCCGCGGCCATCGCTTCCCTGATCCTCGCCGCCAGACTGGCGGCGTGCTCGCGATAACCTCACCTGTTGCAGTATTCGATGGTGACTTCCATGGGGTCCTCCCGGACGGTGAGAATGGGCTTGCCATGAGATTATAACATCGCCGGGGCCATCCGCGTCCCCGGGCCTCAAGGAAAAGGCGACCCCAGGGCCGCCTTTTTTTCACTGTCATTTCACCTTGCGGGCAACCGGTAATCCGCCCCGGCAAACTGGATGTTGGCCGGATCGCTGCATCGCGGCGGCGAGACGGCATGCACCCCGCCGCAGGCCGGACAGCTGCCGACATAGGTGAGAAGGGTGAAGGGCACGCCGCACCCCTGGCAGGCGGCTGACAAACCACCGCCGGGGACGGCCTGATTTCTCAACCCCCCGCCATGGGCGTGAAAAACAAATTCCACCAGGTCGCGCCCCTCGGCAAAAGGTCCGCCGTTTCCGGCGCCCTGACCGCATCCGCAATTGTTCATCGTTGAATCTCCCCGTTGATGATTGGTAGTGGGCGACGAGCCCGAGGCGTAAAAGATTACCCCTCGATCGTCCCGGGGGACATGACCCAGGTCAAAAGGGGAAAAAAGAAAGGCCCCCTTTTGCGCAAAGGAAGCCTCCCATTTTTCATCTCTTCGGTCCCGGCCGGAGAGGTTCAGGTCCGGTCGGAGAGGATCTCTTCGTCCGGCGCCTCATCCCGGGGAAAGAGAGCGTCGAGGAGGGGCGCCAGGTGCCCGTTGAGGGTGCGGATCGGACGCCAGCTCCGGGTCGGGACGGGAGCGGAGGGCGGGTCCTGAGAGGGTTCCGCCGCCAGCAGGGGCGGAAGGTCCATGGCGGCCAACAGGGAGTGGAGATCCCTTCGGCCGCCGACGCGGACGCGAATGCGCTCCACCCAGGCGGGGAGGATCCGACGATCGACCGGAGCCGCAAAGGAGGAGGAGGCCGAAAGGCGGGCCTTCCTGAAGGCGTCCATGCCGTTGCCGTCCTCACCCCTTTCCCCCGCACTCCGTCGCAGGGCCAGGACCGTTTCATCGCTGACCACCAGGCTCCCCGCCGCCACCCGTCCGGGATAGGTCTCCATCAATTCGAGCAGCACCTGCCCTCCCCGCGAAATGCCGAGGATCACCGCCCGGCCGACGCCGAGATAGTTGAGCAGGGCCACGGCGGCCGCGGCACGCCCCTGCTCCCTGCCGTCCGATACCCCGAGGTTGCTGAGGATCACCCGGTAACCGGCCTGAACCAGAGGGATGAAATGGCCGCGCAGTTCGCTGCCGGAAGGATCGTCGTGAAGTACCATCACCGCCGGACCGCAACCGCCGTCCTCATATTCGATCGCCACCCCATCAAGATTTGCTTCCATCGATTGCCCCCTGAATTTTTTCGCCTTCGCCGCTGCGGAGAACCGACCGTCCACCGTCGACCGCTACCGGGGAAACTAGCAATTAATATACCGACGTTCTATTATCTTCTTGTAAAATTTAATTTATACCTATTTACGGTAACTTAAACCTCAAACAGCAAGGACGGAAGCCCTCCTCTGCCGCACCATTTTTTGCAACGATGCCAAAACAGATAGCGCATTTTTTATGCCTTATCACAATCCCCCGTCATTCTCCCAAGGAATCATCTGTCTTTTTGATGACTTGGACTGACTCACCGGCCCCCGTCAAGATTTGCAATTCTGCAAAACAGTATTCTACCATCCGCACTGTGCCTGCTGCAGCCTCGCGAGTCCTCGGAGCGCCGCGCCGTGGGTCGACCCGCCCTGCGGCCGTTGCCTTCCCGCAGGCCGGTGGTAATGTAGAGTCAAACGCTCCGCTTCGTTTAGAGCGGACCGGACAAAGGAGATACGCCATGAAAAGAATATTGACCCTGTTCTCCCTGTTCCTTTTCACCTCGACCGCGCTGGCCGCCGGAACTGCGGTCACCTACGAAGTCGACGGCCAACCGTACGAAGGTTACTACGTCACCCCCGCACCCGGCGCCCCGCTCGTCTTCCTGGTCCACGACTGGGACGGCCTCACCGACTACGAGGTGAAACGCTCGGAGATGCTTGCGGATATGGGATATGCGGTCTTTGCCGTCGATCTCTTCGGCAAGGGAGTCCGACCGACGACGCTGGAGGAGAAGCAGAAGCTGACCGGCGCCCTCTACGGCGACCGGGCGCGGATGCGCGCCTTGCTGCAGGGGGGACTGAATGCAGCGAAAAAACAGGGAGGGGATGTCAAAAACGCCGTGGCCATCGGCTACTGCTTCGGCGGCGCGGCGATCCTCGAACTCGCACGCTCCGGAGCCGACCTCAAAGGATTCGTCGCCTTCCACGGCGGACTGACGACCCCCGAGGGGCAAGACTACCGGCAGACCAAGGGGACGCTCCTGGTTCTGCACGGCACAGCCGACAGCAGCGTGTCGATGGAAGATTTTGCCACACTGGCCGTCGCCCTCGAAACGGCCGGAGTGACCCACGAGATGACGACCTACAGCGGAGCCCCCCACGCCTTCACGGTTTTCGGCAGCGACCGCTACCGCAAGGACGCCGACGAGAAGTCCTGGAAACGCTTTGGTGAGTTTTTAAGGGAGACGCTGCGTTAGGGGGACTGGCTACTTTTGCAGTCCAAAAAGTTGCCTGTCCCCCTGCATAGAGCTTTCGACCGGCACGGTGGCAGGGCGGGAGGGAAAATCGCTTCTGTTCAAATCGCCGATGAATATGTCCCGGCGTTCGATACCGCGGCGGATGTTGTGGTGCAGGGCGAAAGAACGCCTATGAATTATTGGTGAGGCATGAGTAAATTATATCGCCGTGGGGCGGCGCAGCTTGTTCATATCCGATAAAAGGGGAGACCAACCTCTGGTCTCCCCTTTGTATGCTAACGTTTTTTTTCTTTTTGAATCCTCGCTGGCAGAACACCGCGAATACGTTCTTCGTCGTTCAGCCATTTCTCGATGATCACCGCGTCCTTGTCGACCGTGACCACAGTCCAGCCGTCTTCGAGTGGAGCACCTGGCTTGACCTTGAATAGTTTATGTTTGTCGGTGTCCCTGATTTCGGCGTTACCGTTCTGGATCGAGATCACTTCGTAGGTCTTGGCACCGGCGGGGAGGGCACCAAGGGTTAGGAACAATGCCAAAATGAGTATTTTCATCATCAACTCCTTTAATTATTGGTGCAGTTCAACGGCTTCCGGTCCTGCCAATGGGATGTCGGATGTTCCCTCATCGCAGGTCGAGTCAGAGGGGAAATCCATGTTCGTCCAGTGAATTCCACCCCACACCTTGATGCCGCGCATATCCGTCATGCCTGAATAATAACGGGTGCGAATTCCATCTTCATAAACGGCTTGATTGATCATCCCCTGGGGGTACTGGCTAGCCGTTTGGTACCAGTGGACAAAGTTGTCCCTGCTGTCAAGGGATCGGGTTTTCATTTGGTTATTCAGCCGAATAAATGTTCCGTAAGGCTCGGTAAGAATGAAGTGGCGTGCATAATGCCCTGCTGTCAACAATGGCAGGGTGACGTCGTAATTGGTTGAAGAGGCATAGCTGATCCGACTTTCTGGCGAATATTTGAGATAAGTATCCAAAAGATCATGCGAATAGACATCGATATAGGTTGAAATAACCTTGCCATTGGAATCAAGGGTATTGACGGCTTTGTCGCTGCCGGCAAGAAGAATCTCTTCGTTGACACAGACGACATCCATGCCGTTGATGTAATCGATGGGAGTAGGCTCGCTGATATCCTTGAACCCGACGGCTACGCCTTCCATCTCGCCAGAAAATCCGCTGGTGGTCTGGAGGCCAAATTGTCCATGATAGACGACCTGCAAGGTCAGGTCTGTGGCATTGAAGGGGATATTGCTCCCTCCAAGGTCAAAAAGCAGTTCAACGGGAGCATCTTTCGGGATGCTGGTCCTCCCGTTGGCTTCCGGCACCACCACATAGGTGAAGTCCGTACTGACGGCCACCGGCACCCCCTGAAAGGGGTCTTCCAAGGCGGTTTTATATTTCACGACCAGTTCGATGGTCCCAGATGGCATCTCCTCATTGTTGGGAGTAACGTTTTTGGCCTTGATCCGGATGTTTCCGAAGCCCCCCTGGTCCGGGGTCCTGATGGCGTAAATCCCGGCATCCGGAAGACTCAGTTCGATTTCTCCACGAAAAAAATAGTTCATCAGGGATGCGGCGTAACCCGCGGCCCTGGGTATGAGGAGTCTAGCGTAGTCTTCATAGACATTCTCATCCAGAATGGGGACAGTGATGTTGTCGGTTGTTCCATGGATGTTCTGCCAGTAAAAGGACAAGACTGACATGGCGGTCAACTTGTAGCCGTTTCCCCCTGCTGTTTCCCCTGCACGATCCTTGACATAATACCAGCGCTTGATTGTTTCCCACGGGATAAGGGGGTGAGGAATGTCGAACGCCTTTGGCGTTGTACTCGAGATAAGCGGTGGGATTGAAAGGCTGGTTGTGACAGGGTTGGTGTCGGTACTGAGAAAGTTGGCATTGGAATATTCGGCAAGACCGATGGTATTGGCTACGGTGTCATCCGGGTTGCTGCCGTTGTACACATTCGTGTCGAAGAGGTTCGCAATGGGAACGGGTGCGCCTCCGGAGCCAAAGGCACTGGGGGTTGACTGGAGGATTTTGAAATCAAAAAAGAAGGGCTTGTCTAAAACTGTTGAGAAGGCACTTTCATCATTTTTGAACTTGTTTTCGATATACAATTCGATTGAAGGAGAACCTGGGGGGTGCGCGTCGTTCCGCGTGTGCTCGGGGACCGCCATATCTTCGACGAGATGCATGCCCTGCCCAACGGACCGGAATGTTCGGGCAAAATTCGCGTTTCGCTGATCAGTTCTGGTTGCTGTGAGCGCGGCGTAGTAAAAATGGCGAGCATCATTCCATGAGTAGCCATTTTGGCCAACGTCCTTTTGGGCCCAAAAAAGTGCTGAGTCGAAGTAATTCCCAAGACCAAAATTCTCGAGACCGTCATGGAAATGCCATAAATAACGAGGATCTTCATCTTCTGAATAACTACCTTTAAGCAGAATTTCTTCTGCGGATATGGTTTGGAATGATAATAGGCGATAATTAAAGGAATCTTCTAGTGGCTCCTTTGTGCCCATCTGCATGCCAAGCTTGTTTGTTGAAAAGTTATTTAAATTAAATAAAGTATCCGGAAATGTTGAAAGTTTAAGTGCTGGTCGAGTTATTGCTGTATGTGTATAATCTTGGAAACAATAACCTGTTTGACAAAATACAAATATCAACAAATTTAAAATTACTATTTTTGATATTTTATTCATAAATCCTCCAATTTATTTCAAAGTTTTGGCAGACGAATCAAGTTTGAGCTGACAAATATCTTTTTTGATTTTTCAAAAATATACGGAATGACAATTTCATCACAACCTGTTGACATGCAATCAGCAATATTAGCGCTAAAATTTGCATATCCTGATTTGTCGAATGAAAAAAATACCGCAAAATCACTTGATAAAGGTCCAATAAACGATCTAACAGGAGGAACACTGAAACTGCCATCTTTTCCAGTAATAATATAGAATGTTGTTATCTGCTTTGATCCTTGTTCAATCAACTTATTAACAGATATGTCATATCTTATCACAATATGTACCTGACTAAGAGGCTGCCCAGTCTCAGCATCAACAACTCTTCCTCTATATGCCGGCTTTGAATACCAGGAGCATCCTTGTACAAAAAGAAGGAATAGGATTAGAGCCACCTTGAAAGTAGCTCTAATTTTTCTTGTCAAAATGCTCGAATTCGCCATAACCCATCCTCGTCGTGGATAAACTCCAGTTGGAAAGAATAAGGAACACCGTCTTTGACGATCCTAAGATCGTAGATGGCCCGGTCACCCTCAATGCGTAACAGGTTGATACCCTGCATGTCGGCAACGATCTGTCCCAGGGCGGTGCTCATTCCCGCAAATTGCTGGGCATAGGCCTCCCTTGTCCGTGTCGAAAAAGACGCGAGTGCGACGTCCAGGTCCCCCTTCCCCATTGCGGCGGTCGTAGCATCCCATTTCGATTTGAGCAACGAATCCAGAGTCGTTGCGGAATAGGCGTTGACGCCGATTGTGTCTTCATGGACCATTCCCAAGCCGTCCACGACGCTGAGTCGGCAGGTGTAAAGCCCGGGTACGTCGAGAAGAGTCGAAAAGGTGTTGTCATCGCCTGCAACCGGCGTCTTATCTCCAGGGCCCGTGCATTGCAGCGAAAAACTGCCGACACCTTGAGTCAGGTTGTCTGCGACCGACAAAGTGACGGTCAGAGGGACAAGTCCCGCCATGGCATCGGTCTTCAGGCTGACATGTTCGGCCTCTGGTCGGCAAAACACCTGGGCGGAGGCGGACCAGGTTTGCCCCGCAGCATCGGTCGCGATGCCCGTCAAGGTATTCAAACCCTCGGTCAACGAAACGTGGTTGACGATAAAATGCCCATCGCTGACCTGGGCAACGACTCCGTTGACGGTGACACCGACCTCTGTTTGATTTGCCACCGTAACCCTCCCGGCGACAGTGATTTCGAGTCCTTCGACCGTGGCGCCATCGAGTGGCCCTCTCTGGTAGGGATCAAAAGTGATCCCCAAAGGGGCGGGAGGGGCATTGACCGAAATGGTGACTTCGGCGACCGTTTGTCCTCCGGTGCCTTCGGCAACAAGACGGTAAAGAGTTGTCTGCGTCGGGCGCACCTGGATGCTCCCCGAAAGGGGCACGTCCCCGAGTCCCGGGTTGATGGTGACCCGCTCGGCATTCGTCGTGGTCCAGGACAGGGTCGCGTCGTCCCCGGGGGAGACTGTTTCGGGATCGGCCTGCAGGCGCGCAGTCGGAACCGTTGGGGGCGGTGTCCCCTCCTCGGGAATAATGACAAGAGTGATAATGCTCCCTGGGCCACCGCCGACCTCCACCGTCAACTGGTTGCTTCCCTTGAGCATGACCGTGCGGACAAGGGTGCCGACCTGCTGATTGAAATCCGATGGTGTAATGACATCTATTCCGTTGATGGAAATTGATCCGGTCGAAACCTGATTGTCACCCTGTTCCGTTCCGTTGTTCAGGGTCAGGGTCGCTTGTCCGGCGTGGGCCGTAAATGATCGGGTAACGGTGATCGGTTTTCCTTTCCCGACGACAAAGGTTTCCGGGCCGAAGGCATTCGCTCCTCCTCCCAGAACGGGGGTAGCTATAGCCAATAATAAGGCCACTAAAGTTATCCAGGTTTTATGTCCTGTGCTCATTTCTTTTACTCTCCTCCTTGTTGATAGACAATTAAACGCTTTTCCTCCTCTTGGCACCATCCGACCTGATCAAATTGCCAGGACACGCCCCGAGGTAGGTTGAAAAAACGAAAACCGCCCTTCGGCGCACGGACCGAATAGGCGGTTCTCATTTACGGTCAGTCTCCCCTGTTTCATTCTCATCTCCCGAAAAAAGATGAAAATCAAATTAGGGGAACCTCAGGATGATGTCAATTTTTTAATTTTCCTTCTATAATTTTGTAGTCTTCATGGAGACAGGGGGACAGGCACCGTGCCGGAGCCAGTCCCCTAGAAGGCCGTTCCGACGCCGATGCCGATGCCGAAACGGACGGGGGAGGCGCCGGGACGTTCGTCCTCGGGCCAGAGGTGAAGCTCGTGCACGGTGAGGACCGGGTAGGAATAGTCGATGTCGCCGATTTGACCCTGCTCTGCCCCTTCGACCGTCCCCACCAGGGTCATCAGACGCCCGGGGCGGTAGATGGCCGGATCGCGGAAAACCGTATCCCGGACAATGAAACGACCTCCGGAGGTGTTGGTGGCGGTGATCCGGCCGGACCTGTCGGTGGGAAACTGCACCATCTCCAGGTCGCTGCCGCCGCCGGGGAGACCGCGCACCGCGGCGATCGCACCGCCGAGGAGGAGGGTGCTCCCGCGATAACGCTCGGGGTTCTGGCGCAGGGCCGCAAAGGAGACCGAGGGGTCGACCAGGTTCAGCGACGGCCGGCTGATGGGCCGGGCACACCCCGCGACGCAGGTCAGGGCGGCGACGATCAAGAAGAAGAGACGCATTTTCAGATCTCCCTCTCCTAGGGACAGTTGCCGAGGCGCCGCGCCTGGTAGCGGCTCTTCATGGTCATCCCCTCCATCTCGAAGACCATGCTCCCCGTATAGGCGCTATCGCCGGTGAAGACCATCTCTCCCGAGCCGCGGCCGCTGTTTTCGCCGCTGCAGACGACGGTCCAGGTGATGCGGTTGCCGCTGGTGGTGGTGTCCGTCACCCGGCAATCCCCTTCCTGTGGCGGGACGAGGCTCCCCCGGTCGCTGACCTCCTCGGCGGTGTAACAGTGGGTCATCGTTGCCGGGGGCGGAGCAAAGGGGAGTCCGGGCATCTCCATGGTCGTGGTGATCTCCCAGAGTCCGGGCTTCATTCCGGTTCCGGCGGCGGCCGCCGCACCCGTTAGCAACAACGAT
Organism: Desulfuromonas soudanensis; assembly: GCF_001278055.1. NCBI lineage: Bacteria > Pseudomonadati > Thermodesulfobacteriota > Desulfuromonadia > Desulfuromonadales > Desulfuromonadaceae > Desulfuromonas > Desulfuromonas soudanensis. Next base: position 919,953 of record NZ_CP010802.1, on the reverse strand, counting down.
CCGGCAATCATCAGAAAACCGACGAACCTGCGCTTCATGGGGCCTCCTCGCATTGTGGTTTGTCCCTCCATTGTCCGGCAAAACCGACGGTTTTCAATCCCGAAAGGAAAAATACTTGTCCTTCGGGACCGTCCCCCCTGTTCAGGGATGGGCAATCTCTGCTATTCTCGAAAAAAAGAGGGCTGATGCCGGCGCGCTCTCGCCGGACCGATTCCCCCAGGACGAATCCCAAGGAGAAAAAATTGTTTTCAGACGAAATGATATCCCTCGACTGCCCCTGCTGCCGCGAAGCGATCTACCAGCCGTTGAGCTGGTTCAAAAAAACCTACGCCACCTGCCCCGCCTGCAACGCCGGAGTGGCGGCCAGCCAGTTCGCCGCTGCCGTCGGCACCATCGAGGAAGCCATCGATGCGCGCCTCGAAGAGCTTGTGGCGGGCAAACCACACGGCGGCTGTTGCGGGGGACACCATTCCTGAGAGTGAGGCCGCCATGGCCTCGGCCTCGATTTTCTTCTGGTGGCTTTTGTTCGCCGGGACCCACATTGGCGGCTCGAGCCCGGCTGTGCGCACCCCCCTGATTCGTCGACTCGGCCTGCTCGGCTTCAAGGGGATCTATACATTGATCGCCCTGGCCACCTTCATCCCCCTGTGCAGCGTCTATGCCCGGCACAAGCACGCCGGCGCCCTCCTCTTCGTCCCCGACCGAACCCTGCTGGCGGCGACCGAAGCTTTGATGCTTCTGGCTCTGGTGGTTCTCGCCCAGGGACTGGCGACTCCGGGACCGCTGTCGACCCAGGCGGAACGGGACGGCCGGTTCACGAAAGAGGCCCGGGGGATCCAGAGGGTGACCCGCCACCCCCAGAATCTCGCCTTCGTCCTCTTCGGATTCAGCCACCTCCTGGTCAACCCCTTCAGCGCCGACCTGATCTTTTTCGGCGGCTTCGTGGTTTTCGGGATCGCCAGCGCCATCCTTCAGGACCGCCGCCAGCGCATCTCCGGTATTCCTGAGATCCGGCAATACCAGGCCGAAACCTCCGCCCTCCCCTTTGCGGCGATCGTCACCGGCAGACAGCGCCTGGCGGCCAAAGAGTACAGCCGGACGGCGCTGGTCGCCGCCCTCCTCCTCTTCGTGGCGCTGCAGATCTTTCATCCCCGGATCTTCGGCTGACGGGGGTCAGCCCCGCGCCCTCGATCAGCCTGAGCGGCGCCCGGCGAACAGGGCGAGCAACCCCAGTTGACGAAAAAAGAGGGGCCGGCATCTGCTGCCGGCCCCCCTTTTTTTGTCCCCCTCCCCCGCTCTTCTTCACGGCTATTGCCGGGCCAGGCGCAGGTTGGCAACCTCGTTTTCGAAATTACTGCGGAAGGGATTGATGTCGAGGCCGCCGCGACGGGTGTAGCGGGCGTAGACCGTCAGGTGCTGCGGATGGCAGCGGCGCATGAGGTCGACGAAGATCCGCTCGACGCACTGCTCGTGGAATTCGTTGTGCTGGCGAAAGGAGATGAGGTACCGCAGGAATGCCGCCGGATCGATGCGCGGCCCCCGGTAGCGGACCAGAACGCTCCCCCAGTCGGGCTGACTGGTGATCAGGCAGTTGCTCTTGAGGAGGTGGCTGTGCAGCGTCTCCTCGACGATGCGCCCCGGGTCGGCGGCGCCATCGAGAAGGGAGGGATCGAGGGCGTAGCGGTCGATAGCGATATCGAGGTCATCGATACAGCGCCCCGGAAGGGTGCGGAGAGACTCGCCGGCGAATTCGCCGCTGCCGATGAGCCGGACGGTGACGGGCGCTCCGGCCACCCTGCCGAGGTCTTCGGCCAGGAGCTTCTGCACCTCGGCAGAGGTGGCAAAACGGGTCTGGTTGAAGGAATTGAGGTAGAGCTTGAAGGATTTGGATTCGATGAGGTTTTTTGAAATGCAGGGGACGTGGAACTCCCCCATCGCCACCACCGGCTTCCCCTTGGGGGTGAGCCAGGAGAGCTCGTAGGCGTTCCAGATGTCGTAGCCGCCGAAGGGGAGTGGGGAAGCGACGCCGATCTCCTCCCGCTTGAGGGTGCGCGGCACCGGACAGAGAAGGGTCGGATCATACTGGTCTTTGTAAACGGATCTTCTCCCCAGGGGGAGGCTCGATTCGAGATCGGTCATCGGTGCGGTGGCTCCTGGCGTTGCGGTGAGGGCCCCCCGGGAGGGAGAAATGTCCGTTATTGTACCACTGTCGAGGCCGCCGGGGAATCCCCGAGTTGCCGCGGGATGGACAGCCTCAGGAAAACAAGCCTGTTTTTAATGCTTTTCCATCGGCCGCAAATTCCCTATACTGGGCCCTTCCTCTTCTTCAGGACGCTCCCATGCCCCGCATTCTGATCATCGACGACGATCGCGCCTTTCTCTCCCTCCTCGAGGAGACCCTGGCCGAGCGCTATCCGGCCCTCGAGGTGCAGACCTGCGCCGACCCGGTCAAGGCCCTCTCCGCCATCGACCCCGACCTCGGTCTTCTCCTGGTCGACCTGGAAATGCCGGGGATGGACGGCGCCAAAATCCTCTCCTATGCCACGGAAAAGGGGTTAAACAAAAACCGCATCATCATCCTCTCCGGCCGCGACGCCGAATATCTGCACCGGCGCTTCCCCATGGGGCGCTGCCTGGCGGTCCTCAACAAGCATGAAGTGAGGCAGCAGGGGGTTCTCGAGATGGTTTTCCGCTCTCTCCACGAACGCGGTCTCAGGAGTGCTATCGACAGGCGGGGAGAAAAATAATCGGTATCACAGCCCCTCGCACAGCTCCCGGCGCTTGGGAGAAAAACGGATGGCCATGATGCGCACCGCCATCAGGGTCAGCACCAGCGCCAGGAGGAGCAGCATCCGGCTCGCATCGACCTCCCGGTACCAGAAGGCCATCACCTCGGTAAGAACGGCGACAAGGACCGTGTCGATGATGTAGGTCACCTTGACCCGCCCTTCGGACAGATAGGTCATCGCCGTGCGGTAGATCTCCACCACGGCCAGCACCATCAGCACGTCGAGGAGGATCGCCTTGAAGCCGTGGTGCAGGCTCCCCTCGGCAAGGATGTCGCCGAAACAGTGCCAGAGATCGATGAAGGTCCGCACCACTCCGACGCCGCAAACCCCCAGAATCGCCAGCAGCAGGAGGCTGAGCAGTCCCTTCATCGACTGTTCGAAAAACTGCACGGGAAAATCCCGCAGTCCGTCACGCATTTCCATGGAATACCTCCGTTTTTGAGATACCCCATTGGGCGGCAACTCTGTTAAAATCCAGTGAAGTTGTCGTTAGTATTTTGCCCGACCGACCGGATTTTCCCCCTCCCCCCTTGCAAGGAATTCCCCGTTTCATGCCGAGCGCCGCCCCCGCCAGACGCCAGCGCATCGTCGCCGAACTCGGCGCCCTACTGACCCTGGCCGGACCGCTGATCGCCGCCCAGGTCGCCCAGTCGGCCATGGGGTTTGTCGACACGGTGATGGCCGGCCGGGTCAGCTCCGTCGACCTGGCGGCGGTGGCCCTGGGGTCGAGCATCTGGTTCCCGGCCTTCCTCTTCCTCCTCGGCATCCTCATGGCGGTGACCCCCACCGTCGCCCAGCTGCACGGAGCCGGCCGTCAGGAGGAGATCGGCGGCCACGTGCGCCAGGCCCTATTCCTCGGAGTGCTGATCAGCCTGGCCATCGCCCTCGCCCTGCGCCACGCCGAGCCGGTTTTGACCCTCATGGAGGTCGACCCGCGCGCCGTCCCCCTGACCCTCGCCTACCTGCGGGGGGTCTCCTGGGGGATGCCGGCCGTCGCCGGCTTTTTCGTCCTGCGCCACTTCAGCGAAGGGCTCTCCTGCTCCAAGCCGAGCATGGTCATCGGCCTGATCGGCCTTTGCTTCAACATTGTCGCCAACTATCTGCTGATCTACGGCAAACTCGGACTCCCGGCCCTGGGAGGAGCCGGCTGCGGCTGGGCGACCGCCCTGACCATGTGGGTGATGGGGCTGGGGATGGCCGTCGCCGTACGCCGCGGCGCCGTCTACCGTCCGGCGAAGCTCTTCGCAGGCTGGCCCCGTCCCGACCTCGGCGAATGGGGGAAGATCCTGCGCCTGGGGCTCCCCATCGGCTGCTCTCTCTTCGTCGAGGCGAGCATCTTTGCCGTGATCGCCCTCCTCATCGGCTCCCTGGGAGCGGATATCGTCGCCGCCCACCAGATCGCCCTGAGCTTTGCCTCCCTGATTTTCATGGTGCCGATGAGCATCGCCACCGCCATCTCGGTGAGGGTCGGCTGGGCCCTCGGCCGCGGCGATCTCCTTCTGGCCCGCCGCGCCGGAGGGATCGGCATCGCCCTGACCGTCGCCTTCGCCCTCTTCTCCGCCGCCTCCACCTACCTCCTCCGGGGACCCATCGCCGCCCTCTACACCCCCCACGCCGGGGTCGCCTCCATGGCGGCTTCGCTCCTGGTTCTCGGCGCCCTCTTCCAGGTCTCCGACGCCGTCCAGGTGAGCGCCTCCGGGGCCCTGCGCGGCTACAAGGACACCCGCACCCCGATGCTGCTGCTCATCTTCGCCTACTGGGTCATCGGCCTCCCCCTCGGAGCCACCCTCGGCCTCACCTCCGCCCTCGGCCCGCCGATGGGAGCCCGGGGTTTCTGGATCGGCCTCATCGCCGGCCTCAGCGTCGCCGCCCTCCTCCTGACCCTGCGCCTGGTGCGTGTAGTCCGCAAACACCGCCGCAAATCGTTACTCCCCGCCGATTGACTGGTTTTCTTCTCTCCCTTCTGTTTTCTGTGTTCTGTATTCTGCACTCTGCCTTCTCCCTTCTCCCTTCTCCCTTCTCTGCGTCTCAGCGTTGAAAGCCTTGCCCGGTTCAATGAACCAAAAAACAAAGGACGGCCAAACGGCCGCCCTTTATCCCTCGCCAGGATTTGTTTTATTTCAGAGCAATTCGAAAAAGGAAGGTTTGAGAAAACGGAAGGAGCCGACGAAACGGTCGAAATCGGCGACCTCGGCGAGGTCGAAGGGGACGGAGGCGGGGCGCCACTGGTTGTAGTGGAAGGCGACGACCCGCTCGCCGCGGAGGCCGAAGAGGACCTTGCTCCAGACCTTCTGCCCCTTGACCGGCTCAACCCCCTCGATGGTGGCGACAAGCGCTGGAGAGCCGTTGAAAGTGGACTTTTCCAGATGCGGCGCCGCAAAGACCACCCGGCTGGCCCAGAGGTAGCGTTTGAAGAACTCCTCCTGGCGCCGTTCGAGATCCCTGGAATAGCCAAAGGGCTCCTCGGCATAGGCAAGGGTCGACTGACAGGGGAAGAAGGCGTCGCAGCTCTTGGAGAAGGCGAGGCTGTAATCGTCCTCGTCGAGGGTGATCAGCTGCCAGTCCCCGCCCGGCGAAACGAAGGCGTATTCCCCCTGCCAGACCAGGGTGCCGTCCCCCTGTCGCAGGGAAGCCAGGCGGTCGACGGGGGGAGGAGCGGCGCAGCCCCCCAAAAAGAGGAGGAGCAGAGAGGCGCAAAGGATGCGGGTCATGGCGTCACCCCCTCTTCGGCATGGAGCACCTTGAGCTGGGCCAGGATGGCGTGGTAATCGGGGGACCCCCGGTGCATGTAGCGGATCACCCCCTGCTTGTCGATAATGACCGTCATGCGGCTGAACATCGGATAGCCCGGGGGCTGGGCACCGAACCAGATGCCGAGGTGGCCGGCCACATTGGAGAGGATGGGAAAGGTCAGGCCGAGGTCCCGGGACCAGTATTTCAGGGTGGTGATGTCGTTGCGGCTGACGCCCGCGACGCGGGCGTTGAAGCGGTCATAGAGTTCGAGGTTCCTCTGATGACCCTCCATTTCCCCCGTTCAGACGGGGGTGTAGGCCGCCGGGAAAAAGGTCAGCACCAGATGGTGTTTCCCGTAGTAATCCCGGTCATAACTGACCAGGGTATCGAGGCTGCTGGCGGCAGAGAAGATCGGCGCCCGGTCTCCGACCCCTTTCTCGAGAGCCGATGGCCGCGGCGCCGGAACGCAGGCCAGAAGGAGGAGACAGAACAGGACGGTGACAACTGGTTTCATGGCGAATCCTTTGTCTTGGGCTGGGGTGATGAAAAACTCGACCCTGAAAATATAAACGATATTGATTGCATGGCAAGAAAGTCGACGACAAATTCCCCCGGGGGCCTTTCCTGTCCCTCCCTTTGTTTTTCTGCCTGAGAAGGAGAGCATATTTTCTTTTTGCGGAGGAGAATCCTTGCCGGCACCCCTTGCATTGCAACCTTGGGTGTGATTACAATGTGTGGCCCGGGTTTCCCCGGTCATTTTTTGTTTGAAAACAAGCAGCCAACCCCATATTCAGCAAGGAGACAAAAATGAGAGTCGGTTTTATCGGCTGGCGCGGCATGGTCGGATCCGTCCTGATGCAGCGGATGCTGGAAGAAAATGATTTCGCCGGAATAGAGCCGGTTTTCTTTTCCACCTCGCAGGTCGGCCGTCCCGGTCCCGAGATCGGCGGCTACAACGGCGTCCTTGAAGATGCCTCCGACATCGATGTCCTCTCCAAGCTCGACGCCATCGTCTCCTGCCAGGGGGGTGATTACACCAAGGAGATCCACCCCAAGCTGCGGCAGAAAGGCTGGCAGGGGTACTGGATCGATGCGGCCTCGAGCCTGCGCATGGAAAAAAATGCCGTCATCATCCTCGATCCGACCAACCGCTCCGTCATCGACGCCGGCCTCAAGAGCGGCATCAAGGACTACATCGGCGGCAACTGCACCGTCTCCCTGATGCTGATGGCCATCGGCGGCCTCTTCAACGCCGGCTTGGTCGAATGGGTCTCGACCATGACCTACCAGGCCTCCTCCGGCGCCGGCGCCCAGAACATGCGGGAACTCATCGAGCAGATGGGAACCCTGCACCAGTCGGTGGGGACCCTCCTCGACGACCCGGCCTCGGCGATCCTCGACATCGACCGCAAGGTCACCGCCACCCTCAATTCCCCCGACTTCCCGACGGAACAGTTCGGCTTTCCCCTGGCCGGCAGCCTCCTCCCCTATATCGACCGCGAGGTGGAAGACGGACAGTCCCGCGAGGAGTGGAAGGGTTTTGCCGAAACCAACAAGATCCTCGGCACCACGACCCCCATCCCCATCGACGGCCTCTGCGTGCGCATCGGCGCCATGCGCTGCCACAGCCAGGCGCTGACCATCAAGCTGAAAAAGGACCTGCCGCTCTCCGAGATCAGCCAGATCATCGCCAAGGCCAACCAGTGGGTCGATGTCGTCCCCAACACCAAGCCCGAGACCCTCTCCCGGCTGACCCCGACCGCCGTCTCCGGAACCCTGCGCGTTCCCGTCGGCCGGTTGCGCAAGATGAAGATGGGTCCCGAGTACCTGGCGGCCTTTACCGTCGGCGACCAGCTTCTCTGGGGCGCCGCCGAACCGCTGCGGCGCATGGTGCGGATCCTCATGGAACAGCGCTAGCAGTTCGAACGCTCCACCGGACGTACAAAAAAGGGGAGGCCGCGAAATTTCGCGGCCTCCCCTTTTTTATGGAGTTCCCCCCAATTCCTTCACGAAGGAACAAGGGCTTCGAAGCAAGGAGGCCTACCGGATCGCCATCACGGCGGGGATTCCCGGGAGGAGGGCGATGAGCTCTCCCTGGTGGGATATGGCCAGCTCCATCCCTTTTTTAAGGAGGTAGGTGGCCTTCACCGCGGTGAGTTCCACCTCGAGATTGCGTCCCTGCACCTGCAGGGCGAACCGTAGCGAACGGACCGTATCCGGGAGCCTGGGGTTGAAACTCAGGGCCCCGTCGTAGTCCCGCATCCCCCCGAAGCCGTAAACGGCGACCATCCAGGTCCCCCCCATGGAAGCGATGTGGCAGCCGTCCTTGACATTGCCGCCGATGTCGGCCAGATCCATGAGGACCGCATAGCGGGCGTATTTCTCCGACTTCTCCCTGTCGCCGATCTCGGCGGCGACAATGCTCTGGATGCAGGCGGACAGAGAAGAATCGCCGGTAGTCAAGGGGTCGTAATATCGAAAATTGTCTCCCTTCTGCTCGGCGGAAAACTCGTTGCCGAGGAGAAACATGGCCAGGACGATATCCGCCTGCTTGATGACCTGATGGCGGTAGATGACGAGAGGGTGATAGTAAAGGAAGAGGGGAAACTTGTCCTGCGGCGTCCGTTTCAGGTCCCAGACCTCGCGGTCGAGAAAATTGTCGTCCTGGGGATAGATTCCGAGCTTTTCATCAAAGGGGATGTACATGCTCTCCGCCGCCGCCTGCCATTCCCCTATTTCATCCGGGTCGAGGGCGGTCCGGTAAACAAGCGTCTCGAAGAGGTCGGGATAGGTGTCCCGCAGGGTGGCGATGGTTTTGGCGGCGTAATTCAGATTCATTCGCGCCATGAGATTGGTATAGGTGTTGTTGTTGACGACCGTATTGTATTCGTCGGGGCCGGTGACGCCGTGGATGCAGAACTTGCCCCCCTTGCGCTCCGAATAAAAACCGAGATCCGCCCACAGCCGCGCCGTCTCCACAAGCATCTCGGCCCCCTCGTTATAGAGGAGGGAGTTGTCTCCGGTCACTTCGACGTATTTTTTCAGGGCGAAAATAATGTCGGCGTTGATGTGGTACTGGGCCGTCCCTGCCGCATAGTAGGCCGAGGCCTCGTTGCCGTTGATGGTTCGCCAGGGGAAAAGAGCCCCCTTCTGGTTGACTTCCCGGGCGCGCAATCGGGCCTGGGCGAGCATGCTGTAGCGGAAGAGGAGGAGGTTGCGGGCGACCCGGGGAGCCGTATAACTCAAAAAAGGCAGGAGGTAGATTTCCGTGTCCCAGAAATAGTGCCCCTGGTAGGTCTGCCCGCTCAATCCCTTGGCGGGGATTCCCGTATCTTCGGCCCGGCTGCTGGCCTGCAGGATCTGGAAGAGATTCCAGCGCAGGGCCTGCTGGGTTTCACCCGGCGGGCGGGGCGAATCGACCGGCACCTCGGTGATCTGCACATCGCTATGGGACCAGAAGTCATCGAGGTAGCGGGCCTGGCTGGAGAGGAGTTCGTCGAACCCCTGCTCGAGGGCACGCCCCAGAATCCTTTCCGCCCGGGTGCATAATTCTTGGGGATGGGCGTCTGCCGAGCTGTGGTAGGAGAGATATTTGACGATCTGGAACGGTTTCTTCGCCAGGGCGTCGACCAGAAAGACCGCTTCGCCGCAATCCTCGCTGCAGTTCAGCTCCACCGTATAGGGGCAGGAGGACTCTACCGCATGTTCGATTCCGCAGCCGAGGGTCATGCCGCTTTCTTTTGTCCGGTACCCGAGCAGGGCGCGCTGATCCTTGAGGTAATGGACCTCCGGCTGCAACACCCGGTTTCGAAATCCCGGCGCCTGGCGAGGGTCCCCCTGACTGATCTGGTTGACCTGGTTCCCCCGGAGCTGCGAGGCGATGACAACGGTCGCCGCGGCATTGAGCACCGTCACCTGATAGGAGATCGCCGCCAGATGCCGGTATTCGAGGGAAACCAGGCGCCGCGACTCGATAAGCACCTGCTTGCCTGAGGGGGTTTCCCAGAGGATTTCGCGATCGAGCGTGCCGGATCGCATGTCGAGGGTGCGCTCAAAAAGGAGGAGCTTGGCCGAGGGGAGGCTGAAGAGCTCATCGTCGACATAGAGGTTGATCCGCTTGCCGTCGGGGAGGTTGAGCATCGTTTGACCGGTTTTGGCAAAACCGAAGGCGAGCTCGCCGTAGATGATCGGCCAGGTTTCGTGAAAGCCGTTGATAAACGTCCCGGTATGAACCTCCGGACTCCCCTCTTCGAAATTCCCGCGCATGCCGAGGTAACCGTTGCCGATGGCAAAGAGCGTTTCGGTCTGGGCGAGAAAACGCGGGTAAAAGCTTCGCTCGATAATTTTCCATTCATCCACGGGATAGATATGGGGGGGCGGATTCAAGGTCTGATGTCTGATCATGGAGGTTCCTCGCCGGAAGGGGGCCGGTATCCCGAGTAATTCGTCCGTTCAGATCGGGGGGCGCCTGGCCGAGAAGGGGCAAGGCGGAACGGAACAAAAAAACAGAATTAATTGGGTTCTATGTTATCATTTTTACAACAATTTTCCAACACCTGGGCGCCCAAAACCGTCCAGGGTTTTTCGATTGTGCTAAACTGTTATCTGGTTTTTTTAAATTGCAGGAACGGCTTCTCCCTCCCTCCACCTCGGGACGAGCCGGGCAACCGCCGGAAAGGAAGCGGATGGAAAAACAGAAACGACTGGTTGTGGTCTCCAACCGGCTGCCGATCGTCGTCGGTCAACAGGAGGAGGCTTGGGAGATCGCACCCGGATCCGGCGGCCTGGTCACGGCCCTCGCTCCGATCCTGAAATCACGAAACGGGCTGTGGATCGGCTGGCCGGGATGCGGCGAGGAGGCACCCCTCGACGAACTTTTTGCACGCTTCAGCCAGGAGCACAACTATCGCCTCCATCCTGTCCCCCTGACCGAGACGGAAGTCGAAAAATACTACCTCGGCTTTTCCAACGAAACCCTCTGGCCCCTCTTTCACGACCTCTTGGGGCACTGTCACTTCAGTCAGGAGAACTGGCTGGCCTACGACGAGGTCAACCGCCGGTTCGCCGAGGGGATCCTCCAGGTCGCCACAGAAGATGATTTGATCTGGGTCCAGGACTACCAGCTCGCCTTGGTCGGCGCCCATCTGCGGCAGATGGGGGTCCGTCAATCCCTGGCCTATTTTCTCCACATCCCCTTCCCCTCCCCGGACCTCCTGCGGCGCCTCCCCTGGAAGATCGAGCTGTTGCGGGCCCTGCTCGAATACGACCTCATCGGTTTTCAGACCCTTCGCGACCGCCGCAATTTCACCAACGGCGTTCTCGCCTTTCTTCCCGGGGCCGAAGTTCTCAGCCGGCAGCGTCATTACACGCTGATCAAATGGAAGAACCGCGTGATCAAAACGGGGCATTTTCCCATCAGCATCGACTTCGATCAGTTCGATGCCGACGCACGATCGACCGAGGTGGCCGATGCGGCCTGGTACCTGCACGAAAAATTCCAGGATCACCAGCTGATACTGGGAATCGACCGCCTGGACTACACCAAGGGGATTCCCGAGCGCTTTCTGGCCTTCGAGCGCGCCCTGCAAAAGTACCCGGCCCTGCACAAGAATCTCTCGCTCCTCCAGGTGGTCGTTCCCAGCCGGACCCTGGTCCCCGAGTATCAGACCCTCAAGGAGGAACTCGACGGCCTGGCCGGGCGGATCAACGGCCACTTTGCCGAACCGGGGTGGACCCCGATCCACTATCAGTTCCGCAGCCTGGACAGGGTTCAGCTCCTGGCCTACTACCGAACCTCGGAAATGGCCCTGATCACCCCGCTGCGCGACGGCATGAACCTGGTCGCCAAGGAATACTGCGCCTGTTCGGTGGACCACGACGGGGTTCTGATCCTGAGCGAATTCGCCGGCGCCGCCGATCAGCTCGGCAAGGAGGCCCTGCTGGTCAACCCTTACGACATTGAAGAGACCGCCGATGCCATCTACCGGGCCTTCACCATGGAGCCCGAAGAGCGGAGGCGACGGATGCATCGCCTGCGGGCGCAAATCCGCCGCAACGACGTCCACCGGTGGGCCCGCTCCTTTCTGGCGGAAAACAAAATCCAAAGGGCCCCTCCCCTCTGAACATCTCTGCATGAAGGGTGCAAGCAAAGAGACGGCCGCCCTTTTCGGAACGGCCGTCTCTTCTTCATTCAAGTCCGCCACGATTTATTCGGGGGTTGAAGCGACCTCGGCGCGCAGCCGCGGCAGGGACTCAGGGTAGGTGCGACTGATAAAATCAATGAGCTTCTCGCGCACGGCACAGCGCAAATCCCAGGCGGACCCGGAGTCTGCAGCGCTCACCAGAGCGCGCAGCTCGAGGGTCTTGTCCGTGGCGTCGGTGACCTGCAACCCCACGACCTTGCCGTCCCAGGCTTTTTCCCCGGCGACGATCCGTTCCAGCTCGGCGCGCACCTCGGCCACCGGAACGCTGTAGTCGACGTGGAAAAGGACCGTTCCGAGGATGTCCGCCGAAACCCGGGTCCAGTTCTGAAAAGGTTTTTCCAGGAACCAGGAAATCGGCACAATCAGGCGCCGCCGGTCCCAGATGCGCACCACCACGTAGGTCAGGGTGATCTCCTCGATGCGCCCCCACTCCCCCTCGACGATCACCACGTCATCGAGTCGAATCGGCTGGGTGATGGCGATCTGAATACCGGCGATCAGGGTCGCAAGGCTGCGCTGGGCGGCAAATCCGGCGATGATTCCGAAAATACCCGCCGACGCAAGGAGGCTGACCCCGACCTGGCGGACCTTGTCGAAGGTCATCAGCATCGTCGCCCCGGCGAGGAAGAAGAGGACGACCATGACGATTTTGACCAGCACATCGACCTGGGTATGGACGGTCCGGGCCTTGAGGTTGTCCCGCTCCTTAAGATCGTAACGATCGAGCATCACCTCCCGCAGGCCGAAGGTGGTGGCGCCCAGAAGCCAGCAGACGCCGCCGATCAGAACCAGGCTCAGGAGGTGACGCAGGAGACCGGTCAATTCCACCGGAAATCGCAAAACAGGAAGGATCAGCAGCAGAGCCAGCGACGGCAGGAGCAATCTGGCCGGGGAGCGCCAGCGCCGCACCAGGGACTGGTGAAGGGAACTCTCCTGACGGCCGGCAAGGCGAAAGAGAATCTTGAACAACAGAAGGCAGGCCAGGAGACCGATCGCCACCGCAACGGCCAGAATGACCAGGGAGACTCCGGCGGCCTGCCATCCGCTGAGGCCCTCGAGTTCTTTGCTCCAGTCCATTTCCCCTCCTTCTCCGGCGCTTCCGGATTCACCGGTCGCCGCCGACCTCGTTTTTTTTTGCTGCATTCAAGTATCGGCGACAGCGCGGGGCCCGTCAAGGGCGACACCCGGAAGGGAGGCTTGCCAGAAACGGCGGCTTCTGCTACCTTCCCGCTACCTGCCCCCATTCAAGGAGAAACCATGCTGCTGCGCACCCTGATCCTGCTGACCCTGGGCCTGACCCTTGCCGGCTGCGTCGAAATGCAGAACGGTTCGCTGGGCGGCGACCTCCTCAAAGTGCTCTCCGAAAGCGGAGGGGCGGCGCCCCTCGACGAACGGACTGTCGCCGCCGGTCTGCGCGAGGCGCTGCAGATCGGCACCGAGCGTACCGTGCAATCGACGGCCAGGGTCGACGGTTTTCTCGGCAACGCCCTGATCCGCATCGCCGTGCCGAAGGAGTTCGCCGGGGCCGCCAGGACCCTCCGCCAGGTCGGCCTCGGGTCCCAGGTCGACGCCCTGGAGACCGCCATGAACCGGGCGGCCGAAAAGGCCAGCGGCGAGGCGAGAGAGGTCTTTTTTGCTGTCCTGGCCCAAATGACGCTGGCCGACGCCTTTGCCATCCTCCGCGGCGGCGACCACGCCGCCACCGACTATTTCCGCACCCGCAGCACCACCGCCCTGCGCAGCCGTTTCCAACCGATCGTCAGGGAGAAGATGGGCGAAGTCGGCCTCTACCGGATCTACGACCAGGTCTCCCGCACCTACGCCGCGCTCCCCTTCGCATCGAAGACTCCGGCCGTCGATATGGAACGCTACGTGACCGACAAGGGGCTCGACGGGCTCTTTACCGTTTTGGCCGACGAAGAAAAAAAGATCCGCCAGGATCCGGCGGCCCGAACCACCGCCCTTTTGCGCCGGGTTTTTTCCGGGACCTGATCGCTCCCCTTAACAAAAAAGAGAAAAAAAGAGGGCGACCCAAATCGGGCCGCCCTCTTTTTTTCTCTTCGGTCACCAAACGTTTTCCCACCGGATCATCCCGCGGAGTGCGCCCCGTCCTTTACGTCGAGAGGATAACCGCCGCAGGTCCCCTGCAGGTGGCGATGAATGGTGTCGAGCATTTCGTCCTCGTCGTCGATCCCGGCGGCGGCCTTGACGTTGAGAGCCAGCGGCAGCAGCCCGAGAAGGAGGGTGCGCAGGTTGCCGCACCCCTGCTCCCCGCCGAGGGCCGCGTTGAGGGCGCGACTGAGTCCGGGCCCGATGACCACCCCAAGCAGGCCGTCGAGCCGCTTGGCCACGACGCCACAGTGGATACTTGGCGACTTGCTAAAGGTAACGCCGGCCTCGCGGATCGCCAGGGTCGCGCCGTCGACGACGACCCGCAGGTCGACGTCGTGGAAGCGGTCGCGCATCGAGGCGGTCAGTTCGATCGATTCGTCCTCCCGGACCAGGACCCGGTAGCAGATGTCCCGCTGGAAATCCTCCATGGTATTGAGCTTGCGCATATCCCCTCCTGTGGCGTCGCCGCCCCAAACGGCGGCGGCCTCCGAACTGGATCCGGAGGCCGCCTATGTTCGGATGTTATCGGTCCGGTTCAGAGAATCTCGAGAAGTTCGAATTCGTAGGTGAGATTTTCTCCGGCCAGAGGGTGGTTGGCATCGAGGGTCACGGTCGCGTCGTCGACTTCGACCACAGTCACGGGGTAGGTCTCGTCGTCATCATCGGCGAACTCGAGTTCCTGCCCGAATTCGGGGGTGATGTCGGCGGGGAACTGGCTGCGTTCAACGGCAAAGACCTTCTCCTCGTCGTACTCGCCAAACGCCTCTTCTGCGGGGATGATCACCGATTTTTTCTCGCCGGGGGACATACCGATGAGCGCTTCTTCGATCTGCAGGAAGAATTCCTCTTCGCCGAGAGTCAGTTCCATGGGTCCGGCTTCCTCGCAACCGCAGTCGTCGCAGCCGCAATCCCCCTCGTCATCCTTGAGGGTGCTGTCGAATACCGTGCCGTCTTCGAGGGTGCCGGTGAAATGGATGCGGACGCGATCGCCCTTTTTTACCTGTGCCATTGTTTTACCTTTCGCTGTGCGTTGGTGTTGTCCAGCCCGATACTCCGGGCCGAAGCGGAGAGTTGGATTTTTCGGGACGAATCGGGGATTCGTTCGCCAGGTTGGTCACTTGTCAGAGGGGCATGGTAAGGGAGATGGCCACTTTCAGTCCAGTAAAAAAAACGGCCGACGGCAAAAGGGGGACGCCGGGTCAGCGCAGAGCGCCGGAACGGGGGAGGAGAGTCGAAAGACCGAGGGCCAGGGCGGTCAAAGCGGCCGCGGCGAGATAACTGGTGGTGAAGGTGCCGGTGGCCGTGGCGAGGACCCCGGCGCTCCCCGGACCGACGGTCTGTCCGAGAGCGAAGAAGAAAGTGACGAGGGAGAAGGCTGAGGCGGCCCGGGTCAACCCGAAATAATCACCGATGGCCGCCGCCATGATGCTGGGGATGGCGAAGGCCGCCAGCCCGTAGAGGACCACCGATCCGAGGAGGGCCAGGGTACCGAGACCGGAGCCGGCCAGAAGGTAGGCGAGGGTCTGCACGGCGAAGGCCGCCGCCAGCCCCCCGCGGCGGCCGATACGGTCCGAGAGGGCGCCGAAGGCGATGCCGGAGAAGAGGGCGAAGAAGCCGACCCAGGACCAGAAGAGACCGGCGCGGGCTTCGGCAAAGCCGTATTCGACCACCAGGGTGGTGACGAAGAAGGTGCCGTAGATCATGTAGGTGGCGCCGAAGATCAGGTAAAGAACGCCGAGAGTCACCAGGACCCGGGCCGTCCCGGGCACCTCCCGGGGGATTACCGCTTCGGCCGGGAGCGCTTCCCGGCGGCCGAGGGGTTCGAGACCGAGGTCGGCCGGGTCGTTGCGCAAAAGGTACGCGGCCAGAACGGCGATGAGGAGCGTCAGGGCGCCGAGGACCAGCCAGCCGCTGCGCCAGCCGGCGTCGCCGAAGGTGCGGTTGAGTACGGGAATCAGGAGGCCGGAGAAGATGATCGCCGCGCCGTTGCCCATCACCATCATCCCCGCCGCCCGCCCCCGGCGCTCGCGGCGGAACCAGTGGGAGACCAGGACCATGACCGGGATATTGGCCAGGCCGCTGCCGATGCCGACCAGGGCATAGAGACAGAGGACCGCGGCAAAGCAGCGGCTCAGCCCGATGCCGAGCATGCACAGGGCGATGAGAAGGAGTCCGGAGGCGATCAGGGCCCGGGGACGAAACCGGCGGATCAGCGTCGGCGCCATGGCCACGGCGGCGAGGTAGCCGACGAAGTTGCCGGTGCTGACGAAACCCATCTCGTCAAAGCCGAGGCCGAGTCCGGCGCCCATCCCCGGCAGCAGCATGCCGAAGGCAAAACGGGCCAGCCCCAGGCAGGCAAAAAGGGTCAGGGCGCCGGTGGCGGCGATCACCCAGGCGTAGTGAGGAGTAGATCGGGACATGGCGGAGACCTCGCAAGGGAGGGGACGGACAAAGAGAAAAACGATTCAGGCCAAAAGACGCTCCCCCTGCAGCACCAGCAGGGCGACGACCAGGTAGCGGCCGAGCTTTCCGACGGCCACCGGCAGGAGAAAAGGGACGAAGCCGACCCGCAGCACTCCGGCGGCCAGACAGAGGGGGTCGCCGACGACCGGCACCCAGGAGAAGAGGAGACTCCAGGGTCCCCAACGGCGGTAGAAATGTTCGGCCCGCTCCCGGGCGCCCCCGTCGATGCGCAGCAGCCGGCCGAACAGGAGGGGAGAACCCCAGAGGCCGATGGCGTAGGTGGTCAGGGCCCCGAGGGTATTGCCGGCGGTGGCAATGGCCACGCCGAGAACGGGATCGCTCCCCTGCAGCAGCAGCGTCGCCAGCAGCCATTCGGACCCGAGGGGGAGGAGAGTGGCGGCGCAGAAGCTTAGCAGAAACAGGGCCGGGTAGCCGTAGGGAATCAGGATCTCTTCCATGGCGCGAATCTAGCCTCAGCGCCCGCCCCTGTCAATCTCCGAGACGGTCGAACGATTTCTTTGTTGACAGAAGACGAAGGCGGCGTAATATATGACCGTTCTTGTAACCTTTACCCCGAAAGGAGATCGACCATGGCAACCTGGACCTGCGAAGCCTGCGGCTACGAAAAAGAGGGGCGCTGCAAGCCGAAGAAATGCCCGACCTGCCAGGCCAGCGGCGGTTTTGTCAAAAAACCCGAGGCCTGATTTCTCTCCCGTCTCCCGGGGCGCGGCGCAGAGAAGAAAAAAGGGCGACCATGCGGTCGCCCTTTTTCGTTGTCATGGGAAGGTCGCGTCGCTCTGGCCCAGGCTCCTCAGCAGAAGGAGCAGACGTACTCGGCGACACCTTTTTCCACCTCGATCTCGAAGAAGGACTTCCCCGGAACGTCGAACCAGGTCCCGGCAGGAAAACCGATCCAGTCCCCCTTCCCGGCGATGCGCACCCGGCAGCCACCGGCGATGATCTCCATCTTTTCCGGCGCGTCGGTGTTGAACTTGAAGCTCCCGGGATAGATCAGGCCGAGGGTCTTTTTGCTGCCGTCGCTGAAGGTGACGGCGTGGCTGACGACCTTGCCGTCGAAATAGACGTTGGCCTTGCAGGCGACGGTGACGCCGGAGAACTCTTCGGGGGGGGCATAGCTCATGGTGGCCTCCTGATCGATTATTGGATAGTCAAGAACGACTCGTGTAGTTATCACAACCGGAAAAACCGCGCAAGCCGATTCATCGACAGAAGCCTAGACCAGCCGGTGATCCCGCCCGGTCTTGTGCAGGTAATACTCGTAATCCCCCTCGTAGGTGCGCATCTCGCCGTGGTCGATCTCGAAGACCCGGTTGACGAGGGCGCGCAGGAAGTGGCGGTCATGGCTGACCAGCACCACGGTGCCGGCAAAGGACTGCAGCGCCTCGAGGAGGGTTTCGCGGGACTGGATGTCGAGATGGTTGGTCGGTTCGTCGAGAACCAGAAAGTTGATCGGCCGCGCCAGGAGCGTGGCCAGGACCACCCGGCTCTTCTCGCCGCCGGAGAGCTTGTCGATGCGCTTGTCGACATCGTCCCCCTGAAAGAGGAAGGCGGCGCAGAGGTTGCGCACCACGCCGATGGAGGCCTGGGGGATGACGTCCTGCACGGTGTCGAAGACGGTTTTTTTTGGGTCGAGGACATCCATGGCGTGCTGGCTGAAGTAGCCGAGATTGACGTTGGCGCCGATCTCGGCGCTCCCGGCGCTCGGCTTTGTCTCCCCGGCGAGGACCTTGAGAAAGGTCGACTTGCCGGCGCCGTTGATCCCGACCACGGCGATCTTCTCGCCGCGGCGGATCAGCCCCGACACGCCGGAAAAGACCGCCTTTTCGGCGCCGTCGGCCAGGGGCCAGACCTTGCCGAGCCCCTCGATTCTCACCACGTCGTCCCCCGAGCGGGGGGGGGCGGCCCACTCGAAACGCACGCTCCTCTGTTCGGCGGGGATCTCGATGCGCTCGATCTTCTCCAGCTTCTTGACCCGCGACTGCACCTGGGCGGCGTGGGAGGCCCGGGCGGCGAAGCGGGCGATGAACTCCTCTTCCTTGGAGAGCATCTCCTGCTGGCGGCGGTGACTGGCGAGGAGCTGATCGCGGCGGATCTCCCGCTCCCGCAGGTAGAAGTCGTAATTGCCGCCGTAGGTGGTGACGGTTTTGTTGCCGACCTCGATGATGCGCGTCACCAGGCGGTTCATGAAATCCCGGTCGTGACTGGTCATCAGAAGCGCCCCCTTGAAGTCGCTGGCGAGCCAGTCCTCGAGCCAGACGATCGATTCGACGTCGAGGTGGTTGGTCGGCTCGTCAAGGAGGAGGACGTCGGGGTTGAGGGTCAGGATGCGCGCCAGGCTGATGCGCATCTTCCAGCCGCCGCTGAAAGTCTCCACCGGCCGGTCGTAATCGAGAGGGCCGATGCCGAGCCCGGTGAGAACGGCCTGGGCGCGATTTTCCAGGTCGTAGCCGCCGCGGTGCTCGTACTCCTCCTGGGCGTCGCCGTAGCGTTCGAGCAGGGTCGCCAGGGCGGAGTCCTCCATCGGCTCGCACATGGCGGCCTCCATCGCCTGGATCTCCTCGCCGAGGGCCATGGTCCTGGCGGACCCGGCCATGACCTCGTCGAGAGCCGAGCGTCCGGCCATCTCGCCGACGTCCTGGGAGAAATAGCCGATCACCGTCTTTTTCGAACAGCTGATCTCCCCGGCGTCAGGGTGTTCTTCGCCGGTGATCAGCCGGAAGAGGGTGGTCTTGCCGGCGCCGTTGGGACCGACCAGGCCGCTGCGGGTTCCGGGGAGGATCTGGAAGCTGGCGTTCTGGAAGAGAATTTGAGAGCCGTGCTGGCGGGTGATGCCGGTCAGGTGAATCATAGAGGGAACTCCAGAGGAAAAATTTCAGGCACAGTTAGCACGGCACGTCGATTCGCCGCAAGCCTTTTCTGCGCAAAATCGCCACCCTAGGAGCCTGTCGTTCATCAATGTCGCGGTAATACCTCCCTTCCCCGCCTTATCCGCAGGGAGACTCCAGCGCCGCCACGATCTGCGGCGGCAACTTCGGGCGCCCGCCCCGGTTGAGAGCGGTGCCGACGATGCGGGCACTGAGGATCAATGCCCCGTCGGAGAGACGGCGGATCTGTTGAAGGAAAGCGAAGCGCACCGGCGAGACCCTCTCCACGCGCAGCTCGACACAGAAGGAGTCGCCGCTGGAGAGCGACTTTTTGTAGTCGAGCTCGGCCCGCACCACCACCAGATTGATCCCCTGGCGGGTGAACTCGGCGAAATCGAGTCCGAGGGTCTTGAGATACTCGTGGCGGGCATGTTCGAGATAGTTCTGGTAGACGGCGTTGTTCACCACCCCCTGCATGTCGCACTCGTAGTCGCGGACCTGAAATTCGAGACGGTAAGGCCATTCTTTCATCCCGGCGCTCCTCCTTTTTAAAGCCCTTTGCAAGGGGATTGAATTTTCCCGGCCGTCGATCTACACTGAGCCGCCGCTCCCTTCCCCTGCGGCAGAAAAGGAAGGACCATGGATCTCATTCTGACCATCGCACCCCTCAAGTGGGGCGCCATCTTCACCGTCCTCACCTGCGGCGCCATCATCGGCGTGGAACGTCAGCTCTCGGGGAAGCCGGCGGGGATCCGCACCAGCTGCCTGATCTCCCTGGGAACCTACATCTTCGTCGCTTCGGGACTCGGCCTCACCGGCGGCCAGGCGGATCCGGCGCGGGTCATCGGCCAGGTCGTCACCGGCATCGGTTTCCTGGGCGCCGGAGTGATGATGGCCCGGGACGGCGCCGTCATCGGCGTCACCTCGGCGGCGACCATCTGGGTCCTGGCGGCCATCGCCGTCCAGGCCGGACTCGACCACTATTGGGCGGCCATCGTCCTGTCGCTGCTGACCGTCGGCATTCTGGTGGGGGTGAGCTGGCTCGAGAACACCTTTATCAACCTGCAGTCCGGGGTCCACAGTCACCTTGCCAGCCTGCGCCGCCGCAACGACCGCCGCGCCCCCGAGGAGCCCCGGGAGTAGGTCCGGTCAGCGGCGGACCAGGAGCCTGGCGCTCTCGGTGAGGGCGGTAAGCCCCCGAGCCCGGAGGGTTGGATGGTCGGAGAGAGCATCCTCCTCCTCGAGGAGCTCGATGGTGAAAGCGTCGCCGAAGAGTTCCTCGACCTCCGCCGGAGGGACAGAAAAGGGGGGGCCTGCCAGCTCGCTCTGCTCATAGGTGTAACTCACCAGCAGGATGCGGCACCCCGACGGCAGCAGGACGGCGAGATGGTCGGCGTAGCGCCGGCGCATGTCGGGAGGAAAGGCGACCAGCGAAGCCCGGTCGTAGACGGCCCGAACTTCTGCCAGATCGGCGGGAACGAGAGCGAAGAGGTCGCCAAGGAGGATCTGCAGAGTACCGCTACGCCAGGATTCGAAGGGACCGTAGCTCTGACGGGCAGCCTCGAGGGCGTTCTCGGCAAAAAAGGCGTCGACGGCCAGGGTGCTGAGCTCGACGCCGCAAACCGCCGCCTCTTCCTCCGCCAGCCAGAGCAAATCACGGCTCTTGCCACAGAGGGGGACGAAGACCGTCTCTCCCGTCGCGACAGCGAGCCGGATATAATGGCGGCGCAGATAGCGATGAACCTCCTCCTTGTGAAAACCGATATTCCCCTTCTGCCAGGCCTCCTCCCAGAATCTTCTGCGCTTCTCCTCTTCCTTCCGTTGGTTGGCACTTCCCTCCCGGCCATATGTAACACAGGATCCACGGGAGCGGAAGAAACAAGGCGCCGGGGATAGGAGTTGACACCCCGGAAGGGGCAGTGTAATTCTAGGAGCCCCTCTTATCCCGGCGCGGTCCCAGGCCGCTTCTACACACATCCAACCAACCCGATCGCGCAGGGAGCCTGCCATGAATTTCGACCGGATCGCTCTTCGAGTCCCCACCATCCTCCTCCCCGCCGAAGGGGTCGACATGACCCGCTGGGCGGTGATCGCCTGCGACCAGTACACCTCCGATCCCGATTACTGGGCAAAGGTCCGGGAGGTGGTCGACGGCGCCCCCTCGACTCTGGAGCTGATCTTCCCCGAAATTTTCCTCGAGGAGGAGGAGAGCGCCGAGCGCATCGCCGGCATCAACGCCGCCATGGACCGCTATCTGGCCGAAGGAATCCTCCAGCCCCTCCCCCCCGGCTTCGTCCTTGTCGACCGCCAGACCGCCCACGCCCCCTCGCGCAAGGGGCTGATGGTCGCCCTCGACCTCGAGGCCTACGACTACGGCGCCGCCTCCACCTCCCTGATCCGCGCCACCGAGGGGACGATCCTCGACCGCCTGCCGCCGCGGATCCGGGTGCGGGAGAAGGCGAGCCTCGAGCTGCCGCACATCATGGTCCTCATCGACGACCCGGAGCGCACCGTCATCGAGCCCCTCTTTGACAAGGAGCACCCGATGGCCTACGACTTTCCCCTGATGCTCGGCGGCGGACGCCTCCGCGGCTGGCGCGTCGAGGACGAGGGGAGCATCGCCGGGGTGGCATCGGCCCTGGCGGCCCTCGCGGAGCCGGCGGCCTTCCGAAAGAAATACGCCCTGCAGGACCAGGCGCCGGTCCTCTACGCCATGGGGGACGGCAACCACTCCTTTGCCACCGCCAAGGCGATCTGGGAGAAGCTCAAGAGGGAAGCGGCCGATTCGACGGCGATCATGGATCACCCGGCCCGCTGGGCGCTGGTGGAGCTGGTCAACATCCACGACCCGGGGCTGGAGTTCGAGCCGATCCACCGCGTCGTCTTCGACGTCGACTTCTCCAAACTGGCCCGGATGATGACGGGATTTTTTGCCGCCGCCGGCTCCTCCTGCCGCATCCTCGAAGTCGCGAACCGCGCCGCCCTCGACGCCGCCTTGCAGGCCGAGAAAGGAGAAACCCGCCATCTCCTCCCCCTGGTCGCCGAGGGGCACTTCGCGCTGGCGGTGATCGAGAATCCCACCCTTCAGCTGACGGTTGCCACTCTGCAGGGTTTTCTCGACGCCTACCTCGCCGAGACGGCCGGGGCCCGCATCGACTACATCCACGGCGAGGGGAGCGTCACCGCCCTCGGCTCCCGCCCGGGGAACGTCGGCTTCTACCTCCCGGCCCTCTCCAAGCATGAACTCTTCAAAACCATCATCCTCGACGGCGCCCTCCCCCGCAAGACCTTCTCCATGGGAGAAGCGGACGAGAAACGCTTCTACCTCGAGTGCCGCCGCATCGGCCGCTGACCCTTTCTGCCCCGGCGTCGCGGCGCCCCGGGAGGGGCGCCGCGCCCTCTCCCCCCTTGCAATTTCTTCCGTTTCCCGCCACAATAGGCCTTCTTCGAAGACGATGCCCCCCCTTCAAGAGAGGCCCTCACCATGAGCGATCCCCGCGACAAAGAGACACCCCTGAGCTGCGCCAGCTGCAGCGCCGTCTGGCAGAAACAGGGAGCGACCAGCTGCTGGAGCGGACCGGAGAGTTCCCTCCCCCGCCCCGGCTACTGCCCCTCCGAGCGCGAAGAAGAGGTGATCGCCGACGCCTTTGCCCTCTACAGCGGCGACAGCGAGGATGCCCGCCTCGCCCGGGTCGCCGCCGAGGTCGAAGGGCTCTGCTACCAGCCGATCCCCGGTTCGGATGCGGTCAACGCCCGCTGGACCCGGGTCGAGGACACCATCGCCCTGGCCAAACTGATGGGATACCAGAAGATCGGCATCGCCACCTGCATCGGCCTCCTCGAAGAGACCAACCGCCTCTCGGCCATTCTCGAAGCCCAGGGCTTCGAGCCCCTCTCGGTCTGCTGCAAGGCCGGGAGCATCGACAAGCTCGCCCTCGGGATCAGCGAAAGTTACAAGGTCCGCCCCGGCACCTTCGAGCCGGCCTGCAACCCCATCGCCCAGGCCGAACTCCTCAACAAGGCCGGCAGCGACATGAACATCATCGTCGGCCTCTGCGTCGGCCACGACATGCTCTTCGCCAAACATTCCCGGGCGCCGGTGACGACCCTGGTGGTCAAGGACCGGGTCACCGGCCACAATCCGGCGGCGGTTCTCTACGGCCAGAATTTCTATTACAAACGGCTGCAGAAACAGCCGCTGGTGATTCCGGAACGGGACAAAAGCTAGGAGCCCCTCGGACCATCCCTGAGCCGGCACCTCGAGACCCCCTTGTTTTTTCCGCAGGAATCCTTTACATTTCCGGCTTTTGCTCCGCGAAAAAGGGGCGCCGATTCGACGGCGCCTCCGGGAACGCGGACAGCCAACTAAAATTATCCTTTTAATCGACAGGAGATCTTCACCCCATGCCCATGTCCGAATCCTTCAAGAGCCGCCTCTTTCCCGCCGTCGAAGAGATCGCCGCCCATTTCGGCACCCCCTTCCACCTCTACGACGAAGCCGGAATCCGCGCTACCGGCGAGGAGCTGAAGAAGGCCTTCGCCGGAATCGAAGGATACCGTGAATATTACGCCGTCAAGGCCCTCCCCAACCGGCGCATCCTCCAGCTGATGAAGGAGATGGGGTTCGGGTTCGACTGCTCCTCGATCCCCGAGCTGATCCTGGCGCGCGAGCTCGGCGCCACGGCCGAGGACATCATGTTTACCTCCAACAACACCAGCGACGAGGAGTTCGCCTTCGCCGCCGCCGACGGCGGCTGCATCCTCAACCTCGATGACATCACCCTCATCGACAAGGTCCCGGCCCCCTTCCCCGACCTGATCTGCTTTCGCTACAATCCCGGGCCGCGCCGCACCGGCAATTTGATCATCGGCAACCCGGTGGAGGCCAAGTACGGCATCAGCCACGAGCAGGTGGTCGAAGCCTACCGCAGGGCGCAGAAACGCGGCGCCCGCCGCTTCGGACTGCACACCATGGTCGCCTCCAACGAGCGCGACTACACCTACATGGTGGAGACGGCGCGCATGGTCCTCTCCCTGGCGGAGACGGTGGAGGACGCCCTCGGCATCCGTTTTGAATTCGTCAATATCGGCGGCGGCTTCGGCATCCCCTACAAGCCGGAAGACCACGGGCTCGACCTTCCCGCCATGTCCGCCGAGATCGGCGCCCTCTTCGCCGCCTTCCGCGCCAAACACGGCTATGCCCCGAAGATGTACATGGAAAGCGGACGCTTCATGACCGGACCCCACGGCGTCCTGGTGACGAGGGCCATCAACCACAAGGACATCTATCGCAAGTACGTCGGCGTCGACGCCTGCATGTCGGCGCTGATGCGCCCGGCCCTTTACGGCTCCTACCACCACATCGACGTCATCGGCAAGGAGCAGTCGCCCAAAACCGAGGTGTACGACGTGGTCGGCTCCCTGTGCGAGAACAACGACAAGTTCGCCGTGCAGCGCGAGCTGCCGAAAGTCGACGAGGGGGACCTGCTGGTGATCCACGACACCGGGGCCCACGGCCACGCCATGGGGTTCCAGTACAACGGACGGCTGCGCCCGATGGAACTCCTCCTGCGCACCGACGGCAGCGTCGAGATGATCCGCCGCGCCGAAACGGTGGAGGACTATTTTGCCACCTACAACTTCTCCCCCGACCGCTTCACACCGGCCCAGTCCTAAAAGAAGAGGGTCGGCCGTTGGCCGACCCTCTTCTTTTTGAACCCTGTCCCTTCCGCAGCCAAAGATGGAGGAGAGACGCCAGGGAGAAGTTGCCCTCCCTTTTTCCTTCTTCCTTTTATCTTCTTCCTTCTTCCCCCTTCCACCCGCCCGGACCAGGGCGAAACGGAGAAGCACATGCGCCTGATCAACCGTACCGCCGCAGTCATCAAACCCCGCCAACCCTATGTCGACTGGGCCAACAGTTTCCAAGGGGCCGCCGGGGTCGTCTCTCTCGAGGAAGTCCGCAGCAACGCCACGGCCCTGCTGATCCCCGAATTCGACTGCCCCGCCGACGGCCGCGACTTTCTCGAGGAGAATTTTACCCTCATCTTCGACAATCAGCTCGCGGCCTGGTCCGCCGACGGCAAAACCTGGCCGAAGAACCGCGACCTCGACCTGTTCCGTCAGTGGTTCGACCTGGAAGTCCACGAACTCGTCTACGACGTCGCCGAAGAACCGATCGAAATCGAAGACTGATCCCACCCCCCTGCCGCCCCCCGCCCCCCCTTTGGCTCCTGGCCAAAAAGGGGGGGCTCCCCGCATTTCTCGTCGCAAAAAAACATTGTTATTTTTTTCCATATGGCCTATATCTTTTATCCATATTAAAAAAATACACAGCCAAACTATAACTGTCGGCGACCAAAAGGGGTTTGGCCCTCATCCGGATCGCCCCGCCCCCCCCCATCCTCCTCCCTTCCGGGAAGAGAGGAGGATGGGGGGGGGCGATGACGACCAAAACAAAACAGAGGACGGCCGGACTCAACCCATGAAAAGCGAACTGTCTCAAGCCCCCCCGGCCAGCTTCACCTCCCCTGTACTGGCGGCGGAAATCCTGCAGAACATCATTATCGGACTGACCGTGAGCTTCGTTGCCCTCAGTCTCGGGGCGGCCCTCGGCATCCTCTCCGGACGGGGAGCCTTCGTCGGCATGTTCTCCGCCGGGATCATCGCCTTCGTCTGCTCCCTTCTCGGCGGCACCCGCATCCAGTGCTCCGGCCCCACGGCGCCGATGGGGGCGCTCACGGCCACCGTCGTCTCCTTCGCCTACGAGAACCCCCCGGCGGCCCTCTCCGGCTACAACCCCGACCACTTCATCACCCTGGTCCTCCTCCTCACCGGCGCGCTCCTGATGCTCATGGCGGTTCTGCGCCTGGGGAAATTCATCAGTCTGGTCCCCAACGTGGTCATCTCGGGATTTATGAGCGGCATCGCCCTGCTGATCTGGATCGGCCAGAGTCAAACCATCTTCGGCCTCGGCGGTAAACGCGCCATGGAAGGGCCGATCGTTCTCAACGTCCTCGTCACCCTGTCCACCGTCGCATTGATCTTCCTCCTCCCCGGTCTCCTCAGAAAACGGGTCCCGGGCCTGGCTCACTACCTCCCCGCAACCCTCGTCGCCATCGTCCTGATGACACTGCTGGCCAACGGGCTCAGCCTCCCCATCGCCCATGTCTCCCTCGACGGGCACCTTGGCAGCTTCGCCGACCTTCAGTCCCTGATCCACAGCCAGTGGCCCGCCTCCTGGTCGCTGGCGCTGATCGTTGCCGCCGCGCCCTTCGCCATCCAGCTCAGCCTTCTCTGCTATCTCGATACCCTCCTGACCTCCCTCGTGATCGACAAGATGACCGGCGAGCCGACCCGCCAGGACCGGGAACTGGTGGCCCAGGGGGTCGCCAACGCCTCCGTGGCGCTCATCGGCGGCATTCCCGGCGCCCAGGCCACCATCCGCTCCGTCCTCCTGGTGAAGGAAAACGCCACCCTGCGCCTGGCCGGGGTCGCCGCCGGGATCTTCGTCCTCGTCGAGATGATTCTCTTCCAGGACGCCATCAATCTGATCCCCAAGGCCGTTTTTGCCGGGGTGCTGTTCAAGGTCGGCTACGATGTTTTCGACTTTCGCCCCCTGCGCATCTACTGCAAGGAACTGACCCGTTACCGGGCCCGGCTGATCACCGACTTCTTCAACCGCCACGACGAGGAGCCGATCTTCGTCAGCAACCGCGAGATGCTGCTCATTCTCGGCACCGCAGCGGTCACCATCGCCTGGAACCTCAATGTGGCCGTCGCCGGTTTTACCGCCCTCTTCTATCTGCACAACCGCCTGCTGTGCCGCGGCAACCCGATCCGCGACCTGATCCCCGCCGCGGAGACCGAAGGTATTTTCCGGGAGGATTGACGGACCACACCCTTCGACCCCAGGGGATAGTCCCGAAAGGTCCTTCAACGATCGACGAGCTCTCTCCAGTGGCCCCGGCACCCGCCGGGGCATTTTTTCGTAAAAAAAAAAGGAGCGCCCCGGAGTAGAACTCCGGGGCGCTCCTTTTGACAGAGATGCCGATGTGACCACGGCCCGCTTTACTCCAATCCGTCGACCCTGGCGCCTCCGGAACCAGCCGTGTCGCTCCTTGCAGGACCGAAACGACCGTAAAACCCTCGGCGCCGGCTCACTTTGCGGGGGTGATACGCCCCAAGCGGATGGGATGATACGGCTTCCGTCGTGAGGCCGGGGCAAACCGGCATCTCGAATATTTCAGGAATGTAGAGTCGCGGCGGCTCACGGCCGCCTTTCTCCGGAGGCCCTCTTCACGGAATCCGGTGTTTGTTGTCTTCCGGCAGGCGCATCCCTTGGCGAACCCACACTCCCTTTCCTGTCAAAGAACTCTCTCCTCCCGCACCTTCATTATACCACCCTTTGACCAACAATTCGAAGGGGAAGCCTCCGCCACTGCCGGTCCGCCCATTCGGTTTGTCCAGCAATGGTCTTGCCGTTATATTCGTTGAACTTCATAGTAGGCCGATTTATATGGGCACAGATCTTCAGAACCTTCGGGTGACGGCTGTGAATAAATTGATGACTTGCGACTGATCAACAATCGGACTGTCCTTTAGATTCGAGGGTAAGAAAACAATACTGCTACCAAGAATGATTTGCCAATTCTTATAAAGTTCGCGAAACAGGGTAACTCCTAATTCGAGATTCACTGCATCACCGGGATGATAAGCAGGGCGGTCCGCACGGATTTGAACCGCAGACACTCCGTATTCGTAATCGGCCAGTTCATCGGTAAGCCAGTTCATTGAAATTTTCGGTGAAATCGTCAGCAAGTTTAGCTGAAAGGCCTTTTTCAAACCTAAACGACCTATTCCCCCGCCAGTTCGGCCAAGGATATCATGCTCGTAACCGGCAGAAAGGTTGAACCCCTCGGGCAATTCATACTGCAATGCCAGCCCTCCCAAAACGGTGTCCTTTCGGTTTCCCATACCCTGGAGGTAGGAGCTGTCTTCCTCGCGATAGACCCCGAATCGGTAACTTGCAGTCGCTGCCAGCGCGAAATCACTCCACTCCAGAAGTCCACAATTAACAGTCAAACCAAAAACCTGTATTCGGTCACCGATATAACTGATCGCCGGAACGGGCTGAACATTCCAGCTTTTGGCCTCACGGTATGGACTCGTGTTTGAGATAACACCTGCTCCCAAGCTAAGGATGCCTGAGCTTCCAAATACAGACTGCAGTTTGACATCGATCGTTTTAGCTTCGCCCGCTTCGAGCTTGAACGCGGCGTTGGTGAATGTGGGCGGCCCCTGTGGCCAGTAGCGATTTGAAAAACCAAGGGGCTCACTCGGGATGCCTATGAAGTTCTCGTCCAGGCGGCCATTGCCATTTTCATCGTGGTAAACGACTAGCAGGCTGTTGAAAAACTATTTGCCCAAGCCCTTGATTTTGCTGGCCTTCATATCTTGATTTTGTTATAATTTTGCGCATAAACGTCTGATATTGCAGGAGAAAACGTTATGCGCGGAGAAGACCAGAATCAACAGGCCATGTTCAGTTATGTTTCACCGGAAGCTCGGGTTCCCAAGGATCACCCCTTGCGTCCGATTCGGATCATGGTCGACAGCGCCTTCAATGATCTGGCTCCCTTGTTTCGGGAGATGTATTCGCATACCGGCCGGCCGTCAATTCCGCCGGAGCAGCTCTTGCGAGCCTCTTTACTGCAAGTGCTCTACTCCATTCGTAGCGAGCGGATGCTGGTTGAGCAACTGGATTACAACCTGTTGTTTCGTTGGTTCGTCGGGCTGTCCATGGACGACAAGGTCTGGAATCATTCCACCTTCTCCAAGAACCGGGAGCGCCTGATGCAATTCGAGGTTGCGACGGCGTTTTTCCAGGCGACCAAGGGACTTGCCGAGCGGGCCGGACTGATGTCGAAAGACCACTTTACCGTAGATGGAACCCTGATCGAAGCCTGGGCCTCGATGAAAAGTTTCCGCCCCAAGGATGATCAGGATCAAGACCCGCCAGCAACGGGCGGCCGCAACCCTGATGTTGATTTCAAAGGACAAAAGCGCAAGAACGACACGCATCAGTCGATCACCGATCCGGATGCCCGACTCCTCAAAAAGGGCAAAGGAAAGGAATCGAAACTCTGCTACATGGGTCATGCCCTGATGGAAAACCGCAACGGCATGGTGGTCGACAGCCGCCTGACTCTGGCCAATGGCACCGCCGAATGGGATGCCGCCCTGGAGATGGTTGAAAATCTGCCGGGCACAAATCGGGTCACGGTCGGCGCAGACAAGGGCTACGATGTTCCGGTCTTCGTCGATGGTTTACGGGAACGGTTGGCAACGCCGCATGTGGCTCGGAAAGACAAGGGCACTGCGATTGATGAACGAACCACCCGTCATGAAGGCTACCGGGTCAGCCAGAGAATCCGCAAGCGGGTTGAAGAAATCTTCGGCTGGCTCAAAACTGTCGGCTGTCTGCGCAAGACGCGACATCGAGGGCTTGACCTGGTCGGTTGGATATTCGAATTCGCCATGAGCGCTTATAATTTGACCCGAATGCGTAACTTGATTTGGTCAACATAGGCAAAAAGGGCAAAGACTGCCGATTGATGGCAGAAAAACGGCCTTAACGGGCCACTAAACAAGGAGAATTGGCAAGAAACCAACGAAACACAGATTGTCAAAGATCAAAAAAATGATTTCGGGAGGGAACAGGTCGCCTCCCAGTTGGTTTTTCAACGACCTGCTAGATCACTATGCTTGGGCTTATACTGAGGATTCTTGAGCACCTGCTTGTGGAGATGAATGTCTAGTTTGCGAGTAGGTATAGAGTCCATAAATGACTTAATGTCACTTTTCCCCCATGATTCAATATCAGAATTCGGGATTTTATGCTTACTCATCACTATATATAAAGGTTCTGTGATGTCAGCCATGGATAATGCATGCATCCAATCTTCCCACTTTCCCTTTTCAAGATCTCCTTTTTTTCATGAATCGAACGTAAATGGTTAGCGAAATTGTTGCGATGCTCAGAGCCTACCCCACCTTGGATTGGAGGAATATCATCCATACCGCATAACATCGCCTCATCAATTTTGTCTGAAAACATAGCAGCAATTGTTTTAAAAATGACCAAGTGGAAGGTGTGCAAAAATTCAGCCCATTTCTTTAACTTGACGATCATACTGAGACAATTTTTTTCTTGGTGAACAAATCGGAAGCCATTTCAAGATCTCGCCAATTTAAAAGAGGGCTAAATTTGTATTAAATACCCTAATTTCTGAGGCACGCACGAGCTATCCGTCTACCTTAACATCGAAATATTTTAGCCTGACGTGGAGTTAAGTGCATACCCCAGAAAAGAAAAAACGTTTGCGATTACCTGTTGCCCCAGAGCCCCCGGCCGGCCCCGCGGGCTGTCGCTTCGGCGGCGAGGAACTCTTTTTTGCGGGCGAAGTCGAAGCGGCGGTAGACCACCGACAGTCCCTCCTCGAGAAGGAGGGAATTGAGAGTGCGTCCGTCGGGGAGGATGACGTAGGCGAGGGTGCGGCCGTGGCGGTCCGTCCTCTCCCTATCGAATTCCAGGGCTACGGTCTTCCCCTTGGCGGCGGCGATGGTGAAACGCAGGGCCTCGGCGGAGATCCGGCGCAGGGCCGCGGTGGATACCCCCTGCTGCTGCAGGTAGCGATCCCGCTCCGAATCCTCCCGCTCGGGGGCGTCGATGCCGAGCAGGCGCACCTTGCCGATTCCGGCGACCTTGATGGTATCGCCGTCGTAGGCCCAAAGGACCTTGCCGGATGTTTCCTGGGCCAATACGCCTGGAACGAAGGGGAAGAGGAGGGCGACGGCGAGAAAAAAGCGAAGGAGGGCGGCTTTCAACCCCGACCCCAGAGGAGACGGGCGAAGAGGCCGGTGAAGAAGCCCCAGACGCAGTTGAAGAGGAAAACGAAGAGAGGAGTCAGGGCGCCGAGGCCAAGGCCGAGGAGGCCGTAAGGGGTCTGACGGGGAAAGACGAGAAGAAGCTGGACCAGGGTGGGGAGGAGGCTGATCCACAGCCCCTTGCGCACCCAGTGACAGCGGGCGTTGCGCCCTCCGACGGTGAGGAAGTAGAGAAGCCCCCAGAGCCCGCCCCAGACGAGGCGCGGATAGAGCCAGGCCGGCGTCAGATCCGGCGCCAGGGCGACCCCCGCCAGGGCGGTGATCCCCAGGTCGCCGGCAAGCCAGAGAGCAAGGCTGTTGGCCAGGGCGCCGATCATGCCGGCACAGAAGCAGACAGCCATCATGACGCTGTTTCGGGACATGCGACCTCCTTGAGGGGCGACCCCGGATTCGATGGAAGGCGAACGCGTGAGATGAGGGTCAGGGGGTGACTTCGTTCATGCTGCCGGTGCGGTATCCCTCGAGGTCGAGAGCGACGTAGGTGAAGCCGGCCCCCTTGAATTCCTCTACCAGGGCGAGGCGCAGGGTGTCGTCGAGGAGGCGGGGGATCTCGCCGGGAGCCAGCTCGATGCGGGCCGTTTCCCCATGGTAGCGCACCCGGTAGTTGTGAAAGCGGTGCCGGCGCAGAAAGGTTTCGCAGCGCCCCACCTGCACCAGGCGCTCCGGGGTGATCTCGGTGCCGTAGGGGAAGCGGGAGGAGAGGCAGGCAAAGGGTTGCTTGTCCCAGGTCGGCAGGTTCAGCTCCCGGGAAAGCTGGCGGATTTCCTCCTTGGTGAGCCCGGCTTCCAGCAGCGGCGAACGGACCTCCAGTTCTTCGGCGGCCTCCCGTCCCGGTCGAAAGTCCTTGAGATCGTCCAGGTTGGAGCCGTCGAGAATCGCCCTGTAGCCGAGCTCCCGGGCCTTGTCGCGACAGAGGGTGAAGAGTTCCTTCTTGCAGTGGTAGCAGCGGCGGCGGTCGTTCCGGGCGAAGCCGGGGATGTCCAGTTCGTTGCTCTCGATCACCACCTGACGCACGCCGAAGGCGGCGGCCAGGGCGCGGCTTTCCTCGAACTCATGCTCGGGATAGGTCGGCGAGGTGGCGGTGAGGGCCACCACCTTCTCCGGACCGAGGACGTTCACGGCGACCCGCAGCAGAAAGGTGGAGTCGACGCCGCCGGAGAAGGCGATCACCGCCGACTCCATCTCCTTCAGGAGGGTCTGCAGCCGTTCGTATTTGCGGGCGACGGTCATGGGGCGGGTGTCCTTGCTGGCCAGGTCGGGTTGGAGGGAACGGGACGACGGCCGAATACTTTACCTTCCTGCAGGCGGCGCTGCGACCTCAGTCGAAGATCCCTGTCGAAAGGTAGCGTTCGCCGGTATCGCAGAGCATGGTGACAACGTTCTTGCCGGGGCCGAGCTTCCTGGCCACCTGGAGGGCGGCAAAGATGTTGGCGCCGGAGGAGATGCCGGAGAAGATCCCCTCCTCGCGGGCCAGGCGGCGTGCGGTGTTCAGGGCATCGTCGTTGCTGACGGTGATCACCTCATTATAGACGGCGGTGTCGAGAACATCGGGGATGAATCCGGCGCCGATCCCCTGGATCTTGTGCGGCCCCGGTTCGCCGCCGGAGAGGACCGGCGAGTCCGCCGGTTCGACGGCGACGATGTGGATCTTCGGGTTGTGACGGCGCAGGACGTGGCCGACCCCGGTGATCGTTCCGCCGGTGCCGACGCCGGCGACGAAGGCGTCGATCTTGCCGTCGAGGGCCCGGAGGATCTCCGGTCCGGTCGTTTCCTCGTGGATCCGGGGATTGGCCGGATTCTTGAACTGCTGCGGCAAGAAGCACTTTTTGGCGGTGGCGATCTCTTCGGCCTTTTCGATGGCGCCGCGCATCCCCTGGGCTCCGGGAGTCAGGACGAGTTCTGCGCCGTAGGCGCCGAGGAGCCGCCGCCTCTCGAGGCTCATGGTGTCGGGCATGGTCAGGATCAGTTTGTACCCCTTGACCGCGCAGACGAGGGAGAGGCCGATGCCGGTGTTGCCGCTGGTCGGTTCGACGATGGTGTCCCCGGGCCTGATGCAGCCGTCCTTTTCCGCCTGCTCGACCATGGCCAGGGCGATACGGTCCTTGACGCTTCCGCCGGGGTTGGTCCCTTCGAGTTTCCCCCAGACCGTGGCGCCGGCCGGGTCGGAGAGACGGGTCAGGCCGACCAGCGGGGTGTTGCCGATCTGGCCGAGGGGATTGGTGCTGATGACATTCGGCATGAACGTCCTCCTGTGGAATGTTTGCCGGGGGGCCCGGTCGTCAGATGAAGTACATGAATCGGTGGTCGAGTTCCTTCTCCAGCCCGAGTTTTTTCCCCTCTTCGCAGAGATCCTGGAGGGTGACCGAGTCGAAGTAGTCGTTGAGTCGCCGGCTCGCCTCGCTCCAGACCCGCTGAGTGACGCAGTGGGAGTCGAACTCGCAGGATTTTTTGTCCTTCTTGCTTTCACTGGCGCAGTCGACCAGGGCCATCTCCCCTTCGGCGGCGAGGATGATCTCCCGGACGGTGATCTCCTCGGCTTTTCGGGACAGGGAGTACCCCCCCTGGGGGCCGCGCTTGCTTTTGAGCAATCCCCCCTTTTTCAGGTCCTGGAAGATCTGTTCGAGGTAGCGGGGGGAGATGGCCTGGCGACGGGAGATGTCCTTGATCTGCACCGGCAGGTTTCCCGAGTGATAGGCCATGTCGAAGAGGGCCCGCAGGCCGTAGCGACTCTTTGTCGAGAGTTTCATGTTGGTATTATCCTCCAAGCTGTTGTTGTTAAAGTATTAATAAAGTCCATCAATTCTGTCAAGAATTAATTCATCCCTCCCCTTGAGAATGGGTCTTTTTCTGCTTTACTTAGATCCCAATCTTTGCCAAGCCGGGAGTCTGATGATGGTCGAATGTCTCAGGAAGCTCGACAGGGAGCGCCTCCATACCGGGGGCGCCTGGATGACCTATACCACCCCCGACGGCGACTGGGGGGTGTCGCCGGTCGGCTGGCTCGGCATCGTCTGTTCCCTGCCGCCATTGATCTCCTTTCGGCTGCAAAGCCGGCAATACGGGGAGGGAGAGCTCTGTCCCGGCAGTTCCTTCGAGATCCATCTCGCCCCTTTTTCCGACCCTGCGGATCCTAACGCCTCGGAGAAGGGGGGACTCGGCGTCGAAAGGGGGGCGAAGTTCCCCCCGGCCGCCTGTCCGGTGCGCATCGAGTGTCGCAATGCCTCCTTCGACGGGGACGACCGGCTGGGGATGGTGAGCGGCGAAGTACTCACGATCCATATCGGCGGGGTCAGCTATGGCCTCGCCGAGGAGAATCCTTTCGAGCCGATCCGCTCCTTTGCCCGGACATGGAAACGGCACCTTCAGCCCGCCGATTCCAGCGCCGGAGAGGGTCTTGACATGGCCGGGTTAGGGTGTAAATAATTGAATTGCAGAGTAAAGTTGTTTGGCGAAAGACGGGTCCGAAAACCCAAGGAGGTGACGTTTATGCTACCGATACGCTGGGATCCTCTCAGGGATCTGGGCAGCCCGCTTGGAACCCTGCACAGGGAAATGGATGAGCTGTTCCGCCGTACCTTCGGAACGGCCCTTGAGCCGGCGACAGAAGGGGAGCTCCTGATGGCGCCGCAGGTCAACTGTTTTACCAAGGACCAGACCTTTTACGTCGAAGCCGAGATTCCCGGTGTCGAGAAGAAGGATCTGGACATCAACGTCGAGGGGAGAGTGCTGACGCTCCGCGGCGAGCGCAAGATCAGCAAGGAAACGAAAAAAGAGGAATATCTGCTCCGCGAATTGCAGAGCGGCTCCTTCCTGCGGCGGCTGACTCTGCCTGACGGGGTCGATACGGAGAAGATCCGTGCGACCTACAAGAACGGAGTCCTCGAAATCACCATGCCGATGGCCAAAACCCTCGGCGGCCGCAAGGTTCTCATCGAGGGGGCCGAGGAAGGAACGAAGAAGATTCACTAAATGCTTAGATTAACAAACCAAAGACGACCGGACCCGTCTTGTCGCAGTCGGTTTTTACAGACGCCCCTGAGGCGTCTGTTTTTGTTGGGATGCTTGCGTTTTTTTTCTCAGGGGATAAAAGTTCTGTAGGGTTTCTTTTTTTCCCGACAGAGAAAAAAGTGAGGAAGGCATGACAAGAATGACAATTGACTCCAAGGCCGTCGTGCTCGTCGGCCTCCTGCTGGCGGGGCTGACGGCTGCCTGCGGCGGAGGGTCGGGGAACGTGGTGCCCACGCCCCCGGTGGTGACGGCGACCAGTCCGGCGGAGGGATCGGCGCCGGTGGCGGCGACCGTGGCGATCGAGGCGTTTTTTGATCGGAGGATCAATCCGCAGACGGTCCATAACGGCACCTTTGTGGTCCGCGCCGGGGGGGTCGGAATCCCCGGACAGGTCCTCCTCGATCCCCTCGGAACACGGGTGACCTTTATCCCTTCGAACCCGCTCCCTCCCGGCACCACAATCAGCGCCACCCTGACCACGGCCATTGCCGCCCAGGACGGGGGGACGCTGGCGGCCGACCACGACTGGACCTTCTTTACGGAGACCCTTTCCTGGGGTGCCGGAGCCCGCCAGTTCGGCACCGCCGCTTTTGATGCCGTTCGGGGAACGGCGATGGATGGGGTCGGCAACCTCTATCTCGTCGGCGAAACCGGTGGCGCCCTCACCGCCGACCCCGGGAACGGCGGCGCGGATATCTTCCTGGCCAAGTACGACGCGACCGGAACCCGGCAGTGGCTACGGCAACTGGGGACCGTCGCCGACGATTTCGGCTATGCCGTGGCCGTGGACGGCGGGGGGAGCGTCTATCTGGCCGGAGGGACCGGCGGGGCGCTGACCGCTTCCCCGTCGCAGGGGGGGACGGATATCTTTGTCGCCAAGTACGACGGCGGCGGAACCCGGCAGTGGCTCCGGCAGTTCGGCAGCGCCGGAGAGGATGCCGCCTACGGACTGGCCGTCGACGGTCTCGGCAACCTTCTGGTGGCGGGGGGAGCTTCCGGAGTCCTCGGCAGCGACCCCTTTGTCGGGGGGACGGATCTGTTCGTCGCCAAGTATGACAGTCTCGGAACCCAGGCGTGGCTGCGCCAGGGAGGGACTCTTTCCGCGGATCTGGCCTACGGCGTGGCCGCCGACGGAAGCGGCAACGTCTATGCCGTCGGGGCGACCCAGGGGGGCCTCGACGGCAACGCCGGAGCCGGCAGCGACGACCTCTTTCTCCTCAAATACGACGGTGCTGGAATCCGGCTGTGGACCCGGCAGCTCGGGACCGTCTCTTCCGATGTCGCCTATGGCGTGGCCCTGGACCATGCCGGGAGCGTCTACGTTGCCGGCGCCACCTCAGGAGCCCTCGACGGCAATCTTCGGCAGGGAGGGGAGGATGCCTTTCTCCTCAAGTACGACGGAAGCGGCGGACTGCTGTGGAGCCGTCAGTTCGGGACAGTTTCCGCCGATGCCGCCCGGAGTGTGGCCTGCGACCCCCACGGCCAGATCTCTGTGGCAGGGGATACCTTCGGCAGTCTCGGGGAACTCAACGCCAGCGCCGGGAATTCGGATCTCTTTGTCGTCCGCTACGATGGGGAGGGGAGTCGCCGCTGGGCCCGGCAGATCGGCACGGGCGGCGCCGACCGGGGGTACGGGGTGGAAACGGATGGGGGGGAGAACGCCTTCGTCGCCGGAATGGTCAGTGGCGCCCTCGATGCCAATCCCTGGGCCGGAGGAGAGGATGCCGTGCTCGTCAAGTACGACGCATCCGGCAACCGTCAGTGATTCCTGAGGCGGGTGCCGTCGCTGCCGAGGTCGACGAGCTTTTCCCGGTAAAGGGCGCCGAGGGCCTTTTTGAAGGTCTTCTTGCTCATCCCCAACCGGCTGCGGATCTCTTCGGGGGAACTGCCGTCGTGCAGGGGGAGAAAGCCGCTCTTTTTTAGAGCCGCCAGGATCGCTTCCCGGGCCTCGGAGGTGACTTCGGCGCCGCTTCGGCGCAGGGTGACATCGATCTTGTTGTCGGCGCGTATTTTTTTCACATACCCTGTGCGCCGCTCGCCGACGGTCGCTCCCGGCCAGAGTTCGTCCCTGTAGAGCAATCCGTCGTAGAGATCGTTGATGATCATCTTGGCGCCGAGGTCGGTCATGCAACGGACCTGGAGCGCTACCTCTTCCCCTTCTTCGAGGCGGATCTCCTCCGATTCGAGACAGCGGTCGATGCGGGCGGTGCCGACGACCCGACCTTCGTTGTCGAGGCCGATCTTGACCAGGTATTTGCGCCCCGCCACCATCTTCTCCGGCTGCTCGGCGAGGGGGACGAGCAGATCCTTGGCCAGCCCCCAGTCGAGAAAAGCGCCGAAGGGTGCCGTCTCCCGGACTTCCAGAAAGGCAAATTCCCCGACCTGGGCCTTCGGCGTGCGGAGCGTCGCTTCGAGGGGGCCGGCGCCGCGGCGGTAGACGAAGGCGGTGAGGCGGTCCCCCTCGGCGATCCCTTCGGGCAACTCGGTGCGGGGGAGGATGACCTCTTCGGAGCCGCCCTGCAGGTGGGCGCCGGAGCGGTCGATGGAGGAGACGGTCAGGGTATTGAAGCGGCCGAGTTCGAGCATGGGTTCTCACAGGGTAAAGGAGGAAGGGGGCCGCGGCGGGGTCGCGGCGGGGATGAACACCATAGCAGATTCTGCTTCTTTTCTCCAAAGTCTTCGACGGCGCTCCGGACAAAAAGCACCTCCTCAGCCAGAGAGCTGTTGACTTGCGCTCAATGATTTGTTATTAGTACGACCCCGTCAGTAAAGACAGGCTCCTAAGCGGGAATAACTCAGTGGTAGAGTGCGACCTTGCCAAGGTCGAAGTCGCGGGTTCGAATCCCGTTTCCCGCTCCAAAAATATTCAACTATTTTCAAATGGTTGACGGTAAAATGCCTCGGCTTTCGCATGTTCTTTCGCATGCAGCCGGGGCATTTCTGTTTTACTGTCGGATTGAAATCTTTTCCGTAAATAACCTTGATGCACTCTGCAGATTGTGGGGGTATTTAACCCTGCCGTCTTTAAGCAATTAATTTCACAGGGACCCTTTCTGAATCAGTCAGCTCCGGCATCTACCGGAATCTGGATCTCATTTCGGCGCATGAACCACGGTGTAAAAGGAGGGTTATAACGTGCCCAGACCGGTTCACCGGTAACAGTAAAGCGGTTATCCTTGATCCATTTTTCCAGTTTTTCTTTGTAGAGCTGATATTTTTTCTCACTCCAGAAACCGGAATAGCGCACAGTTGCAACCTGGCGAGCAGGAACCTGTCGGAGCTTGATGTCTGGATCATCAGGAACCGGCAGAGTTTCCAGGGTGTATGATGGCGGCATCATGAAACTTACAGCCCACTTCCCTTGTACTCTCTGCTGACTGACCGGCGCGGTCATGGATATTTTCTCTCCCAGTTGCTCCTGAGAAACAGGAGCCGTCATGGCAATCTTACCGCGTGATCTGTTGTCACCGGAGATGTAACGAAACAGCGGTCTGAAGGCCTTGCTACCCGCATCTTCCAACTCTCCCTCCACAATGATTTCGGCCAGGATCTGGGGCGGGTATTCGCGCAATTCGAAGATATGGTCTGTTTTCAGAACAGTGTAGGGGGCTTCTTCTGTTGCCATGGCGTGCACCACTCCTGCGAATATGAATAAGGCTACCGTTGCGATCAATCTGAACCGGTTTTCCGCTGTCGATATGGTCATCGTTCGGCTCCTTCTTATATAAATTTAGTTCCGGCATGGACGGCACACCGAGGGTTGCGGACATTGTCATGACAGAAACCGGACAGCTTGAGCAGTTGTTCGCTGCGGTTCATGGCGAGCAGTGATTTGGCGGCGGTCCTCCGGAAGGAAATTATTTCTCGTTTGGACAGGCAGCACAAACCAAAAGGCATTGCGTTTCGCCTCCTCGTATATTTTGATAATACTATAGCAGTAACGTCGGCAAAAGATTGATAGTCAAGATATTAGTAGTAATATCATTGCTGTACACTGAATCACCCACGCCACCTGGTTCAAGGTGACAGAGCTCCGGCCACTTATCTGGCCCAAGGGATCGTACGATTATGCACGTAAAAGCCCACTTGGCCGGAGATGCCATTGGAAACCATGAACTTAACTTTAAATTCATCGTTCTCAGCATTGCACTGCTCGCGATCACCTGTGTTTTCTGGTCTTCGAATGTAGAAGCGGCTGAGCTGATAATCAGAGTTGATACCCCGCCGAAGAATGGGGCGGTGATTGCGATGTTGTTCAACTCCAGCAGTACGTTTGTCGACCTTCGTGATCCATTTAAGATCATCACTCTTTCGTCCGGGGGAGCTACCCCCGGACGAATTACGGGTCTGGCAGCAGGCGAATATGCGCTAGCAGGTCGTTGAAAAACCAACTGGGAGGCGACCTGTTCCCTCCCGAAATCATTTTTTTGATCTTTGACAATCTGTGTTTCGTTGGTTTCTTGCCAATTCTCCTTGTTTAGTGGCCCGTTAAGGCCGTTTTTCTGCCATCAATCGGCAGTCTTTGCCCTTTTTGCCTATGTTGACCAAATCAAGTTACGCATTCGGGTCAAATTATAAGCGCTCATGGCGAATTCGAATATCCAACCGACCAGGTCAAGCCCTCGATGTCGCGTCTTGCGCAGACAGCCGACAGTTTTGAGCCAGCCGAAGATTTCTTCAACCCGCTTGCGGATTCTCTGGCTGACCCGGTAGCCTTCATGACGGGTGGTTCGTTCATCAATCGCAGTGCCCTTGTCTTTCCGAGCCACATGCGGCGTTGCCAACCGTTCCCGTAAACCATCGACGAAGACCGGAACATCGTAGCCCTTGTCTGCGCCGACCGTGACCCGATTTGTGCCCGGCAGATTTTCAACCATCTCCAGGGCGGCATCCCATTCGGCGGTGCCATTGGCCAGAGTCAGGCGGCTGTCGACCACCATGCCGTTGCGGTTTTCCATCAGGGCATGACCCATGTAGCAGAGTTTCGATTCCTTTCCTTTGCCCTTTTTGAGGAGTCGGGCATCCGGATCGGTGATCGACTGATGCGTGTCGTTCTTGCGCTTTTGTCCTTTGAAATCAACATCAGGGTTGCGGCCGCCCGTTGCTGGCGGGTCTTGATCCTGATCATCCTTGGGGCGGAAACTTTTCATCGAGGCCCAGGCTTCGATCAGGGTTCCATCTACGGTAAAGTGGTCTTTCGACATCAGTCCGGCCCGCTCGGCAAGTCCCTTGGTCGCCTGGAAAAACGCCGTCGCAACCTCGAATTGCATCAGGCGCTCCCGGTTCTTGGAGAAGGTGGAATGATTCCAGACCTTGTCGTCCATGGACAGCCCGACGAACCAACGAAACAACAGGTTGTAATCCAGTTGCTCAACCAGCATCCGCTCGCTACGAATGGAGTAGAGCACTTGCAGTAAAGAGGCTCGCAAGAGCTGCTCCGGCGGAATTGACGGCCGGCCGGTATGCGAATACATCTCCCGAAACAAGGGAGCCAGATCATTGAAGGCGCTGTCGACCATGATCCGAATCGGACGCAAGGGGTGATCCTTGGGAACCCGAGCTTCCGGTGAAACATAACTGAACATGGCCTGTTGATTCTGGTCTTCTCCGCGCATAACGTTTTCTCCTGCAATATCAGACGTTTATGCGCAAAATTATAACAAAATCAAGATATGAAGGCCAGCAAAATCAAGGGCTTGGGCAAATAGTTTTTCAACAGCCTGCTAGAAGATTGGGCTGGTTTAGTCCCGGCCACGTGCTACGCGGATATCGT
Source organism: Desulfuromonas soudanensis (assembly GCF_001278055.1). Taxonomy (NCBI): domain Bacteria; kingdom Pseudomonadati; phylum Thermodesulfobacteriota; class Desulfuromonadia; order Desulfuromonadales; family Desulfuromonadaceae; genus Desulfuromonas; species Desulfuromonas soudanensis. The sequence goes on along the minus strand of NZ_CP010802.1, from coordinate 879,041 downwards.
AGTGGGTAAAACACTTCGCCGATTTGGCATGTCGTGGCAATTACAAGCACCACGCAAGAATCGAGACAAGTATTTATGACATGTTTCAATCCGTCTAAAAGAAGCCATAACAAACGCATGTTGTCGGACTGTTTTTCCGCTGCGCTCCAAAACAGCCGCAAATGAGGGCGTTGGGCGTCAAGGAGTCCGGAGCGCCCGCTTTCGACCCTTTGAAGACGTTCCGGAGGTCTGCAATCAGGAATTGCTTCAAGCTCACCATAAGGCTGCGAGGAGCCTGCACGCCCAGCTTCTCGCCGACGGATATGGCAATAATCCAGAGCTACAAGCATTGGGAAGCTAATGGCCCCGGCTAAGAAAACATCGAAGCCGAAAGCGCCTCGCGGCGGTAGCGCGAAACGTGCGCCCGCGACGCTGCGGTCGACGAGCGGCGCCGGGTTCGAGTTTGAGGACCTGATAAGCGCCTGGCAGTTGGTGAAGGCCCTGTCAGGTGAGCAGGCACCGGGTATCGGCGGCGTGATCACGCAGGTCCAAGCCCAAGTCTCGACGTTGGGCTGGCGTATTGACGACCTGCTGCTGACGGTCCAGGCGACCGGCGTGCCGCGACGGCTGGCGATCTCGGCGAAGGGCAATTTGCAGGTGACCGGGGCGGGCCTCCCCGCTGACTTCGTGACGTGCGCTTGGGAACTGTGGCGTGACCCGCAGGGGCCGTTCAACCGCGCGGCCGACGGGCTGGCCTTGGTCACGCTCGGCACGCATCAAGCGTTCGAACCTGCGTGGCGCGAGGTGAAGAGCGCGTGCAGTGGCCCGGATACCGCGCTCGCGATGAGTCGCATCCGCAGCAATATGAGGCAGTCGCGCGTCTTCGCCAGCGTCCAGAAGCCCGGCGGCGCGTCAGACGAGGAAACCATCGGGCTCATTCGCTGCCTGCACGTGCTGCCGACCGACTTGCAGTTCGCGCACTCCGAGAATGAGACCCAATCTATCGCGCAATGCCGTCGCTTGCTCGCGTCTGGCCGTGAAGACGAAGCGCAGGCGCTCTGGAAACGGCTCATCAACGTCGCAAAAGAGGTGCGCCTTCGTAGCGGGACCATCACCGTCCCCGATCTGTTGTCCTTGCTCCGGGGCCAGTTCGGCCTCCGCCATCACCCTGACTTTGAGCGTGATTGGGAGACGCTCTCCAACATCACCACGGACTACAAGGCGCGGATAGAGACGGAGCTGCCCTCAGGCTATGCCGTGCCCCGTACGGCGGAGAAAGCGTCGCTCCAGGTAGCGATCGTCGACCACCCGGTCGCGGTGGTCTTCGGGGAGTCGGGCTCGGGTAAGTCGGCGCTGGTCAAGTCGGTGTTGGACGGCTCGTACCCAACTTGGAACCAGGTGTGGCTCGGTTCGGAAGATTTGAAGACGGCGCTCAGCGCGGCGCGGCGCAGCGACCTTCCCCTGACGCACGAACTTTCGCTGGTGCTGAAGGCCACGGTGAAACCGCAGAACGTGCTGGTCATCGACTCGATGGAGCGCATCGAGGCCGGCGAGTTCGTCGTCATCCGCCAACTGCTTCAAGCCATCCGCCTGAATGACGGCGAAGAGAACCAGGGTGCGTGGCGGGTGGTCATCGTCACGCAAACGCAGAGTTGGGTAGAAGGCGAAGAGATGCTACTCGGCGGGCGGAAAGCGCATCTCGTCGAGGTCGAAACGCTCAAGCCCTATGCAGTGAAGCTCGCGCTTCTGCCTTCGCCCACCTTGGGCTGGTTGGCCGCGCATGACGACACCATCGCGGCGCTGACGAACCTGCGGACACTGGCGTGGGTCATCAAGGCGGGTCCGGCGCTCGGGCCGAACGCCGGCGGACTGACCTCTCACACCGCCATCGCCGACCGCCTCTGGAAGTATTGGACCAAAGACCGCGCCGACGTGCAGGCGTTGATAATGCGCCTCGCCCAGCGAGAAGGATCGTTCGAGCGCAGCTTCGCGCTAACCGACTTGGAGCCGGCGGACACGGCGACGTTCACGCAGCGGCCCGAGGAGCTTCCGCTGCGCCTGAACGAGCGGACTAACCGCATCGAGTTCGAGCACGACCTCGCGGCGGATTGGGCGCGCTTTCAGTTCCTGAAGCAGATTTGGACCGACATGCCGCAGTGGGCTGTCCTGGCCGGCAATCCGCTCTGGACGAACGCGCTCCGGATGTTGGGCCAGTTTCTGCTGCGACAGCCGGCCGAGACTGGCACGGCCTGGGACGTCGCCTTCGGGGCCGCCGAGGCTGCGAAGAACGAGCTGGCGGGCGATATCCTACTTGATGCGCTCTGCTTGGACCCCGACGCCGAACGCTTCCTGATTGAACGCGTCGAACTCCTGCTCGACAACGGCGCGAAACACTTCACGCGGCTGCTGCTGCGCTTCCACCACATCGCGACGGTACCAACCGGCGGCGGAATGGGACTGAGCGCGGCGGTTGGCTTGTATATGGAGGTGCGGTACCGCTCGATTGTCTTTGGCCGGTGGCCGCCCGTTCTCCGCTTTCTCATCGCTCAGCGGGAGCGACTAGCTGGGCTGGTTTCGGCCGCTCTCGCGAAGGTCATCGAGACTTGGCTCACGAAGACGCCGCGCACGCTGACCAGCGGCAATCCGATGCCTTTTCGCCTGGAAATGGCGGAGATGGCGCTCGCCATGGCTCGGACCGTGCAAGTCGAGAAGGGCCACGGTGTGATGTACCTGACGCGTGAGCCGTTGCTGTACACAGCACCACTGGCTGGCGCGGCCGACCTGCCGACCGAGGTCGGGAACTGGGTGCTCGAACTCGCGGGACGCCGAGAGGTCGACACTGACGTCAAACGGCGCATCGCGGAGGCTCAGCTACAGAAGGCGAAGGCGCACGCCGAGCGTCTGAAGACGGATGCCGAATACAAGGCGCGGCACGGAAAACGGAAGCAGATGCCAGTCTCCCTCGGGTCGTTCCGCGAGCGATTGCCGCCTTGGCCGCTGGGGGCGATGGGCAAGGTCGACAGGGATTTCCTGACCGCCTGCATCAAGGATAACGGCATCCAGTCTCTGATGCGTGCGCAGCCTGGGCTGGCGGCCGAAGTCCTGCTCGCACTCATCATCGAAGACCAGCCGGAACGGGAGTACGGGCCCGCGCGGTTCGAAATTGACCTCGGCCTCGAATACCCCGAGGAAGCGTATCCGACGGCCTTCTGGAAGAGCCCATTCTTCCCCTTCTTCCAGCTGGCCCCGGAACCGGCGCTCACCTCGCTCATCGCGCTGGTGAACTTCTGCACGGAGCGCTGGGTCGCAGAGGTCATGAAGGGCCGCACCGGTGAGGCTCCCGGGGTGACACTGCGTTTCGCGGACGGGTCGGATAAGACGTTCCCCGGCGGGTGGCAGGTTTTCGGCTGGCCGCAGTCCAATGAGATGCGCAACGGAAACCTGTTCTGTGCTCTCGATGCGTTGGAGCGCTGGCTTACGATACGGCTAGACGCGGGTGAGGACATCGCCGCTGATATCGAGAGGATACTCCGGGAGGGAAACTCCGCGGCGCTCGTCAGCGTGCTTCTCAACGTCGCCAAGTATCGGCCGTCGCTGCTGACGGGGCCCCTCGCGGCCCTGATTACGTTCTCGAACCTGTTCTATTGGGACAGCGTTCGCGTGAAGCAGGTTGGCGACAACTTCATCGGATGGAGTTGGCTCCAGGGCGGCCAGGCGATGTTCGACTTCGCGCGTGATTGGACTCTGGCACCCCATCGCCAGCAGAAGTTCCTCGATGTTGTTGTCGACCTCCTGTTGGCCGACGGCGACGTTGCGCGGCGTCTTCAAGCGCTGCTGCCGACGTGGGCGCTGCCTGAAGACCCGAAAGAGGCTTTGGAGTTCAAGCTGCTCTTCGCCGCGCTTGACCGGTCTAACTATCAGACCGTCACCGACCAGGCGACGGGCGCAGAAATACAGGCCTTCGTCTGTCCTAACGAACTGAGCCTTGAGGTGCAGTCGTGGCAGACCGATAGCGCGCATACCCTCGCATACCTTCTTGTGCCGGACCGGTGCGAACAGCGGCTTCTTGGCGGCCAATCGCTTACCGACGATGAGGCCGCGTACCTCTTCAATCTGCTCCAGGAGTGTGAGGCGGGGACAGAAGGTGAGGATGAGGACGCGAAATCAAGATGCCGCTTCGCCGCAGCCGGCACGCTTGTCGCATTGGGGGGCGCTTGGCTCGCCCAGAACTCTGAAGCACAGAAGCACGCGCGCGAAGTGGTGCGCGCTGGTGTGGCGGCGGTCGCGCCAACAGGAGAAAAGATTCGCGGGCAGCGCATGGGGAGCCGCGACGAGCTGAAGTTCGTCGCCTACGCGGTCATGCACCTGTGGCTTGTCGATGAAGATGGCGTTGAGGAATGGGAGACCGCCGTCCTGCGCCTTCTGACGAGCGGCGACTCGCGAGCGGCAGCGGTTGTTGTCGGCGTCGCCTATGCCAATCGTGAGCGGCTTGGCGCTGCGTGGTGGCGGCTGCTCCGCGCCGGGCTCTTCTGGTCGGGCCTCATCATGCTTGCTCCGCACCACGGCGATGGCGACGACGCAGAACGTGCCTGGAAAGTGTGGCTTGCGCGACTACGGCGCTTTCCGCTCCGCGGACCGACCGCGACGCCGGATGACCTCGACTTTAAGCGTGTCGTCGCGGGCCGAGAGCGTTTGGACTTCCAGCGCCGGTTGCGGTTCTACAATGCCGGCGACCAGGCTTGGCGCGGAAAGCCGAAGCGCAAACGGGGAGGCTCGCTAGACGGCCACTTCCTCGAAGTCCTGTTTAACTGGCTCATCGAAGGCGGTGGCACTGGCGACCGCGATCTCGACACGCGCTTGGCGCTGCGCATATGGGATTACGACGCCACGCGCGCCAAGGCGCGCGAGAAGAAGAAGCATGGCGAGTACGACCTGCCGAGCCAGAACCTCGGCTACGACATCCTTCTGAAGCTCGGAGCTCTGTCGATCGCGGCGCCCGCAGGGGAAGAGCGCGCGGTTTGGGAATCTGTTCTCTCCCACGGCCCGGCCGCACACCACGCGCTGCAGCACTTCATTCGCGGGTTGTTCCTGCGTCTCGGGAAAGGTGAGGACCCAGTGGCATTCGAGCGCGTTTGGCGGGCGACCGCGGAGTACGGCCTAGCGGCCGATTGGTCTCAACCCGGCCTCTGGTTTTACGGCGAGCGCTTGATTTGCGACCTGCTCGGCTTCGGCAACGAGGACGCGCTGTCCCGGCTCAACCCGGGCGCGGCTCTGCGGATGAAGGATGTCTACGAACGCTGGTCCTCCGCGCACCTGGCTCACGACGAAGAATGCATCACGCGCTTCTGCAACTTCCTGACAACGAATTTCGGAGCCCCGCTTCGCCTTGACGGGTTTCGCTGGCTCGCAGCCATGCTGAAGGAGCACGAGCCTTCCGGTCGCTGGTACCGCGAAGGTACGGGGGACGCATTGGTCGAGCTCGTAGCGGCGGCGTTGAGCTCCGACGCGCAAGCCCTGTCGCAAGACGCTCAGGCGCGCCAGGCGGTTGTCGAGATAGCCGCTGCACTTGCAGCTATGAATACCCCAACCGCCTTAGCTCTCCAAGAGCGCATTAAGCGGCTGCGATAGCGGTCAAGAACAGGCTTCACGTGGTCGAAATGACGAAAGTTTGTTCGCCTCCCCAATTTCAATGTCTGCAGTTGGCCGAAACCGACCGTGGATAGTCCATCGTGATTTGACGCCCAACCGTCAGTTGAACCGGAGCCGCAACGGCGGCGCTGCGCTTGCCGTCGCGGCCCGGTGGACTGAGTCGTTGAGTGTGTAGATAGATTCCAGTCCTATAAATCACCATCCGCAATACAAAAACGCCCCGCCTGTTTGTAAGGGCTGGGGCGTTCCTATAAGTCGTTCTAAATGGCGGTCCTGCGTTTCCTATGGATTAATAGTACACCCATCCTCATCAAGCAGGGGGCAGAGAGTCGTCTCGATACTTCTGCATTCTGAAAATCCTACCCACTCATGAGAACAACGAATGGCCTACCCGTTTCCAGGTAGGCCATTTTGATGTCGCTTAGTTTGGTTCTTGTGAGGATCTCGGCTCAGCCTGCCCGCAATTGTCGGAATCGGTAGCAGCGTTGCCCGGAATTTTTGGCTAGTCGAGTAAATGTTTGTCCACAAATGGTCTCGGCTTAAGGATCTCGATCCCCCGGTACCCCGCGACATCGAGAAGATGCTTGTCACCGCTGACAATCAACTTGCTGCCACTGGACAAGGCACAGGCAATGAATTTGTCATCATCCGGGTCAGCGCAGACCGCCTCGGAAAGAGGCTCAACCTGGCACATCTCTGCTTCGACGAGCACCAAATCAAGGATTGCCGATAAATCCACCGCAGGAAATTGCTTATGCAAAACCTCCGCAACTCTCTGGTACTCCTCAAAAATCTCAGGCGAGAGCACCAAATGAACCCGTCCGTCTCGCCACCCCTGGAGAATACGATGGGGTGGCCCGGAGAAGAATATCCCGGAAATGAAGACGTTGGTGTCAAGGACGATTCTCATTTCCGTCCGCGCACCTGGGCGATGGCTTCCTCGATATGGTTCTGCTTCAAACCTGAAGCCTTGGCTTCCCGACGGGCCTTGGCGATGAGCTCGTCAAATTCCGAAATCGATGGCTGGGAAATCGATTTCAGGATGACGACATCATTCTCGCCAACCACAACGAATTGTGCACCGGCCTTGAGGTTGAGTCGCTTTCGTACCTCTTCGGGAATAACGACTTGCCCTTTGGACGACATTTTGGTTGTTGCCAGGGTTCCCATAGAATCCTCCTCCTTGTTGTTCTTACTGGTAAGATCATAGCGGATGCCACAGTCAACGACAAGCGAAATCACACAGACAAAAAAGGAGGACGCTATGGCGACGGGAATGCGAATCGGTTATGCAAGGGTCAGTTCGTCCGGGCAAAGGCTCGATGTCCAACTGGATCGGCTGTCGGACTGCAATCGGATTTTCCATGAAAAGGTCTCCGGAAAATCAACCAAGGGTAGACCGGAGCTGCAGAGCGCCCTCGATTTCGTGCGGGACGGAGACGTTTTTGTGGTAACCAAGCTCGATCGCCTCGCTCGATCGGTGGTTGATTTGGCAGGAATTGTCCAGAAGCTTGAAGCCAAAAAGGTGGATTTGGTGGTCCTTGACCAGGGAATCGACACAACGACAATGTATGGACGGCTCCAGTTCAATATTCTCGCAGCCATTGGCGAGTTCGAACGGGAGTTGATCAAGGAGCGATCTACTGAGGGCCGCATCAAGGCAATAGCCAGGGGCGTAAAGTTTGGCGCCAGGCCGAAATTGAAAAAACAGGAAATTCAGGACCTGATCAGAGACTTTGAAGCTCCAGGGTGCAGCAAGACTGAGATCGCTGAGCATTACGGCATCAGCCGCTCATCAGTCTACAGACTCTACACAGAGAGCCGCCCACAAAGTGTCTGAAAAGGCCCTCGAGTGCCAAATCGGGGGCCTTGGTGTTCGAAAATGGCTGACTTTCGAGATTCTACAACAGCGTCCAGGTGGTGAAGTTAAGTGCTTAACCCAGTTCCTTTTTTCCAACACAAAAGCCGCCCGATCAGCCATGGCTGACCGGGCGGCTTTTGCCTTTGCGGCCTGAATCCGGACCGTTTTATTTCTTCAGCTCCCGACGCACCAGATTCAAGGTTCCGCCGGCGATGAGGTTTCGGCGCTGGCGTTCCGAGACGTCGAGGGAGGTGAGAACCGTCTTCCCGTCGATTTCCACAGGAATTTCCGTCGCCCCTTTTTCGAGGTGTTTCTTCACCCCGGGGAAGCGCACCGTCTTCCCCTTTTCGAAGAGGGCGAAGTCGTCGGGGTTTTGGAAGGTCAGCGGCAGGATGCCGAAGTTGCAGAGATTGGCCTTGTGGATCCGGGCGAAGCTCTTGACGATCTTGGCCCGGACGCCGAGGAAGCGCGGCGCCAGGGCGGCATGTTCGCGGCTTGAACCCTGCCCGTAGTTTTCGCCGCCGACCACGATCACGTTCCCCTTCTCCCTGCACTCCCTGTGAAAATCGGGGTTGATCTGGTAGTAGACAAACTCGCTGATCGCCTCGATGTTGGAGCGCAGGGGGAGAACCTTGTTGCCGGCCGGCATGATGGTGTCGGTGGAGACGTTGTCCTCCACTTGCAGCACCACTTCGGCCTCGAGGGTTTCGGGCAAAGGCTCGAAGTCGGGGAGGGGTTTGATGTTGGGGCCGCGCACGATCTCGGTTTTTTCCCCGTCAGAGTTGGGGAAGAGGATGGACGATTCGTCGACGAGGTATTTTTTCGGATCCTCGATCCGGGGATAGGCCATTTCCCTGCCGAGGTCGCGGGGATCGGTAATCACCCCCTTCAGGGCCGCGGCGGCGGCGGTCTCCGGGGAACAGAGGTAGACCTGATCGTCCTTGGTCCCCGAGCGGCCGGGGAAGTTGCGGGGAAAGGTGCGCAGGCTCACCTGACCTGTCCCCGGCGCCTGCCCCATGCCGATGCACCCCAGACAGCCGCTCTGGTGGATGCGGGCCCCGGCGAGGAGGAGCGGCATGACGCCCCCCTGGTCGGCGATGTTCTCCAGGACCTGGCGGCTCCCGGGATTGATGTGGAAGGAAGTTTCCGGATGGGCATGGCGCCCCTCGACGATGCGGGCCACCACCATCAGGTCGCGGAAGGAGGAGTTGACGCTCGAGCCGACGATGGCCTGGTCGACCTTGACCCCCGCCACCTCCCGCACCCGCTTGACGTTCCCCGGGGAGGTCGGGCAGGCGATGAGGGGCTCGACCTGGGAAAGGTCGAGTTCTGCCTCCTCGTCGTAGGAGCAGCCGGGGTCGGCCGAGAGCTCCTGCCAGGCGTCCCCCCGTCCCTGGGCCTGCAGATACTCTTTCGTCCGCGCGTCGGAGGGGAAGACGGTGGTCGTGGCGCCGAGTTCGGTCCCCATGTTGCCGATCGTCTCGCGGTCCGTCGCCGAGAGGGTGGCCACCCCGGGGCCGTGATATTCGAGGATCTTGCCGACGCACCCCTTGACGCCGTAGCGCCTGAGCATCTCGAGGATGACGTCCTTGGCGCTCACCCAGTCGGGGAGCTTCCCGGTGAGCCGGACGCCGAGGACCTTCGGGCAGGGGAGGTGATAGGGGTGGCCGGCCATGGCCAGGGCGACGTCGAGGCCGCCGGCGCCGATGGCGAGCATGCTGACCCCGGCGGCGCCGGGGGTGTGGCTGTCGGCGCCGATCATGGTCAGCCCCGGACGGCCGAAGCGCTCCATGTGCACCTGATGGGAGACGCCGTTGCCGGGACGGGAGAAGTGGATGCCGTAGCGGGCGCAGGCGGTCTGCAGATACCGGTGGTCGTCGGCATTCTTGTTGTCGGTCTGCAGCAGGTTGTGATCGACATACTGGGCCGCCAGGCCGACCTTCACCCGTTCGAGCCCCAGGGTCTCGAACTCGAGCATGGCCATCGTCCCCGTGGCGTCCTGAAGGAGGGTGTGGTCGATCCTGATGGCGATCTCCTCGCCGGGGGTCAGTTCCCCTTCGGCAAGATGGGCGGCGAGTATTTTTCGTGTGAGATTTTCGCCCTTCATCATTTCTCCTCTATTTTAGGGTGTGTGGATTACCTCCATTCTAGCAGGCTCTCCTCCCTCTGCAGGGACGGCGAGCCTTGCATCGGCGGCCACCATCTGTTAAGAAAGGGGGCACTCTTTTCCCCCGGAGGACTTTCATGCTCGAAACCCTGTCGCAGCTTTTCTCCCAAACCTTTCTCGGCATCGCCCTCGGCCGCTTCGCCGCCGCCTTTGCCCTGCTCATCCTGACCCTGATCCTCAAAAAGGTCCTCGGCCACCTCTTTGTCACCGTCCTCTTCCCCTTCGCCGGCAAAACGGAGACCAGCTACGACGACCAGGCCCTGGACTGCATCCGCAAGCCGGCGGAATTTCTCGTCGTCATCGCCGGACTCTTTGCCGCGGTGCAGATTCTCCAGCTGCCGCCGGAGCCGGTGGATCTCCCCGGCTTCGCGGCAACCTTTCTCAAAATTCTCGTTATCTTCGATATGGCCTGGGTCCTCTTCAACCTGGTGGCGGTTCTCAATACCTTTCTCTGTACCCTGGTCAGCCGCACCGAGTCGACCCTCGACGACAATCTCCTCCCCTTCGTGCGCAAGAGTCTGAGAATCTTCATCGTCTTCATGGCGGTTCTGATGGCCATACAGAGCCTCGGCTTCTCCATCTCCACCCTTCTGGCCTCCCTCGGCATCGGCGGCCTCGCCGTGGCCCTGGCGGCCCGGGACACGATCTCCAACCTCTTCGGCTCGCTGATGATCATCCTCGACCGTCCCTTTCATATCGGCGACTGGGTCAAGGCCGGGGACATCGAAGGAACCGTCGAGGAGGTCGGCTTTCGCTCCACCAAGATCCGCACCTTCGCCAAGACCCTGGTCAGCGTCCCCAACAGCACTATCACCAACATGGCCATCGACAACCTCAGCCGCATGCCGAAGCGGCGCATCATGCTCACCATCGGCGTCACCTACCGGACGACGCCGAAAGAGATGCGCGACGCCGTCGCCGCCATCCGCGCCATGCTCGGCAGCCATCCGGCCATCGATCAGGAGTTTTCCCTCGTCAACTTCACCGAATTCGGCGCCTCCTCCCTCGACATCCTCGTCTACTGTTTCACCACCACCACCGCCTGGGCGGAGTACCTCGCAGCGCGGGAGGACGTCTGCCTGCAGATCATGGATATCCTCGAAGGGATGGGGCTCGAGTTCGCCTTCCCGAGCCGCACGGTTTACCTGGCCGGCGGGGAAACCAGGAGCCCGTCGGAGGATAGGGTCGAGAGCGAAAAACTCGTAATTTGACGGCCGATTGGAGAAACAAACGATTTTGCAGCCGGCTCGGGAATAACAAAAAACGGCGACCTTAAAGGTCGCCGTTTTTATTGAATCGTGATGTGGGGGGCAGATGTTCAGTCGGCTTCGATATCGATCTGCCGCGCCTCGCCCCGGTTCTTTTTCAACAGGACGACCTTGAGGACCCCCTGGTTGCATGTGGCCCGGACCTTCTCCTGGTCGACACTGGCCGAGAGGACGAAACTGCGGCGGAAGGTGCCGTAGCAGCGCTCGATGCGGTGGTAATTCTGCTTCTTCTCCTCCCTCTCGAGCTTGCGCTCCCCCTGGATGATCAGGGTATTCCCCTCGATATGGAGGTCGATGTCCTTCTGCTCCACCTCGGGGAGTTCCATCTTGACCACCACCTCGCGATCGTCCTCGTAGATGTCCACCGCCGGCTGCCAGACCCCCGACTCCAGCGGCTCGCCGTAGCCCCCCGCCCGGTTCGGATCGAAGAGCCGGTCCATCTTCTCCTGCATCAGTTTCAATTCCAGCATCGGATCGGGGTTGACGATGGCCATCGTTTCAGCTCCTGGGCAACATGGGATGAAAAACTTCTTGATTTTGCCACCGAATGTTCCGCATTTCAAGCCCGTCCCTTCAGATCGGGTTTTTTGTCGACTTCGAACAACGCCTCAAGGCTGAGATGACCATGCGCCGTCCCCGCTGAGACAAATCTCCGCAACGCCTCGAGCCGGCGGCGAAGCTCCTCTTCGGCCTCCCCGCGCAGCTGCACCTCCATCTCGGCGAGCTGGTCCGCCGCCCCTCCCCCCAGATCGGCGGCGATGCGCCGCTCCATAAAGAGCGACTGGCGCCCCCGATGCTCCGGACCGAAATCGAAGACCTCGGGAACCAGGGCGGAGAAGCTGCGCACGCCGCGGATGTCCCGTCCTTCGAGGCGATAGGCGTCGAGAACCTCGGGCTCGAGATCCTGGTAGTTCTGCAGCGGCATGTACATCCGGCGCAGGTACTGCAGAACCTTTTCCGCCTTCTTGCGGTGGCCGCCGATGATCACCGAGGCGCCGACCTCCCCCGCCTGCGCCCCCTTGATCCACGGCGCGCCGGTGATGCCGAAATCGTTGAGGACCGGCAGGCAGAGGAGGACCGAGAGGGTATTGATGGCCAGGGCAAATCCCGCCGACGGCCCGCCGACGTTGTAGGAGGCGGAGAGGAGCTGGTGATGGATGGTGTACCCTTCGAGAAACTCGCCGAGGAGCCGGGAGACGTTGTGCTGCGGAGCCAGGGACTGCAGGTAATTTTCCACCAGGGTCAGCGCCTCCTGGGCGCTCTGCCGGGTCATCTGCACCGCCAGGTCGAGTTCCGCCGCGCCGGCAGCGGCGGAGGAGACGGCGCCGGTGACCACGACTTTTTCGGGGAAGACCCGGTAAACCAGGGCCGAGGCGACGGGAAGGAGGACGCCGCTGACGTCGTTGGCCCCGACGCCGACCACGAAGCCGACCTGCGGCTCGCGGGAGAGTTCGGTCTCGAGAAACTCGTCGAGCTGCTGCTTCCCCCTCCGGGTCGGGCTGGCGCCGAGCTGCGCCCGGGCGCTGGCCAGGTGCCAGCGGGTCACCGGATAGATCCCCACCTCCCGCACATGCTCGAGCAGCTGCGCCACCCCGTCGAGAACCGAGAGGAGCCCCTCCTCGCCGTGGCGACACTGCAGCGCCAGTCCCGGCTCCCCGTCCCCCCCTTCGAGGAGCCCGAGGAGGGTCTTGTAGTTGAAGCGCACGAAGCGGACCCGCTCCTCCTCCGAGCCGCGCACCGCCTCCATCAGCTTGCCGATCACCTCGATCTCTGTGGCGCGCAGGGAGCGCACCTTCTCGGCATAGGCGGTAAAGTCGGCCGGGGTCTCGCAGAGGCTGCGGGCGATGCGCACCATCTCCTCGAACCCCAGCCCCTCGGCAAGGGGGATCCCCGCCATCTCCTTGCGCATGATCCGCAGGGCGTCCTCGTCCCGCATGTGGCCTGTGACGGCGAGGACCTTGAGACGCTTGGAGCGGATCAGCGCCGGATCGAGGATATCGAGGCGATTGGTGGTCAGAACGGTAAAGACCCGGGAGAGGGGGGATTCGCCGTCGATGATGGAGAGAAAGCGGTTGGTGACCTTGTCGTAGGGGTTTCCCCCCTGGGATGAGCGCCGCGGGGCGACGGAATCCCCTTCGTCGAAGAAGACCATCGCCGGGGAGAGCATCTTGGCGATGTCGTAGACCCGCTCCAGGTTGTCGACCATCCCCTCGAGGGGATTGACCGGATCGGCCAGGTCGCCGAGATTGACCACCAGATCCTGCACCTCGCGGTTGTCCCCCAGCCAGGCCCGCACCATGTAGGTCTTCCCCGAGCCGGGGGGGCCGGTGAGGACCACCCCCTTTTCGTCGTTGACGTTGTAGAAGAGGGCATTGTTGGCCATCTCGGAAAATTCGTTCTTGATGGCGCCGATGTAGTCCTCCCAGCGGATCCCCCTCTCCAGGTGGCCGACCACCTTCTTGTAGAGGGTGCCGTGGGCGTTGCGCGCCACCGCCTTGAGGGCGTCGCGGACCAGGAACTGGTCGTCGAGGTCGGCCAGGGAATAATCGCCGCGCAATGCGATGATCGAGTCGATGAGCCGGCGCACATAGGCCGGGGTAATGCGCAGGCTGCGCTCGCGAAAGATGGGAGCCAGGCGTGCCACCGTCCCGGCCAGATCGGCTTCGCTGAGCGTGCGCCCCCCGCTCCCCGGGAGAGTGCCGAAGGTGAAATTGTGGCGGCGCAGCTCCATCCGCACCACCTCCTGCAGACTCGCCGCATCGTCCCAGAGTTCGCCGACATCGAGGACCAGCCCCCGCTCGACGAAACGGCGGTAGACGGCGGGGTCGAACTGCTCGGGCTGGTCGCTGGTGGCGATCAGCAGGCAGTCGCGGCGGCCGAAGGAGATCTCGTCGAGGAGGATGTTGGCGGCATCGACGAGGGTCGCCTGCTGCCCCTTGACGCTGCTCATCTGATCGGGGCGGCCGAAGGCGCTGTGGGCCTCCTCGATGTGGCGGATGCAGGTGCGCTGGGGATCGCCCATCGCCTTGCGCAGGTAGTTGCCGGGCTCTCCGGCCCAGGCGGTCTGATAATCGTTGGGCGTGATCATCGCGTAGTCGACCCAGACCCCCTCCTCTTCGAGGGCCGAGAGGGCCTGGCCGATCCTCTCGCGGAAGAAATACTTGAACCCCGGCAGACGGGCCCAGAGGCGCAGGCGTTCGGCCTTGCGCCGGCGCTCGATTCGCACCGCCAGTTCCGGATCGACCTCCTCCAGACTCCGCCAGAACGGCTGGTCGGCCAGCACCTCGTCGCACTGCGCCTGCAGATCGACCACCGGCCGCACCTCGGAGGAAAACACCGCCTCTTCGAGGGCCTGACGCACCGTGGCGCTCTTGCCGCTCCCCGAGCCGCCGATCACCAGCACCAGGGGGGCGCGGGGGACCGCCGGATCCTCGGTGTACTCCTTGAGAATGTGGGCGTGGTAGATCTTGCGGAAGATTTCGAGGAAGGACGGAGGGACGTAGATATCGGCGGTTTCCCGCTCGAGGAGGAAGACCAGGTACTGGTAATCGTGCCAGTCGAGTTCTTTTTCGAGGATCCGGTTCCAGGCTGCCAGGGCGCTCTGCGACCCGGCCACCTCGAAACGACGCCGCCAGTCGGAGAGCTGCTCGGGGTCGCGCAGGAGTTTGAAACTGCGCTCCTGGGGATGGAGCAGGCGGCGCAACCAGGCAAAGAGGAGGCTGAAGAAGGAGCGGGACGGATCGTATTGGCGCAGGCGGCGCAGCACGAAAAGGCGGGTTTCGAACCCCCACCCGGCGACCAGCGCCTCAATCTGCCTGATGCGCTTCTCCGGGAGCCGGACGTACACCGGGCTTCTTGTTTTGCGGGGTTTGGCCATGGACGGTCGTCAGATCCTTTCCGGTCGTGCCGGCGGGGTTCGGCAGGACCACGGGGGGAGAGCCGGCGGTATTGTTCAGCACGAAGGTGTTCTGCCCCTGCTGGTTCTTCTCGTAGGCCGCCGCCCAGCGCTGCTGGTTGAGAAAGTCGAAGAGGAAGCGGTCGTTCTCCCCCTTGAGCCCCAGGGAGTCGCGGAATTCCTGTACCCCGTCCCGGTAGGCGGCGTAGAGCTTGCGGGTGCGGCTGGCTTCGAGATCGGCGGCGTAGTTTTCCGCCTCGGCGATCAGTTCCCGACGTTTCTTCTCCTCGCTGGCTTCAGTGAGCTTTTCGCCGAAGCGGGTGTCCCGGAGCACGAAGGAGACGACCTCGATCCCGTACTTCTGCTCCAGGGTCGGCCCCCCCTCGTTGATCGGCCGGTCCTTGAGATCGCGGTAGATCTGCTCCTTGATCCGCTCCCGGCCCGAGATCAGCTCGTCGACGGTCTGGCTCTGCATCACGTCCTTGACGATGCCGTCGAAGTCGTTCTGCAGCAGGGTCTGCGGCGACTTGTTCTCGATCCCCCAGCGCTGCAGGTCGGCGATGCGGTAGGTGAGCATGGCGCTGGTCCACAGGGCCACATTGCCGCGGCTCATGATCCGCTCCCCTTCCTGGACGCCGCCGAGATAAACCTGCTGGTTCATCAACGGCACTTCCAGTTCGAGACGGGTGAAAAAGGGGAGGCGGGAATGCCAGCCGACCTCCTGCACCACCCGCCGATCTCCGGAGAGATCCTCGAGAATCACCGCATAGTTGCGCCGCACCTTGTAGATCGTCTTTGTGGCGTAGACCAGGGCGACGCAGTAGTAGAGGAGGAGTCCGGCCAGGAGAAGGAGCAGGGTGCGTTTAAAGAGTTTTTTGAGCCGGGCCCGCTGCAGCAGGCGAAAGCGCTGTTCCGGTTCCACATCAAACCTCCTCGGCAAAAGTCTCGGAATCATTATAACACTTTTTGATTGCACTTTTGCTTCCGGAGAAACGACCGACCCAGAGGACAGATAGACAAGAACCGGAGGCTCACAGAAAGGGCTGAATAAAATTCAATAAAATTTCAGAACAACGTTTCTCCTAATGCATTTGATCAAACATTTCAGCTGTGGTAACGTCTGGAAATGTTTTGACGTATCTCCTCCTCCGCCCCGGCGGGGAAACGAAAAAGGAGCAGCCATGCGCAGCACCGTCTACTTTGCCGACATGCGGGCCGGCCACAAAGAAAACCTCTTCGGCAAGCTCGAGCGCCTCCTCGACGAGGCCGGGATCCAAGGCCTCGTCGCCCGCGGCGACTTGACCGCCATCAAGATCCACTTCGGCGAAAAAGGGGGACATGCCTACATCCGGCCGACCTTTTTGCGCCGGGTGGTCGACCGGGTGAAGAGCCTCGGCGGCCAACCGTTTCTCACCGACTCCTGCACCCTCTACCCCGGCGAGCGCAAGGAGGCCGTCTCGGCACTGACCTGCGGCATCGAGAACGGATTCGCCTACGCCGTCGCCGGGGCGCCGCTCATCATGTGCGACGGCCTGCGCGGCCACAGTGCCCGCCGGGTGGCGATCGAAGGCGAAATCCTCCATCAGGTCGACATCGCCAGCGCCATCCTCGAAGCCGACGTCCTGATCACCGTCTCCCACTTCAAGTGCCACGAGCTCACCGGCTTCGGCGGCGCCCTGAAAAACCTCGGCATGGGGTGTTCGAGCCGTCAGGGGAAGCTCAAACAGCACTCCAACGTCGCGCCGAAGGTGGCGGAGAAGTTCTGCACCTCCTGCGCCGCCTGCCTCAAGGCCTGCGTCCACGACGCCATCACCTTCATCGAGGGGAAGGCGCGGATCGACCCCGACAGGTGCGCCGGCTGCGGACGCTGCATCACCGTCTGCCAGGAGAAGGCGATCCAGATCCAGTGGAACGAGGGGCCGCCGCAGGTGATGAAGAAGATGGCCGAATACGCCCTCGGGGCCCTCCACGGCAAGGAGGGGAAAAAACTCTTCGTCAACTTCATCACCCAGCTCTCCCCGGCCTGCGACTGCTACGGCCACACGGACGCCCCCATCGTCGCCGACATCGGCATCGCCGTCTCCACCGACCCCGTCGCCCTCGACCAGGCCTGCGCCGACCTCGTCAACGCCGCCCCGGGCCTCCCGGGGACCGCCCTGCAGAGCGGTGCCGAGCCCGGCGGCGACAAGTTCCGCGGCGTCCACCCCGACATCGACTGGGAGATCACCCTGGCGCACGCTGAGAAGATCGGCGCCGGGAGCCGGGAATACGACCTGGTGAAACTCGAGCCGAAGGGGAAGGGGTGGTAAGAGCGAAAAAAAGACCCATCTTCAAAAAAGAACGGCCGGTCAAAGATGACCGGCCGTTCCTTTTTTTATATATTGCCCAAAAGTCAGCTTGCCTTCTCCGCAAGGGACGCGGCCACCCCCCGTTCCAGATCGTCGAAGGCGCCGCTCCCCCCCGCACCACGGAAACCGGCCAGGGCCAGCAGCAGCGTTTCGCCGCCGATCCGGCTCACCCCCACGGCCCGGTAGGGGATGGCAAAGGCGGCCAGCAGGCCGAGAATCAGCAGGATGCAGCCGACCCAGACCACCGGCTCGCCGGGGTCCCGGGAGAACTGGAACCCGGCGGACCAGAACCCCTTTTCGTCGCGGGCGTAGGCGGTCTGGTAGATGGCGACTCCCCGGTGCACCAGGGGATGATTGATCTCGATGACCCCCTGCTGGACCCGTTCCCCCTTTTCCAGGATGGACACCTCGCTGTGCAGCTGGCGGAGGATCGGGGTGCGAAAGGCCGACGGACGTATTTCGAAACCGAGATCGATGGGGTTTGAGAGCGCCTTCGTTCCGCCGAAGGTATGATACTCGCCGAGTTCGGCACCTCCCCGGGAGATGGCGAGGACAAGATGTTCATCCTCGGGGATGAATTTAATCACCCGGGCCCGCACCCCCGGCGTCGGCAGGTCCACCGTCTCCCCCTCGCTCGTGGTGTAGGCTTGAATGACCTGGCGGGTCTCGGGATCGATGGCGACGAACTGCAGCTCGATGGGGTAGTAGAGAGGCTCGAAGCTGTCGAGACGGAACTCGAACCCCAGGGGGAGATCCTCCTGGCGGTCCCAGTCGAAATAGACGGCGCTCCGGTCGCCGACGTACATGTTGAGGGTACCGACAAAGCCCAGACCGGCACCGAGAGCCCCGATCATGATCGCCAGCACCGACAGGTGCACCAGAGTCGATCCCCAGCGCCCCGCCAGTCCGCGCCGGCCGAGAAGGACCCCGCCACTGCGATCGATGCGGTACCCCTGCCCGGCGAGCCCTTTTTCCAGCAGGTCAAGGGAGGGGTTCCCGGGGAGAACGTAGCGCAGGGGGACGGCAAAGACCTGCTCCCCACGAAGAAGCTCGAGGGCGTTCCTCTTCTCCCGCAGATTGCGCCGAATGGTCTTGAGGGTGCAGACCGCCATGTTGAGTGCCAGAAGGGCCAGCAGCAACCGGAACCAGGGACTCTGATAAAAGAGGTCGTAGCGCCCTCCGGCAAACGGCTTCAGGGTGCCGGCCACCGCGACCAGGGCAAGACCGAGGAGGAGAGTCAGGGTGAGGCGCAGCGAGCTGAGAAAGGAAAGGATCATGGGAACGACACGTCCGCAAAGGGTGGATAAGCCTTGACCGGCGAATTTCCCGGGAGTCTAGCATTATTGCCGATCTCGGGCAAGCGACCCGGAGGAACGGTTTTTGGCTGACTCCTTCGCCGGTTTGGCTCTATAATGCGGAATCTTCAGCCTGCCGACCCCTTACCCAGGATTATCGCCGTCATGACCTTTCTGCGCCTCCCGATCCTCCTCCTGATCCTGCTCATCCTCCTTTCCGGCTGCAACTCCCGCCAGGAATCGTCCACAACCGACACCGCCCCTTCTCCCGTGGCCGAACCCGGCGCCCCGGCGACCGAAACGGCCGCCGGGGAGGAACCGGCGCCACCGGCGCCGCCGGTCGCCGAAACCTTCGACGGCGAGCCCCAGCTCTCCCTCTTCCCCCGGGTCGCCGAATTCCGTCCGGAGGACGAAAAGAGCCAGGAGCAGGGGGTCTGGGCCGCCTATATCGATCATGTGCTGCGCACCTCGGGCGTCGTCTCCCGGGGGGGAGAGAAGGAGGGGAAGGCCTGGGCAGTGCGGGGAATCAAGGGACTGGAATCGGTGGGGTTTTTCGCCCCCCTCGGCGTGGAGCCGCAGCAGAGGTATAAGCTGAGCTTCAGTTACAAAGGGGAACTCCCCGAGGGGGGCTCGGCGGGGATCGGCATCCTCGAATTCGACGAGTTCCTGTGGATCGGCGAGCAGTTCACCGAAGCGATGCTCCGGGAGCATCAGACCGGGCAGCAATCCGGCATCAAACTCAAAGGGAGCAGCGACTGGACGGAGCAGACCTTCACCTTCACCACCTCGCCGAATTCCCGCATGATTCACCTGGTCCTCTTTCGCGACGGGACCGCCGACCGCCAGCCGGTCTTTTTCGACAATATAGCCGTCGAGCCCGCTGGACTTCCGGCGGCGACCAAGACCAAATAGGGAAAACGAATCATGGAAATCACCTTTCCCGGCGGCGTCGCCGTCGAGGCCCGCTACGACAATTTCGTCATCCGCAGCGACCAGCCGGAGAGCGGCGGCGGCGAGAACAGCGCCCCCTCCCCCTTCGACCTCTTTCTCGCCTCCCTGGGAAACTGCGCCGGGTTCTTCGCCCTCCGTTTCTGCCAGCAGCGACAGATTGACACCACCGGCCTGAAACTCACCCTGGAGAACGTGCGAGACCCCGAACGTCACCGCCTGGCGACGGTGCGCATCCACATCGATCTACCCGAAAATTTCCCCGAAAAGTACCGCGGCGCCATCATCAAGGCGACGGACCAGTGCAGCGTCAAGCGGGCCATTCTCGATCCACCGGCCTTCGAGGTGACAGCAGGCTAAGGGGCAGAAAGCAGGGGCATTCACCACAGAGACACGGAGACACAGAGAAAAAACACAAATCCATACCTGATCAGGCCCAATTCTCAACCAGAGAAAAATCAGGATTATTGTACGCAGATAAAGGCCTTCTCTTGGTGGCAATTTCGGACCGGGATGAGATCAGAGCGGGCGGTAATCCTCCGCCGGGGGCGGCGGGACTTCGAGGAGGGGGATTTCGGCGGACAGAGCCGTCAGCAGGGCTTCAGCATCGACGGCGCGGGAGGGGGGGTAGGCGATTTCCACCAGGGCGCCGACGGAATCGAGGGTGCGGGCAAAGAGGAGTCCGTCGTAGCTTTCGAGTATGAAGCGCAGATAACCAATCGATGCGCGGGAGAGCCGGTAGTAGCGTTTGCTCAGCGGTGAATCCATGTTCGCTCCGAAAGGCGGAGAGGGAGAGTCGGTCCGGCCCGCTGTTTTTCCTTGACGGGCAAGATCCGAAACGATATTTTGCCTAAACATTATTTAGTGGGATTAAAATGATCGTCGCCGTCCCCAAGGAAATCAAGACCCGGGAATACCGGGTGGGCATGACCCCGGCCGGGGTGCGCGCCCTCACGGAAGACGGCCACAGCATTCTCATCGAAATCGGGGCAGGAATCGGCAGCGGTATCGCCGACGAAGAATACCGCCGCGCCGGAGCCCTCCTGACCGAAACCGCCGAGGAACTATATGCCAGGGGGGAGATGATCGTCAAGGTCAAGGAACCGCTCCCCGAAGAATACCCGCGGCTGCGTCCGGGGTCGATTCTCTTCACCTACCTGCACCTGGCGCCGGCGCCGGAACTGACCGCCGCCCTGCTGCAGCGGCAGGTCACCGGAGTCGCCTACGAAACGGTGGAGCGCGCCGACGGCACCCTCCCCCTGCTCCTGCCGATGAGCGAAGTGGCCGGACGGATGGCGGTACAGGTCGGCGCCCACTATCTGCAGAAGGAAAACGGCGGCAAGGGGGTCCTTTTGGCCGGAGCCCCGGGGGTGCGCCCCGGAAGAGTGGCGATCCTCGGCGCCGGGACCGTGGGGAGCAACGCCCTGCGCATCGCCGTCGGCATGGGGGCAGACGTCACGATCCTCGACATCGACCCGGCGCGACTGGCGGCCCTCGACGAGCATTACGGCAACCGGATCCACACCCTGATCTCCAATTCGCAGAATATCGAGGACGAGGCGCTCCGAGCCGACCTCCTCATCGGCGCGGTCCTGGTCGCCGGCGCCCGGGCGCCGATGCTGGTGAGCCGGGAGATGGTCGGCGCCATGAGCGCCGGAAGCGTGATCGTCGATGTGGCCGTCGACCAGGGTGGCTGCGTGGCGACGACCCGGCCGACGACCCACGACGACCCGGTCTACTCCGTCGACGGGGTGCTCCACTACGGCGTCGCCAACATGCCGGGAGCGGTGAGCCGTACCAGCACCTACGCCCTGACCAACGCCACCCTCCCCTACGTTCGCAAAATTGCCGCAAGCGGCCTGGCGGCGGCGACGGCCGCCGACGAAGCCCTGCGCCGGGGAGTCAACACCCATAAGGGAACCCTCTGCAGCGCCACGGTGGCCCGGGCCCTCGGGCTGGGCTGGCGCCCGTATGAAACTACGTAAAATGAGGAATGTAGAATACAGAATATAGAATTAAGAAGAAAAGCACTGCCGGTCTCCTGCCCTCCGCAAATTGCCGAAGGAGGTTCCACTCACCTCTCGATTTTGCCAGAGGATCTAACTTCAAACTTCTATATTCTATATTCACTACTGTCCGGTTAATAGCCGAATAAATTCAGCTGGTTATAATCTTGGGTGTCTGGAATCTGCTTGAGCGCTTCCGCAACCAACGATGAAATGGGCTTTTTCTCGAACAGATTGACCTCCAGGATCTGCAAAAAAGTGTAGAGAGTACATTTGATGCTAAGCTGCCTTTTAGCGATCGCCACAAGTAGATATATGCAAAGAGCTACCCATATCTGGCTCTTGACCGCATTGATAGAAGTCCCGTAGAACGCTTTTATTCGTAGATGCTGTTTGATCCACTTGAAGAATAGCTCCACTTGCCAGCGCTGTTTATAGATGTCTGCAACCGTTGTGGCTCCAATTTCAAAGTGGTTGGTGAGGAATACAAGCCGCTTGTTTCGCTCTTTATCAACATAACTGACCCGGCGCAATCTCTCCGGGTAACCCTTTTTCGATTTCTGGGTGACCAAGGCAATCACTTGGTCGGCTCGGACGCCGGCCTCCTTGTCCTTGGGCAAAGAGTACAACCGCTGGTAGCGTAGGTTGTCCTTGGCCCGCACCACGAAGAAGGCGCCCTGTCGGTGAATGGCATAGAGCCGGGCAAAATCTACGTAGCCGCGGTCCATCGTGTAGATGGCCTCTTCGGTGACGGGCATTTCGTCAAGCATCTTGACGTCATGTACTTTGCCGGTTGTCACGGCCACAAACGTGGGGATGATGCCGCGCAAGTCAATGAGCGTGTGCATCTTGACCGCTGCCTTGGTCGTGCGAAACTCGGCCCACGGAAACAGGGTGAGGCAGAGGTCAATGGTCGTCGAGTCAAAGGCGAACAGTGGCTGCTTCAACTCGATGGCCAAGGGCTCATCCCGGTACAGCTGCTGTGCCATGCCGATCAGGACTTGGCCGAAATCCTGAAAAATGCGCCAATCCCGGCGCTCGTTGGCGTCGGCAAGGGTGGAGCGGGAGACAGCGCCACGAAATCCGATGTGGTAGAGCTTCTCCCGATGAGAGTTCAGGCACGTTTCGATATCCCTCAAGCTCTCGCGACCCGATAGCTGGGCATAAGCCAGGCACAGGAACTGGTCAAATGCAGTAAAGCTTTTGGCCCGGTACTCGCCGCGATACCGTCGGGCACAGAGGTTGAACTCGTGACGCGGGAGAAACTGAAGTAGCTGTCTGAAAACGGTCTGGCCAGCGTTCATGGATGCCCTCCTGAAGTGTCAGGAAGATATCACTCGCGGGCGGGGTGAAGCGATTTCAAATCGAGAAAAGAACAGTTGAGCCAAAGTACTATAATTTTCAGTAGGTTATCGACGTACATTCAAAGTTAACCGGACAGTAGTGTTCTATATTCTGTTTTCTGTGTTCCGTATTCTGCTTTTCGCAATATCTCTTCTTTAGCCATAAAACCTCCTCCAGAGTCGGCTGATCCCCGAAAAGAGATATTTTAGCGGCCCCCCGGGTTCCCCACCCGGGGTTTTTTTTGTCAGGAAAGTGCAAAGTTGAAAAAGCTTTTAACGCAGAGACGCAAAGACGCGGAGAAGGGTCGTTAAAGACGTTGAATTTTTTGTTTAAGTCCAATCCCCCGCAAGTGCCCTGTCGATGATATAGCGGGCGATGCTGCGCCGCGGCGGGAGCTGCGGGAGGGCCTCCGGCGAAAACCAGCGGACGTCCTCCAGCTCTTTTTCCTCCACCACCACCTCCCCTCCGGCATAATCGGCGACGAACCCCGCCATCACTTGGCTGGGGAAGGGCCAGCACTGGGAGCCGAGATAACGCACATCCCGCACCTCAATCCCCGTCTCCTCCCGCACCTCCCGCACCACCGCCTCCTCGAAGCACTCGCCGAAATCGACAAAGCCGGCCACCAGACTGTAACGCCCGGGAGGCCATTCGGCCTTGCGCGTCAACAGGAGCTCCTTGCCGCGGCGCACCAGAACGATCACACAGGGGTGGATGTGGGGATAATGGGCATAGCCGCAGCCGGAGCACTTCTTCCCCCATTCTCCGGGGACGGGGAGCGTCGCGAAACCGCAGCGGGAGCAGCAGACGCTGTTTTTCTCCCAGTGAAGAATCTGCCCCGCCGTTCCGCCGAGGGACAGGAGCTCGATGGAGAGCTGCGGCTCGGCGGCCAGGAGGCTCTCGGCCACCAGCCCCGAAGGAACCTCCCGGTCCCTGGGCCAGGAGAGAGCCCGGCAGGGGCGCCCCTGCCAGAGGCCGAGATAGAGGGGGGCGATCTCCCCTTCGCCGGCTCCCAAAGGAAAAGGGCCGGAGGGGAGGCGATACCCCCCTCCGGCCGGCTCGACCAGCAGGTCGCCGCCGCGCAGCAGGACCGAGAAGCCGGGACCGCCAGGGTCGGCGTCGGGGGGAGCGAGGACGAAGTCCCGCTGCAGGGCCGTGCTGTTGAAGGGGAGATGAAGGGGGGAGGGATAGAAATCGGGGAGCGGAGTCATGGTCTTTACCGTTGAATGGGGAGGGAGGAGGGAAATCAGGCGAGGCGCTCCCGGGCCAGCAGGAGGGCGAGCTGGGTCTTGCCGTCGGCGATCTCTCCGGAATGCAGGGCGGCCAGGGCCTCCTCCAGGGAGAGGGTAAGAACCTCGATGAACTCGTCGGGCTCCGGCGCGGCAGGGACGGCTTCGAGGTCGCAGCCGAGGAAGAGATAAATCCGCTCGTCGCAGAAACCGACGGAGCTGAGCATCTCCCCGAGTTTTTCCAGGCGCCCGGCACGGTAGCCGACTTCCTCGGCGAGCTCGCGACGGGCGCACTCCTCGGCCGCCTCGCCGACCTCGAGACGTCCGGCGGGGATTTCCAGGACCATGGCGCCGATGGCGGGACGAAACTGGCGGATCAGCACCACCCGGCCGTCATCAAGAAGAGGGAGAACCGCCGCGCCTCCGGGATGGCGCACGATCTCGAAGGGGGCGCGGCGGCCGTCGGGGAGCCTGTGCTCCTCAATATCCAGGGTGACGATCCGGCCGCTGAAGAGGGGACGATGGCTCATGCGACCTCTCCTGAGGCAGGGGGGAGAACCAGGAGGAGTTCTCCGGCCGTCACACTGAAGTTCATGGGGAGGCCACCGTGGCTGTCGCCGTCGATCTGCACCGCGACCCCCTCTCCCCTCAGGGTAAGGGCGGTCGTCTTGAACAGGGCGACATCGGGCGCTCTCAGGGGGCGGCCGAGACCCACGCGCAGGGCGCTCCTCAGCAGGGGGAGTCGACCGGGGCGGCAGAAGAGACAGACGTCGAGGGAGGGCTCCTGCAGGGAGGCGTCGCGGGTGATGGAGAAGCGTCCGCCGTAGAGGCGGCCATTGCCGATGATGGCTCCATACCCGGTCCGGCAACGGCCGTCGTCGAGACAAAGTTCCATCGGCGCCGGGGGATGACGCAGCAGAGTCAAAAGGGCGCTGACGGCATACGCCAGTTTGCCGACCCGGCGCTTGAGGGTCGTGCTGACCCGGGCCACCACCTCGGCATCGAAACCGATCCCGGCCATGAGCAGAAAGCGCGCCTCCCCCGCCCGACCGAGAGCCACCGGAGTCGGTGTCCCCGCCAGAGCGAGGCGGCAGGCGTCTGCCAGGCCCTTCGGAATCCCCGCCTCCAGAGCCAGAACGTTGGTGGTCCCCAGGGGGAGAAAAGCCAGGGGGAGGGTGCTGGGAGCCAGGCCGTTGATCGCTTCGTTGAGGGTGCCGTCGCCGCCGGCGACGACGAGCCGCTCAAAGTCGCCGGTGCGGGCCGCGGCGGCGGCAAGGCGGGCGTCTCCCCGCTTCTCCGTGAGGGTCAGATCGACGACATACCCGGCCTCCTCGAAGAACTTCCGGGCTTCCTCGATACGGAGGCGAGCGTCGCCGCCGGCCACCGGGTTGGCGATCAGCTTGAGTGTCTTTCTGGGGTCAGTCATCAGCGGAAGGCTCCAGAAAAGCATGCGGGGCGCTTTGGCACCCCGCGAAGAAGCGGCAGACCGGAAAGGGATCGCTCCGGGGTCCGGGTCAGTTCCCCGTCAGCGGAAGGATCCCTCTCTGATAGAGGAGCAGGAAGAATTGGGCGAAGACCGGAATGAGCAAAAAGAGGATGGTATCGAGGAGCCCCCGGAAAACGTGACGGGTACTGGCCGACACCGACGGGACCTCCCTGATGCTGCCGGAGAGGTTCCAGACCTTGGGGAAGAAGCGCGGCACATGCTGGCAGTAATTTTTGAAATCCTCGCCGAAGGCCGCCCCGAGATCCCCCTCTTCGACGGTCACCGCCGCGGTGTGAAAGACGATGAAGAAGACGATGAAGAGGATCAGAACGATCAGATTCTGAAAGATCATCGTCGCCCCGAGCCCGATGGCGAAGCTGAAGAGGTAGAGAGGGTTGCGGCACATGGCGTAGGGTCCGGCGGTGACCAGTTCCCGGCATTTGCGCCCGGCGATGTAAAAGATGCACCAGAGCCGCCCGAGAGCGCCGATGACCACCAGCAGATAACCGACGGACTGGAAAACCAGGTAGGCAAGCGAGTCCATCGGCCAAAGGGGGCTGGTGAAGAGGAGCGCCAGGATGGCCCCGACGCCGGCCACTTTCATCGCCTTGGTGCGCATCTTGCGGACGGTGAGCAAGAAGTTCCCCTGTTGCATGTGTGTAGATCTCCATTTCAGCATGTAGGAAGCGACTCTCGGAAATGCGGCCGCCGCCGGGTGAATTCCCGGAGGCGGCATTTTACTTCACCCTGAAGGGAAAGTCCTAAAAAAAATCACCGCCCCCCCGCCCTCACCCCAAAACCCCGTCGCCGCCCCGGAGCGGGGCCGGCTTGCTCGTCGGGGTGTGCCGGAAGAGCGGCGGGCAAAAAAAGTGCGGCAGGGCCTCTGGCCCTGCCGCACCGGGAGAAGAGGTCGCAGCGGTGATTACCAGCCGAGGCTGACCTTGACGGTGTAGATGGGGCGCTCCAGGTACTCGACCTCGCCGGTGAGGCGCAGCAGGGCCAGGGAGGCCTGGACGCCGGCGAAATAGCGCGCCTCGGTGAGGCTCTGGTCCTGCAGGTTGGCCTGCAGCGTCGCATTGTTGCCGGTATATTCGGCCTCGATCTGCACCACGCCGGCACCGATATAGGGGGTGAACATCAGGAAACCCTTGGACAGGACGGCATCGGCGGCGTAGGTCTGAAGGTCGAGATCGTCGACCCCTTCCAGGGAGCTGTAGCTGCCGCGCAGGGCCAGGGCCGGGGTCGCCGCGCCCCCTTCGAGGAGCGCCACCTGCAGCTCGCCGCCCCAGAGGGCGATGTTGCTGTCGGGGACCTGGGCGTACATGGCGCCGACGTCGATGTTGAAGGGGAGTCCCTTGCGGACGTGAAGTCGCGGGACGACCAGGTAGCTCGGGGGATCGTTGGTCTCAGTGAGGACCTCGTTCCAGACACTCGAATCGATGTCGACGAAGCTGGCCTCGACGCCGATGTCGAAGCCGGTGATCCCCTGGGGCTCGGCCGGAGCGACACCGCGGTAGGCGGCCATCGCCCCCGCCTCGCGGGCAAAGCTCTTGAACTGGTCGTTGGCGAAATCGGTGGCGAACTTGAGGTCGTACTTGGCAGCAAAGGCCGTTCCGGTCGCCAGCAGGGTGACCAGCAGTGTCAGGACAATGCGTTTCATGAAATTCCTCCTTGGTTAGGGTCCATCAGAGATAGGTACGGTGAACAACAGCCAACGACATTAAAATCCTGTTAAAATGCTTTTTTACCACAGAGACACAGAGACAGGAACCCAATGCCTGATTTGGCCTTTACTCTGTGTCTCTGTGCCTCCGTGGTGGATCTTTTTGGTTTCTGGCAAATCGGCAACGGATCTATAGGACTGCGATAATAATGCCAACTGCCGCCGGATGCAGGCAGAAAGGGTAAAATAGGGACAAAGGAGCAAAATTCATGGTCAATCCTCTGCCCATGGCTGCCGAAGAGGACCGGAACCGGGGGCGCCTCCTGGCGGTGGGGGACATCCACGGCTGCCGTACCAGCCTCGAAGGGTTACTGGAGAGGGTCGTTCCCTCGGAAGCCGACCGGCTGATATTTCTCGGCGATTATATCGACCGGGGCCCGGACAGTAAAGGGGTGATCGACACCCTCCTCGCCCTGGCAAAGCGTTTTCCGCAGACGGTCTTCCTCAAGGGGAACCACGAGGCGATGTTCCTCGACTTTCTCGCCGGGCGCAACCAGGATCTCTATCTGGCCAACGGCGGCGCCAGCACCCTGGAGAGCTACCGGGAGGAGGGGGGGATCCGCGTCCCCGGTCGGCATCTCGATTTTTTCCGGTCCCTCCCCCGGACCTACGCCACCGAACGCTTCATCTTCGTCCACGCCGGACTCCGTCCGGGGGTTCCCCTCGAGGCGCAACGGGAAGAGGACCTGCTATGGATCCGCGACGACTTTCTCGACTCGGACTACGACTGGGGAAAAACCGTGGTCTTCGGCCACACCCCCCTGATGCAGCCTCTTCTCTCCGCGACCCGGATCGGCCTCGACACCGGCGCCGTCTACGGCCGCTCTCTGACCTGCTGCGACGTGGAGATGCTCCGCCTCTGGTCCTGCCCATAGGGTTGTCAGACGGAAGCTGGAAGCTGTGAGCCTTCAGCCTTCAGCCTTCACCGCCCTCCGCAACAGATCGCCGGGGCGGGCATCCGGCGGCAGCGCCATGACAATGCGGCCGTTGGGCTGCCCGGCGGCCAAAGTCTCCCCCTGCGGGCCGGTCAGAGGCCCGACCTCGAAGGAGATCTGGCGCATCTCGGGACCGATGAGCTCGAGGGTTTCCCCGGCGAAAAAGCGGTTGCGACCCGCCACCAGACCCTGGCCCCCCTCGGCCTCCAACACCACGCCGACAAAATCGTGGGCCCGCAGATAACGGGAATCGGCGGCGTGGATCAGGGGATCGCGACCGCCGAAGAGAAAGCCGCGGTCGTAGGGGCGGTGGCTGATCTTTTCCAGCTCGTCCCGCCAGCGGGGATCGACCTGCCAGGTTTCGGGAGCGGTCAAATAGCGGTCGAGGGCGTCCCGGTAAACCCGGGTCACCGCCGCCACGTAATAGCGGCTCTTCATCCGCCCCTCGATCTTCAGGCTGTTCACCCCGGCGCGCAGCAGTTCGGGGAGGTGCTCCACCAGGCAGAGATCCCTGGAATTGAGGATGTAGGTTCCCCGGCCGTCCTCCTCGACGGGAAAGAATTCCCCGGGACGGGTCTCTTCCATGAGGGCGTATCCCCAGCGGCAGGGGTGGGCGCACAACCCCTGGTTGGCGCTGCGCCCGGCCAGAGCGGCAGAGAGGAGGCAGCGCCCCGAGTAGGCAACGCAGAGAGCGCCGTGGACGAAGACTTCGAGTTCCACATCGCAGCCGTCTCTCACCGCCGCCATCTCCTCGAGTGTCAGTTCTCTGGCCAGATTGACCCGTTTGACGCCCGCCTCCTGCCAGAAACGGGCGGCCCCGGCGTTGGTGGTGTTGGCCTGGGTGGAGAGATGGATCTCCCGCTGCGGATCGACTTCGCGCACCAAGGCAAGGACCCCGGGGTCGGAGACGATATAGGCGTCGAGATCGAGCCCCCGCAGCTTTTCGAGGTAGGCGGCCAGGGGCGCAAAGTCCCCGGGGCGCAGATAGGCATTGAGGGTCAGATAAAGCTTCTTCCCCTGGGCGGCGGTCAATTCCCGGGCGCGGGCCAGGCCGTCGAGGGTGAAGTTTCCGGCCAGGGCCCTGAGCCCGAACCCCTCGCCGCCGAGATAGACGGCATCGGCGCCGTAGTCGAGGGCGGTTTCGAGTTTTTCCATATCCCCGGCGGGGACGAGCAGTTCCGGCTGGGACATCACGGTATCCTCCCTGAAATTTTCGGGAGAATAACACAAACCGCCCCGCCGCCGTTAGCCCCATGTCCCATATCCCTTCTTTCTCCCTTCTCCCCTCTCCCCTCTCCTTGCTTCCTTCTCCCTGTCCCCGCAGGCTTTCCTCCTTGACAAGACCTTAAAAACCTTATAATTTTTACCCAAATTTTCCCGGCGCCCTCTGCGGCATCCGGCAGTGGAGACCAACCGACCATGCGCACCCTCATTGCTTCTTTCGTCCTGGCCATTTTCGCTTTTGCTGCGACCGGTTGCGCCCTGAATCCGGCCTCTCCGGGAGGGGCCGGATTCGAGAGCGAGCTGGCCCGGCTCCGCCAGGACCAGCGTGACCTCGCCCGCCAGCTGGAGCGGACCCAGGACAACCTCCTCCTCATGGAAGCCCGGGTTCAGGACCAGCAGAAGGTCCTCGAACAGCTGCGCGGCGCCGCCGGGACGGGAAAAGTCACCGAAGGCGGGGAAATGACCGCACCAGGGGAGAATGGGGACGTCCTGGCCTCCCTCGCCCCCGGGGCAGGATCGCCGACGGACATCTATCTCAAGGCCTTCGCCGATTACGCCGCCGGGCGCTACCCCCAGTCGATCCTCGGTTTCGAAGCGTTTCTCAAGACCTACCCCAACAGCGAATATGCCGGTAACGCCCAGTTCTGGCTCGGAGAATGCTATTACTCCCTGCAGCGTTACCCGCGCGCCATAGAAGAATTCCGCAAGGTCGTCGACCTTTATCCCCAGGGGGGCAAGGCCCCCGAGGCCCTGCTGAAAACGGCGGCGGCACAACTGGAGCTGCACCAGATGGAACAGGCCAGGGAAACGCTCCAGGTCCTGCGTCGGCTTTATCCGAACAGCGACGCGGCAAAGAAGTCCCGGCAGGGCGAATAACAAACCGAAGAATTCCGATAGGGGGATTGAATGACTGTCCGAAAAGCGCTGATTCTGATTTGCCTGTTGATCCTCCCCCTCTCCGCCTGGGCCAAAGGGGAAACGAAAACCTACGTCATCAAAAAGGGGGACACCCTCTGGGGGATTTCGCAGAAGTTTATCACCGACCCCTACTACTGGCCGAACCTCTGGGCCAACAACCCCTTCATCACCAATCCGCACCTCATCTACCCCGGGCAGACCGTCGCCATCCGCGACGGCCGCATTGAAATCGTCCCGGTCCTCCCCGAAACCGACGGCGGCGAAATCCCGGCGCAGGAAATCGTCGAGACGCCGCCGGCGATGGAAGAGTGGAGGCAGGAGCTCCCCGAGCCCGTCGAGTCGATCACCATCAAGACCGCCGGAGGCGGCCAGGGGTTTGTCACCCTCGAAGAACTCGACGCCCTCGGCACCATCGTCGACACCGTCGACAACCGCATCCTGATGGGCGAAGGGGAAACGGTCTTCGTCGACATGAAGGAGCTCTCCGCCACCCGTCCCGGCGACAAATTCTCCCTGGTCGAAATCGGCAAAGAAATCCGTCATCCCCTCACCGACAAACTGATCGGTTACCAGATCGCCGACCTGGGGAGCCTGAAGATCACCGAAGTCCATCCGCGCATTGCCACGGCCGTGATCGACTACACCTTCAGGGAAGTGCACCGCGGCGCCCTCCTCCTCCCCTACCAGGCGCCTCTGATGGAGATTGTTCTGAAGAGGGCCGACCGCAGCCTCGACGGAGTCGTCATCAGCAGCGGCGACGGCAAGATTGCTCTCGGCCAGCACGACATCATTCACCTCGACCTCGGCGCCCTCGACGGGCTCCAGGCCGGCAACATGCTCTACGTCTCCCGCCAGCGCCAGGCAAGCGACCTCGGCCTGCAGGGAGACCAGCTTCAGCTTCCCGACATGCTCCTCGGATCGGCCGTGGTTCTCGAAACCCGCGCCCACACCGCCTCGGCCCTCCTCCTCAAGTCGGCGGACGCCATCTACCGCGGCGATAAGGTCACCACCGTGACCGAATAACAAGGGGCGCTGGCCCTGAGTCGATGTGAACAAACAACAAAGGGATTGAAGGGAACTTCAATCCCTTTTATTTGCAGGCCGCTCAAAGACAAACTTAACCACAGAGTCACAGAGGCCACAGAGAAGAGCCGATAACCGGGAACAAATGATCAGAGAGGGACCCTCTCCGCGTCTCTCCTTCCTCGGCGCCTCAGCGTTGATAAGCCCTTTTATGGGTGTTCCATTTTTGGATTGTGCTTCCGTTTTTTTCTACAAGCAGGGAGAGAACGATGACCAAGGATGAACTCGGGTGGCTGCGCCTCCACCTGACCCCGGGCCTCGGCCGGGCCGGCCTCCTCCGCCTGCAGGAGGCCTTCGGCTCTCCCGGGGAGATCCTCGACGCCGGACCCTCGGCCTGGCGTGATCGGGCCGGCATCCGCCCCGCCGTCGCATCCGCCCTCCCGAAGGAAGATGCCCCCCTGTTCGTCGAAGCCGCCGAGCGCCTCCGCCGTCTCGCCGTCCGGATCATCCCCCTCGGCGATGAAACGCGGTACCCCTCCCTGCTGCGGAAAATTCACGACCCCCCCGCCCTCCTCTATCTCCGCGGCACGCTGCCGCCAGGCGACGCCCTGGCGGTGGTCGGCGCCCGCCGGGCCTCCCCCGCCGGCCAGCGCCTGACCTTTGAGCTCTGCCGCGAACTCGCCAGCCGGGGGATCGCCGTGGTCAGCGGCCTGGCGCGAGGGATCGATACGGCGGCCCACCAGGGAGCCCTCGCTGGCGGAGGTCCGACGGTCGGCGTTCTCGGCTGCGGCATCGACCGCATCTATCCGCCGGAAAACGCGGACCTGTTCAACCGGGTCGCCGCCGAAGGCGCGGTGATCTCCGAGTACCCGCCGGACACCCCGCCGCTCCCCGGCCACTTTCCCGGACGCAACCGCATCATCAGCGGCCTGTGCCGCGGCGTGCTGGTGGTGGAGGCGGCCCTGGGGAGCGGCTCGCTGATCACCGTCGACTTTGCCCTGGAACAGGGGCGGGAGGTCTTCGCCGTCCCCGGTCCCGTCTATGCCCCGGCCAGCGAGGGGGTCAACCGTCTTCTCAAGGAGGGCGCCCATCTGGTGACGGAGGTGGGGGACATCCTCGAGGTCCTCTGGCCCGCCCTGCCGTCGGCCGCGGCACGAACCCGGGAGGATGCCTTCGCCGCCACCCTCTCCGGAAAGCCCCTCGAACTCTACCGGAATCTCGAAGAAATTCCCCTTCACATCGACGATCTGGCGAGGAAAAGCGCCTTGACACCCATGGAGGTTTCCGCTATTTTACTGCACTTGGAACTCCAGGGAGGTGTCGAACAACTCCCCGGGGCACGGTTTATCCGCAACAGGCGACCTTGACGGCGCGGGAATCCATGACGAAAGATCCTCAAAAAGAGCGGGTTCTGGCCATCGTCAGCATCATTGCCCAGTACGTGATGGAAGACCGCGGCTTTCTCAGCGAGTCGGAAATCGTCGAAGAGCTGCTGGCCGTAGGGTTCGAATCGGAAGAGATCGATGCGGCCTTCAGCTGGATGGAAAATCTCTCCCTCCACGCCCCCCCCAAGGCCTCGGCCCCCCTCGCCCTTTCCACCCACCGGGTCTTCACCGCCGAGGAGAACCGCAACCTCTCCCGGGAGGCCCGCGGATTTCTGGTGCAACTGCGGACCATGGGGATTCTCGATGACGACACCGAAGAGGAAATCCTTGAAAAGGCCCTCGACGGCGCCGAAGACGAGGTCTCCCTGAGCGAGTTGAAAACCATCACCGCCTTCACCGTGTTCGCCCGTTCCCATGACCAGTGGCGCAGGGAGGTCGACTGCATACTGGACAACGACTGGTCGCGGCTGTATCACTAGCAACACAACCGGGCTGCGGGGGTACCCTGCAGCCTTTTTCTTTGACCTTTTGTCAGGCGGCACCGCCGCAGACCGACCGGGGAGATAGACGCCCCGACCGGCCCATCCCGCCGCTGACCCCATTGAGGCCCCCATGGCACAGACCCTCGTGATCGTCGAATCGCCGGCCAAGGCAAAAACCATCGAGAAATTTCTCGGCAAGGGGTTCAAGGTCCTGGCCTCCTACGGCCATGTGCGCGCCCTCCCCAGCAAGCAGGGATCGGTGGACATCGCCAACGACTTCGAACCCAAATACCATATCCTCCCCGAGAGCAAGAAGCACGTCGACCTGCTGAAAAAGGAAGCCGCCCGCAGCTCCGAACTGATCCTCGCCACCGACCTCGACCGCGAAGGGGAAGCCATCGCCTGGCACCTGCTCGAAGCCCTGGAGATCTCCGAAGAGAGCACCTCCCCGGTCGTCAAGCGGGTCACCTTTCACGAGATCACCAAAAAGGCGATCCTCAAGGCGATGGAGGAACCGCGGCACATCGCCCGCGACCTCGTCGACGCCCAGCAGGCCCGATCGATCCTCGACTACCTGGTCGGCTTCAACCTCTCCCCCTTCCTGTGGAAGAAGATCCGTTACGGACTCTCCGCCGGACGGGTGCAGTCGGTGGCCCTGCGCCTGATCTGCGACCGGGAAAAGGAGATCCAGGGCTTCGACCCCCGGGAATACTGGACCATTGAAGCCGACATGGCGACGGAGCGCAAAGAACCGTTCCGCGCCCGCCTGCACGCCGTCGGCGGCGAAAGGCTCGACAAGTTCGCCATCGCCACGACGGCCGAGGCCGAAGCTCTGGTGGCCGATCTCGAAAAGTCCCGCTTCGCCGTGACTTCGGTGGCGCGCAGCGAAAAGAAGCGTAACCCCGCCGCCCCCTTCACCACCAGCACCCTGCAGCAGGAAGCGAGCCGCAAACTCGGCTTCTCCGCCCGCAAGACGATGACCACCGCCCAGAAACTCTACGAGGGGATCGACATCGGCCAGGGGGACGTCGGCCTGATCACCTACATGCGGACCGACTCCGTCGCCCTCTCCGAAGAGGCGACGGACGAGGCGAGAGAGGTCATCACCCGGGTCTTCGGCAAGGAGTACGCCCTGGAGAAACCGCGGGTCTACAAGAGCAAGGCAAAAAACGCCCAGGAGGCCCACGAGGCGGTGCGGCCGACGGCGATCATCAACACCCCGGACAAGGTCAAGCCCTTTCTCAGCTCGGACCAGCATCGCCTCTACAGCCTGATCTGGACCCGCACCGTCGCCTCGCAGATGGCCTCGGCCATCCTCGACGCCACCACCGTCGACATCGGCTCGACCCCCGGCGCCCCCCGGGAGTTCACCTTCCGCGCCTCGGGCCAAGTGATCCGCTTCCCCGGCTTCATGAAGCTCTACATCGAGGGGACCGACGAGGCCGAGGAGAAGGCCGAGGGGCTTCTCCCTCTCATCAACGAGGGGGAAGGAGTCGAGCGAGGGGAGCTTTATCCCGAGCAGCACTTCACCCAGCCCCCTCCCCGCTATACCGAAGCGAGCCTGGTCAAGACCCTGGAAGAATACGGCATCGGCCGCCCCTCGACCTACGCCTCGATCATGAACACCCTGGTGACCCGCAAGTACGTGCGCCTGGAAAAACGCGCCTTCTTTCCCGAGGACGTCGGCATGGTGGTCAGCGACCTCCTCGTCAAACACTTCCATCAGTACGTGGACTACGACTTCACCGCCAAGCTCGAGGAGGACCTCGACGCCATCTCCCGCGGCGAAGAGCAGTGGCGCCCGGTGCTGCGCGGCTTCTGGGATCCCTTCATCGCCCTCCTCAAGCAGAAGGAGCAGGAAGTCTCCAAGGAGGACGTCACCACCGAGAAGACCGACAAGCTCTGCCCCGAATGCAGCAAGCCGCTGGTGGTCAAGCTCGGGCGCTCGGGGAAGTTTCTCGCCTGCTCCGGATTTCCCGAATGCCGCCACACCGAGCCCCTCTCCGGCGAGGAGCAGGAAGAACCGGTCCTCTCCGAGGAGAAATGCGACAAATGCGGGGCGCCGATGCTCATCAAGATGGGACGTTTCGGCAAGTTTCTCGCCTGCAGCGCCTATCCGGCCTGCAAGAACATCCAGCCCCTGATCAAGCCGAAGGCCCTCGGCATCACCTGCCCCGAATGCAAGGAAGGGGAGATGATGGAGAAGAAGAGCCGCTACGGCAAGATCTTCTACTCCTGCAACCGCTATCCGCAGTGCAAGTACGCCCTCTGGGACCTGCCGATCAACGAACCCTGCCCCAAGTGCGGCCATCCGGTGATCGTCGAAAAAGTCACCAAGCGCGACGGCACCTACCGCAAATGCCCCACCGAGACCTGCGACTACCGCCTGGTGCTGGTGGAGCCGGAGAAAAAGGCGGCGGCCAAAAAGGCACCGGCCAAAGCGCCGGCAGACAAGAAGGAACCGGTCAAGAAAGCGCCGGCTAAGAAGGCGCCGACCAAAACGACGGCTGCCGCGGGAGCTGTACCCAGGAAAGTCGCCGTCCCGGCGAAGAAGAAAAAACCGGAATGATCGCCACTCCTCCGTCAGTGAACAGCGACGCCTCGCCCCCCATCACCATCATCGGCGGCGGCCTGGCCGGCTGCGAGGCCGCCTGGCAGGCGGCTGGCGCCGGGGCCGAGGTCACCCTCTTCGAAATGAAGCCTCAGCGCTTTTCCCCGGCCCACCACTCCCCGAACCTCGGCGAGCTCGTCTGCTCCAACAGCCTGCGGGGAGCGGGGATGAACAACGCCGTCGGCTGCCTCAAGGAAGAGTTGCGCCGCTGTGGCTCCCTGATCATGGCGGCGGCCGACGCCACGGAGGTCCCCGCCGGCGGAGCCCTGGCCGTCGACCGCGACGCCTTTGCCGCCTACCTGACGGAGAAGGTCGAAGCACACCCCCGCATCCGGGTGCGCCGCGAGGAGATCACCACCCTCCCCGCCGAGGGGACGGTCATCGTCGCTTCCGGCCCCCTGACCTCCGAGCCCCTCTCCCAGGAGATCGCCCGGCTCACCGGCAGCGAACACCTCTACTTCTACGACGCCATCGCTCCCATCGTCGAGGCCGACTCCATCAACTTCGACAGGGCCTGGCGGGCCTCCCGCTACGGCAAGGGGGGGGACGACTACATCAACTGCCCCCTCTCGAAGGAGGAGTACTTCGCCTTCGTCGAAGCCCTCAAGGCCGCGGAGAAGGTTCCCGCCCGCGATTTCGAAAAGATGATCCACTTCGAAGGGTGCATGCCCATCGAGGAGATGGCCGTTCGCGGGGATCTGACCCTGGCCTTCGGGCCGATGAAGCCGGTGGGACTCCCCGATCCCCGCACCGGCCGGGAGCCTTTTGCGGTGATCCAGCTCCGCCAGGACAACCGCCACGCCACCCTCTACAATCTCGTCGGCTTCCAGACCAAGCTCACCTACCCGGAACAGCGCCGCATCTTCCGCACCATTCCCGGGCTGGAAAACGCCGTCTTCGCCCGTCTCGGCAACGTCCATCGCAACACCTTCGTCAACGCTCCCGCGTGTCTGAACCGCTCCCTGCAGCTCAAAAGCGAGCCGCGCATCCTCTTTGCCGGGCAGATCACCGGCGTCGAAGGGTACGTCGAGTCGGCGGCCTGCGGCTTTCTCGCCGGGCTCTTCGCCCCGCGCCTGGCTGAGGGAAAAAGCGTTTCCTTTCCCCCGCCGACCACCGCCCTCGGCGCCCTCCTGGCCCACCTGGCCGACTCCTCCCCGGAAGGATTCCAGCCGATGAACGTCAACTACGGCCTCTTCCCCCCCCTCGAAGGGCGCAAAATGAAGCGGGCCGACCGGCGCCTGGCCATGGCCGAACGGGCCCTGGCCGATCTCGGGGAGTGGTGGCGGAGCCCAGACAGCAAACAATTTGCACATTAATACAGCCTTATCGCGCTTGCTTTTCCCTCTCGGCAATGGTATTTAATTCGGAATTTCAACGGACTCGGATAACAAGCTTTTTTCTGCTTCAGTCTGGAATCCTCCGGCGTCCACCGTACTCATCCCCAAGAGCCGGAAAAGCGATGCACGAAAAATTCTTACCCATCCGTCCTCTCCCGCCCGGCGAACTCCTATCGGTTCTTCGGGATCATGCCGTCCTCTCCCGTTACAGCCTGGCCCTCTACAACGACGCCGAAATCCTCCTCGCCCGCCATGGCCAGACCGAGCGCTTCTGCGGAAGTGCCGCGGAGAGCCCTTTCTGTACTGAACCCTGCCAGAGCGTGTGCCGGCCGAAAATCAACTGGAGAGGGACACGGATCCGGCCCCGAGTCTACCGCTGCCCCGGCGGGCTCCTCTATTTCGTCATCCCTTTCAAACACGAACCCGCGGTCGACTATATTCTCCTCGGCGGAGGCTTCCGTGAAAAGTTCATCGACATCGGCCGTCTCGAACGCCTCGCCAGGGAACGGGGGGTGAACGGCATCGACCTTCTTGAAAGCTGGGAAGAGCTGCCGTCGACATCCCTCGAGGAGATGCACCGCACGGCGGAAGAGGCCAATCTCCTCCTCGAATCCCTCGGCAACGGCCAGTTTCACGCCCTCTCCCTGGAGCGGATACTGACCCTGTTCAACGGTGTCGCCGGCATCGGACCCGAACTCGACCGGGTGACCTCGACTGAAGGGGTATTGGCCCTCCTCAGCGAGTCCCTGACCATCCTCTTCTCCTTGTCGCGAATTGCCGTCGCCCTCCCTCTCCCCGACGGGGGTGTCAGCATACGCGATCTCCTCGACCACCAGGCGCCAACCCTGCACCACGACGGCAAGACCGGCTCCATCCTCCTCCGGGGGGCGGAGCGCAGACATTTCCTTCTGAGCGGCGAACGGGCGGCCCAACTCCTCCCCGGGTACGAGGTCAAGCGTCTGGTCTGCTTCCCCTTGAACGCCGGCGGACGTTTTTCCGGGTGTCTGCTCCTTGCCGATCCCCGGTTGAGTTCCAGCGAGCTGGTTCTTGTGGAGCTGCTGGTCAGCCGAGCGGCGATCCGTCTCCGCCTGCTGCTGGACGATCAGGAACACGGCCGCGACCTCTTTCTTACCAACCGCTTCATGGACAGGCTCGGCGCCCTGACCCTCGCCCGTAGCCGCAACGAACTTTTGGGGAGCGTTCTGAACGCGGCCACAGAGCTTCTGAGAGCACGAAAAGGGTCTTTGATGCTCGTCGACAACGCCGGGCAGACCCTGCGCATCGCCGCCAGCAAGGGGATCAACCGGGAGCTCGCCGTCAACCTGCGCATCCCCGTCGGCCATGGGATCGCCGGGGGCGTCGCCCAGCGGGGTGAAATGCTTCTTGTGCGGGACATCGAGCACGACCCGCGCATCGCCGCGGCAAACCGCCCCCGCTTCCAGAGCAAGTCATTTATCAGCCTCCCTTTCAAGATCGGCAAGCGGATAATCGGCGTCCTCAATCTCTCCGACTGGGAGACGACGACTCCCTTTACCGTCACCGAGGAGAAACTCCTCGGTGCTCTCCTTGACCACAGCGGAGCCCTGATCGAACGCGCCGAAAGCATTAAGCGAACCAAACACCTCGAAGCCCTCACCATCACCGACCCCCTCACCGGACTTTACAACCGCCGTTTTCTCAAAGAACGCTTCGAAGCCGAGATCAGTCGTGCCATCCGGAAGAAGGAGTCGCTGGCGGTGATGCTCATCGATCTCGACCATTTCAAAAACTACAATGATCTCTGCGGCCACCTCGCAGGAGACGCGGTATTGCGCCAGACCGCCCGTATTCTGCAGCGCAGCGCCCGGGAGATGGATCTCGTCATCCGCTTCGGCGGCGAGGAATTCTGCGTCCTCCTCCCCGGAGCCAGCCTCAGCGAAGCGCTGCACGTCGGCGAGCGGATGCGCAGGGCCATCGAAACGGAGCCCTTCCCCCGCCAGGGAAGCCAACCCCTGGGAACCCTGACGGCCAGCTTCGGCATCGCCGCCTACCCTGAAAACGGCCTCTCGGCGCAGAGCATTCTCGGCGCCGCGGACGTCGCCCTCTACCAGGCCAAGGACCAGGGACGCAACTGCATCGTCCTCTCGGAACCGATGGTCCCCCGGGAGAAGATCTCCTACCTCTGATCTGCCCGGCGTTTTTCCCGTCCCCGCCCCCTCCGCAACTGTGCTACACTCCTGTCCCATCCTTCAACCCTTTTGCCTCAGGAATAACCATGAATCCCCATTCCGCCGACACCGCCGGAGGAGCGCCCCTGCTCGTTCTGGCCTCGGCCTCCCCCCGACGCCGCGAACTGCTGGCCTCCGTCGGCCTCCATTTTTCCGTGGTGGCCAGCGACGCACCGGAAGAGGAGATCCCCGGCGAGACGCCGCAGGAGCATGTGGTCCGCCTGAGCAAGGACAAGGCCCGCCAGGTCGCCGGGCGCCCCGAGGTTTCCGGACGCTGGTTCATCGGCAGCGACACCATCGTGCTGCGCGACGAGACGATCCTCGGCAAGCCCAAGGATGCCGAAGAGGCCGCCGCCATGCTCGCCTCCCTCTCCGGGCGCAGCCACCGTGTCCTCTCGGGATACGCGGTTTTCGATCGCCAGACCGGCTCGACGGTGGCCGGAGCGGTCTCCACTCTTGTGCGGTTCAAGGAGTTGACAGAATCGGAGATCGCGGGGTACATTGCCACCGGCGAACCCTTCGACAAGGCGGGCTCCTACGCCATTCAGGGGATCGGCGTCTTCATGGTCCTCTCCATCAAGGGGAGCTACACCAACGTCGTCGGACTCCCCCTCTGCGAAGTGATCGAGGTGCTCGAGCGCCTCGGGGCGGTCCGGCTCTTTGCCTAGACACAGAACATAGAACATAGAATACAGAAGAAGGAAGAAGGAAGAAGGAAGAAGGAAGAAAGAAGAAAGAAGAAGGAAGAAGCGATTCTGTATTCATCTGTGCATCAGGGTGAATATTTTTTCTGTTGCGGAGCACCTCAACGATGAGCTTAAAAGCCAACCTGCAGACCATCCGCGCCGGGATCGAGACAGCCTGCCGCCGCTGCGGCCGCGACCCGCGGACGGTCCGCCTGGTGGCTGTCTCCAAGACCAAACCGGTCTCCCTCATCGAGGAAGCAGCGGCCGCGGGGCAGACCCTCTTCGGCGAGAGC
The DNA here is from genome assembly GCF_001278055.1 of Desulfuromonas soudanensis. Lineage (NCBI taxonomy): Bacteria > Pseudomonadati > Thermodesulfobacteriota > Desulfuromonadia > Desulfuromonadales > Desulfuromonadaceae > Desulfuromonas > Desulfuromonas soudanensis. The sequence continues at coordinate 838,742 of NZ_CP010802.1, read as the reverse complement.
TACGTTCAGGAGTTCGTCGCCAAGGCCGAGGCGATAGCCCTCCCTCTCGAATGGCACTTCATCGGCGCCCTGCAGAGCAACAAGGTCAAATACCTCAGGGGGCACACCGCTCTCATCCACTCCGTCGACCGCTATTCGCTGGCCGCCGAGATCGACCGCCAGTGGGCCTCCCTGGAGGAGCCGGCCGCCATTCTCATCCAGGTCAACATCGGCGAAGAAGCGAGCAAGTCGGGGACGACGGCCAAAGAACTCGAAGAGCTTGTGCGCCGCGTCAGTCTCCTCCCCCACCTGCGCATCCGCGGCTTGATGACCCTCCCCCCCTACTGTGAAGACCCGGAAGAGGTCCGCCCCTACTTCCGCAGCCTGCGGCAACTGGCGCTCACCATCGAAGAACTTAAACTCCCCGGCGTCGCCATGGAGGAGCTGTCCATGGGGATGAGTCACGATTTTGCCGTCGCCATCGAAGAAGGAGCGACCCTGGTGCGGGTCGGCACGGCGATTTTCGGCGAGAGGGAAAGGAACTGACATGAAAAACATCGGCATGCCCCGGGCTCAGTGGGCCTCCCGCCTCGGCTTCATTCTCGCCGCCGCCGGCAGTGCCGTCGGCCTCGGCAACATCTGGAAGTTCCCCTACATCACCGGCAACAACGGCGGCGGCGCCTTTGTCCTCGTCTACCTGGGGTGTATCGCCATCGTCGGCTTGCCGATCATGATGGCCGAACTGATGATCGGCCGACACACCCAGCGCGACGCCGTCGGCGCCTTCGTCCAACTCGAGGGGAAGCGCTCCTTCTGGCTCTCCGCCGGCTGGGTGAGCGTGATCGCGGCCTTCATCATCTGCTCCTACTATTCGGTGGTCGCCGGCTGGACCCTCGACTACGTTTACCGGGCCCTCATCGGCAGCTTCAGCGGAGAGCCTGCCGAAGCGATCGAATCGATGTTCGGCACCTTGATCGCCGACGGCCCCCGGCAATTGATCTGGCAGGCGATCTTTCTCCTGTTGTGCCTGGGGATCGTCATCGGCGGGGTGCAGAAGGGGATCGAGCGCTGGAGCAAGATCCTGATGCCGATTCTCTTTCTTCTTCTCGGTCTCCTCTTCATCAACGGCATGCTCAGCAAGGGGGCCTGGGAAGGGTTCGCCTTCATGTTTCGCCCCGACTTCAGCAAGCTTTCCGCCGGCTCGGTCCTCGAAGCCCTCGGCCACTCCTTTTTCACCCTCTCCCTGGGGATGGCGGCGATGATCACCTACGGCTCCTACCTCAACAAGACCGAAGACCTGCTGGCGGCCAGCCTGCGGGTGGTGATCCTCGACACCCTCATCGCCCTGATGGCGGGACTGGCGATCTTTTCCGTGGTCTTCTCCGTCGGCATGGAACCGGCGGCCGGCCCGGGCCTGGTCTTCAAGACCATCCCCGTGGTCTTCTCCCAGATCCCCGGCGGCGCTCTCCTGGCGATCGTATTCTTTCTCCTCCTCGCCTTTGCCGCCCTGACCAGCAACATCTCTCTCCTCGAGGCCCAGGTCGCCTACTTCATCGACGAACGCGGCTGGAGCCGGAAAAAGGCCACGGTCTTTCTCGCCGGACTCGCCTTCGTGGTCGGCATCCCCACCGCCCTCTCCTACAACACCCTCGCCGACTGGGAAGTCATCGGCGAGCGCAACTTCTTCGATTCCGCCGACCTCATCGCCTCCAACTACCTCCTGCCGATCGCCGGTCTCCTCATCGCCCTCTACGTCGGCTGGTTCTGGAGCGGCAGCAAGGAAAAGGAGGAACTGGTCGCCGGCGGCTCCGGCTGGGTCTACCCCACCTGGCACTTCCTGATCCGCTACGTCTCCCCCCTGGCCGTCGCCGTCGTCCTCTATTTCAAAGCCAAGGAAAGCGGACTCTTTACCTGGCTGGGGGGATGGTTTTAGTAGAAACATAGAACGAAGAATACAGAACACAGAATATAGAATAGTTCTTCCCTCTTCTGTATTCCCCATTCTGTTTTCTATATTCTGTATTCTGTATTCTGTGTTCTGTATTCTGTGTTCTGCCCCTCCTCCCCCCCGGTCCCCCATGCCCATCGACACCTTCCTCTTTGATCTCGACGGCACCCTGGTCGATTCGGTGGCCGACCTGGCCACCGCCGTCAACCTGCTGCGCGGCGAACTCGATCTTCCCCCCCTCCCCCGGGAGGCGGTGCGCAGCTACGTCGGCGACGGCGCCACCCTTCTGGTGCAGCGGGCCCTCCCTCCCGGCCTCTACAGCGAACGGCGGTTGCAGCGCTTCCTTCGGCTCTACGGCGACCATCTTCTGGAGGAGACGGCGATCTATCCGGGGATCCGCGACTTTCTCGAAACCTTGCACAACCGGCGCCTGGCGGTGGTGACCAACAAGCCCCTGGCGTTGACCCTTCGCCTTCTTGACGGGCTGCACCTGCGCCGCTTCTTCCCCGTGGTTCTCGGCGGCGACAGCTGTCTCACCAAAAAACCCGACCCGGCCCCCGTCGTCGAGGCGCTGCGACAGCTGCAGCGCCCGCCGGAATCGGCGGTGATGATCGGCGACCACCACACCGACCTGCGAGCCGGCCGTGCCGCCGGGGTCCGCACCTGTTTTTGCGCCTGGGGAATCGGCGAGAGCGGCGGAGTCGCCAGCGATTTTTTCGCCGCGACCCCCTTCGACCTCCCCCGCCTCTTTCCGGGAGCTGCGCCGTGACCGACTCCCCCACCATCGGACAGAAGGAGATCAGCCTCTTCTTCTTCCCCCTCCTCCTCAACGTCCAGCTGATGGGGGTCTCCCACTCCATCATCAACGCCGCCCTGGCCCGCCAGGAGGACTTTCTCACCGCCCTCGCCGCCTTCTCGGTGGCCATGGTTCTGCACCTCTTTTTCGCCTCCCCCTCCTACCAGAATCACACCATCACCATCGCCGTGGTGCGCGGCCGCCGCTCGCTGCGCGGCACGGTGATCTTCGTTTCGCTGGTGGCGACCTACGTCTCGACCATGCTCGCCCTGATCGCCTTCACCCCCATAGGAGACCTGGTGCTCGTCCGGCTTCTGGGAGTCTCCGGAGAGGTCGCCGCGGAGGCCCGCTCGGTCATCGCCATCCTCGTCTTTCTCCCCTTTTTCACCGGATTCCGCGGTCTCTTCCAGGGTCTGGTCATCCGCGCCCGGCGCACCGGCCTGGTGTCTCTGGCCACGGGGGTGCGGATCGGGGCCCTCTTCGTCTTTCTCCTCCTCGGCCGCCCGTGGTTTTCCGGCCCCGCCCTCGGGGCCTTCGCCCTCCTCACCTGCATCGCCGTGGAAACCGCCTTCATGGGGTTTTTCGCCCTGCGCTGCCACCTCCCCCTCACCGGCTGCCAGGACGAAAAGGGAACCCTGGAGATCCTGCGCTTCGCCTTCCCCCTGGCCTACTCCTCCTGCCTGCAGCAGGCAATCCCCCTGCTGATCAACGCCGTCATCAGCCGCCTCCCCGACGGCACCCTGGCCCTGGCCTCCTTCGGCGTCATCCGCGGCTTCCTCTTTCTCCTCGCCGGGCCGATGCGCAACCTGCAGCAGGTCTATCTGACCCTGGTGAAAAATACCGCCGACGCCCGGGTGCTCGCCTCCTTCTGCCGCCGGGTCGGAAGCGGCATGGGGGTGCTGATGCTCCTTACCGCCTACCCCCTCAACACGGCGGTCCTCGGCCGGATCATGGGGCTCGAAGAGACGATGCGCACCTACATCGCCCTGCCGCTGGCAGTCTGCGCCGTCTTCCCCCTCCTCTACGGCGCCAGCAACCTGCTGCGCGGCTACTTTACCGGCTCCCATCAGACCGGAATCCTCGGACGCTCCACCGTCTACAAAACCCTCTACCTCCTCGGCTGCTGGGGAATCCTCACCCTGCGCCCTCTCCCCCTTCCCGGCGTCGCGATCGCCATCGCCCTCTTGATCAGCGCCGAAATCTGCGAGGCCTCCTACCTCCTCGGCCGGCGCCGCTACCTCCCCCTCTCCTGAGGACCCTTGCACCCTCCCGGAAGCACGGCGTACAATAAGCCACCAAGGAGACCGCCATGGAGAAGAAACACCCCTGCCCCGACTGCCGCCAGTGCCAGTGGTGCTCGGACGACCGCTGCCGGTTGTGCCTGAAGACCGGCTGCGGCAAAAAATTGAGCATGGCCGAGCAGATTGAGCTATACGAAAAGCTCAACGCCCCCGACTGCCCTCCCCCCGAGTCCAATTCGTAGTTTCTCCGAAAGATCCGTGCTCCAGCCGCAATCTGCCGAGACCTCTTGGACTGTATCTATATCGATCCGCCTTACAACACGGGCGGTGGGGGCGTAGTTGGGGTCACGTCTTTCGCCGACGAAATAAAAAAAAAGGGGGGCTTGTGAAGCCCCCCCTTTGAAATGCCGCGTATTCTAGCCAGCCTCTTGTTCCATCCCCTTTCTTATCGTAAAAAGGTAATCGATCAGTGCTTCCTTTTCTTCATTGGAGAGCTTTTGCAGCCCATGTTTGTGCATCAAATTGAGTGTCAAATGCCAGGCGTCCCTCGTAAACCCGGTTCTTTCAGGGTTTGCCACCGAATCATGGCAGGACACGCAATATTTATTGTGCAGAGAGTATCCGTCTTTTACCGATTTTGCATCGAGCGCAAAACTGCTTGTGACTTGCATGGCACAGATGAAAATCGCGATTAACATGATTGCTTTCATCGGTCTCTCCCCTTAGTTAGTGGCAGCAGCATGTGCTTTTCATTGAACAGTTGACATCAATACGACTGGAATTTTTCCATTTAAATAATAGTTTTTCCATTTTTGGCTCGTGGAAGGAGATTTCATCCAGGCTGAAATGACTTGTAAAGTTATCGAAGGCGGTCTGGTCATAGATCAAAAAAAGCGACGTTCCCTGGCCATCTGTAAGCTGCAAGGCTTGCCGGTGATGGATCTTGTTCGCGAAATGCAGCGTACTGACCAGCAGGTCAAGAAACTGGATCGAAAAATGCTTCATTCCGTTTTGCGTGCTATAAACAAGCAGCTGCAATTGATTGTCAGACCCGATCAGCAACCCGATTTCCGCCGTAATAAAGTAAGGTAGGCAGGCATCGAACTCCTCGAAGCGAGGGGTGCAGGTGGGCATGTCGAAGACGCTGCGGTCGGAAAGTAGACGCTGCTCTTCAATGGAAAGTTGACAGTCCTTTGTTTCGCTCGTGGAGGGATAAAAATGGACCGACAGACTGACGTACTGGCTCCCTTTGAGAGGTTCATGGTCGTGCAATCTCAGAAGAAACCCGCCTTGCACAGAATCGAGCCAGAAGTACCAGGCGGGTTCATCTTTCCAGACCTGGCTGATACCCTTGAAGCCGGCGGCCTTGCAGGCGTCCTCGTGCCAGGTCAGGTATCTGAAGGCATTTTCGACCAGATTCCTGGTGGCTGCATGTGCATCGATCAGGGTCATATGACCCCTCTTTTGCTCAATTCCTTTGCGATTTCTATCGTTTCAACACCCTCGTAAACAATTCCCTGATCTCGGGCCATTTGTTCAAACATTTCCCTGGGGTAGGCCAGAGTCAGAGAATAGCTCAGTTCGTAGGAATCGAAGAATCCCCCCGTAGCCATGCTGGTACCGTTCATCGCGTCCTGGATTGAATTGTTTAAATCGCCGAAGGTTTCTCTGAGGCCGTCGAATCCTTTGACGGCGCTACGGAGCGTTTCGCCGAATGCATCTCTAAAAAAATCGCGTCGTTTCATGCTTTTTTCCGGATCAGTATGGCGTTGAAATACTTGTCATAGACAAAAATCAGAGCCAGGGACATGAGGGTCCAAGCCAGGGAGGTTTCATCCATGTTGCCGATGCCAGGGACGCGGTCGACAAACTTGGGGCCGACTGTTTCGCTGTAGTAAAAGACGTAGAGAAGCGTTCCCGCAAACGATACTGCGAATAGACGCGCAAGGAGGTTAAACCATCGGCTTGAAGTCTGGACCACATTATTGAAAAACACTTTGATTACCACTAAGCCGAGCATGAGGAAGGCGGCGATCTCCGCAGTATGCAAGTACCTGAAGCGCGGATCATCGGTGTAATTACCGCCGGTAAAAGGTTCATACCAGAAGTGGGTCATTACTGCCTGGGCAATACTCATGAATACGAAACCGCCCACCATTGAAATGAGCAACGCGGCCAGGAGGCCCCACAGGGAGCCTGATTTGTCTCCGCGCATCAGGTTGAAAGGGAAGCCGTCGGCACAGTTCACCAGGAACATAATCAGAAAAAGACCAGCAAACATCCAGCCGAGATGATAGAAGGAACTGGCCGTCATCGCTATTTCTTCCCACCAGGGCATTACTCCGGCAAAGATCTGCCTCGGGACGAACAGGGCTGTTACGTTGGGATGATAGAAGATGGCATAAACAATGATAGCAATGAAGGCTGTCGCAAAGAATTTGCTGGAACCGACGATCCTTCGCTTCAGGCCGCTGTCGTCCCAGGGAGCATCGCCCATCCCTGCATTCCAGACGTACGAAACCCAGATAAGTGCTGTGGCCAGGTAGAGGATCGCCAGCGATGAGTTTTCGCGAGCGTTCCACATTTCAAGACCGGTTCCTCCCGTGTCGATCAGCGCCTGAGGGCTGAAATAGGTAATGCCGAACTTCCCCAGAAGGTTCCAGAAGAAACCGTAATAAACAACCAAAAAGAAGGCCGTCGTACCGGCCAGCAGCACACCCCCCCTGCCAAGGCTCCCCGCCTCATTCCGGTAACCGAAAACATCCGCAAAAAGAATAACCGCATAGAGGAAGAGTGCGACCAGGGATAGTCCATAGAACGGCGTGAACAGCTTGAATACCCCGTTGGAGGGCGCAAAGAATAGCCGCCACAGAGCAAAATTGATGGCGACCATGACCACGAAGGCAATCAGGCCGTGCAGATAATTGTTTTTATGTGCATTCATCACAGCACCTATAGATTCGTGGCAGAGGCCAAGCGCAATGACCAGGCCATTGCGCTTGGCGGATCATCAGAATACGACCGTGTCACCGTTGGCCAGGAAAACATTGCTGTCCTTTGCGACGGCGGACTGGCGCGGATAAGTCTTATAAGTATCGGTACCTTTGACGATCGGCAGGCCGGCCTTGGCGGCATTTTCGGCCCAAATCCAGCCAGTGCAGTGATTGCAGCCCATTTTGGTCGGGTTGAATGCTTTAGCCCCCTTGATAAGATCGTCGAATTTTGGGTCCCAGTTCTCGAACAACGAGACATGCAGCCCACCGTAACAGCCGTAAATCTTGTCGCCGCCCTGAATTTCGCGCCGTGCGGTGGAAAACAGGGTAAGCAGGCCCGGGTGGCAACATCCGGTGACTGTGACAATACCTTTCCCTTTAACGTTGACGTAGATGACGCTTTCGCCGCGCACTCTGAGCAGAATCGGTACATCGAAATTCTTGACGGCTACGCCAGGGTACAGTTTGTAGAAGTCCTTGGAATTGGTTTTGACCAGTTTGCCTTTGAAAGGAACGTCATTTTTCGCCAACAGCACACCCTTTGCCTCAAGTTTTCCGCCGTTAAGCAGTTTTTCGTCCTCAGGATACATGGTTTCCGGGCCGTACATGGTGATCTTGTCGTTATGCTTAAGAGTCGATTCAATACCCCAGAAATGATCAAGGTGCCAGTGGCTCTGCACCATGGTGTTGATTTCGCCACTGGCAAGCATCTTGTCTATACCATGACGTTTAAAGACATAATCCATCCATTCGTTGTTCCAACCAGAATCGAGCAGCAGTTTGTTGATGGTGCCATCGAGTTGCTCAATTTCGAGCAAAGCAGAGTACCCGCCGGAGTTTTTCGGGTCCCAAGGGATATCATACTGGTTAGTGCTCGCCCCACCGTAGTTGGTGATATCCGCCTTGAACTGGTCGTTGTTAAACCAACTTGTTTCGGACAGAACAGTGACCTTGAGACTTTTACATTCTCCAATGTCTTCCTTGCCGCGAGCAAAAGCCTTGGTCGGGTTCCCTAATGTCCCAACTGCGGTGACGCCTGCTGCGGTTGCTCCAAGAGCCTTGAGAAAACTGCGCCTTTTCATTCCGTCCTCCTTTGTTGTGCGGTGCCATGCTGATGTGCCCCTGCCGTTTACTAAGGATTAAAGAGACCTTTAATCAGGAGCCAGTTGCCATCCAAACTTATGAGATGGCGTTTTACAGTGAAGTCTCCATCTGGAATATGTATTAACATATATATGTTTTTTTAAAATTCCAGTCAATACTAAAAATCTATGTTTTTCAATAATTTAACGGGAGCCTGTTGGTAAGGAATGAGATAAAAAATAAACCGATGGAATCGGTAAACAATATAATATCGTTTTATTTCCGTCATATTACGGGCGGATTAGCGCCCTGTAGTGGGCGATTTTTCCGGCTCCAAAAAACAAAAAGAGCGGGGTCCCGTAAACTGGGATCCCGCTCTTTTTTTTCGAAATACCGGTACGATTCAGCAATCGCCGCAGGATTTGCCGGAAGGGCGAGGGAGGAAATTGCGGCCGATGAGGATCAGCAACAGCACGGCCGGCAGGGCGGCCCAGGGGGAGGATCCTGCTTCGGCGCCGTGGTGCACCCAGGTGGTGATGTCGGCGCCGGTTGCGGCGTAGAGGCGGTTGACGAGATAGCCGCTGACCAGGGAACAGAGGGCGATGGACGCCAGATAGACGGCGGTGATCTTCCGACCCCAGAAGCGGGCGACCACGGCGAGGGTGGCGGCGTTGGTCGCCGGACCGGCAAGAAGAAAGACGAGGGCGGCTCCGGGGGAGAGCCCCTTGAGGACCAGGGCGGCGGCGATGGGGGTCGAGGCGCTGGCGCAGATGTACATCGGCACCCCGGCCAGCAGCATCAGAAAAAGGGAGGTGTATTCGCCGCCGAGATGGCGGGCAAAGAACGCGGCGGGGACCAGGGCGGCGATGATCCCGGCGAGAAGAATGCCGAGCAAGAGCCACTTGCCGATGTCGCCGAGAAGCTCGCCAAAAGCGTAGCCGAGCCCATCGGCAAGACGCTTCCGCAGGGACGGCGACGGAGCGGGAGTCTCCCCGCAGGCGCTGCCGCTGCAGCCGCACCCCGGAGCCTGAGGGGCTGCCGGAGCCTCCTCCTCGTCGGGGAGGACGTTGATGAGGAGTCCGGTGACGGTGGCAGTGACGAAGGCGGCCAGGGGGCGGACCACCGTCATGATCGGATCGAGGAGGGCCCAGGTGATGGCGATGGAATCGACCCCGGTCTCGGGGGTCGAGACGAGAAAGGCCGCCGAGGCCCCCTTGCTCGCCCCCTGACGGCGCAGCCCGATGGCCGCGGGGATGACTCCGCAGGAGCACAGGGGGAGGGGGATGCCGAAGAGGGAGGCCTTGAGAACCGAGGCGACGCTCCTGCTCCCCAGATGCCGGGCGACCATCTCGACGGGGAGCAAGGCCTTGAGGAGTCCCGCCGCCAGAAAACCGAAGAGGACATAAGGAGCCGCTTCCACCAGGAGCCCCCAGCATTCCAGCAGGATTTTCCCAACCAGTTCAAAGAGCATGGGACTATTTCCCGCCCAGTTCCCGGGAACGGCGGCTGGCACTGGAGACCGCGCCCATGAGCGCCGCCCGCAGTCCCCGCTCCTCCAGAGTCTTCACCCCGGCGATGGTGGTGCCGCCGGGAGAGCAGACCTTGTCCCGCAGCGCCGCCGGGTGCTCGCCGCTTTCCTGGACCAGTTTCGCCGCCCCCAGCACCGTCTGCACGGCCAGAGCCAGGGCGGTCGGCCGGGGGAGCCCTTCGAGGACCCCGCCGTCGGCGAGCGCCTCGATGATGGTATAGACGTAGGCCGGCCCCGAGCCGGAGAGCCCGGTCACCGCATCCATCTCCTTTTCGCTGACGACCAGGGCGGTGCCGATCGCCTCGAAGAGGCGCTGCACGAGGAGGAGGTCCTCGTGCCGGCAGAACTGACCGGGGCAGAGCCCGGTGGCCGCCGCGCCGACGAGGGCCGGGGTGTTGGGCATGACCCGCACCACCCGGGGGGAGCCGTCGAAATGAGCTTCGAGAGCCGCCGTCGAGACGCCGGCAAGAATGGAAACGAGGAGTTGCTCGCCGCTGAAATGGGCCGCCACCCCGGGGAGGACCTCGGCAACGGCCTGCGGCTTGACCGCCAGCACGACGACTTCGCAGGTGCGCACCACCTCGTCGAGTTCCGCCGTCGTCCGGATGCCGTACCGCTCCTCAAGCAGGGTACGTCGCCGTTCTTCGAGCTCGGCGACGAGGATCCCCCCGGCCGGGAAGGTTCCGCGAACCAGCCCCTTGATGATGGCTTCCGCCATGTTTCCCCCGCCGATAAAACCGATGCTTGCCACCGATGCCATGATAAGTCCGTCCTTTCGCAATGGTCTGTTGGAGCCTTCGCCAGTAGATCGAAATTCGCCGGCAAAGTCAAGCGATGCGCTCCCCCGAAGTCCCGGCCTCTGCGCCCCTTTTTCTCCCCTGAAGGATAGGCGATAAAGCTGTTGACAGGAAGGGACCGGGGGTATAAAAAATGCCCCGTCATATCGCCTTTTTCGCCGGCGGAGGCGCTGAGGATTTGCCTAATCGGCCAATCGCTGGTAATCTCGAAAATCGTCACCCCGGCGCTCCCCGCCGGACCCCTATTTCCACGGAGCAGCGCGATGATCTTCACGACCCCGACCGGCCATTTTTTCGTCTGCGGCGCCTCCGAAGGTCCGACCCGACTCAACGCCCGGGACGGCGCCCTGCTGCAGGCCCGAGTCGGCGACTGCAATCTGATCCGGCTCGGCTTCATTCTCCCGCCCAAGTGCCGCCTTGTCGATCCCCAACCCCTCCCCGCCGGGGCGCTTGTCCCGGCGGCCTGGGCCGCCATCACCTCGGAGATGAGCGGAGAGGTGATTTCCGCCGCCGTCGCCATCGCCTACCCGAGCGATCCCTCCCGACCCGGAGTGATCATGGAATATTCCGCCCGCGGTCACAAGGAGGACGCCGAAGGGATCGTGCGGCGCATGGCCGAGGAGGGGCTGAAGATGCGCGGCCTCGAGCTTGGCGACATCCGCTCCCTCGCCGTACAGCACCGCGTCGAACAGATCGGCAGCGCCTTTGCCGGCGTGGTTCTCTGGGAAGGGGAGTAATTCTTCAGAAAATAGAATACAGAATGTAGAATATAGAAGAAAGCGGTGCCGGGCACTTACCTTCAGACAGATTCCCGAAGAGTTTCCTGTCACTCTTTCGAGGACGCCCGGAGTTCCTAAAAATATTCTGTATTCTGTATTCTATATTCAACATTCTACCTACCATCTTCAAGGAGTTCGAACCCATGGATCTGTGGTACACGGAAAAACATTCGGAAAACGTCGGCATCACCATGAAGGTGACCGAGACCCTCTTCTCCGGCAAGAGCGAGTTCCAGCAGCTCGACATCGTCGATACCCTCGAATACGGCCGGATGATGCTCCTCGACGGCCTGGTGATGTGCACCGAGCGCGACGAGTTCGTCTACCACGACATGATCACCCATCCGGCGCTCTTCACCCACCCCGACCCGAAGCAGGTCCTGGTCATCGGCGGCGGCGACGGGGGCACCATTCGCGAGATCATGAAACACAAGAAGGTCGAGCTCGCCACCCTCTGCGAGATCGACGGCCTGGTCATCGACAAGTCCGTGGAACTCCTGCCGTCCATGGCCTGCGAGATCGACGGCAACAACCCCCGGGTCAAGCTCCACGTCGACGACGGCCTCGCCTACATCCGCGAGCACCAGAACGAATTCGACGTCATCATGGTCGACTCCACCGACCCCATCGGACCGGCCGTCGGCCTCTTCGAGGAGGATTTCTACCGCCTGGTCTTCGGGGCGCTGAAGGAGGACGGGATCATGATCGCCCAGAGCGAGTCCCCCTTCTACCACGCCGAAATCCAGAAGAACATGTACGGCAACCTGCGGGCGGTCTTCCCCATCGTCGAGATGTACCAGGCCTTCATCCCCACCTACCCGAGCGGCTTCTGGTCCTTCGCCTTTGCCAGCAAGAAGTACCACCCGGTCAAGGATTTCGACCGCAAGCGGGCGGCGGCACGGGATTTCTACACCAAGTACTACAACGAAGACCTGCATCTCGGCGCCTTCATGCTCCCGACGTTTGCCAAAGAGAACATTGCCGCTAAATAGAATCAAAAGATTTCAACGCAGAGACGCAGAGACGCAGAGACGCAGAGACGCAGAGACGCAGAGACGCAGAGAAAACCGGAGAGTACGACAACCAGGGTTTGAAAAAATAGAGCTTTTTGCCACCAAGTCACCAAGAAAAGCTGTGACTTCTGATTTTAACTTGGTGACTTGGTGCCTTGGTAGCCAGCTAGGGTTTTTCCCGATTTGTTTTTCTCTGCGTCTCTCCGTTGAAGATTGTTGTTTGATCCCGTAATTCCTGGAGATCCACCACGATGACGAGCAAGGCAAAAAAGAGCTGGACCATCGACGACGCCGCGGCCCTCTACGGCATCCGCGACTGGGGCGGGGGGTTTTTCGACCTCGCCGAAAACGGCGACGTCACGGTCAAGGCCCGCTTCAACGGGAAGGAGGTGGCGGTCTCGCTCATGGAGATCGTCGCCGGCATTGAGGAGCGAGGCCACGGCATGCCTGTGCTGCTGCGCGTCGAGAACCTTCTCGACGCCCGCATCGCCCTCCTCAACGAGACCTTCCGCGCCGCCATCGCCAAAGCCGGTTACCGCGGCGAGTACCGGGGGGTCTTTCCCGTCAAGGTCAACCAGCAGGCCCACGTCATCGAAGAGATCATCCGCTTCGGCGCGCCCTACGGCCACGGCCTCGAGGCCGGGAGCAAGGCCGAACTCGTCCTGGCCCTGGCCGCCCTCCACGAGGACGCCCTCCTCATTTGCAACGGCTACAAGGACCAGGAATTCATCGATCTCGGTCTCTGGGCGCGCAAGCTCGGCTACCGCTGCTTTTTCGTCATCGAGTCCCCTTCCGAGCTCCCCATCATCCTCGAGCGCAGCCGCGCCCTCGGCATCCGGCCGCTCATCGGCGCCCGGGTCAAGGTCTCGGCCAAGGTCGGCGGCCTGTGGACGGAGACGAGCGGCGACCGCAGCAGCTTCGGCCTCAGCACCACCCAGCTCATCGCCGTGGTCGACACCCTCAAAAGCGAGGGGATGCTCGATACCCTGCAGCTCCTCCACTGCCACCTCGGCTCGCAGATCCCCGACATCCAGGACATCCGCATCGGGGTGCAGGAGGCCTGCCGCTACTATGCCGACCTTGTGCGCGAAGGGGCGCCGATGGCCTATCTCGACCTCGGCGGCGGCCTCGCCGTCGACTACATGGGGGCCCGCGCCAACCACGTTCATTCCCAAAACTACTCCCTCGACGAGTACTGCAGCGACATCGTCGAAGTGGTCATGACGACCCTCGATCCGCAGGAGATCGCCCATCCCCACATCGTCACCGAGTCGGGACGGGCCACCGTCGCCTACGCCTCCATGCTCCTCTTCAACGTCCTCGACGTCATGCATTTCGAGGCGGCGCCCCTTCCCGAGGCCCCGCCCGAAGGCGCCCACGAGCTGGTCAAGAACCTCTTTGCCGTCATGGGCAACCTCGCCGCCGCCGATCTGCAGGAGAGCTACAACGACGCCCTCTACTACCGGGACGAGATCCGCGACCTCTTCAAACGCGGTCAGGTCAACCTGCGGGAGCGCTCCCTGGCCGAGAACGTCTTTCTTTCCATTGCCCAGCACATCGCCGCACGCCTCGATGCTCTCGCCAAGATTCCCACCGGCCTTTCCGACCTCAGGGAGAGCCTGGCCGACATCTACTACGGCAATTTCAGCGTTTTTCAGTCCCTCCCCGACACCTGGGCCATCGGTCAGGTCTTCCCCGTCGTCCCCCTGCACCGCCATGATGAGAGGCCGACCCGTGAGGGAATCATCTCCGACCTGACCTGCGACTGCGACGGCAAGCTCGATGCCTTCATCGCCGGCAGCGGCGAGCGAAAAACACTCCCCCTCCACCCGTTGCGGCCGGAAGAGGAATACTACCTCGGCGTCTTCCTCATGGGCGCCTACCAGGAGACCCTGGGGGATCTGCACAACCTCTTCGGCGACACCCACGTCATCAGCGTACGCATCAACGAAAACGGCGGCTTCGACGTCATCAAGGAGATCTCCGGCGACACCATCGCCGATGTTCTCAGCTACGTGGAGTACAACCCCCAGACCCTCTTCGACGGCTTCCGCGACACCGCCGAGGCGGCGGTGCGCAAGGGGAAGATCACCGTCGGCGAGCGGCAGCGGATATTGGAGGATTTTTCTGCGAGTTTGCGGGGATATACCTACTACGAACGGTAGGTAATGGATAACAAGACCAGATCAAAAAAAAGCGCATCCGGTCAGGTGCGCTTTTTTGACAAGTATTGGAGCATAATGATCCACGTCCATTAAAAGCAATCGCAACCTCTGATGATTCAATGGCTTTACGAATTCTTGATCCTGTCAATTGACCTGGAATATGCTATTCTCATCGACAACGCACCATCGTCATTTGGGAGATCAAACTATGGACCCTTTTATTGAAACGCATCGCCAGGCCATTCTTGAGCTGGCAGCTCAGAGGGGAGCACATCGGATTCAACTCTTTGGATCGATGGCCAAAAACAAGGGAGGCCCAACCAGCGACGTCGATTTTCTTGTCGAAATGGAACCAGGCAAATCGGCTTTCGCTCTGGGCGGCCTCCTCATGGACCTTCAAGACCTGCTGGGCCGCAGGGTCGATGTCGTCACACCCGCAGCCCTTCATCCCAGAATCCGTGAGCAGGTTTTGCGCGAGGCGGTCGACCTGTGAGCCGGTCTGATAGGGACCGGACATACATTCTTCACATCCTCGAATGCATCGACCGGGTCGAGCGGTATGCGAACAATGATCGCACTCGCTTTGACGCCGATCCCATGGTGCAGGACGCCATATTGCGGTCATTGCAGGTCATGGCCGAATCGAGCCAGCGTTTATCCGAAGAAGTCAAGGCAACCCAGAGCCACATCGACTGGCGAGCCATATCCGGTTTTCGCAACATTCTGGTGCACGATTATCTCGGTGTCGATCTTGACTTGATATGGCAGGTCATCAAACAAGAATTACCCGTTCTGAAAAAGTCTCTAAAGGCTCTATCATAGCGGCGCCCCTCGTATTTTCCTCCTCTTTTCTCCCTGAATCCTGTTCCCGCACACAAAAAAAGCCCCCGCCGAAGCGGGGGCTTTTGCATTTCATCCCTTCAAAAGAGTCTCTATTTTGGCGAGTGTCTCTTCGAGCACGGATTGAGTAACGATCCCTGCTTTTTTTGCCTTGCGAGCCCGCCAGTCAAGGCTTTTTACCTGATCGGCGAGGATGACGCCAGCCTTTTCGTTTACGGTTGTCGCCACCTCGAAAGGATACCCTTTGATTGCACTTGTCAGGGGGCAGCAGAGCATCAAACTGGTGAGCTTGTTGTACTTCAGAGGTGACAGCACCAACGCGAGTCGATGGCCCGACTGTTCATGCCCGGCCTGCGGATCAAAAAGCAACCACACCACATCACCCCGGTTCGGAATATAGCCCACTTACCAAACCTCCTTGCCGACCGGATGGACAGAGTCCGTCTCGCCGTGAAGATTGTCCGATGTCACCCCGGCCAGCAGATCATCGAGGTCGAATATCTCTTTTTGACGCAGAGGCTGTATGCAAATGGTATGGTCGCGGACGGTAATTTCCACAGGCGAATCAAGATGAACATCGGCTTCGTCAGCCAACGCTTTCGGCAGGCGCAGAGCCAGGCTATTCCCCCATTTCTGTACTTTTGCAAGCACGAATACCTCCTTGGTTAAAGGTATGCCTAGCCTACCAATGTTTATACAAAGTGTCAACATTTGGGGGAGAAGGGGACGTCCCCTTCTCCCTTCTCCCTTCTCCACATAAAAAGCCCCCGCCGAAGCGGGGGCTGACAACTCGAATCATTCAAGAGAATCGGATTTCAGTCCATGATTGACTGAAAGGCAAGAAATCCCTCATTACTCGTTCGGGTCGACCGGAAGCGCCCGGAATTGAATGAGGTTGTGGGTTTCAAAAAGATCCGCGATTCTTCCTTCCCCGTGACAGACGAGGCAGGACAGGGTCGGAGTCACTGTCGGATCGGTGGAGCCGCCATTCTGCACCATATGCTGGGCGGCGGCCGCTTCGGTGAGGACACGGTTCGGATCAGCCGTCGGGAAATCCGCCGGAAGGACAGCGGGGTCGGTCCCATGGCAGCCACCGCAGGCGAGCATGTCAGGTGTTCTCCAGACCGGGGTCGGAGCGGCAGCATTGGTATGACAGACCGTACAGTTGTTGGCCGGCTGCGGGAAGGTCACCTCGGACCAATCGATGCCGTGGGTGTCGCCGGTTACGGAGCCGCGATGAACGGCATGAACCCGATTGCCGATGTAATCTCCATAGTTCCCGGAGAAGTCATGGCAGCCCAGGCACTCGTCGGTATTGAAGGCGGTATTATGGGGATGGGCTCCCTGGAGATGCATCCGGGTGTCGCCATGGCAATCAAGACAGGCATCGCCGGAGAGTTTCGCCTCGACGGTTGCGGTCTCGACCTGGAAGTTGATAAGTGCACTGGACGAAGTCACATATTCGGCGTTTGTGGCGCCAAAATCTGCGCCCTCAAAGCGAACCATATACGTCCCCGGCTCCATGCCGACGGGGATGGGAAGCAATTGATAGGAGAACCCGGCGGCGGTGGTCGTCACCTGCGGATCCGGATTAGGCGCGATTACCGGTCCTGTCGCAAGGGTTGCATCGGTCATCAGATTCAGGAACAGTTTGTGGCCCTGGGTCGGAGGCGCGACGAAACCGACGGTATCGGTGATCGTATCGGTGGCCAGAACAGGCACCGCATGGCTGCGCGGACCATAAATATAGAGGCTGGCTGTCGACAGACCTTCAGTCAAATCAGAAATGGTCAGGCCATCAAGCCCGGTCCCTTCGCCATCCTGATCTGCCGTATAGACCGTGCCGGGAACGGGGGTTCCGGCGCCATCCGCCAGGGTCACGGTGACCACCGGAGCTTCGCCGGCGAGGTAATGGGTCCCGTTGGCGGGGGGGGTCATGGCAATGGTGACCTGGAACTCGGGGGTGTCGATCACGGCCGGAGCCGGGTTATGGGCGGTCGTAATGGATGCTGCGGAATGGCAGCCGGCGCAGCCCGTGTCAGTTGTTGCCGCACCACCTGGATGATTGGTGCCCGTTGCGAAATCGACAGGTGTCGGGACAGTGCTTCCTGGCTTGGTGAAATTCACGTCCGAATGGCAGGAACCGCAATTGCTGCGGGTCGGATTGGAATTGGCGAGGCTGGCCTCAGGGCCGTTGTGACACGTGCTGCAGGTATTGATCGCCTGAGGATAAGTCAGTTCGGTGAACTCGACAGGGACACCGTTTCTGTCAACGAGGTCGACGAAGGTGCCGGCAGCGTGGATTCGGTGGATCATAAAAGCCAGGTCAGCTTCCAGGGGATCGCCTTGCGCAGCCAAGTAGTTGAGATTGTGGCAGTGGTTGCAGGTTTTAACCTGGGTGTAGCCGCCGCCATGGCCGACGTCGCCGATGCGGTCGCCGTGGCACAATTCGCAGGCGGCGGTGGTCACCATATCGGCTCCGGAAGAAGCAAGGGGCGTGGCGGGGGCGGCCTGGAGAAAATCGTAGGAGGCGTTGACCGGGTTGGCGACAACGACATAATCATTATTTAGGTCGCGGAAACGGAACCGGGCACGCATCGTCACCCGGGTGACATTGGTGGACGCGGCCAAGGTGGCGGCGGTAGTGTAATTGTATTCCCCGGTCGCTGCATTAACCAGGGTCAGGGTACCCGGCGGAGGGCTCATCGCCGGAGTAAAGGTTTCGGCGACCAGCTGAGTCCAGGCTGACCCAGGATTCACGGCTGCGGGGGGGACAGCCGCAGGTATCAATTCGGAAACGTAGACCCTCATCTCGTAAGGGAGTTTGGTAACATCGATGCCGACCCCAGCTTCGTCGGTCAGGAAGAAGTGAACCGTCAGAGCACCGGTCGCCGCATTGTAGGCAACCGTTTGGCTCAGATCGAGGGTAGGATTGATCGCAACGACATCTCCTGAAAAGACGAGACCAAGATTGGCCAGGTCCTGAACGGTGACCTCGGCGCCAGTGGCGCCGTCGGCTCCGGGAGGACCGGCCGGACCTTGCGCGCCGTCGTCCCCTTCACAACCGGCCAGGGCAAGGACGGCAAACAACAGACACGCGAATAGAGGCTTAAACCAAAATCCCATTTTTCTTTCCATTGCCAGCTCCTTTTTTCAATTAGGGGGTTATTTGGTCCGGGAATAAGTGCCTCCCCTTCGGCAAAACATATCCCTTTGGCTACGCGAAAGAATCCAGGTCGCTTGAACCCCCGGAAGGCGTTGAATCTAATTTTTTAGGAATGGTTGATTTAAAAAGGTGCCTCAAAAAATGCTTAAGAAGAACTTAATATTCATGCCACATAGGAAACACTATACGAGCCAAAACTCATCTTGCAACTCTGTCCCGGAATTTTTTTTAAAAAAAGGCCGGCACCCCGAAGGGACCCGGCCCAAAAACCCAGTCTGATTTTACAACCTGAAATTGTCCTTATTAATTGTCGGTGTACAACTGAGGTCCTTCCCTTCAGACTTTTAAAATTTCGCGGTCAGGGGTTACTTCCATTTAAGTTACAAAGATCCTTTGACATTGCCGGCACCACCATGACAACTCATGCTGGTGCGGTTTCCGGTGGCCGGATTGTAAGTCTCGGAGAAGGGAGAATATCCCCTTTTCTTTCTCCAAAAACAAAAAAACCCGGGGTCGCGAGACCCCGGGTCACATCAATATTCTTTTACGTTGCTCTGCTTACTACCAAGCTTGTGAACCGTGGCAGCCTGGCGTACTACAGGTGGTGCCATTGTAGCCAAGGGTAGTTCTGATGGTCTGTTGCGGATCAAGCTCGAAAGCCGCGGTCGACAGGCCGCTGAAGTGCGAATTGCCAGCACTGCCAGTTTGCAGAGCTGTTGTGTCATGGCAGGTTAGGCAGGTTATCGTTGAAACGGCGAGATGTCGACTATGTTCGCCTGACACATAAGAATTCGTCTCGCCACTCGCTTTGTGGCATTGCTGGCAGCCAGCTGTGCTGTCACCGTACACATTGATAATTCCGGTGTTCCAGTTGGGGGTCGTCACGCCACCGTGGCAACTGACGTTACTGCAGGTGTCAGCAGTCGCGTTGTAGGCTGCTGCCGAGGCCGCATTGTAGGTTGCCAGGAACTGGACATTGGCCGGCTCAGTCGTATCAAAGTGATTGAGCGTATTTGTCCCGGCTCCGGAGTGACAGGCCGCGCAGTTGCCGGTGTCGACGGTGAGAGTTGCGTGAACGTTGTGATTACCTGCCCGGTTGGGACGATCAGCGAGAACAGTCGAAGCAAGACTTGGCGGTGCGCTATGGCAGGATTCGCATGCTACGACAGTCGTCAACGGATCAGTCTGATGACAGGTCAGACAGCTGGGGGCGGTACCGCTACCATCTGCGACGTGGCAACTCAGGCAACTCGCAGCCGCAGCAGCAACGTGGCCGCTGGGGAGCAACCAGTCAGCACCGACCGGATGAGGTGCGCCACCAGCGACATAAGCATCCAATACGACGGGCAAACCGGAATCGGAGAGTTGGTGTGCGGCATCGTTGCCGTGACAGAGGGCGGTGTCGCAACCGTAATTGGTCTCGTTGTAACCGGTCCCGGAGTTCATGTTGATGTTGCCGTCCCAGTGATCGCCCTGGGTATCGGTCGCTTTATCGAACAGGGTGTAATTGGCGGTCGGCGAAAACGATCCGCCAGCCGCGCTCTCCTTCATGCCGTGGCAGACGGTACAGACATCGTGGGAGGTGATAGCGGAAACACCGCCATGGTCGACCGTTTCCGTCGCGCCTGGGGGTGTTCCGTGACAGGCGGTACAATCGAGAGTCAGATTCGTGGTTTCAGCATGACAATCGAGACAAATTACAGCACCAACAGCGCCGCCGACACCGTCAAGAGAAGTGCCGTGGCAAAGCGCACAGGCGGCCTGGATGTTACCGGCCGAGTAATGGAATGCTGAAGCGGTCGGTCCGGCCCAAACGGCCGGATGAGCAGCATTAGCCGGATGGCAGGCTTCACAGCCAGTACCACCCTGGCTGTCGATGCCCTGGTTGAAACGCGGGTTACTCCCCGGGCCACCAGTCGGATTATCCGAATGACAGATTTGGCAAAAGGTCAGATCGGCCTTGGCTTCCGGTCCGTGAACCGAGCCAGACAAAAAGGTGCCGTCCATCGGATGAGGTACGGGACCGCCGGCATGGCAGCTGCGGCCGTCGAAGCTGGCGGAAAAACAGCTGGGCGCTCCGCCGCTCCCCATCAAATCCACGCCATGGCAACCGGTGCAGTCGACGAATTCCGGCGAAGCCGTGGCGACCGGGCGATGCGCTGTATACCAGTCAAAGGGGTGCGCCTGAGTCGACGGGGGCGCGCTGGAATTTCCGTCGGAACACCCTGTCATGACAAGGGGGACGAAAAGCAAAAGAAGCAATGCAGATCGGCGTATCATCTTTTTCTCCTTAGGGACACTTACCCGTGACAGGGGGCGCAGGTTTGAGCGGACTTGGGATTGCCGTGGCAGCGGAAGCAGGAGGTCGGGTCGACCCGACCATCGATCCGGTGCCGACTCAGGTAATCGCCGCGATGGGGCATCTGCCGGTAGGTTTCCGACTGGTTCTTCAGCGACGGCTTGAGCTCCACGCGCGTGGCGTGACAGTCGTTGCAGAAACTGGTCTGGTGGCACATGGCGCAGACCGCCTCCTGCTGATACGCCTGCTGGCGGTGCGTCTGCCCCCAGGTGGCCGTGTGGTCGAAAGCGCCGAAGGCCAGTTTTTCGCCGCGTGCTTCATGGCAGGCGGTGCACTTGGTCGGAGACTCCCCCAGATCCGCCGCCGTCATGTGACGTGCCGGCAAACCCAAGCCGCTGTCCATCGCCGCGCAGGCCCCGAGGACCAGCAGCAGCAGAGTCAATCCCATTCCTATCCAAAAATTAGTACGCATCATTAGGCTCCTGATCGTGATGAAAACTTTATTACAGAGTCCGGCCGAAACGGTAGCTGGCGATCAGCATCCCCCGCAGGTCGTTGTCGAAGTACGGATCGCTGCTGTAGTCTCCGGAGAGCTTGAGCTCGAGAGCCTCATCGGCGAGAAACTTCTTGCCGGTGGCCAGGGAGATGAACAGCGAGCTGTCTTCGCCGTAGATCGCCTCATCGTAGCCGATATAGACCACATCGCCGCTGACGAACCCGACCGGACAGCCTGCGGGGACCTTGTCCCAGTAGGTATAGGCACGGACCAGATAGTAGTCGTTCTGCGCTGAATCGCCCTTCATGTAGCCGAACTCGCCGCCGACCTGGGTGTGCTTTTCACCCGACCAGATCGCCTGCGCGGCGTAGTACTGGGAGGTGTCGTCGAACACCTTGTAGTCATAGTTCTTGGCCTTGCCGACCAGGACCCAGGCGTCGCCGACGGGGAGGGTCAGGTCGGTACCAAGGATCGTCAACTCCTCGCCGGAGCCGGCCAGAAAGCGGAAGGGATTGGCGCTGTTGATCCCGGTGCCGAAATAGTCTTCGTACTGGAATTTCTGGAAATAGGGGCGCACCGACACCGGCCCCAGGTTTGCGCGCAGTTCGAAGGAGTGCTCGCCCCAGTTGTTGGTGTCGACATTGTAGGCGGAGAAGCCGTAGACGTTGATGCCGAAGGGGAGATAGGCCGACAGGTCGACACCGGCCTGCTCTTCGGCGTCGTCACCGTCGTTGCGGATCTTTTTGTAGGAGAGACCGAGGTCATACTGGCCGGCCAGGTGGTGCGCCAGACGCCCGCCGTAGGTGCTGTCGCCGCTGCGGCCGTTTTCGAGGGTCATCGGCACCTGCTGCCCGGCATAGAGTGATCCGGAGAAGTACCGTCCCAGGTCGGAGCTGAGGCGCAGGCCGTCCACCGATTCGTTGGCCACCCCTTCAAAAACATACTGCCGGCCGAGACGGGCGTTGAAGCGGGCGTTTTTATGGCTGTATTCGAGATAGCCATAGAGGAGCTCGCCGGTCGTCGCATCTTCGTAATAATCGTTGTCCGTCAGATCGCCGCGACCCCAGCCGTAGAGGTGAAAGGCCAGCCCCGGCTCATCGGGCGTGTCCATGTCGACCCGCAGGTACTCGTAGATCGGCGTCACCGCCGCATCGTTTTCCGTCGCGGTGTCCCGCTGAAAAACCCGCAGCAGCGTGTCCGACTGAATGCTCAGCTCGGCTGCTGAAACAGCAGGCGGTACGCAAAGCATCATTGCCATTCCCATCAGGAGCAATCGTCCCAAACATTTCTTCATAAGCATTAAGTCCTCCGGAGCAAGAGATAGAACAACTGGATAGACCAGTCGTCATGGAGCTCAAATAACAGATACACAGCCTAACTGTTTGAAATTTTTAAAAATACAGGGGACAGGAAATAGAGTCCGCCTAGAATATTCACCTTTATATACAATTGCCGTGACCAATGCAATCTCGAAGATTGTAGCAATATTGACCCTGCGCGCAAGCCTCGGGGCAACTTTTTCCGGCAGACCGTGGTTTTCTCTCCTAACCTCTACACCGTCCGTTTCTTCCACCAGGAACCGGCTTTCTGAGGGCCGTCATCAGAATAGCCAGAAGGACCTTGATCATGTAATAGACGCCGATGATTCCGGCGATGGAGGAACCGCCCCCCTGCCGGCAGCGCATGACAGTGAACACCTCGGCCACCCTGAAACCGTTCCGACCGAGGAGGATAACCGCCTCCGGTTCGGGGTAGTCATGAGGGTAGTATCTGGCCAGAAATTCGATGGCCCGACGATCGTAAGCCCTGAATCCCGACGTGTTGTCGGTCACCCGCTGGCCGATGAGCAGGGAATTGACGGTCTGAAAGAGACGGATACCGATACGCCGCGGAAATGTCGAGCGGTACCCCTGCCGGGACTCCAGAAACCGGGAACCGATCACCATGCCGGCCTTCTGCGGACCTTTAAGGGCCTCAAGGAGTTTGGGGATTTCGCCGGCAATGTGTTGGCCATCGCCGTCGAACTGGACGGCGAAGTTGTAGTTATTCCTCTCCGCATATTTGAAACCGGTCTGCACGGCGCCGCCGATTCCGAGATTTTTAGGGAGGTCAATGACCAGCACCCGTTTCCCCGACCGGGCCACATGAGAAGTATTGTCCATCGAACCGTCGTTTATAACGACGATATCAAGGGGTATTTCAATACTCGTCAGATCTTCGATGACCTGTGCGATATTTTCTTCCTCGTTGTAGGAAGGGACGATGACCAGGAGTTCGGAACTTTTTTCCGCGGGTCCGCACCGTGACAAACCCATTTCCTGGATCAGTTCCTTGCTCTGCTCGGAGAGCCTGGTCACAACGACGGTCAGGTGGATGAGGAGGAGGAAGGTAAAACCGGTCGTCAGCAGCGTCAGGACACTGGGAGAATAGGCGACGCCGAACAACTGCCCGAGCCGGTCAATGGCGAAACGGTCAAAGGAAAGGTAGAGCAGGAAGAGGCTCAGGGCGAACCAGAGGAGAGAATATTCCTCCCGGATGCGCTTGTTCTTCACCAGGCTGAAAATGAAAAAGAAGATAAACAGACTGAAAATGATAGAGAAAATCTGGATTTTATCTACGAAAAAGGAACCCGGTATCATCATGGCCTCCCGGCCTGCATCCGTCGACAGGATGGCATCAGGGCTTTGTCAGCCGGTAGATAATTCTTGTGCGCACGGCATAAATCCTGTGGAGGGCCAGGGATATTTTTCCTCTCCACCCGCAGGGTTCTGCATGCTCGCATACAGTCAAAAAAGCCTCTTCGAGATGCGCCTTCGTTCTCAGACTGCTCTTGGCTTCACGGTGGACCCGGAAATCCGCCAGATATTCTTTGCAAACAGCGGGATCCGAAATTTTGGCGAAACGCAGAAAGAGGTCATAGTCCATGGCCAGGTGCCGCATTTTGTCAAGCTCTCCTGATATCTCCCATAGGGGTCGGTTCCAGAAGGTCGCCATTTGCGGGACGAAATCCTCGGTCAGAAACTTGAAAAAGGTAAAGCGGCGGCCGCGAAAATTCTTGTACCACACGACATAGGGGGAAATCTGCCGCCCCCTCTCATCGATGATGCCGCAGCGTCCGTAAAGCCAACGGGGTTCAGGGTCGTTCAGAAAGGAAACAATCTGCCGGAGGGCGCCGGGACGCAACCTGTCGTCGGAATTGAGCCAGCCGAGAATGGTGCCGCGGGCCAGGGTCATGCCGCGGTTAATGGCGTCGGCCTGCCCCTCGTCGGGAGAAAAGTGGAGTTGCAGCCGCTCCCCGTAGATCTCCCGCAGGGACTGCAGCAATCCCCTGGAGCCATCCGTCGAACCGGGGTCCATGACCAGCAGTTCAAGATCGACATTTTCCTGATCAAGGACCGAACGGACCGCCTCTTCGAGGAATTTCACCTGCTGGTAGCAGGGCATGATGATGGAAATGAGCGGTTGGGACGTCATGATCGATCCGACCTCAACTCTTCGACATGGCGATACAGCATCTGGGCGGTCCGATAATTCCGCCAGACATGGGGTGTAAACAGGCTTGTTGTCGCCCCCCAGGACGTCAAAACCGTTGTCGCGGATTTGGCAAGGTTTTTCAACATCGGCACAAGTTGCCGTTGTTTCAGATTCTGACTTGCCTGAAGGGCAAGGAGTCGCGCCTGTTCGAGGCGAAAGTACGCGGGGAGGCCGTGGCAGCCGTATTGCCGGGCGACGGTTTCGATCTCCGCGAGTCGATGAAAACCTCCCTCGGCGGTCTTGTTTGAACCGAGCCAGCGGTAGCTGGCCAGGAGCTTATCGATATAGACGACGCCATCCTCCTCTGCCAGACGGATCCACAGATCCCAATCCATGGCCCAGTTGAGTGCAGTGTTCAATCCCCCCGCCGCTTCATACGCCTGGCGGGTGAAAAAGGCGGCCGGCTGAATGATGTAATCGCCGTAATGAAGGAGACGGTGCCCTGAATAAGGCTCAACGACGGTGCAGGGTCCAAGAATGCATCCGTCGGCATCGATAAAATCGGCATTGCCGTAAATCAGCGCCGCATTCGGATTTTCCTGAAAGGCTTCCACGGCGCTGCGGACAGCGCCGGGTTTGAGCTCGTCATCGGCGTTGAGCCAGCCGAGAATCGTGCCGCCCGTCTGCTCGAAACCGCGGGCGATGGCGTCGGCCTGCCCCCCATCCTTTTCACTGACCCAGCGCAGCCTCGGGGCGTATTCCTTGAGCAGTTCGACCGAACCGTCCGTCGAGCCGCCATCCATGACCAGATATTCAATATGCGGATAATCCTGACCTAAAACGCTGTCGATGGCAGCACGGAGATAGGGGCGCGCATTGTAGCTCGGCGTAATCAGTGTCACCTGCGGCCATTCGTTTTTGGGCAATCCGGACAAAGGTGCGTTTCTCATGAAGCTGATGCCTCCCCTCCGATGTCCCCGATCAACTCCTGATAGAGGGCGACGTACCTTTGGCAGACGATGTCCAGAGCAAAGGTTGTTTCGACCTTTAGCCGGGAGGCTTGCGCCATCGCAGATCGCAACCCGTCGTTTTCCAGAATCAGGCGAATCCCGCTCATAAGGTCTTCGATATCATAAGGCCTCGCCAGATAACCGTTTTGCCCGGGGTCGATCAAATCGGCCATCCCCCCCTGCTCGAAGGCGACGCAGGGGGTGCCGCAGGCCATCGCCTCCAGTGCCGTGTTCGGCAGATTTTCCTGCAAGGACGGTATGACAAAGAGATCCGCGGCCGAGTAGGCCGCCGCCAGAGAGGCTTCGTCCTGAAGCCATCCAAGGTAGTTTTCCTTGAGACCGGAGCCTCGCTCCTCGTCGGGACCGGACAGACCGAAGACGACCAGCTCTGCCTTCCCTCCCCAGTCCGTGGAGGCCAGGGACCGCAGGGCAGATTTCAAGAGGCCGAATCCCTTGTTGGCCTGAAGGTTCATTCCGGCTCCGCCGCAAAGGATAAGCTTCTTGTCCTGAGGCAAGGAGAGCAATTCCCTGGCCCGGGCCTTGTCCATGGGGTTGAAGATTTTCGTATCCAGTCCGTTCGGGATCACCTCGACCCGGACATCGCAAAAGAGGGAACTCGACCTGGCGCAGTCGGCCAGCCACCGACTGGGGGCGACAACGGTCAAATCGAGATTTTCCCAGGCTTTTTTCTTTCGCTCCCAGACCTTGCGGGAGAGATCGCCTTCAGTGCTTGAGCCGAGGACGGGACAGGCGCCGCACCTCTGACGATATCGGGTACATTCGAAGGGGACGTGACAGCCGCCGGTAAACGCCCAGGAGTCGTGGAGCGTCCACAACAGCGGCCTATTCAGCCGGTTCAGTTTGCGAAGAGTTTCCAGGCGCAGAAAGCCCGCCGCCAGCCAATGGAGATGAATCACATCGGGCCCGATTGCCGCCACCTGGCCGGTCACGCGGTCCGGCAGCCAGGCGGGGGAAAAGTTCAGCAGGGGCCGGTTCGGTGTGCAGCGTACCGGCAGCATATCCAAATGCACTCTGAGCGCCTGGATTATCTTCCCCGCCGGCGCCGCCGTGCTGAGAACTCCCGGGGCGCCGCTTGTCCCCTTTTGGACGAGAAGACGCGTATCGACGCCAAGCCTTTGCAGTCCGCAATGGAGACGAAACGCCGCCTTGGCAGCCCCGCCGCCGCCGTCGGCCTCATTGAGCATCAGGATGTTCATCAGACCCAGTTCTTCATGTGACCGGCAAATGTGTCCAGATCCCAGTTGCGTACGACCCGGCGGGGAAGCTGGTACGGATCGGTCCAGCGGTGAACCTGGCCGGGGAAATTGGCGGCGGCCTTGAGGAAGCCGGCCTGGCGACAAAGGGCAATCGAATCGCGGTTGTAGTGCGCCCGGTTGCCGAAAGGGTAGGAGAAGACTTCTATTTTCTTATCGAGCTCCTTCTCCAGCGTCTCTTTGGAGACAAAAATTTCCTCTCGCTGCCGCTCGGTGCTGAGGGCCGACAGGGCGGCATGGGAGACGGTGTGTGCGCCGACGGTGGCCCAGGGACTCCGGCCCAGCACCCGCAGCTCCTCCCGGGTCAGGGTACGGTTCACCCCCGCGCCCCCTTCCTGCTGACCGGACCATGCGGCGAGTTGTTCCAGCCAGCCGTCAATCCGCCCAATCTCGACTTTTTGAGCCAGGGCATTGAGGGCATGGTAGAGGGTCTGGCGCTCTGCGGCGGTTTCCGTCGGCCAACTCTGGCCGTACCGACAATCGACGAGGGTGAAGGCCGCAGGCAGATTCACCCCTCGGAGGAGGATTCTCTCCATCCGGTCCCACCAGAATTCCTTGTCGGTGCCCATATGGCCGGTGCTGATGAAAAAGGTCGCCGGCACCCCGACATCTTCGAGAATCGGCAGGGCTTCAAGGACATTATCCGCGTAGCCGTCATCGAAGGTCACGGCCACGGCCGGTTCGGAGAGGGCCGACCAGTCCTCCTCGAGCCTGACCAGACGGAAGCGCTCTTTGAGAAACCCCATCTGGCGCCGGAAATTATCGGGGGAGACGGCCAGGCGCTCCGGATCGGACGACAAAACCGTCACCCGGTGAAAAAGAAGGACCACCACCGGCGGATCGATGAGCCCTGTTGCCGCGTTTTTCAACCGTTGCAGAAACCGGTAGGCCGGGAGAACCGTGCGATAGATCCCGTCACCCATGGTTCAGGCTTTTTCGGGCGACGATGGCGATGATCAGTTGATAGTCGCCGTCGGCCGCATCGAGGAGAGCAGGATCGGGGAGGTCCTCGACGGCCAGCCCCTGGAGAAAGGCCGTTGCCGCCAGGACATTGCCGAAGGTGTGAATTTCCACACCACCGGCAAAAACCGGCGCGAAAAGTTTTTCGACGGACGCCGTGGTAAAGCGCCAGTAATCCCCCCACCGGTCCATGTCGTAGCGGCTGATCTGGCTGATTCCGCCGACGGTGGCCAGCAGCACCCCTCCCGGTTTAAGGAGGGCATGGGCGCCCTGGATGGCTTTTTGAACTTCGAAAATGAAATTGAAGGTCTGGGTGCAGATGAAGCAATCGACGGCATTTTTCGGCAGGGTGGAAGGGTCGGTGAGGTCTCCGACAATCGTCGAGCTGCGCGCCGTCGAAGTGGCGTGCAGGACTTCGAAAGAGGTGACCTTCCCGGCGCCGAAGCGGCGGCTGTAGGTGTCGTCTCCGACCTCCAGCACCCGCCCGAGGACGAGATTAGCCCGTGAAGCGAGAAATTTTTCGATGTAATAGCGGTCGATGGGCGTTCCCCGATCCAGGCCGAAGAAGGAACTGACAGGCCGGTTGACCGTCAGGTCGTTGAACACCACCCTGGTCTTCTTGCGGGTCAGGTATCTGATGAAATCTTCGAACATTGTCATCCTCGGTCGGTTGACCAGATCAAGACTCGCAACACTCTACCAGAGCTTCGGATAAAGCAATGCCCGGGTCAGCATGAAGGCGGTACGGTGCAGCGGCTTGTAGAGAAAGCAGGCTCCATGGGCCGCAAACCAGTAGGAGACGCAGGTGGCAATCGCCGCCCCGAGCCCGCCGTAACGGGGGATCAGCAGCCAGTTCAGCAGGACGTTGAGGGCGGCGCCGAGCGAGAGCGTCACAAAATAGATGCGGTTCCAGTTCATCACATTAAAAAAAGCACTGCGGGCCACCTCGAGAAAGGTGAAGAGATTTGCCCAGATCATGACGGCCAGCATCAGACCGGCCTCTTCATAGGGGGAGCCGAAGAGGGACAGCACCAGCCATCTGGCCAGAAGCATCACCGGGATGGCTATGAGGTAGGCCAACAGGGCCATCAGATTGTAATACTTCTGCAGCCGCGAATAAAAGAGGTCATTGCCTGCCGCCCTGGCTTCCACGAGACTGGGCAAAACGGACCAGTAGATGGCCGTCGGAATAAAGAGCCACACTTCGGTCAGACGAACCGCCACCGAATAGACGCCGACGGCCTCGCTCCCCACCATCTCGCCGAGCATGACCTGATCGATCCGCAGATAGATCATGATGACGATGCAGGATAAAATGAGCGGCCAGCTGTCGCGCAGCAGCGTCTTCGCCCTCGTCAGGCGGCTCGACCACCGCCGCAGGTTGAGACCTCGGGACCGGTAGACGAGAACCAGAAGGAGTGCGCCGAGGAGGAACTCCAGCGTGCCGACCCAGGCAAAAGCGATGAGCGGAGCGCCGCCGAGGATGAGAGCGACCTTGACGCCAGCACAGAAGAGGAAGGCCGTACTCCGGGCAACGACGACATACCGGGCCTGGACCTGCGAATTGAACCAGAACTCGATCACGTTGAAGGCCTGGAACAGGGCCCCGGCGGCAATGATCGCCACCAGAGCGCGGCTCAGGCCGTTCTCCGGCCGCAGCACGAAAATCACCGCCGTCGCCGCGGCCAGGGAGACGATGCCGCCGATCAGCTTCAGAACGAAAGCCGTCCCCAGGGACTCATCCCGCGTCGTCGGATCGCGCACGAGGTTGCGGACGACAATGTCGTCGAGACCCAGGGAGGCCAGGGGCGAAAAGAGGGCGACAAAAGCCAGGGCGAAACTGAGCAGACCGAAGGGGCCCGGCCCGAGATAGCGGGCGACCCAGATGCCGATCAGCAGTCCGATCCCCATCCGGACAAGGTTGTCGACAAATTGCCAACCGGTGTTGCCGATGACCTTCTGCAGATCATCGCGTTCTTCGAGCTTCTTCCTGAAAATCCCCGGAAGCCATCTCATCCAGAGGCGGAATTTGCGCTCATCGCTGTTATGGTGTTCGCTCATCAGACCCTGGAATTCCGTGGATTATTCTGCCGGGACATCACCACCCCTCGTCAGCCGCCGCCCGAAGACTTCAACCACCCCAGAAGTTGTGCAGATATTCCAGGGTGAGCGGCTGTCGGGGGATGACGTCCCTGAATAGCGGTTGGGCAAAGAGGGTATCCGCTTGATAGGCCGTGCACTGGCGGCAGATCGGGGTCAGTCGTCCGGAGGTGAACGATTCCAGAATTCGGCTCCGTTTCTCCCCGTGCCACAGTTCGGCCAGAGAATTCTCCTGCGCCTGACCGACCCAGAGGCTCTTCCCCTCAAAATCGGCGCAGCCGCAGGCCGTCACCCGTCCGTCCCAGCAGACGGCCATGTGGACGCAGGGATAGACACAGGTGGTGGTTGTTTTTGCCTCCGTCTCATTGACCTGGAGATTCATGCGGCTGTCGCTTTTAATGACCCCGGAATAATTGGCATAGGTCCAGATATGGCTGACAAAGACACCGCGGCGCCGATACTCGTCCAGCTGCCGTTTGAAGCGAAGCTCGAATGTCCAGTCGTTGGTGCGAAAGGCAAAGGTGAGGTTTGCTCCGCTTTCGACTCCATCCTTGAGTGTCAGCAGCCTCTCCATTGCCGCCTTGACCTGGGGGAAGCGATCGACACCGTAGAGCGTTTTGTAGGTTTCCGCGTCCAGGCCGCCGATGCTGACCTGGATGCCGTCGAGGGACTCAAGGAGAAAGCGGACTTCGTCGTCGGCATACCGGTCAAGAGCGATGGCGTTGGTCGTCATGGTGATCTGGTTGACCAGGGGATGAGCGGAGAGGAGGCGAAGGCGTTCCAGCAGATGGGGATCGAGCAGCGCATCGCCGACCACCGGCGTCAGGGAGACGGGGCCGCCGCCCATGCCAGCATAGTCGTTTACGAGTTTGTCGAACAAGGCCATGCTCATGACCCCTTTCGGGCGCTGCATGGCCGAATAGGCGCAGAAGATACAGGCGGCATTGCAGACATTGGTGGTTTCAATCTGCAGAATCAGCGGCGCCTCACGAGTCAGCGTCTGCAACCGCCTCCTCTGGGCCTCGTCACCTCGCCCCGGCCGAACAACCCCAAGGATATCGGTGAGGGTCTTCCCGGGCGCCTGCATCAAACCGAGCAGAAGCGTTTTCAACCTTCGTGTTGCAGATCTCATAAGGGTCACTTTGAAAGGGCGCCCGGGGCCTGGCCAGGGTGAATATTGTTTCCTGTCTGACAATAGACAAATAGCTGATAAAACACAAGAACTTTAAAAAACCGACGCGGGGGCAGGCAACGGAGGTTCGAACGTTCCACCGGATAAGGGTTTGAACATTTCAAACCCCTGGGCTATGATGAACCCCGCGTTTTCCTTGACTCGATGATCCCCGCCCTCCGCCACTTTCCAGACGATGGCCGCGCCGCAGACCGCTGTCGCATTCCAGGGATAAGATGCTGAAGAAAATTATCCGCCACCCGTTTTGCCATGTCCTGCTCATCCTCTGTCTCGGGTCCCTGGCCTATGCCAACAGCTTCAAGGTTCCCTTTGTCATCGATGACCTGGAATCGATTGCCAACAACGAAATCATCCGGAACCTCGGCAATTTCCTCCCCGGCGGTTCTGCTTATGATTTCCTTCCCCGCCGCATCGTCGGCTATTTCACCTTTGCCCTCAACTACCGCTTCGGCGGACTCGATGTCACCGGTTATCACCTCTTCAATCTGGCCGTCCATCTCTGTACGGCTTTGCTGGTCTATGCCCTCGTGCGTCTGACTTTTCGCACGCCAAGGCTGGTCGCAAGCGGTCTGGCCCCGCAGGCGGGGACAGTCGCCCTCCTGGCCGCCCTCTTCTTCATCGCCCACCCCGTCCAGACCCAGGCGGTCACCTATATCGTCCAGCGCCTTGCCTCCCTCTCCACCCTCTTCTACCTGCTGTCCCTGGTGCTCTACGCCGCGGCGCGTTTGAGGTTCGAGACGTTGCCGCTGACGGTCAGAGGCGAGTCCGGTCCGGCCGCTGAACGTCGCCGCGCCCCTTTGCTGCTGGCCGGATCAGTGGTGGCCGCGCTTCTGGCCATGGGCACCAAGGAGATCGCCTTTACCCTGCCGCTTGTCGTTCTCCTTTACGAGGCAAGCTTCTTCCGGGGGAAGTGGCTCCGCCGCATGCGCTATCTCTTGCCGCTGCTGCTGACCCTGCCGCTCATCCCCTGGAGCATTCTCACCTCCGAAGCCGTCGATCCCCTTGCCAACGGCTTCGAAGAGCACCTGCGGGCGCACACCGATCTCCCAAGAATCTATTATCTATTGACCCAGATCCGGGTCATCGTCACCTATCTGCGGTTGCTGATCCTGCCGGTCGGACAGAATGTGGATTATGATTATCCGGTTTACACGACCTTTTTTACCCCACCGGTCTTTCTCTCCTTTTTACTCCTTGGCGCACTCTTTTCCCTTGCCGTTTACCTGTACGGATACCGGCCGAAAGATATTGACCAGGAACAGGGAACCGGGGGCGAAGCGCGGCTTGTCGCCTTCGGCATCGTCTGGTTTTTCCTGACTCTTTCCGTGGAATCTGGGCTTGTGCCCCTCGCCGACGTCATCTTCGAGCATCGTCTGTACCTGCCATCCATCGGCCTTTTTATAGCCCTTGCCGTTCTCATTGTCCTCCTGGCGAGGAAAGCTCCGGCCCTGTTCGTTGCCCGGCTTATACTGCCGGCGGCTTTTCTGGCCATTGCCCTCCTGACCGTTGCCACCTGGGAGCGCAACCGGGTGTGGCGAAGCGAAGTGAGCCTCTGGACGGACGCCACACGGAAGTCGCCGGCGAAATGGAGGCCCTGGTATAATCTCGGGACCGCACTGATCGGTGCCGACAAAGCACAAGCGGCTCTTCCGCCCTTGCAGCAGGCCGTCAAGCTCGATCCTGAAAATGCCGAGATCTGGCACAATCTCGGCCTGGCCCACCTCATGGTCGGACACTACCAAGAAGCTCTCCAGCCTCTACGACAGGCGGTTCGTCTTGATCCGGAACTGACGGACGCCGAGGCAAATCTGGCTATTGCCCTGATCTACACGAATCAACCGCGCGAAGCGGTCGAGCATCTGGAACGGATTCGGCAGCGGTTTCCCAATCGACCGAATGTCCGCTACAACCTCGGCATGGCCTATCTGCTTGTCGGCAATCTCTCTGCGGCCAGAGGAGAACTGGCCGCCCTCGAACGGATCGATCCCGATAAAGCGCTATTGCTGTACGGAGAAATCAGCCGAATGGTTAAGGTTCCCTAGTTATCATTTTGCATCAGACCGCCCCACCACAGAAGATTTTTCCTGTCATTCGAGACAATAGACCGATCAGCTAACCGCCATTCCTGAATGACTCTATCAGGAACTCATGCTCCTGTCTGATCGAACAACCGGATCCTTGATACAGCCCCACAGGGATGACAACACTTGAAAGAAGAGTTAGAACAAAAAAATGGCGGAGGAGATAATCTCCTCCGCCATAAGCTGACGATTATAAAACAGTGGTCAGTTGCTGCTTACTTTGCTGCGTCGAGAATGGTCTGACGCCCGTTTTCAAAGTAGGTCGGGAACCAACCTTCCTTGTAGGCGTGGGACATGGCAGCGGCCGACTGGTGGCAGTTCAGGCAGGCAGCGGCAGCCGGACCCTGGAGTGCATCGTCGAGCTGGTTGTCCCAAGGTGCTGCACCGGCATAGACGGTGGTGGCAATGGCCTTGGTCTGGTCAGGCACCGCCGAGAATGACGAGGTGTGGCAGGCGGAGCAGTCATTCAGGTTGCGCGGATAGTGGGCAGTGGCGAAGTTATGGGTCTGCATGACCGGGGCTCCGGTGCCATCGTCGGAACCGAAGATTGCCTGCGATCCTTCGCCGGGCCAGTTGGGGAGCATGTCGCGGGTCGGGGCAAAAGCGTAGATGCCGCGGGTCCGGTAGACGACGATCGGCTTGGTAGCTTCGCCGGAGGCGTGGAAAGCATGGAGCATCGACTTGAAGCCGTAGGTCTGGCCAGACTTGCCGTCATAGGCTTCGGAAGCATCGACGCCGTAGCCTTCACGGACATTCTGCTCGCTGGACGCTTCGTTGTGGCACATGACGCACAGTTCGACGTTGTC
The DNA here is from genome assembly GCF_001278055.1 of Desulfuromonas soudanensis. Classification (NCBI taxonomy): domain Bacteria; kingdom Pseudomonadati; phylum Thermodesulfobacteriota; class Desulfuromonadia; order Desulfuromonadales; family Desulfuromonadaceae; genus Desulfuromonas; species Desulfuromonas soudanensis. The sequence continues at coordinate 804,722 of NZ_CP010802.1, read as the reverse complement.
AACGCGGTTGCCGCCGTGCTGGTAGAGGGAACCGACGTGGCAGTTGAGGCAGAGGCTGGTGTCGGTAATGGAACGACGAGCCGCTGCGGCTGTGCCGTCGGCCGCAGCAAAGTCATAGATCGGAGACTTGGCGCGAACCTGGATGGTGGTGCCGGTGGTCATGGAAGCCGGCTCAAAGAACAGGTTCGGCTTGCCCTGCAGGGCGACTCTGGCAGTACCCGTCAGTGCGGCTTCAGCGGCAGTCAGAGTAATGGTGGTCGTGGCTTCATTGCCCACGCAGGCGGTGTTCCCCGTGACGGCGGTGAAGTCCAGATTGGTGCTGTTCGGCTGGCCGGGTGAAGTCGCGCCGTTGTCGGCATTGGCCGGATCGTCGCCGGTGAAGAAGGCTTTAAGGACGCTGTAACCGGCGTTGAAGGTCGGGGCATCCACGGTGGCGGTAGTGTTGCAAGGATCGACTGCAACGCCGTCAACGGTTGCGCCCCAGGTGATGGCGAGATCGTCGCCGGTGCGGACGACACCGGTAATCTGATGGTTGACGCGGGCACCCTGGGTGACCGAAGCATCATAGCCGTCCCAGAGGAGACCGGCACGCTCGGTGGTGAGACCATTGTGGAAGCCCGCCGCTGTATCGGGGACCGTCGTGCCGTCATGACAGAGTAAACAGTTGGTGGCGGTCGTAAAGCCCGAGTGATCAGGAGCTACGGGGAGGTGGGCAAAACCGGTCATGTCGCCATGACAGCTGACGCAGAGGTCGTAGCTCATCGGTTCGGCAATCACGGTAGCCAGAGGAGTTCCGGTTTCGTGACAGATGCTGCAGTTGTTCATGTAGGACGGGAAGGCGATGGCGTAAATGTCGCCGCGAGGTGTCCCGTCTTTGCGAAGAAGGGCGAACTGACCAGCCGGCATATTGGCCGAGCTGTGGATGCCGTGAACCATTTCCCCCAACCAAGGGTAGTTGTTTACTACCGGAGTAACAGAACCATTTACTGTCGCATCATGACAGACGGTGCAGGTCTTGCCGCCGTAGGACGGATACCCGTAATGGAAGCCATTACCGAAGGAGCCGTGGCAATCGGCGCAGGAGGTGGAAGTACTACCGAGTGCGTCGGTGATCGGAGCAACCGGATAGTCAAACAGCACCATGGCGCGATAGCCGGCCGGGCGGTCTGCTGAGGCGAGCGCCGAATCAGCCTGGTTATACAACCGAATCAGGTAACGCGAGGCGGCAAGGGGCGTCCCGAGGCTGCCGATTCCCGGCAGGGTGAGGGTGTAATTGCCGTTGGTCCCAGCGACCAGTCCGACGGTGATACCGTCGTCGGTCGACAGGTCGAGGCGGGTCATGGCGCCGGCGACATCCGTCAAACGATAATCGGAGGCGACGAAATCATAGTATCCCGTTTTATTGGCGCCATCGATCTTGACGTTGAAGGTGACGACCAGATTAGCGGTCGTGTCGTCAATTACGATGTTGCTGACGGCAATGTCGCCGGTGCTGGAAGAGGCGTGCATTACATCGACGCCAACCGATTTTCCATCAGCGTGGCAGGTGCCGCAAGCTTCGACCGGGAAGGTTGCATTGGCGTTGGCGGTCGCCAGCCATTCTGCTTCGGTGCCGGTGAAGCCGTTGGCGACGGCGATCTCGTAGGCAGAGGCGCCGGCCACGCCGGCGACGCCGTCCGATCCATCATCGGCGCAACCGAACAGACCCACGGTGGCAAACAGCATGGCTGTTACCAGAAGTCTTGTAAAACCCTTCATGTTACTCCTCCTTCTTCTTTGTTGGAATGACCCGAACCTCGGGATTGAGGGAAGGGCCGCGTTAACAGATTGATAAAATGGTTAACAGTTTAATTGAATGATTGCTACTTAATGTCTGGGAGCGAATGTACGGAATGAAACTCAAGTTGTAAGCATATCTCAAAAACAAAAATTGTCCACTTAGAGAATACCGAAAGTGAACCTCGGAGATTTAACATATAAAATCTTCCAACGGACTTGAAACAACGACCTGCCCTCCAGGATCAATGCCAACCTCTAATCATTCAAAAAACAATATATCTCTTCGGATACACAGGGCTTATGACGTGCAAAAACAAAGCCAAGGAATATAGACATGGCGATCCTCCAGAGTGTTTATCCCTATCTAATTAACTTTACCGTTCACTGGATATTTACCCATTAGTCCATCCCGCAATTTCACAGGGTCCACCGCCCCCATGCCGAGGGAAGGGCTCTAATTCGACACCAGGGTGCCCTTCCCGGAGGGTCAGAAGTCTTCAGTCATGGATTCCTGCCATTTGACGCAAGGGGCGAAAAATTGACAGGTCCAGGCCCCGACCTTTCCCCTGCCGGCAAATGGTCCATTGACGGGCGAGAGGAGTCTTTGTCATAATCGGCGCGGAAAAAGCGGCGACCGAAATTCTTAAACCCGGCAGACACCGCGGAGGAAACAATGACACTCGAAGAACTGGCAAAGTGCGACGGACAGGAGGGGCGCAAGGCCTGCGTGGCGGTCAACGGCAACGTCTACGACTTCACCTCCAGCCCTCTGTGGCAAAAAGGGGATCACCAGGGGATGCACCGCGCCGGCGCCGATCTGACGGAGGAGTTGCAGGACGCCCCGCACGTGCGGGCGGTCATCGAGCGTTATCCGGTGATCGGTCAGATCGAGGAGGACGAAGCGGAGGAGGTTAAAAAAGGAGGGAAGGTGCTGGTGGCGGCCATCGTCATCGCCGTGCTGGGAGGCGTCCTCGCCCTGCTGCTGCGCTGAAAAGGGGGGAGCAACGCCGTGTCGGGATTTTGACAGGCCTTCATGCCGGCATGAGTTCTTTGACAGATCGCAACAAAAAGCCGGAAGGTTTAGCTTGCAGGACACGGAGACACCAAAGGGTGACGGGATTTGGGTCTTCGATGGGAGGGCGGGAGGAGGGTTCAGAACGATTCGTCTTCTTTTGTAGAAACTGCTGAAAAAAGAGAAGGGCCGGGAAAATCTCCCGGCCCTTCTCTTTTTTGCGGTTCAGCAGGGGTGAACGTTGCTGCTCCCCACGACCTTCGGCTTCATGTACTTCTGCATGGTCTTCCTCCCTTTTTCAGGTTATCGAGTCGTACTCCTGTCAATTATTCAGCCATTCAACCGGCCCTCTCCGTCCTTTGACCGCAGAATACCGGAAAATGTTTACAATTCCTAAGACTTGGCTGAATTTTGCAAAATACAGACCATCCCGAACCTCCCTCCGGGAAAAAACGACGGCAGCGCCTTTTCTCCTCTTCAGACTTTGGGCGCGGGACTTGCACAAGCATAGATCGTCGTCGGCAGATTGACGCGACGGCCATTAAAATCAGGAGGCGACGGTCAAAAAAAACCTTCTCCATCGCGGCCGTTTCGTACATCCCGTACGTTTAAGGAGAGGATCTGATTCAGAGCGCTATCTTCCCTATCAATACGAATACAACCATTCACAGGAGGCAGAACATGAAACTCAAGAGCCAGGACGGCTTCACCCTCATCGAAGTCATCGTCATTGCCGCCATCCTCGCCATTCTGGCCGGGGTTCTGGTCCCCATGGTCTTCAGCCAGATTGACCAGGCCAAGGTCGCCCGCGCCGAAGCCGACTGCAAGTCGATCAGCTCGGCCATGCTCACCTTCCGCAAGGACCTCGGCGTCTGGCCGAATCTCTCCGGGGCGGGTTGCGCAGAAAACACCGAGCTCCTGCGCGGGGAAGGGAGTCTCCCGGGCGGACTTACCGACATGGCCTTTCAGACCACCAACGTCATGAATTTCAGCGACGTTCTGATGATCGATGACGAAGGATGCTATAACGCCAAGATGTTCAAGGGCCCCTATATCCCCGTCGTCACCGCCGACCCCTGGGGGAATGCCTACATTGTCGCCGCCAACAACTTCGCGACGGACAACACAAACCCGGCCTTTGTCTTCTCGGCCGGCCCTAACGGGATCATGGAAACGCCGATTTTTTCCGTCTCCTCCCTGGGTGACGACATCGGCATCCGCGTCAAGTAACAACTGAGACCGCAAAAAGCAAAAGGCCGGTGAGGACTTCCTCTTCACCGGCCTTTTGCTTTTTTGAAAGACCTCAGGACTGTCCGGTTAGCAATTTGCGGGCAAGACTTTAAAAAACCTTGCGTCGTTGCGGCGTCGCGTGAGGCAAGGGTTGGGTCAGGTCTTCGACGTTGTAGGGGCACCCCTTCCGGATGCCCGATTGTATTTAATTTGACACCGATTCCCCGGACAGGATACCCGCAAGGGGTATCCCTACAACAGGGCCAATTAAAGGCTTGTTTCACGCGACGACGCGACGAAAATCTTGTCTTGGACCTTCAGGACACACTTCTGGAAAAACATCGCTTGCGATGATGGTGAAAATATATTAACAATAGGCCCCTCTTGAAGGAGGGGGTTCTATGAATCAAATACCGATCATCCACCACGGAGGCCGCACTCAGGTCACCGGCTCCTGCCACGAACTGCGCCTCGCCGACGGCTCGGGGCTCCTCATCGACTGCGGGTTGCCGCAGGGGGACGATGCCGGCTCCCCTGAAATCGATTTCCCCGTCGCCCAACTGCGCGCCCTGGTCCTGACCCATGTGCACATCGACCACTGCGGCCGGATCCCCTACCTCCTCGCCGTCGGCTTCGACGGGCCGATCTACTGCAGCGAGCCTTCGGCGCTCCTCCTCCCGGAGATTCTCGAGGACGCCATCCGCCTCGGCATCACCCGCCAGCAGCCGCTCATCGATCAATTGCTGCGAAAAATAAAAAAGCAGCTTCGTCCCCTCCCCTACGGGGCGTGGCAACAACTGCCGGGAAAGGCCGACCTGAAGATTCGACTGCAACCGGCCGGACACATCCTCGGCTCGGCCTTTATCGAGTGCGATGCCGAAACGTCCACGGGAAAAAAACGCATCGTCTTCTCCGGCGACCTCGGCGCCCCCTATGCGCCGCTGCTGCCGGCCCCAAAAGCCCCCTACCGCGCCGATCTGCTGGTTCTGGAGAGCACCTACGGCGACCGTCTCCACGAGGGGCGCCGTGAGCGTCGCGAGCAGTTGCGCCAGGTCATCGAACGGGCACTGACCGACCTGGGCGCCATCCTGGTGCCGGCCTTCTCCATCGGCCGCACCCAGGAGCTTCTTTACGAAATCGAAGAGATCATCCACCGCAACCGCAAGCGCTTCGCCGCCGCCGGCCTCCCCTGGGAAGAGCTGGAAATCATCGTCGACTCGCCCTTGGCCGGCCGCTTCAATGATCTCTACCGCGGCTTACGCCCCTACTGGGATGCCGAGGCGCAGAAGAAGCTGCGCTCCGGACGCCACCCTTTAAGTTTCGAGCAGCTCACCACCGTCGACAGTCACCAGGACCACCTGCAGGTCGTCGACTATCTGAAACGCAAGGGTCGCCCCTGCGTCGTCATCGCCGCCTCCGGCATGTGCAGCGGCGGCCGCATCGTCAACTACCTGCGCGCCCTCCTCGGCGATGCCCGCACCGACGTCCTCTTCTGCGGCTATCAGGCTTCCGGCACCCCGGGACGGGAGATTCAGCAGTACGGGCCGCAAGGAGGGTACGTGCGCCTCGACGGAGAGCGGGTGGACATCCGCGCCCGCATCCACACCCTCAGCGGTTTCTCGGCCCACGCCGACCAGCAGAACCTCCTCAACTTCGTCAAAGGGATGCGCATCAAACCGTCCCAGATCCGCCTGGTGCATGGAGAGGACGAAGCCCGGAACGAATTGGCCGGAAAATTTCGAGGGATGGGGATGGGGATCGGTGTCGATTGAAGCACCCTTGAACCATCGCACCTCCCAATCCCCAAAAAATGACAATCGACTTGCCACCAGGAGTTCACGCCGGTAGAATGTGTTGCAAATGCAACGCAAGGAGGCAAACATGAAGACAGCATCCCTGCCATCACTTCGGGTTGACCCCGAATTACGCCAGGACGCCGAAAGCGTTTTGCATCAGGGGGAAACCTTGTCCAGCTTTATGGAGCAAGCTCTGCGCGCAAGCATCCAATCGAGGAAGTCCCGGCAGGAGTTTATCGCTCGAGGATTGGCGTCTCGCGATGAAGCTCGCAAGACAGGTGAATATTTCGCCGCGGATGAGGTCTTGAGTGAAATGGAGGCGCTGCTGGTCAAGTCAGACAGCAGGACGCGCCGGTGAGTTATCGTGTTCGTTACACAAAGGCCGCAAAAGAGGACCTCCTGCGGCTGTACGGCTTTCTGGTAATAAAAGACCAGGAAGCGGCTCGACGGGCGCTGGCGACGATCAAGAAAGGGATGGATCTCCTGCAGGACTTCCCCTTCACCTGTCGCAAGGTGTCCCCTGAAAACCCGTTTCTTCGCGTAATGGTCCTCTCTTTCGGTGCCGGCGGCTATGTCGCACTCTTTGAGATCGAAGACGAGCGGACGGTGACCATTTTAGCGGTACGGCACCAACGAGAAGAGGATTACGAATAAGGCTGTCCCCCCGAGGGACTGGAAAAAAACACTGTCCGGCAATCTGGGAAGACTCTGGCGTTACCGTGTTGGTAACTGCCGGATCATCTGCGAGATACAAGGCACCAGTTTATGCGTCCTCGTAGTTAGGATCGGCAATCGCCGCGAGGTCTACAAATAAATGTGGAGTAGAGGAGAGAAAACAAAAGAGGAGACCGCCAAGGCGGTCTCCTCTTTTGTTTAACCGTCGGTCCTTTGAGTAGGCAAGGCACCCGCGACGTTTTGATTTGGAAATCACGGCGAAACAGCCGGCTTTTTCCCCTCAAGATGGGCGGCGAACCCTTTCAGATAATCAGGCATCTCCGGATAATAGACCGGCGACCAGGGGAGTCTTTGCAGCTGAGCGACCAGGTGCAGAGCCGTCTTACGGTCGCCGAGTTCGCTGGAAAGCTGGGCGATTTTCAGACGGATGAGCGGATTGTCGGGGAAAGTCTCGGTGGCCAGTTGAAGCATCTGCAGGGCAGCATCCGGCCGACCTTTGTCGTAGGCCTGTTCGGCAAGATTTTCGTATTCCAGCGCATACACCGGATCAAGCCGCACCGCTTCCGCCAGAGCCTGAAGCGCCGTTTCACCCTCATCGCTTTCTTGCGCGGCACGGAAAAGGGTGAACCTGACCCATGCCGAATTGGGCTCGGTGGTGACCATCTGTTTGGTGATCTGTGCAATCTTCTCTTTTTGCATAAAATTCTTAAGGTAGAGGATTTCCGCCTGCCCCTTCCAGATCTCGGGGAGTTCTTCTCCCAGCTTTTGCGGATCAGCAATCATCATCGCCAAAAAGTCACCCAGGTAACGGCCATCGAGGGCAAAGCGCATATCCAGATTGGCATCGGCATAGGAGAGTCCCAGGGATTTGAATTGCAGGGCCTTGAGCTGCTCCAGGCTTGTCTTCACCAGCGGCAGGAGCGGGGTTCTGATTTCGTTTCTGTAGAGCTTCTCATAATAGCTCGGATCGATATGCACTACCACCGGCCCGTTGAGAGTTTGAAGCGCCGACAGTGACCCGACGGTGAACGGCGTGTCCCGCAGTCGCCCTTCAACCAGCGGCCCGACCTGGTGCAGGCTCGCCGCTTCGTCAGGAGTCGCAAGTCCAGCGTCTGACAGTTGCAGGCCAAGGGCTTTGGCGTCCACCTGCGCTCCCCCCTCCAACTGGGGAATCGCCCACACCACCCGCGCAAAATATCCGGCACGCAAGGCGGCATCGAGGGTCATGTCGCGCAGCAGCAACGGATCAGCACGGCGCATCGACCCGCACTCTGCAAGCAGGTCGAGATCTGCCTCTTTGAGCTTTTCGGCCACTTCGGCTCGTAACGCCTCAGGGACAGGCTGAAGAAGCGGATCGTTGCTCAGCAGCAGCAGGGTCGGTTTGCTGTCCGCAAAACTCCGCCAGGCGATCAGCACCTGGGGCGTCCACTCAAAACGCTGCAACTCTATTGGGTCAGAGAGCAGATTCAAGGTCTGAACCTGGGCAGTTTTCACAGAATTTTGCGGAACAGGTTCGGGAGTCTTCTCCTGAGTGCAGGCGAACACAAAAAGGCCGAATAGCAGCACGACGAGAATACGTATCATCCAGATCATTCCTTGGTCAAAAAATTCAGGCGAACTACAACAGGATATCTTCAAAGGGGCGTAAAAGAAAGGGCCGGAGTGATCCGGCCCTTTCAACTTACGTCAGCAGGGATGAACGATGCTGCTGCCCACCACTTTCGGTTTTAGATAACGCTTCATGTCTGACTCTTTCTTCAAGGTGGGACACGTCCAGCGAAAGGACGTATCCCGGTTCAATACTACCAGGGGGTGACGTTGTTCCAACCTGCGCCGCGCGATTGGCTAAAGGCCGGATCTTTAACGCGGTGGCAGTTTTGCGCCGAGGTGGCCTGCGAGAAGGTCACAAGAGCATTATCTACACTGGGGTAGGCCCCGCCATCGGCATTCCGGGTCGTTGTACTCGGAATCGAACCCACACCTGCCTGATTGTCCCAGGTGTTGTGCTTGGTGTCGAGACAGTTGGTGATCATCAGGCGCGGCAAACGTGAAGCGTGCGGGTTGTGACATTTGGAACAGCTGAAGTTGTGGTAGTTGCTGTCCAGTGCATTATTGGTATTTGCTCCCCAATTCACTACTGTCCGGTTAACTTTGAATGTACGTCGATAACCTACTGAAAATTATAGTACTTTGGCTCAACTGTTCTTTTCTCGATTTGAAATCGCTTCACCCCGCCCGCGAGTGATATCTTCCTGACACTTCAGGAGGGCATCCATGAACGCTGGCCAGACCGTTTTCAGACAGCTACTTCAGTTTCTCCCGCGTCACGAGTTCAACCTCTGTGCCCGACGGTATCGCGGCGAGTACCGGGCCAAAAGCTTTACTGCATTTGACCAGTTCCTGTGCCTGGCTTATGCCCAGCTATCGGGTCGCGAGAGCTTGAGGGATATCGAAACGTGCCTGAACTCTCATCGGGAGAAGCTCTACCACATCGGATTTCGTGGCGCTGTCTCCCGCTCCACCCTTGCCGACGCCAACGAGCGCCGGGATTGGCGCATTTTTCAGGATTTCGGCCAAGTCCTGATCGGCATGGCACAGCAGCTGTACCGGGATGAGCCCTTGGCCATCGAGTTGAAGCAGCCACTGTTCGCCTTTGACTCGACGACCATTGACCTCTGCCTCACCCTGTTTCCGTGGGCCGAGTTTCGCACGACCAAGGCAGCGGTCAAGATGCACACGCTCATTGACTTGCGCGGCATCATCCCCACGTTTGTGGCCGTGACAACCGGCAAAGTACATGACGTCAAGATGCTTGACGAAATGCCCGTCACCGAAGAGGCCATCTACACGATGGACCGCGGCTACGTAGATTTTGCCCGGCTCTATGCCATTCACCGACAGGGCGCCTTCTTCGTGGTGCGGGCCAAGGACAACCTACGCTACCAGCGGTTGTACTCTTTGCCCAAGGACAAGGAGGCCGGCGTCCGAGCCGACCAAGTGATTGCCTTGGTCACCCAGAAATCGAAAAAGGGTTACCCGGAGAGATTGCGCCGGGTCAGTTATGTTGATAAAGAGCGAAACAAGCGGCTTGTATTCCTCACCAACCACTTTGAAATTGGAGCCACAACGGTTGCAGACATCTATAAACAGCGCTGGCAAGTGGAGCTATTCTTCAAGTGGATCAAACAGCATCTACGAATAAAAGCGTTCTACGGGACTTCTATCAATGCGGTCAAGAGCCAGATATGGGTAGCTCTTTGCATATATCTACTTGTGGCGATCGCTAAAAGGCAGCTTAGCATCAAATGTACTCTCTACACTTTTTTGCAGATCCTGGAGGTCAATCTGTTCGAGAAAAAGCCCATTTCATCGTTGGTTGCGGAAGCGCTCAAGCAGATTCCAGACACCCAAGATTATAACCAGCTGAATTTATTCGGCTATTAACCGGACAGTAGTGTCCCCAATTATACGCTGCATGGGCACGTCGGTTGGTAATTCTCGGGTTGAGGTTCCAGCCATCCGGCTCCTGCGTACTACTGCGGAAGCTGTAAACTTCACCGTTATAATCCAGGTTCTGCTGGTTGCCCATGGCCGGATTTCCGGCGCTGGTACCATTGTTCGTGCTGAAAGTCGGGGCCGTACTGTTACGGTCGGCCACGGAGAAGATATTCGCCGCGACGGAATCACCACCGCCGAGGACCGCGGCCGAGTGTCCGTTGGTGCCAACCCAGTCGGTGCTGGCGGTGCCGAACTGGTTGAGGCTGTCGATTTCGGCGGCGGTGAAGTTGCCGTCACCGTTGCCGTGACAGAGCTCGCACAAGCCGGCCGAGGTGTTGGCGGTCCAGCCGGTGGTCGGATTGCCGTTGTTCTGATCGATCTGATACCCTCCCAGCCCAGTATAGGTGGTGCCGCCACGTGGCACGGCGCCATAAAGATTTTGCCCAGTCCAGGTGTCCCCGCTCTGCGGCGCCCCGTCCTCGCGGTAGGGGTTGCCCAGCCAGGTGCCGCGCAGGTAGGGCGCACCGCTCAGGGTGTCGCCGGTGGCCAGATTCAGATTGTGGACATCGTGGCAGTAGGAACAGCGAATGGCTCCAACGGCATCCATACCCGGACCCGTCGCAGCCGGATTGACCGAGTGGGTCGACTGAATGGGACCTGTCTTGTAGCCGAATTTGGTCGTACCGCTGGTCCAGGTGGCCCCGACCCAGTTCGATTGGTTCAACGTGCCGTAGTTGTAAGCCATGCTGCCGGTGTTGGCTTTGTTGTTCACACCAAATTCACTGTAGGTTGCGCCATGGCAGTTCCAGCAGATTTCGGCTTCGGTGGCGCCCGGGGCGGTACCGGCGACCCCCAGGGCGATGCCGGTTTCACCGTTGGCGGTGTAGTTGATGCCGACCGCCGGGTTGTTGGGGATCTCGATGGTGCCGCCGCCATGGCTGCCGTGACATTCTTCGCACTGCAGGCCGGTGGATGCCAGGGCATGGGCGCTGTTGTCGTTGACCAGGGTGGCGCCGGTGCCGGTGCCATCATGGCAACCGGTACAGGAGCCGCTGCCGTACTCGTGGGTGACCACGGTCAGCGCCGAATTGGAGAGCTGGTGGGCGGCGTCATTGGCATGACAGGCCTTGGCACAGCCGAAGGTAGCCTGGTCATATTGGGCGCTCTGGGCGTTATCCGGTGCCGAGATGCCGTTCATCTCGATATTGCCGTCACGATGGTAGCTGACCTGGTACAGGTCGCCGCCATTGCCGGTGTTGTCGGTGGCGCCGTTGGCCTGGCTGTAGCCGTGACAGAGGTTACATTCATCATGCTTGGTGGTCATATTGACACCACTGTGGTCCACCGGGGTCGCCCCGGCGACGTGCAGATCGCTGGCGCTGCCATCGGTCAGCGGCGGGTAGCCGTGACACATGTCACAGGAGGCCGGTGTGGCGGTATCCCAGACCTTGCTGATGTGACAACTGAGGTTGCTGCAGGTGTTGGTCGCGTTGTTGTAGGTGGCGCTGGCGCCGGCCACGGCGGTATCGAACCAGATGTCGACCGTGCCGTTGACGTGGTCCGGCGTGCCGAAACCCAGATCTTTATGGCAGGTGGTGCAGGCCAGACCGGCGCTGACCACATGCTCGGGGTGCTTGCCGACCTGGCTGCCGCTGTTTGCGCCCGAGAGGTCGCCATCACCAGCTACGGCAGAAGGCATGCCGTTGGTGTCGCCGTGGCAGCTGCCGCAGGCGGCGGTGCCGGCGTCGGTCCAGGCCGGAGTGGCGGTGCCGTGACAGTAGATGGCCGAACAGCTCAGGCCGTTGCCGGCGGTGACGCTGGTGCCTACTGCTGCGTTGTAGCCACCGCCTGTGCTGCGGCCGTCGTAAGCCCCGGTGCTGTCGGTGGTGGTGCCGAGGGTAATGTTGAAGCCGAGGTTGAGGTTGCCCCCCTTGGGCATTTCACCGCTAGTCTCCCAGCCGGTGTGGCAGGTGTTGCAGGTGTAGCCCTTGGTCACGACGTGATAGTCGTGCTTGCCGGCGGTGGCGCTGCCGGTCGTGTTGGTCAGATCGAGCGTGGCGGTCAGGTCACTTGCAACCAGCGGCGGATTGCCGTGGCAGCTGGTACAGTCGGCCTTGAAGCCGTTGCCGTGCTGGTGACATTTGATACAGTCGCTATTGTCGTAGTGACCGGCAGCAACGGACTGGTCAGCGGCATGTTGCTTGACGCCGACGGTTTGAGAAGCGTCGTAGGTGTGACAGACTTCGCAGACACGGTTGGAACTGGCGCGCGGCGCCGTGCTGTCGTCACCGAAGTCGCTGCTGCCGTCTTCCACGGTCAGAAGGCTGACCGCCGAGCTGACGCCGCCGCCCGGCATGACCGAGCCGTCGGGGAAGCTGATGGTCGCCTTGACGCGTTTGACGTTACCGGTATTTTTTCCGTGGCAGGTGCTGCACAGAATGGCGCCGGCATAATCGCCGGGTTTGCCCCAGTTGCCGGTGTGCTTGGTGGTGCCGACAAAGCGGTTGCTGTTGTGCAGCAGCGGGTTGTCGGCCCAGGAGACCAGTGTGACCTGAACATTATAGACAGCCGCACCGATCAGACCGTCGGTTGCATCGGCAAAGGTCATACGGATGTCGTAGGTTTCACTGCTGGTCAGGCCGGACAAATCGACGAAGACCTCTTCATCCCTGGTGCCGTCGGTATCGCCGGCGCCGCCATCGGCGGTCGGCATGTTGGGCGGGGTCGTCCAGGTGGTCGGCTCGGAGGCGAGCTTGTACTCCACCAGGAAGGTCCCGGTGCTGTTCTTGTCGTTGTGGTAGCCCATATGGACACGAATACCGGTCAAGCCGTTCTGAGCAGCGGTATAGGTGAGCGGCTCCAGCGCATCAACGCGGGTATCATAAGTACGGGGCAGGATTGTCGAATAAACCGGGCTGCTGGCCCCACAGGAGCCGTCGGCCATGGCTTCGAAATCAATGGTGCCAAAACGCGAGGAAATGGGGGTAAAGGTTGCGCCGGAGGGTGCCCAGGTGGTCCACAGGCCACCATTATTCCGCCAGCGCACCATGCCGTTGCTCGCTCCGTTGGCCAGGATCGCGGCAACCGAAGTTGCACCGGTAATGTCGGCCGGATCGGGATCGGGACTGATGGAGACGCTGACCGTACCTGCTTCAACACAGTTCGACACGGTGGTGCTCGCCGTGGCGGAAAGCGATACGTTCCCCGCCGCGTCCTTGGCCCAGGCGTAAAGGGTGTAGGTGTTGTAGCTTCCGACGGTGTAGACGGCCGGAGCGGCGCCGCTCCAACCTGCGTCGCCGGCGGTGGGGGCCGTGGCGCTTTCGGTGATCATGTAGCCGGTCACGCCGACGTTGTCCGATGCCGTGAAGGTGTTAACCGGAATCTCCAGCGGCGCCGCGGTATCGATGACCGTCGCCGGAATCGAGAAGGCCGTAACAGTCGGCGCGACCATGGTGTTGGTGCTGACATTGAGCTGTGAATCGGTGAGGGGGCCGCAGGTACCGGTGCCGGTGGCGTAGAAGCTGACGGTGGTGGTGTTGTCATCCTGGGCCGGGGTGTAGATCCAGCCGCTGGCGTTGGTCGGTGCCGGGACAATACCGACCTGGATGCCCGTCGCACTTCCAGAGGCCGTAACCGAGACGTTGCCGGTGATCGGATCGGTGATCGGATTCAGGGTCAGGGTGGCGGTTTCGGTGCAGGCGCTCCAGGTGAAGAGCTGCGAGGTTCCAGGCGAAACGCTCTGGGCGACGCTGTCGCCGTAGTAGGCGACGCCGCACTCGGTATCGAGGCCGCGAGCGTAGAGATTATAGGTGTTGCCGTCGGTCAGCACGCCAGAGGCGGAAATCGGATCGTTGGTCCAGGGGATAACGGTCGTCTCGGTCGCGCGGGCGTTTCCATAAACGCGGATGGTATCCAGGGCATAGTCGCCGGCAAAGCTGTTTGTATTAAACACAAACCGCATCTGCAGGCTGCCGCTGGTGTAGGCGGTACCGGTGCCGCCGACGGTCGTGGTCGAAACATAGGCCCCGCCGTCGATGCTGATGCTTCCGTTGTTGAGATTAATATCAGCGGTCTGCCAGGTACCATCCGCATTGGCATCCGCACCATTCAGAATCCATTCCGTCGTCCAGCCGCTACCATCGTTGACCTCAAAGGCCAGACTGATGAGGTTGCCGCCCCAGCCTTCGAAGGCGTAGGAGATATTCGGCTCGTAGGTGCCAGCATCAAACGCAGCGTTGCGGGTGAAGGTCGCGTTGTAAGGACCGGTCCCTGACGATTCGATGAACAGGAACCCGCCCGGAGGCGATGTACCACTGTGCAGTGAGGTCGGGCCAGTGCCCGCTGAACCGGTCAGGGTGCCATCACCATTGGTCGATTGACCTGAGTTGAATACATAGAGCGGACCACCAGCAGTACCGGCATCAAAAGGACCACCGCAATTAGCCGTTGGGGCACTACTAGCCGTCCAGTTGGAGTAGTCACAGACGTCATCGGCGGTATCAAAATACTCAAGTTCTTCAAACGGCGTGCCCGGCCCGCTCCCTTCCGTCACCAGATACTCCAGAGTATTGACATCGGTCGCAGTCACAAAAGACGCGCCGATGAAATCACCGGCTGCGGTGTTAGTGCCGTCCCAGATAATCGAGGACTGGGTCGATTCGGAGCAGGTATTGTCAACGGTAACGGTGATTGAATCGGTAACATAACCGCCGCACTCGTCTTCGATGGCGCGGACATCAACGGTGACGCCAGCCACCGGCGCGGTGGTGCTGGCCGGGTGGGTGTTGGCGGAATTCCACAGAGTGAGGTCGGAAATCCAGGCGCCTCCGTCGATGCTGTATTCGACGTTGGAGGCATTGTTCAGGCTGGTAGCAATGGAGATCGAACCGGAGACCGTGGCGCCACTGGTCGGAGCGGTCAGGGCAACGGCTGAACCGTTGGTGTCGGCGCACGAAAGCGGTGCGAGCGCCATGAAGGCCCCCGTCCAGCGGGCATTCTGTGCGGTCGCGGTCAGCGTTTCCGAGGTACCTGGCAGTGCCAACCGTGAACCGATGGTCGACATGTAGTTGCCACTGGCATCATTCTGGTCGACGTGTTCAATGTAGTTGGTCGGAACCGGCGTGTTGGCGCCAGTGACATTGGTCGAAAGTGCGTAGATGGCGACACCGTCGAGGACCGTGGTAATCGGGCCCATGCTGACCGCCGTCGTGGTATTGGGGGAATCGGCCTTGACCGAACCGGAGACCGGTGCAATCTGATCGACTCCGGCATAGACCGCGTAGTAGGCCTCCGTACCTGCGAAAGCCACAGAAGAAGTCACCGTCATGCCTATGTTCGATCCGGCATTCGCGGCGATCTGACTCTCATCGATGTAACCCATCCAGGTATAGCGACGGTTGTCGTTGTTCCCATAGCTGTTCTGAACTTCCGTGAAGGTTGCGGCACCGTAGGTTGCCGAGGTATTGGCCGGGTTGTGATTGCCCGAGCCTTCACCGGTTACGACCAGAACCAGGACACGGTTGACGCCAGCACCGATTGTCGGGTTGGTGCAGGTCATGTTGCCGGTGCCTATCGCGCAGGGCGTCGCACTGAACTGGTTGGTGACCGCGACGGCGGCCCGGGCGCTTTCTGCGCAGACCCCAAGAAACACCATCCCGACCACGGCTACCATCGCCCATCGAAACAGACCGCTCAAACCGGACATCCTCCCCTGCAGACCATTCATAGAACTCTCCCTATCTTCAATTGAATATTTTCCATGACACCGGGAAGTTCCCGCCTCGAAAGTCTTTCCTCGACGGTCTCCCCTGTTGCATTCCGGAATGACTTGTCTGCCCATCGCGATCAATCTCCTGACTGGTAGCGCCCCGGCTTGCCTTCCACCCTGGCTCTATTGAAAAACCGAAATTCGATACCGAATAGTTGCGGTCACCGTTAAAACTCGCGCACCGCCTGATTCAGCCAATAGCGGTTGCGCCACTGTCCCTCGTCGATGGCCGGCCGGCCGCACTCCCTGGCTTCACCGGTTTTATCCCCGGCCTGGAGGCCCCGGGCGATTTCCTGGGAGAGGGCTTCGCCCCGTCCAGTGGGATAGACCGCCAGGATGTGGCGGTTCCCTTCATCCGGGCGGGTGCGCAACAGGTTGCGGCCGTGGGGGACGGCAACGCCGTCCTGCCAGACGACATAATGGGAGAGAGCCTTGACGTTGCGACTCACCGTCCCCTGGGGCATGTCGAGCCTTTCAACCAGTTCGGGCATGGTGATTCCGGGATTTTCGACAACGGTCAGAAACAGCACCAGTTGCTGCAGGGGGAGCTCGCGATGAACCTTGCTCCGTACAAGATCGAGTATTTTTAGCAAAAGGCTGATTTGATTCACAAAAGAATCCTCAAACGAATAGATAAACAAGACCTGACATGCAAATACTGACAAAATACTGTCATTGGCGATAAAGCAAATTATATTCCAATGGATTCAATGAACTCAGTGCGTCCATAAGCCCCGAAAATTTAATTCAAAATATTTTTCGTGCCAACAAAGTAGATAATTTTTCAGCCCACAATAATACTTGCAACCATAGTCATCAGACAAAGTCATAGGGTGTGCAACATTTCAATCATAAAAATACGACCTGACGCTGCCGGTCATATCTTTTCTACGTTTATTGGATTTTCGTTCGATTTACCGCTGTGACTTTTTGCACATGGTTTTTTTTCGGTCAGGTCAACCGGAATTCCCATCATTTCCGAGAACCTGGCGTCGTCCTTTGACCGCTCCCCGTCATATGCCCAAAAGAGGTACGGCGAAGAACAGGCCTTTGGCTCCATGTGCAGGGAAAAGCCGCGGAAGGGCGAGATCAGGTGGGTTAGTCCTGAATAATAGAGGCATAGGGAGGGCAAGCGGGATCTCCGCCCCGAACAAGGACAACCGGGATTTTGTCGAAA
This sequence comes from Desulfuromonas soudanensis, assembly GCF_001278055.1. NCBI lineage: Bacteria > Pseudomonadati > Thermodesulfobacteriota > Desulfuromonadia > Desulfuromonadales > Desulfuromonadaceae > Desulfuromonas > Desulfuromonas soudanensis. The sequence continues at coordinate 787,788 of NZ_CP010802.1, read as the reverse complement.
AACGGTGTGGGCGAAAAAAGAAAAGGCCCGCCGAAGGCGGGCCGGAAGGAGCTGGAACGGTAGAACAAGTCAGAATTCGTCCTCGTCGTCGAGCTTTTTGAGGCGCTTGTTCAGAGCGGGGCGGGAGATGCCGAGCATGCCGGCCATGATCGACTGATTGCCGCCGGAACGCCGGGAGGCCTCGGCGATCAACTGGCTCGTCAGTTCGCGGATGCTGGGAAGTTCCTGCGGGAATGCCACCACCCTTTCACCCTGGGCGGCTTCGACACCGGCCTCGACCATTCCGGAGAGCTCACGCCCTTCCTCCCGCCCCATGGCCCGTTTGAAGGCGTCCATGGACAGCTTGCGGGTCCGATGGGTGCTGACGGCGTCGTAAACCATGGCCCGCAACTCCCGGACGTTGCCGGGGAAATGATAGGTGGAGAGTAAGATATCGAGCTCCGGAGGAGGGGTCGGTTTGTTCTTGTGAAACTCCCTTGCCGCCTCGCCGAGAAAAAAATCGAGGAGCACAGGGATATCCTCAGGGCGCTGCCGCAGAGCCGGGAGGTGGACATGGTGGGTCCGCAGGCGGTAGTAGAGGTCGCGACGGAGGCCCCCGGTCTCCTGCAGGCGCCCAAGGTCCTGGTTGGTCGCCGCCACAATGCGCATCTCGCTGCGGCGGGTGCGGTCCCCTCCCACCGGACGATACTCTCCATCCTGGATCAGTCGCAAGAGTTTGAGCTGGGAGGACTGGCTGAGAGACCCGATTTCGTCGAGAAACAACACCCCCCCGGCGGCCTCTTCCACCAGTCCCTTGCGGGGCTGCTCGGCGCCGGTGAAGGCTCCCTTGACATGGCCGAAGAGGGTATCGGCGAACATGTCGTCGTCGAGCCCGGCGACATCCACCGCCACCCAGGGACCCTGCGGCGAGCCGAGCTTGTGCAGGATACGGGCGATCAGCTCCTTCCCGGTCCCGCTCTCGCCGGTGACGAGGACCGGCTGGCGGCTGGCGGCGATCGCTTCGACGTATTTGCAGATTTTCAGAAGACGATCGGAGCGGGTGATCAACCCGGAAAAAGCCTCGGGGCTGGCCAACTCCCCCGTCATGTACCCTTCCTGCAGGCGGAGGTTTTCCTGCTGCAGTTCGCCGAGGCGCAGAGCCCGCTGGATGCCGGCCAGAAGGCGCTCATCCTCGACGGTCTTGACATAATAGTCGAAGGCTCCCAGCTTCATGCAGCGGACCGCCGTTTCGGCCTGATCCCGACCGGTCAGAATGATGACCGGAACCTCCGGGTAATTGCGGCCGAAGAGCTCCAGCAGCTCCTCCCCCGAAACATGGGGCATGGTGTAATCGATCAGGGCCAGGGCGACCCGGTGCTCCTCAAGGAAGGGAGCCACCTCCCGCGGGTCGCTGAGGGCGACGACATTATTGATTCCGGCGTGCCGCGCCAGACTGATCGTCATGCTGCGCAGCCAGGCTGGTTCGTCGTCCACCAGCAGCACCGGCAGGGCGGGATAGAGGACTTTGCTCATGGAAGGCTCCTAAGCGACGGGGAGGGCCAGGGTGACCTGCGTTCCCTTCCCCGGTTCGGTCTGAAAACTCAGCGTACCGCGATGCTGCTTGACGATGCGGGCGGAAACCGACAGTCCCAGCCCCGTTCCCCCCTGTTCACGGCGGGTGGTGAAAAACGGATCGGTCAGCCGCTCCAGATCCTCTTTGGCGACCCCCCTCCCCTGATCGATGACTTCGGCAAGGATGCGCTTTTTGGCCGGGTCGAAACGGGTGCGGACAAGGATTCCCCGGCTGCGATCCGGCAGGGACTGGCAGGCGTTCATCACCAGATTGAGAACGACCTGCCCGATCTGGCGGCTGCTCCCCACTCCCGGCGGCAGATCGTCGCCGAGTTGCAGTTCGAAGGCATCGGTGGCCTTGCGGATCGGCCCATCGAGGAGACGAACCGCGGTCGCCACCGCTTCGTTGAGATCGAGAGGACCGTCGTCGGAGGGATCGTCGAGACGGACAAAATCCTTCATGTCGCGAACGATATCGCGAATATGGCCGGCGCCCTGCTGCATGTCGTCGATCAGCTGCGGAACCTCGGTGCGAACCTGGGAGAAGTCGAGTCCCCCCAACTGCAATCCGGCCTCTCCTTCCTTCTCCAGCAGGGGGAGGGCGTCCGAGAGGATATCGCCGATAAAATCAAGATTGCGCAGGATCATGCCGTTGGGGTTGTTGATCTCGTGGGCGACCCCTGCGGCCAGCTCGCCGAGGGCGGCCAGCCGTGAAACCTGGTCGGCTTCGCGGCGAAGGCTTTCCTTCTCGGTCATGTCTTCGGCCATCACCAGAAGAGCGGATCGGTCGGCAAAAGGGATCTCCTTGCGGACGATCTCCATATCGAGAATGCGCCCATCCTTGCAGCGGTGCGGCCAGGGACCGACGGAATCTTCTCCCCCCTTTTCCCGGGAAACGACCTCCGGAAAACGCGTCCCGTCCCCGGCCGGGCGGGGATTCAAGACCGGCATGGCGAGGAACTCTTCCCGGGAATAGCCGTAGGTCTCGAGGGCGGTCTGATTCACATCGAGATATCTCAAATTCTCCATGTCAACGACCCACATCGGCAGGGGCGAGTTCTCAAACAACTGGCGGTAGCGCTCCGCCGAGGCCTTCAAGGCGTCCTCGGCGGCTTTCTGGGTGGAAACATCGCGAATCTGCAGCAGGAGATAGTGATCCTCCTCGCCGCTGACCTGAGTCGCGCTCCCCTCGCACCACAGCGCCTGCCCCGAACGGTTTTGCAGTTCCGCCGAAAAATTGCCCAGGCCTTCCCTGACCTGACCGGAGAGCTCCTCCCAGAAAGGGTTCCCTTCGGGGGTTCGGAAAACGTTCTCCGCCCTGGGCGCCTTCTCCTTCAGGGGAAAAAGTTCCCGACCCCGGGGATTGGCCTCCAGCACCCGACCATCGGTCATGCCAATGAGGAAGATGGCTTCGCCGGAGCGCTCCAACAGGTTCCGGACCAGGCGATCCCGCTCGGCGCGCCGGGCATCCAGACGACTGACGCGGTTAAGCAGCCAAATAGCGAGAAGGGCAAAAAGAAGGCTGGAACCGAGAGTCCAGCAGAGAAAATACCTGACGCTGGCCCGACCGCGGGAGTAAATGAGCCGGTCGATCGTCACATCGAGGGCCCCTCCCGGACGGCCCAGCAGGTCGGGAAGATTGACATGAGCGGAGATGGTCCCGCCCTGACGCCGGACGGCAACTCCCGAATCGGCCGTTTGCAGATTTTTTTCGCTGTCGATCCCCAGATCCAGCTGGATGAGTTCACCCAACTTATCGATTCTGCCGGGATTCAGTTCCCTTGCATAGAGCAGCATCCCCCGACCGGGGCCCGTGCCGTCACTTTTCAGAATCGGCGCGGCAGCCACCTGGAAGGGATAGGGCCTGGCAAAGAGGAGACCGACCTGAACCGACCCGATCTCTCCTTCCGTCAGACGTTTTTGAATCGGGAACAGGTTCTCCAGCAGGACGGGAGCAACGGAAGACTCGCTGCCGGCATCGAGGTCATACCCGCAGCTGAATAATATCCGCCCCTCCGCATCGGTCATGATGATGGCCGAGAGTCGACCTTCCTCCAGGGTCTCAGCGGTCATATCCCCGGTCATATCGTTGCTGCCGGGATCCGCGGCAAAGGCATACGCCTTATCCCAGAATGCCTCGTCGACCACCATCCGGCGGAGGAATTCCCCTTCTCGGGCGAGAGTGTTGACGGCACGGTCGGCATGCTCGCGGATTCGCTCCTCCTCCAGATCCCGGAAACTGGAGAGGATGAAGACCTCGGAGAGCAACAGAGCAATCAGGTTGAGGGAGAGCACCGCCAGGCCGACCCAGAGGAGATGACGGCGTCGGTAATCGAGGGGAATGTTTCTGGATGAGGAGGGATTTTTCAGGGCGCTTGCCATGAACGTCTCGTTTTCAGGGAAGAGCAGATTCGGGAGGAGAAAAGTGTCTCCCCCTTTCTAGCAGTCCCCGGGGGCAACGGTCAACTTTTTCGACCACCTTGGGTTTTTGCAGCGTCCCGCAGTTAATAAATCGGTGATTGCCCACAGGCAAGACCTCTGGTACTCTCCACTTTGAGAACATGATCATCAATGCCAACGAAACCGCCACGCTATCCGAGGTATCCCATGCTGACCGATGACATGAAAGAAGAACTGGTTGGCCGAATCAAATCCGCAGAGAGAATCGACAAAATCTTCCTTTTCGGCTCCGAAGCCGCCGGCACAGCCGGCCCCGGCAGCGACATCGACCTGCTCGTTGTGCTCGACAAAATGACCATGCCGTCCAGTTTTCAAGAGCGAAGTGCCAACTACCTGCTCATCAGCCGGGCGATTCGGGATATTGAAAAAAAACACCCCATCGACTTGCTGGTTTATACCCGGCCAGAGTTTGAAAAGATCAAAGCCAGTGGAAGCCTGTTCGTTCAGAGAGTACTCCGCGAGGGGATCGAACTTTCATGAAGTCCGTAACGGCCGACTGGCTCAGATCGGCACGGGCCGATCTGGAAACCATTGAGGCCATTCTCGACAATTCAAGCCACCATGGTGGCTTTTCACACCCAACAATGTGTGGAAAAATGTCTGAAGTCACTCCTGGAGGAATTCGGTATCGAATCAGGCAAGACCCACAATCTGCTGACACTTAAAGCCGCAGTGGAACGCAAGGACCCTGTCGATCTGGACGAAGACACCCTAAGCCTGCTCAACAAACTCTATATCGATTCACGGTATCCAGGTGAATTCGGCCTTTTACCAACGGGGGCACCCACAGTGGATGAGGCCCGGGAATTCGCCCTCTTTGCCCACGAAACAATGCGTATAACAACAGAGATTCTGGCCGGACAAGGGAAACCCGGCCGCTAGTCCTTCCGGGCCGGCACCCTACCGTCCTCTCAGATTCGAACCAGGGTCGTTGAAATCGTAAGGGCGCCTCTCACTGCGCCCCCATGACAATGTCAACAATTATTTTGGCTTACCCACCTGCCGCCAGAAGCCTCTCCTCAAAATAGCCAATCGTCCTCTTCAACCCCTCCTCCAGCAAAACGACAGGCTCCCAGCCGAGCTGCTTCCGCGCCAGGGATATATCCGGCAGACGCTTGCGAGGATCGTCCTCCGGGAGCGGCTTGTACTCCAAGGTCGATTTCGACCCGGTGAGCTCGAGAATCCGGCGAGCGAGATCGGCCATGGTCGTTTCCACCGGATTGCCGAGGTTGACCGGTCCGGTGAAACCTTCCGGAGATTCCATCAGGCGCACCAGCCCTTCCACCAGATCGTCGACATAGCAGAAGGAGCGCGTCTGCTCTCCGTCCCCGTAGAGGGTGATCGGCTCCCCTTTGAGGGCCTGCACGATGAAGTTGGAGACCACCCGGCCGTCGTGGATCGACATCCCCGGCCCGAAGGTGTTGAAGATCCGCGCCACCTTGATGGCGACCCGGTTCTGCCGGTAATAATCGAAAAAGAGGGTCTCGGCGCAGCGCTTCCCCTCGTCGTAGCAGGAGCGGAGGCCGATGGGGTTGACGTTCCCCCAGTAGTCCTCTCGCTGAGGATGGACCAGGGGGTCGCCGTAGACTTCGCTGGTGGACGCCTGAAGGATCCGCGCTCTGACCCTTTTCGCGAGCCCGAGCATGTTGATGGCGCCGTGGACGCTGACCTTGGTCGTCTGCACCGGGTCGAACTGGTAATGGATGGGGGAAGCGGGACAGGCCAGGTTGTAGATCTGGTCGATCTCGACGTAGAGGGGAAAGCAGATGTCGTGGCGCTGCACCTCGAAGAGGGGATTGGAGAGGAGATGAGCGATATTGGCCCGGCGCCCGGTATAGAAGTTGTCGACGCAGAGGACCTCGTGCCCCTCGGCAAGGAGGCGCGCGCAGAGGTGAGCGCCGATGAACCCGGCGCCCCCGGTGACCAGAACGCGCTTGCCGGAAATCCTGACGGTCATCACTTCTCCCTCCCGTTGACTTCCCCACGCGACCACAGATTGTATTTTAGAATACACCAGAGGGCCTGAAAACCGTCCTTCCAGCCGATCTTCTTCCCCTCGGCGTAGGTGCGTCCGGCGTAACTCACCCCCACCTCGTAGATCCGGCAGCCGAGGCGTGCGACCTTGGCTGTGATCTCCGGTTCGATGCCGAAGCGGTTTTCCTCAAGGTGGATCTTCTGGAGGACCTCGCGGCGGAAGACCTTGTAGCAGCATTCCATGTCGGTGAGATTGAGGTTGGTCAGGGCGTTGCTGGCCAGGGTGAGGAACCGGTTCCCCAGAGCATGCCAGAAGTAGAGGACCCGGTGGGCCTGCCCCCCTGAAAAGCGCGAGCCATAGACCACATCGGCTTTGCCTTCGAGTAGCGGAGCAAGCAATCGCGGATAATCGGCGGGATCGTATTCGAGATCGGCATCCTGGATCAGGATAATCTCGCCGGTCGCCTCGGCAAAACCGCGGCGCAGGGCGGCACCCTTCCCCTGATTCACTTCCTGGAAAATGACTTTGATCTCGACTTCGTTCCCCATCTCGCCGACAAGAAGGGGGAGATCCTCAAGCAGGTCGCGGGTTCCGTCGCTGGAACAGTCATCGACAATAACCACTTCCCGCCGCACCCCCGGGAGCGGAACAGCCAAAACCCGGCGCAGGATTTCGCCCAGATAGTCTTTTTCGTTGAACACCGGAATGACGATGGAGAGAGTGGTCATGAAACATCCCTTCGGCTTGAGCGCCGGCACTGTCCATGCCGCCGGGTCTGAATATACCGGTCTTCATTGCTGTCACACCAGAAAAAACTGAAGGACGGGAAGAACCTGACGACATGGTTTTGGCAAAGGATTGGTTTGCCGGTCCTCTTGACGTCAAAACGTCGTGGAGTTAGAATGTTTTCGGAGGTACCCCATGGAATCAAAACGAGCAACTGTTTATTTCGACCCCGATCTTCACCAGGCGCTGCGCCTGAAGTCCGTGGCGACAAACCATTCCATCTCGGATCTGGTCAATCAGGCTGTGCGCTATGCGTTGGCCGAGGATGCGGACGATTTCGAAGCCTTTCAGTTGCGCGAAAATGAGCCCCTGCTGCAGTTTGATGACTTTCTGAAAGAGCTTAAAAGCAGTGGAAACCTATAACATCCTCATTCGCAAATCAGCCGCCAAGGAGCTTGAATCCCTCCCTAAACGCGATTTGCAAAGGGTTGTTGCGCGTATTCAGAGCCTGGCCAAAAACCCACGTCCGTCCGGCGCCGAAAAACTCGCAGGAGATGACCGCTACCGCATCCGCCAGGGGAACTACCGGATCATCTATTCCATACAGGACAACGAATTAACCGTCTGGCTCGTAAAGATCGGCCATCGTCGTGACGTCTACCGGTAGCCCCGGAGGTAGGCGCGACTCAGCAGCGTGGAAGCCCGCGACCATTTATAATGCTGATGTCAATATTCTGACTGAATTACAAGCTAGTTTCCTTCAAGATGGACGGAAAATTCAGATACCCTTGCATCTCCGGATAACAGTACGGTGAGCATGGCAACGGATGAAGGCCATCCCCCAGGAGCCATCGCTCTTGCTAACCCCCGACACCAACGAAACCTTCCCATCGAATGATTGCACTCCAATTATAGGCCTAGAATTTGCACCGGGCCTATCATAGATGCCATAAACGCGACAACCTCAAAAAAAGGACTGAAACAGTCAAAACAACCCTCACTCTCTCAACAAGGCCGTATGGCAAAACAGGACATCCGATAGCGACCTTAAACCAATGCTCTATCTTTCCGAAAAAGCAAAATCAACCGATCACAGGAGACAGAAAATGAAACTCAAGTGTCAGGCAGGGTTCACTCTCATCGAAGTCATCGTCATTGCCGCCATCCTCGCCATCCTGGCCGGAGTTTTGGTGCCGATGGTCTTCAGCCAGATCGATCAGGCCAAGGTCTCCCGCGCCGAAGCCGACTGCAAGTCGATCAGTTCCGCGATCCTTGCATTCCGCAAGGATGTCGGAACATGGCCAGACCTTAGAGATATCACCTCCTGCACCTCGAGCGCCACGCTTTTGCGTGGGCAGGGCAATGAACCCCAGGGCTTGGCCGCTGAGGGATTCAACACAACGAGTACCCTCTATTTGAAGGACGTCCTTATGGAAGACAATGAAGAGTGCTATAATGTTGCATTGTTCAAAGGGCCATACCTTCCCGTGGTCAATGCTGACCCCTGGGGAAATGCATACGTCCTCGCCGCTGTCAACTTCAACGCCACCGGAACTTCGCCCGTTTTTGCTTTATCGGCAGGCCCTAATGGGATAATTGAAACTAGCGTTTACTCAGTATCGACCCTGGGTGACGACATCGGTAATCGCATCAAATAACAACTAACACAGACAAAAATAAAAGCCCTTGGACAGCAACGACCAAGCCAGAGGATCGGTCTGCGTTTCATTCAACAGGGCGGTGAAACGCTCCAAAAAAAGGCTAATATCCGTGGGTCGTCAGCAGAATCTGTGGTGATACTCAGGTTCCGGTAACTTGCCAAGTTCATGATATAAGGCAATTTGCAGGCATTTGAGGGTCTTGAAACCGTAGGCTTTTCTCTTAGTGAGTTTTGCCTTGAGGCTCAGACCCTCCACCGCGCCGCGGGATAGCTGCCCTTTGGCCTTGAACCAGTTGAGGATCAGGGGCTTGTGGCTGCGCAGCATTCGGGCCACTTTCTTCATCGGGTCCAAGTCGGTTTGTAACGCCCGAGTAACCCAGTTGTCGAGGAACTTTCCCGCGAAGTCGGAGCGTTGATACTCCCAGAACCGTTGGAAATCCTCACGCAGAAGGTAGCCCTTGATCGACGCCAAGTTGAGCTTGAGCAGTTCCTCCAGTCGGGTTGTCTGCTTTTCGGAGAGGTTCTCCGGGCGTTTCAGGAGCAGCCAGCCCCCGCGTTCGAGAACATTCTCCTGTCCGTTCGCCTTGAACTGCTTGACTTCGTCGCGACGGATCTGATCGATCGCCTCGCTGAAGGCCCGCATGATATGGAAGCGATCGAGAATATTCAGTGCCTGCGGGGCCTTCTTGGCGATGACCTTGAGATACGGGGCCCACATGTCACTACAGACGAACTTGATCTGGGCGCTGCGCTCTTTGCCGAACTCGTGGAAGAAGCGCAGCAGCGTTTTAGCCCGCCGCTCGGGGCCGCACCACAGAAGCCTTCTGACCCCGGCGTTGAGCTGGTAGACCAGGGTCAGGTACTTGTGCCCCTTGAAGACCTTGATTTCATCTACGCCGATCTCGGTCACACCGTCAAGACTTCTGTGGGCCAGGCCGTAATCGACGACAAAGTTGACGGCCCGGAAGACCGTGTCCCAACTGGTCTCGAAGATGTCGGCGGTCTCCTTCCAGGAAAGCCGTTTCGCCCAGCGAGCCAGAAAGACCTGGTAGGAAAAGGTCATCCGTTCTTTGCCATAGCCCCAGGGCAACGCCTCTACCTTGACGCCACAACTCGGGCAGTCGACCCGGCGCGGAGCATAGTGGTAGTAGGACTTGAACGTCCAGACCGGCAGATACTCGAACAGTCGCTGGGCTGCCGATTGTACACGCGCCGCCGCTTGCAGAACTCGGGGCAGATCGGCCGGCTGTTGCGGCGCGGCTCGATGTCAACGACCAGGGCTTCCACCCCGTCAACGAACATGATGCAGATGGACCCGTAAACAAATGACTTGAACCGTTCAACCTTGTTCAGTAAAGTCTTAATCAGCATTGCCTTTCCTCTGCCTGGGTTGGATAGTTTCCGCAAAAACCATCTTACCCAGCCATGAAAGGCAGTGCTCTATTTTTTTCCGCTACCCTCTACCCACAGATTCTGCGGAAGAGGCATATCCGTTTTCACATTTAGGCGACGTTAGAATACCGCAAACGATGCCATGATATGGCAGACATTGGATATGGAGATGTAAGATACGGGGGAATGCTAAAATACTAATAATGCCCCCCAAGATAATCGTCACTCGTATCCTCCTGGAGGTTTTCCCATGGTTAAGACCCTTGCGTTAGCCCTTTCCGCCATATCGCTATTTGCCTGCGCCCCCATAAGCAAAACTCAACCGGTCAGCTATATTGAACCGACCACTGGCATGAAATTTGTTCATGTGAAAGCCGGCAGCTACACAATGGGTGATCCAACCTCGGCCCGGCAAGAATCGACCCCGGCTCACAAGGTAACGCTATCCGATTTTCACGTTGGCATTTACGAAGTTACCTTCGATCAATATGACTTTTTTTGTAAAATGACCAATCGCGAAAAACCCAACGATCAGAACTGGGGCAGAGGCAATCGTCCGGTCATCAACGTCAGCTGGGATGAGGCCAACGCCATGGCCGAATGGCTCAATAAGCAAACAGGCCTGCCCTTCTCCCTGCCAAGTGAAGCTCAGTGGGAATATTTCGCCCGTGCCAACACCTCTTCAGACTACTGGACCGGGAGCAACCTCCCGCCGAACTACGCGGTTTGCCTAGACTGTGGCAGCCAGTGGGATGGTTTGACAACGGCCCCGGTTGGGTCGTTCCCACCGAATGGTTTGGGGCTTTACGATACCGCCGGCAATGTTGGCGAATGGGTTTTGGATGATCCCCACGACAACTATCAAAACGCCCCTGCAGATGGCAGCGCCTGGCTCAATGCGGATTCGCAAGAAAAAAATTACCGTGGTGGAGCCTATAGTTACCATGCGGGGGATTTGATGTCTCATTTACGCGACTGGACCCGCCGCGACGCAAAGAAGAAAGACTTGGGATTTCGGCTGGTTATCAACGATCCGTCCCCGGTACCGGCGGCAAGAAATTAGAACAATGCGTAAATAAACGGGGTTAGAACCGGTATTTCGGCCAACAGAATAAACAGCGCCATCAGAAACAACAAAATCGCAACCGGGGCAAAAACCCACTTTTTGCGTTGCGCCATAAATGCCAAAAAATCTCGAAGTGACTGGAATCTGTTCATCGATCAGACTTTCTCCACCCAATAGTTGCCAATTGCCAGAAAATCGATATCGGTCTTCACGAAACATCGTAACGCATCTTCGGGGTTGCAGACAATCGGTTCATCTTTGACATTAAAACTGGTGTTTACCAGCATCGGACAACCCGTAATGGCTTCAAAGTGTTTCAGCAGGGCATAAAAAAGTGGGTTGCGTTCACCATCAACGGTCTGAACCCGTGCCGAGTTATCCACATGCGTAACGGCCGGAATCTGCGAGCGTACCTGCTTGAGTCGGGCCAATCCCTCCACCTCAACGTTTTCAATCCGCTGATTTTCCGCAACCGGACAGACCAGCAGCATGTAAGGGCTTTGTCCCGCAAGATCAAAATATTCGCCGGCACGCTCGGCCAGAACAGCCGGTGCAAAGGGCCGGAATCCTTCCCGAAATTTAATCTTCATATTCAGCCGATGTTGCATGTTGGCAACACGTGCATCGGCCAGGATACTCCGACTGCCCAGTGCCCGTGGCCCGAATTCCATACGCCCCTGAAACCAGCCGCCGATCCGCCCAGCGGCGAGGGCGGCGGCAGTCTTTTCGAGCAGGGCCGATTCTTCCAGCAACGACCACTTTAATCCTGACCCCGTCAGCGCCTCTTCTATTTCTAGGGCAGAGAACTCCGGCCCCAACAGGGCGCCACGCATCGAATCTCGCCCCGTATCGGCAGACACTTCCCCACCTGATGCCAAATGCCCCAGGTAAGCAGCACCCAGCGCCGCGCCCGCATCCCCGGCCGCCGGCTGAATCCAGATTTCCTTGAAAGGGCCTTCACGCAGCAGGCGGCCGTTGGCAACACTGTTGAGGGCAACCCCACCAGCCAAACAGAGCCTGCTCTCCCCGGTCTTTGCATGGACTTGCCGAACAAGACCTAGCATCAATTCCTCGGTGGCCAGCTGAATAGAGGCCGCAATATCAAGATGTCGTTCTTCGAGTTCAGCATCGGGAAGACGCGGGGGCCCACCAAACAGTTGGTGAAAGCGCTCATTGGTCATGCAAAGTCGCGAAAGGAACCCAAAATAGCGCATATCGAGAGTAAAGGAACCATCCCCCTTCTGCTGCATCAGTTTGTCCAGAATCACCTCGGCAAACCGTGGCCGGCCATAGGGTGCAAGCCCCATGACCTTGTATTCGCCCTCATTGACCCGAAAACCAAGGTAGGCCGTAAAGGCCGAATAGAGCAGCCCCAGGGAATGCGGGAAGCGCAGTTCTTCATCGAGAGAAACAACCCCCTGCCGGCCAGTGCCGTAACTACAGGTACTCCATTCGCCAACCCCATCGACGGTCAGAATCGCTGCCCGCTCAAAGGGGGAGGGATAAAAGGCTGCCGCCGCATGGGATAGGTGATGACTGCTGAACAGATATTCGCCGGCGCCGGGAACCGCCTTGCGCAGCTTTCCTGGGATCCATAGCTTTTCCCGAATCCAGGTCGGCATGGCGGCACGGAAAAAACCGAACCCGGCCGGGGCCGTTGCCAGGGTGGTGCTGAGCAGACGTTCGAATTTCACCAGCGGCTTGTCGTAAAAGACCACCGCGGTCAAATCTTCGGGCTGCAGCCCGGCGGCGGCCAGACAAAAGTCAACCGCCCGCGTCGGAAAGGCGGCATCATTTTTAATGCGACTGAAGCGCTCTTCCTGCGCCGCGGCCAGCAACTGGCCATCCAGCAACAGCGCAGCGGCACTGTCGTGGTAATAGGCCGAAATACCCAGAACCGCCGTTGCCATCAGAAAGACCGGCGCATTTTGTCAAGCGACAATGCCGCAGATTCACTTTTTGACCAACCCCCCGACGGCAGAAATTTAATTCTGAAAACAAGTCGCAGCATCAGCGCGTAGGGCGTCAGAAATAAAAAATAAAGTAAACCCAGCAGCAGATTCAGCTGAACCCACCCGATGAACATAAGCGCACGCCGAAAACCGGCAGTTATTTTTTTCATTATCATTTGCCCAGTTTCATTTCAATCACACTAAGGGTTTGAATTCCCCGGCCTCTGCCCCGGCAGCACCGCCGGAATCCGCTGGTAGTTTTCACTATAACCCGGCTTGTCCGGATCGAGTTGCATCGCCCTGGAGAATGCGGCTTTGGCTTCGCCTGCTTTTCCCTGAAGAGCCAGGGCAATGCCGAGATTATTCCACGTTTCCGCCGTCTCGCCAAGCTTGAGGGAGCGGCGCAAAAAAGCCTCCGCGCCGGGATAATCGCCCTGGTTGAGCAAAAAAGTCGACAATCGCGCATCAAGGCGCCACTGCTCCAGCGGCACCTTGATCTGGCGATAACTGGCAACCGCTCCCGTCACATCTCCCAGCGCCTCGTAAACCCACCCTTGCAGGAAGAGGAAGTAATCATCCTGCGCGTACCGCCAGCGCGCTTTTTCCAGCCAGCGACCGGCCTCCTGCGGATTCCCCAGTTCCAGATAAATATCGGCGACCAGCATGTACAGATTCGGCATGTCACTGGTCTTCAGTCCTTCCGCATGCAGGGCGAGCTCTAGGGCCTCATCAAAGCGCTTCTGTTCAAGCAAAAAGGAGGCATAAGCGAACAATGCCTCGGTGAACTCTGGCCCCAATTGCAATGCCTGACGAAAAGCCACTTCGCTCTTCGTCAGTTCTTTTGCTTCCCAGTAGCGATTGGCCAAATACATCCATGCGGTGATATTGAGGGGGTCCCTGTGAACATCCGCCTCCCAGAGAGCTAGTGGGCTGGCAAAATCGTTATTGCGCACCAGAGTACGACCGGAATAACCGAGCAATACGAAAACACAAAATCCCAGACCCAATCGCGACAAAGCGGTGCGCTCGGTCAGTTGGACCAGCACTCCGGCCAAACCAAGGCAAAACCAGACCGAAGGCAGATAAGCCAGACGTTCAGCCATGGTCGCCCCTGTGGCGAAGAAGATATTGGCGGTTGGGGCAAAGGCACATGCATACAAAAGCACACTCAGGCCCGCCACCGATCCACGCCGGTAAAGCCAAACTCCTGCCACCAGCACCACCAGGCTGGCCACAAGCACAACCATCCCCAGCAGCGACCAGGGCGTATCCACCGGCAGCAAATATCCCCCGCCCGAATAGATACCGCGCAAATCGGCAGGGTACAACTGTTTCCATAGGTAGAGCCACTGGATCTGCAGGGCGGTCAACACCCGCTCGATCGGCTCCATCAGTTTCAGTGGCGTATAAAATGGGTCGGCGGCGTCACGGGGCACCCACCGCTGCACCCCCCAGTTGCGCAGCGCCAGCCAGGCCAGTGCCGTTCCTGACAGGCACACATAGTCGCGCCAGTGTCTGTGCCACCAGACGGCCACCCCTCTGTTACGACGAAACCCGTCCAGCAGGGGGAGCAGTGCCAGCACGGTAACTGCATTCTCCTTGGCCAAGACACCGAACAAAAAACTCAAAACCAGCAGCGGATAGCGCCACCACCCCGCGACCGCACGCGCCACATAAAGTACCAGCAGGACCCCGAGCGCGGCCAGCAGTTCCGCCCGCCCCACTGCCTCATTGACCACTTCGGTATGTATCGGGTGAACGGCGAACAGGGCCGCCGTCAGCCAGGCAACCGTTTGCCCCATCTGCCAGCGGCGCAGCGTCAGATAGATCAGCAGGCTGACCAGGGCATGCAACAGAACATTGAGCAGGTGATCGGCCAGGGGCGCCGGGCCAAACAGCCAGTGCTTCAGCGCGAAGGAAAGGATTACCAACGGCCGGTGCAGCCCGGAATTAACATCGGGCCCCCAGTAGTCGGTGAGAAAGATCTCGACCACATCGGGTTCACTGACCAGCGGATTGGTCTGCACAACCACGTAGTCATCAAGAAAATAATTCCCCGGAAACGAATTGGCATAGACCCCGCACACCATCAGCAGAAGCAGGAGCGGATACAACCAACGCGCCATTGGGGACGGCACAGCCGTATTTTCAAGGTCGTTCGTCCACAGACGCACGCTCACACCCTACCCTTCGCCCACAACAGCGCGATGCTTGATCCGATCCTCAACTCAGCCACCTTTCAGCCAGACGGCCAGCTCTGCTTCGGTGAAGGGTGCCCCCGACAGCTGGAGGTAAACCCGGTATTCCTGTTCAGCTTGCAGCAGGTCACCATGGCCGCGATGCGCCTTGGCCAGAGCCAGATGTACGGCCGCTGCCTCAGGGGCGAGTTCAACCGCACGTGCAAGCGTCACCATCGCCTCGTCATAAAGACCGCTCATCAACTCGACCTCACCCCTTACCAGCAGCAGCTGGGCCGGAGCAACCTTTTCTTCGGGAACTCTTGCCAAAACATCGAGAGCCTCGCCCGTTCGTTGTTGCGCGGCCAGTACCTGGGCCAGTAACAGCCTAACCTGCGGCTCGTCGGAGTCGATTTGCGTCGCGTCTTGCAAGCGTTGATAGGCCAGACCGTAGTCACCGCGCATATATTCAATGGCGGCGATCTG
Source organism: Desulfuromonas soudanensis (assembly GCF_001278055.1). NCBI lineage: Bacteria > Pseudomonadati > Thermodesulfobacteriota > Desulfuromonadia > Desulfuromonadales > Desulfuromonadaceae > Desulfuromonas > Desulfuromonas soudanensis. Next base: position 772,343 of record NZ_CP010802.1, on the reverse strand, counting down.
ACGCGGAATTTCGCCCACATTGCGAATGGTGAGCCAAGCCCGCAGCAGGGCCGGATACGCCTCGTCATATTTCCCGGCCCAGAAAAACAGCCGCCCGACCCCCCATTCACCGAGAGCAATGTAGTCAGCGGGCAATTCGCGCAGTGACTGACGCATTGAGCGGTCGGCATCCTCGCGACTTGCCAGCCATTGCTCCCGTGACAACGGAACAACCCCGGCCCGAGTCGCAGCATCCAGAACTTCCCAGGCAATCAACTGCTGCCCGGCAATGGTCGGATGGACATGATCGTCGAACCAAGTATTGCCGGGAATGCCATGCTCCGAAGCGCCACGGATCGCCGCTTCAACATCGGCCAGCGGCACCTGCTTTTCCTGCGCCAGTTCACGAATCACCTGGTTGAATACCTCAAGGGCGCGCAAAGGCACAACATCTTCCTCTTTAGCACGCAGGTAGGCCCGGTAAGCTTCGGGATAGCGACCAAGTTTTTCCAATGCCGCGCCCTTAAAAAAATGCAGCAGGGCATAGGAATCATCAAGAGCTTCGGCTTCGCTCAGCTCAACAAGCGCTTCACTAGCCGACCCGCTATTTAAGTTTTCTGCCGCCTGCTGCAGCAGTTTGGCAAAGCGTTTTTGTTCATCCAATAGCAGCCCTGGCCGGTGTTCTGATTTAAACGGCGACATCCCGGCCAGGTTGCTGGGGAGAGTGCAGAGAATCACCGGGATATGGCGTTGGCGGGCCCGGTCGATAATTCCGGCCATGCTGTACCGGTACTGCGCGATCACTCCCCGGCGAAAGTCGGCGTCACGGTGATAGAGGTCGGTACCGCCAACTTGTTCCAGCTTTGCAGCGACCTCATCACCGAGCACTGTTTTAGCGGCGTCCTCGCCTGCGGCCTGACCCTTTGGCAACATGCGAAAGAGTAGCGAGTAAAGCCGAGAGTGGTGAAAAACCCCGCGTACCTTGCGCAGCAACGGCAGCTCGGATTTCTGGCCGGCAAAAGTGCGTGCTTCCAGAAATTCATTGTGCCCGGCATAAAGGACAAACAGATCGGGTTCATACCCGGCCATCTCTTCCGCCACCCTCGCCACCCGGTAGCTGGCATAAGAGATCCCGCCAAGATTTAACGGTTCGTAACGATGACTTGAGTCATAGCGGCCGAGCAGTTGTGTGAGCCAGGCGACAAATGAGGTCTGACCCAGATAGGGGCGACCGTAGGTCGTTGACCCGCCAAGCGCGACAATGCGAAACGTCCGCTTTGGCTTCGGCTCCTGGAAAGATTGAGGGCTGTTGAAGTAGTGTTCTTTAACCGGATTAAGGACCAGGCGCCCGGGCTCGGCTTCTATGAACAGAGGCGCACTGCCGCTGAAACCGATGAAAGGGTCTTCGTTGGCCAGAGGGGCAACGCCTCCCAGGGTGAGAACCCCTTCGATCAGCGCCAGCAATGCAAGACCGGTAACAACAGCCAGCAGGTTATAAAGGATATTCTTCAACCGCAGCCTCTTTTCGGCTCACCTGCTTTCGGGTGCGTTCCGCATGCCCTCGATCAGCGCCGGTAGTTGCGCATGGTAAACCGGCGACCAGGGCAGTTTTGCCAATTCAGCCAGTAACGACTGCGCTTCCATCACCCGCCCCTGCTGCTTGAACAGCTCGGCCAGTCTCAATTTGATGCCCGGGTTGTCGGGCGCCAGTTGCTGATATTTTTGCAGCAATTCAATGGCATTTTTCGAATCTCCGGCCTTGATGGCCTGTTCGGCCAACGCAAGATACGTCACCACATACCCCGGGTCGAGGCCGACCGCCCGGTCGATCAACTCTAGTCCGGCTACCAGCTGTTTTGCATAGAACAGCCGGGTGGCGACATCGTACAGGGCCGCAGGGTCTCTAGGGGCCAGGGCCAGCAATTCGCGATAAAGCCTTGTGGCTTCGGTTTCGTTGAACATGGTCAGATGATTCAACGCCTGGGCGCGCAGTTTCCAGGCAAGCGGCAAGGGTTCGGCTAGCCGTTGCGGCTCTCGCATCAGCGTGGCGAGTGCCGGCAGGGTAAAGCGGCCATCCAGATCAACATAACCATCGAGGGTGCTATAGGAAAGAGTGATGGCAACGACCTCCAACTCCATCGCACGCAGCATCCTGGCCAGCGTGGTAATCAGTTCATAGACCGGAATGCGTGCCTCGCTACGATAGGTCGACTTGAAATAGCTCAAATCCAGATGCAAAAGCACCGGAGCAGCGAGTTGCAGATTGCTCCAGGCATCGGGGTGGACCAGAGTCAATATCTTTGCCTCGACCTGCAGCCGGGCAATCCCCGGTTCGTCATCCAGAGCAAGCTCCTGATCGGCGGCCAACAGGCCATTGACGCGCAGTTGCTCGGTCATGATGGCCCAGGAAAATTCGCCAATTGGCCGATCATCCGGCAGCAGCCAGACAACCTCGCTGAAGAGCTTCGCCTGCAAAGCCGCGCGCACCGCCTGCGGCGAGATAATCAGCGGGTCGGGCTGGTCGTAATCGGCCCGGCGGCCCAATTCGGCATCGGTGCCGTTTTGCAGCAGCTCAAGCGCTTCGGCCTGCAAAGGTTGGGGCAGGGGGCTCAAATAGGGCTGGTCGGCCAGAATGACCAAAACCGGCTTTTGCGCTTCATATTGCCGCCAAGTGATCAGCGCCTCGGCGGGGAGCTCATAGATGCGCGGTTCAACCGGAGCGTGAAACAGCTTTGCCGTCTGAACCGGCGCGGTAGTTTGCGCAGCTTTATTGACCGGAGCGGGGGATTGTGTTTCCTGGGCGGGCTCGCTACGGTCGCAACCCAAGAGAAGAATCAGCAAGAACAATAAAAAATAAATCAGTTTCATAGTGACTCTTTCTCTTTGCGCCAGTTTTTGGCAGCAGGTGCTGTGAATTTTAACTAAACCGATCATAACCAAATCAGCAGCATGCTGCAAACATCCTTTTTGCAAGATCCTTTTCACAAATGCAAAAAGGCCGGAAATTTCCGGCCTTTTTGCATATCTTTTGAATGAGGCGTATCAGCAGGGATGAACGTTGCTGCTCCCGACAATTGCGGGTTTACTGTATTTTTTCATGTTCACTCCGTATCGATGCGGGGACACGTCCCTCGGACGTGCCCCCTTAGGTTAATTACCAAGGTGTAACCTTGTTCCAACCGGCGCCGCTGTAGCCGGTGCCGTTATGGCCGCGGGCATCCCGCGTATCGTCAGGGTCATCGCCAGTCAGGCGGTGACAGTTCTGGGCGCTGGTGAAGTTCGACAGGGTCACGTTGACGTTGTTGGTCGTGTTCACAGTCTGGTAGACGTTATCCCAGGTGTTGTGCTTGGTGTCCAGGCAGTTGGTGATCATCAGCTTCGGCAAGCGCGAGGCATGGGGGTTGTGGCACTTGCTGCAGCTGAATTTATGGTATTGCGTTTGCGCCGTCGTTTGTCCCGCCACCTGGACTGCCGGTGTCAGGGTCTCAAAACCACCGGTCAGGGTCTTGTACTTGTACGGACGGGTGGTACCGCTGCCGGGGGCCGCTGCCGTACCGACGTGGGGCAGGTTGTAAGTCGCCATGGTTCCGGTGGCGTTGCCACGGAAACCCTGGTTGCTGCGGCCGGGGTCGGTTGCCCAGCCGGAGTAGTGGGCGTAGGGGTTGTTGCCGGTGGAGCCGCCGCGGGCGTCATAAATATTAACTTTCGCGCTGCCGGTGCCGCCGATGACGGCGTTGCTGTGACCGTTGCTGCCGACCCAGAGGGCTTCACCGGCCTTCTCATCCATGCCGTCGACGTTGGTGCCGTGGCACATTGTGCAGAGCCCGGCCGAATTGGCCAGAGTCCAGCCACTGGTCGGGTTGCTGGCGGCCGTACCGGCGTTGGTCGCGGTGGTCGACATCGGCACCGCATTGTTCTGGTCGATATAGAAACCGCCCAGATAGCGCATGCTAATGTCGGCACGCGGCACACTCCCCCAGTTATTGAGGTTGCCGTAGGCCCCCGCGGTGGCGGTGGCGAGGTTGTTGCCGGTGCCGCTACGCGGTGCACCGTCCTCTTCGTAGGGATTGCCCATCCAGGTGCCGCGCAGGTACGGAGTACCCAGCTTGGTGTCGCCAGCGGCCTTGGCCAGTTCATGTACATCGTGACAGTAGGAACAGCGGATGTCACGAACGTCGTTGCGGGTTTCGGTGAACCCACCACCGGCGTTGGCGGTAAGCGTATCGCCGGTCAACGGGTAGGTCTTGGCTGGGTTGGCGGTATGGGTCGACTGGATCGCACCGGTCTTGTAGCCGAACTGTGAGCGCGAGCTGCTCCAAGAGGCGGTAGTCCAGTTGCTTAAGGTCAGGGTCCCGTAGTTGTAAGGGCTGCTGCCGGTCGCCGCCTTCTGGTTGACGCCCCACTCGCTGATCACGTTCGCCGGCAAGTCGTGACATGCCCAGCAAATCTGCGCCTCGGTGGTCAGCGCGGCGATGGTGGCGTTGGTGCCGGTGCCGCCGAGCTGGATGCCGGCATGGCCGGCGGTCGAGTAGTTGATGCCGACCGTGGTGTTGTTCGGGATATCGACCCCGCCGGTCGCCGTGGTGTGGCCGGCGTGGCAGTCGGTGCAGTCGCCGTAGGCGGCGACCTTGGTCACCTTGACGTGGCTACTTGCTGCTCCAACCTGGGGTACGGTGGCCGCCTTGGTCGCGTCGCCATGGCAGGTGGCGCAGGCACCGGGGCCGAAGTCCTTCTTGGTGACGAGGGCAGCGCCGCCGGTGGTCAGCTGATGAGTGGCATCGTTGGCATGGCAGGCGGCGGTGCCGCAGCCGGCATTGGTCGTGCTGTAGCCGGCGTCATTGGTGGTATTGGCGTCAGTGTCGCCGTTCATCGTCACCTTACCATCGCCATGATCGGTGGCCCAGACATAGGTTTTGGAGGCCAGACCTTTGAGGGTGAGGGGATCGAGAATGACAGCCGTGGTCCGCCCCGCATCCCCCTTGACGCCGTGGCAGTAGGAACATTCGTCGTGGTTGTCAAAGACACCGGTGGCGGAGAGTTTGTCGTGGTTCACCGCCGTGACGCCCGCCGCATGCTTGCCACCGGCAACGGGCGGATAGCCATGGCAGAAGGTACAACCGCCGGAGGAGGTGGTGTTCCACACCGCGTTGCTGTGGCAAGCGAGGCTGGAACAGGTGCTGGTACCGCTGGCGAAGGCGGCGCTGCCGCCGGCTGCCGCGTCGAAGGCGATCTCGGCTCCGCCGCCGTTGACGTGCGTGGCCCCCAGGTGGCAGAGGCTGCAGGCGAAGTTTCCCCGCGAAGGGTTGACGTGGGCGTCGTGCTTGCCGACCTTGGTGCCGATGATGGCACCGGAGAGATCGCCGTCGCCGGCAACTTCAAGGGGAGCACCGGTGGCGTCGCCGTGGCAACTGCCGCAGACGGCGGTTCCGGCATCGCTCCATTCGGGGCTGGCGTTGCCGTGGCAGTAGATCGCCGAGCAGGTCAGGGTACCGGTCTGGTTGACGGTGGTGCCGACAGGTTTGGTATAGGTGGCGCCCGAAGCGATCGTACGGCCGTCGTAGGTGCCGACGGTGTCGCCGAGAGCATTGAAACCGATATTAATGTCGCCGCCCTTGGGCATCTCGCCGTTGGTCTCCCAACCGGTGTGGCAGGTGTTGCAGCCGTATGCCAGGGTGTTGACGTGCAGGTCGTGCTTGCCGGCGGTGCCGCTGCCGGTGCTGTTGGCCGGATCGAGGGTCGCGGTCAGGTCCGTCGAAACCAGCGGCGGATTGCCGTGACATCCGTTACAGGAGGCCTTGAAGCCCTGCTTGTGCTCGTGGCACTTGACGCAGTCTCCCTTGTTGTAGTGGCCGCTGTTGGAGGGCTGGTTGTTGGCGTGGTACTTGACGCCGTTGGCCTGCGTTGCATCATAGGTATGGCAGGCTTCGCAGATCATGGTGGAACTGACCCGGGGCGCCGTGGAATCGTCACCGAAATTGCTGCTGCCGTCGACCGCCGTGGTGAAGGTGATGGTCTGTCCAGAACCGGGGAAGTCGCTGGGAACGGGGTTCGGAGCGGTGACGCCCGTCTTGATCCGCTTGATGTTGGTGGTGTTCTTGACGTGGCAGGTGGCGCAGGTGAAGCGGCCGTACTTGCCGCCGGTCACGCCCCAGAGACCGCCCCACTTGGCGGAGCCGGTACTGACCGAGTTGTGCAGCAGCGGGTTGGTCGGAATGATGTTGTTGAAGGTCTGCACGGCGCTTCCGGTTACCCCGTTGGCGACATCGAGGTAAGTCACGCGCACCTGGTAGGCGGTCTGGTTGACCAGGGGAGTGATGATGTAGTTATAGGGGCTGGCGGCATGAGCAAGGGTGACGGTGCCGTAGTTGACGCCGCTCCAGGCTCCCCCTTCGAGATCCCACTCGATCTTCAGCTGGTTGCTGGCGTTGAGGTCGCCGCTGTAGGGTGCCGAAACGCCGATCTGCTCGTCGCCGCTGGTGACGCTGGCGGTGCCGGAGGCGGTGCCGAGGGCGTTGTTGACGGAGATGGTGTTGCTGGCCACCACCGTCGAGCCGCCGCAGTCCGGGTCGTTGCCGGTGACTTGGAAGGTGACAACCTCGGGACCGGCGCTGCCGAAGGCGCTGCTGTTCCACGGAGTGGTGACTCCCCCGCCGTTGATGGTGTAGGCATAACTGCTGAAGTTCGGGGTACCGCCGACCGTGTAAAGAGCGGTCAGATCGACGCTGCTGCCAGAAACCGTCTGGCTGGCCGGGACGCTGATGGTGCCGACGGTGAGATCGGTGCAAGATTGATCGATGATGTATTGCGAGGACTTGGTCGTCTCGATCGCACCGAAGAAGTCGGTCGCACGATAGCGCAGATACTTGGTCACCGAGCTGCCGGGTGTGCCGGTGACGCCCACCGCACCGGTGTAGGATGTGCCCGGCACGCAGACGTTGGTGGTATCGACACAGTAGGCGGTGCTGGCAACACCGACACCGGAATCGACCGGGGTCAGGGTGACGCTCTGGTCGCTGGAGTAGGTGCCGGCGGCCGGAGCGGCGGTCGTGGCCGGAGCAGTAGTATCGACTGTTCGCGAGAGCGCGGTGCCGGTTGTCGGGCCGCCGCCGATGGATGAGGCACGGATGTTCAGCGTCACCGAACCGGTCAGGCCGGTGACAGTGGCGGTGCAAGTATAGGGCGAAGAGGCGCCGGAAATAACGCCGGCGGTCCAGGTCGAACCGTTGGTGGTGTACTGACAGGTCGGGGTCGACTGCGGCTCGGTAATTGCGGCGGTGAAGATCACATTGGCCGGGACGTAAGTGGCGGTGTTGGTGGCCGGGCTGGTGATGGTCACGGTGCCGACGGTCGGGGCGGTTGAGTCGGAAACGATATATGGCTCAAGGGTGATCCCAGCAAGACCGGAATAGCCATTTGCACTACTGACCAAGTTCGGAAGTGTTGTCCCAGGCGTCGCGAATGCTTTATCCGAAACACCGGAGTACGCAGTGCCAACAGTTGTTTGGCCGTATTGCGTATAAGTCTCGTTCGCACCAAGGCTCGTGAGTGTCGTGCTGGAAACTGAACCAACAATACCATACCCCCCCGCACTGACGTTGATTGCAGTGCCCCAATTGTAATTATTTACTGTTGTCGTACCGGAATAGATATTCCCAGTCGCAGTCACCGGAGCCGTTTGATCCACACCAGTGTAGGTCGCAACATGCAAGACATACCCGCTGCCCGGGTTGTTGGTATTGATCGTAATCACGTTCCCCGGAGAAGCCGCAAGTTGGGATTCTTTCAAGGTTGCAATCCACACCTGACGGCGCTGAGCGGAGTCACTATTGACCGCCGGGGTAGCCGTAATTTCAGCCGCACCACCGGGCCCATCGCCGTAAGTCATTGAAATTGTGGTTGCGGTGGTGTTGTTCGTGTGAGTTTGCACCATCAGAACCACCAATCGATTTGAACCTACCGGTGGTGTGTAGGTGGTTGTCGCCCCACTGGCCGTCGTGTTTGTGATTTCCGCCGGATTGGCGAAACTCTCCAGAACCGAAATCGCAGCATTGGCACTGCTCGATAGCCCCGCAGTGCCGAAGACCATCGCCAGCACCGCAACCAGGGCTAGCCGTGCAAATCTCAACATCCCTGCACTTCTCCGGATTCCATCCTTCATAGCCGTCCTCACCTCGTTTCTATCCGCTTTATTCAAAGTTCGATTATTCATATCTGAATTTGCCTCACCAAAAAAATCTTCCCTGAACCGGATTCCGAATTTCATAAGCCATCTCCTTCAGGGAAGTTCGGCGTGCGCCGGGGGGCCAAAGCCCCCCCGGCGGACCGGGTCAAGTGACTTCCCAAGGTTAATTTGCATCCGCGTCATGCCCGGATCTCCTTACTTGGGAAGCGAAGTGTGGCAAGTCATACAGTTGTTCTGCGGCGTCTGCCAGGTAACAGCTATGCCGTTGTGGCAGGCGTTGGTACAGGTGACGTCAGCGTAGCTGTCGGCACTGAGGTTGGACTTGGCCGTATCAAAGTCGCCGGCCCCCTTGTAGGCGCTGGTCCGGGTCCAGTTGTTGTTGATCTCGGCGACGGCCGTGATGTCGTCGCGGAGCTGGGCCTTCGACTTGACGGCGATGTTCTGGAAGGCCACATCCTTGATGCCGTTGACGTGGCTGTTATAGGTGGTAATCGCCAGGGCATTGTCGCCGAGGCTGGTATTGCTTGTGTCGTGACAGCTGACACAGGCTGTGTTATTGGCGTTGTACCAGCTGGTAACGGTGTTGTTGTGACAGACGTTACAGCTGATCACCGTCGAGGTGGTGCCGTCGCCGTGGGCGCTCGGGGCGCCGGCGCTGGCCGCCAGGAGCCCGGTGGTGCCTGTGTAGATGTCCTCGGCATGGATGCCGACGGCGTGGACCGCGTGGGCACCTGTGGTCGGGGTATTGCCGTGGCAGTTGTCGCAGGTGTCACCGGCGGTCGGGTCGCTGACCCAGCCGGTGGACCAGTTGGCGGCCACGGCCGCCGCGGCTCCCCTACCGTTCTGGTGGCAGGCGTTGCTGGAGCAATTGCCGAGGGTGTAATTGACCCCGGCGGCGACGTTGAGCGTATTGTTCATATGGTTCGTGCCGGTGCTGCCGTGGCAGTTGGCGCAGTTGAAGTCATAGGCCCCGGCATTGGCCGTTCTGGCGGCGGCGGTGGTGTAGGCGGCCGGGGTGGTCAGGTTGTGGGCATCGTGCTGACCGGTGCCGGTGTAGACACCACCGACGTAGGTGCCGCTGTGGCAGTCGCTGCACTCGAGAGCGCCGGTGGTCCACTCGTCACCCGCCGTGGCGCTGTGACAGTTGTTGGTACAGGTGTTGGTCCAGCCCGCCTGGGTTTCGGCAGGGGCGGTAATGCTGCCGGAAAGGTTGACGTTGCTGGCCAGGCCGGTGCTGCCGCCGTCGGCGTGGGTGGCCGCCGCAAAGGAGCCGGAATGCGGGTGGCAGGCGGTGCAGCCCACCGAGAGGACGGAAAGGTTATTGGCATCATGCAGGTCATGCTTGCCGGTTGCCGGCGGCGTGGCGGCGGTGAGGGCGCCGGAGACGTAGAGCGACTTGCCCGTGGCGTTGTGGCAGTCGTTGCAGGTCAGGGTCGCACCGTTGACCCAGAGGCTGCCGGCGGCGTCGTCGTGGCAGAGGTTGGCCGAGCAGCTGCCGGCGGCATAGCCGCCGAGGCTGTTGCCGTAGGTGGTGACCTGGTTGGCATGACCGGTCTGGCCGCCGGTGCTGGCGTTGGCGCCGTGGCAGGCGTTGCAGTCGTCGACGTAAGCGGTGGCTGCGTCGGTCACGTGACGGTCGTGGATTCCGGCGGTGGCGGTCGGAACCGCGTTGGCCAGGCTGCCGTTATCGGTGCCGTTGTTGTGGCAGGTGGTACAGGTGGTGGAACCCACCGCACCCCAGGCCGGGGTGGTGTTATTGAAGTGGCAGTCGACGGTGGCGCAGGAGCCGTTGTCGAGACCGTCGCCGGCGTAGTTCACGCCGGCTGCACCGTTGTCGGTGTAGCTGCGGTTGAGGTTGACGGTGAGGTTCTGGTGTGTCGCCAGGCCTCCGGTGGCCGAGTAGCCGTTGGCGCCGGTGTGGCAGCTCTCGCAGTCGGCAAAATCGCCGTCGTTGTTGGCATGGGCGGCGTGGCTGCCGCCGATGGAGCCGGAGGGGAGCGGACCCGTCCCGCCGGTGTTGTGGCACTTGCCGCAGCTGATGGTGCCGGCACCCCAGGTCGGGGTGGTGATCCCGTTGTGGCAGAGGACCGCCGAACAGGTGGTGGTTCCGGCGGCGCCGGCGGCGCGATTGGCTGTTCCGGCTTCGTAGTTGAAGCTGCCGTTGAAGGCGAGGTCGCCGGAGATCAGGTTGAGGTGCGTCCCGGCCGCCTTGAGAGCGCCGGTGTTGTCGATGGTACTGTCATGGCAGGCGTAGCAGTCGCTCTGCGCTGAGTTCGGCAGGGCGTTGGACGCCAGGTGGTTGGTGTGGGCGCTGCTGACCGGCGGCCAGGCGCCGTTGCCAAGGTCCTTGACGGCGTTGGCAGCGTGGCAGTCGGCGCAGGCCAGGGCGTTGCTGTCGGCCCAGTCGCCGCTGCCGGCGACGTTGACGTCGTGGCAGGAGTTGGCGCAGCCCCCGGCACCGTCATAGCTGGTGACTTTGGAGGCGACGCTGTTGGCGCCGTCGACGTGGCTGGCAACGGCCAGGGAGCCGCTGTGGCCGTGACAGTCGGTACAGCCGGCGGTCACGTAGTTGCTGCTGGCCATGTGCTCGTCGTGACGGCCGGCGTTGGGGCCGATGGTTGCGGAGAGATCGCTCTCGCCGCCGCCGTTGAGGGACTTGGCCGCAGCGCTGTGGCAGTCGTTGCAGTTGAGAGCGCCGCTGATCCATTCATTGGCGTCAGCTGCAAGGTGGCAGGCGTTGGCGCAGCTCGAATCGCCGTTGACGGTCAGGGTGCCGACCAGGGTCGGGTTCGTCCCGTTGACGTGCCCGGTGACGGCATAGCTGCCGAGTTCTCCGTTATGGGTATGGCAGGTCGCACAGTCGGCGACGAAGGTACTGTTGGCCAGGTGGGCGCCGTGCTTGTCGCCGGTGGGGCCGACGGTGTTGCTGATGGCGGCGTCGACCGGTGCGCCGAGGATGTTACCCGCAACATTGTGACAATCGCTGCAGCTCAGGGTCGCCGCGCCGCTGGTCCAGGCGCCGGCAATCGAGGTATGGCAGGTATTGGCGCAGTTGGTGCCGTTGTAGGCCGTAATGACCGTGGCATCGAGGTTGATGCTGGCGCCCATATCCTTATGGCCGGTATGGGTACCGTTGACCGCACCGGCGCCGTGACACTTGTCACAGTCGGAAGCCGGGGGGAAGATCGCGTCGTTGGCAAGGTGAGCGCCGTGCTCGCTGGAAGTCGGCGGGTAGCCGCCCTGGTCGAGAAGCTTGCCGGAGGCGCCGTGGCAGTCGACGCAGCTGTTGCCGCCGAGGGTGCCGGCGGCCCATTCGCCGGCGGCGGAGTCGTGGCAACCGTTGGCGGTGGCGCAGGTGCCTCCGAAGGCCGTGGCCGAGTAATCGGTGGCGCCAAGCATCTGATTAGCGAAGTTAACGGTTCCGGTGCCGTGCACTCCGGTTCCGGGAGCGACGGAAGTCCCGTCGTGGGGGTGACAGACGGCACAGTCGGTCACGTAACCGGAGGCGACGTGGCTGGCGTGCATGCCGCTGTTTTCGCTGGCATCGCTATGGTCGCGGCTCGGGACGGCGGCGGCGTGACAGGTGTCGCAGTCGCCGGAACCGAAGTCGCCGTAGTTGATCGGCCAGGTGGAATCGGCCAGGGCATGGTTGAAGTTGGCATCGCCGGCGTTGGTCAGGGAGCCGCTGTGGCATGCGGCCAGACAGCCGAATGCGGATTCGTCGTACTGGGCGCCGGCCGCCGGCCCGTGGGCGGCGTCGGGGCCGTTCATGGCGAGCGAACCGTCACCGTGACCGGGGGAGCCGGCATTCCAGGCTTTGTTGTAGGTCGCTCCGCCCCAGCCGTGGCAGGTTTCGCACCCGCCGTGCTGACCCATCATCTCGATGCCGTTGTTGCCGTCGACATCGCCGTGCGCTGGGGCCAGGCCGGCATTCCAGCTATTATTGACAGCAGCGCCGGTCATGCCGTCGCCGTGACAGTTGTCACAGACCGCGGCTCCGGGGTTATCCGTTGCCAGGGGCTTGAGGTCGATGACGCCCATCCACTTGCGGGACCATTTTCCGACTCCGCCGTTGGCGACGGCGTCGCTGTGGCAGTTGGCGGCGCAACCGGCGGCGCTTGAGTAGGAAGCGACATTGGAGGCGTTGAAATTGTAGGTCGTCTGCAGCGACGTCTGAGCCGCGCCGCCATTGATATGGCTGGTGGTCGGAGTCGTCGTATGGCAGGAGTTACAGGTGCCGCCGGCGCCGAAACTATCGTCATGGGCGAGGGCGACGGTGGTTGCGTGGAGACCGCTGGTCGGGACAGTGCCGATCTTGCCGGTGGTGTGGCAATCGACACAGGCGCGGCTGGTCGAAGTCCAGTCGTTGTCGTTGGTCGCCACGTGACAGGTATTAGTGCAGTTATTGGCCGCGTAGGCCGAAACCTCGGCGCCGCCGATGGCAGCCTTCGCATTGTCAATCGGGCTGTGGGTGACGCTGTTGTCGCCGTGGCAGTCGGTACAACCGGAGACGTAAACGTTGCCGACGTGCTGGTTATGGGCGCCGGCCGCCGGCGGGTTGCCCTTGTCGAGAGTTCCGCCTGCGCCATGGCAGTTGCCGCAGTCGAGTTTGGCTGCGTCTTTCCAATCGCCGAAGGAAGCGGCGGTGACGGTATGACAGTTGTTGGTACAGCCGCCGGTCCCACCGTCATAAACCACGGCGCTGGTGCCGCCGGTATTGACGGTAAGATCGATATGGGTGACGGCCGTTTCGGCGGTGTGACACTCGGCACAGTCGCCGGAGACAAAGGTATTGTTATTAAGATGGACGGTATGGCGGGCGCTGTCCATCGGGTTTTTGTGACAGATGACGCAGTTGGCCAGAGGCGCATCCCCCCAGGCAACGGCGACAGCCGGGACTCCTCCGGCTCCGTCGGTATGACAGTTGTTGGTACAGTTCGGAGCGGTGTAGCCGGTCACCCGGGTGCCGGTAACATCGACAACGCCGTCGCGGTGAGCGTTGTTGGTGCCGTTATCGACGTGGCAGTCGAGGCAGGTAATAGTCAGACCGAAGGTGCCAGGGACGGAGGCTGCCAGGTGAGCCGTATGGTTACTGTTGTTGGTCGCCGGATCGGTAGTGCTGTGACAGAAGGCGCAGCCGAGGGCATTGGGGGTGTTCCAGGTCGCCTGGAAGCCCTTGTCGGACGGATCATGACACTGGGTGTTGCTACAGGTGGCGTTGCCTGGAAAGACGGGATTCGTCCAGCTTCCGGCCTCGGCAAGGGTCAGGAGAGCCTCGTCCTGCAGGGCGTTGGCCCGCCCGGTGAGGACAGCCGCCTGATCGGCGCCGTCGGTATTGCTGATATGAGCGGTGTCGCCGGCAGCCGGTACCGTGTGACAGTCGGCGCAGGTGACGCCGATGGCGTCGAAGTGGGTGGAGTGGTCGCCGGTGAGGGGCTTGGCGGCGGCGTTATTGCCCAACAAGGTCGGGGTGACGCTGGAGTAATGACAGGCGTCGCAGTTGAGCCCGTCTACATCCTGCCAGGAGCCGTCGGCCACCGAGGAGGCGTGGCAGCCCAGGGCCGAGGAACAGGTGGTCCCGGCGGCCTGGGGATTGGTGATTCCGGCGGCGAAGTCGTTGACGACGCTGGCGAAATGGTCCGCTGAGCCGCCGGCGATGGTGTACCCCTGGACGCTCGGGTGGCAGATGGCGCACTCGGACTTGTCGGCGTCGACGGTCGGGGAAATGTTGATGTGGGCCGCGTGAAGCGGTTCGGCGAGCTTGGCAGAGTGGCAATCCTCGCAGGAAGAGCCGCCGGACGCCATGAAGCCCTTGTCATGACCGTGACAGGACATGCAGTTGGCGTTTTCGTTATGGACAACGCCGGTCGCGTCAGCCCGGTTGTGGCTGGTGGTGGTATGACAGGTGGCGCAGATGTCGTCTACGTTGACGGCATCGGCCTCGTCGAAGGAATCGCCGCTGGTGCGGGCGGTAAAGACGACGCCGGGGACGTCGATCATCGCCGCGTTGGCGCCGATGCCGCCGTGGGGATCGTGGCAGTCGAGGCAGGCCTTGGTGAAGTCGCTCTCGGTCTTGATGGTGGCGCCGATGTTGGTGTGAGTCGCCACGCCGGTGTGGCAGGTGAGGCAGGCGAAGCCGGCCTTGAGGCGCATGTCGCCGGCGCCGCCGGTAAGGTGTCCGCCAGCGGTGCGGTCATGGCAGTCTTCGCAGCCGAGGTTGGCGGCGGCGTTGAGGGTCAGGGCGTACTGGCCGCTGGCCTTGTTGTGACCGGTCGTTTCAGCCGAGGTCTTGTCGGGAGTACCGGCCATGGTCGAAAGAGTATTGGTATGGCAGCTGGCGCAATCCAGGGTGGCGGCATTGGTCCAGACCGGGGCAGTCTCGGCACCGTCGACGCCGTGGCAGGTGTTGCAGACGGTCGCCTGGAGGCTGGCGAGGGTATCGGCGGCGCCGCCGCTGATGTGGCCGGCGTGGCTGCCGGTATTAGAACCGGCGGGGTGACAGGTATCGCAGGAGAGACCAACGCCGCCGGAGACGATGCTCGTCGTGTGGGTGATGTGGGCACCTTGGGCCGGAGGATTGCCGTGACAGGAGCCACAGGCCTCGGAGCTGGCGTTATCCCAGGTGGCCGCGGTATCCCAGTCGGGGGTATTGGCACCGTCGTAGGCGTAGGGGTCGTGGCAGTAGACGGAGCAGGTGCCGTCAGTGCCGTAAGCGAGGCCGGATCCGCCGCTGAGCAGGGGATTGGTGCTGTCCAAAGCGACATCGGCGGAGTTGTTAACGTGAACGGTGCCGATGGCGTTGGCGGCGAGAGTCGTTGAATTGGCTGCGGTGTCGCTGTGGCAGAGGGAGCAGCTGTATCCCTTGGCAAGATGCTGCTCGTGGGCCGCCGAGTTCTGCTTGGTGGTCATGGTCCCGACGGTGTTGCCGTGGCAGGCGTCGCAGGTGGAGATGGTGCCGTTGCCGTTGGTCCAGACAGGAATGGAGGCGGCGACAGGAGCGGCGGCGCGAGCGCCACCGTTACTGTGGCAGTAAACGGCCGAGCAGGTGGCAGTGCCTGGGTTGTAGACCGGCGACAGAGCGCCGTTGCCGGTAGTGAGTGTAGTGAGAATTGCACCCTGATTGCTCAGAACGTTCTGGAAAGTGCCAGTATCATGGTCGGCCCGGCCTGTGCCGGAAGCGGCTCCATGACAGTCGTCGCAGGAGAAGGTGTAGTTGCCGGCGCCGTTGGCGTGGGTCACGTGGGGAGTCGCACTCTCGTCCTTGAAAACGCCGGAAGTGCTGTAGTCATTGGCCGGATTGGTCGTCGAATGGGCGTAACCGCCGGCGGTGACGCTGCCGTCGGCATTGAGGGACGGGGCGAAACCGTGACAGGCGCCGCAGGATGGGCCAAAGGACGGAGAGCCGCCGCCATGCTGGTGGCACTCGGCGCAGTTCATGCCAGAATCATGGCCTCCGGGGAGGTCATGGCAGGAGAGGCACAGGCCGCCGTTGCCGCTGCCATTGTCAAAGTTGGGAAGGGGGGGATACTGGGTAAACTCGAGAGAGACCGTATCGTTTGCGGAACCGCCGACCTTGATGGCGGTGGTATCGAGGGTGATCTGCTTGCGGAGCATGAAGACGTTGGGATTGCCGCCGGCATCGTACTCGTGACCGCCGTGGCAGACGAGACAGCCGAGGCTGTTGGTGGAGCCGTGCTGCATGTAGGTATGGCAGGTCTGGCAGAGGCTGGTCGTCCCGGTTTCCTTGGCGGGGCCGTTGTGCTTGAGCATCAGGCCGTCGCCGGTGCCGTAGGTCCCGGCGATTCCGTCGCTGGTCGAAGCGTCAGAGTCGGAGAAGTGAACCCCGTGACATGTGGTACAGGAGACCGTCGTTCCGCCGACGAGGGCGATTTCCCCGCCGTTGCTCATGTCGATAGCCGGCTTGAGCTTGCGATCGACCGCCGCCGGGTTGGCGGCAACGTCAGCGGCCACAGCGGCGGCGTAATCGACATTCATCGGGTGCGTCACGACGCCGTGAGTCGTGGCGCTGTTCCAAGAGCGGTGGCAGTCGAGACACATGGCGTTGGCGGTGAGAACCGCCCCCTTGCCGATGCGCAGCAACTGGGTATCCTGCGCACCGTGGGGCTCGTGGCAGGTGGAACAGGCCACCTTGCCGCCGGTGATGTTGGTGCGGGTCTTGTAGAGGTCGAGGCTCGGAGCCTCGGCACCGGCGGCCGGAACCACGTTGGTGGGAGACGCCCAGTAGTGGGAGGTCTGTTCGGTCGGCGCGACGGCCATGCCGGCGGCTGTTGCCGAACCGAGGGCGTTGCTGGCATCCTGCAGGTGCAGGTAGACGTCTGGTGCCTTGGTCCCCCGAGGATCTCCGGCGTTGAAGGCCACCGCAACAGGGGCCCCCCGGGTATGGCACTTGAGGCACATGTTGTTCATCGATGTGTTCCCGAGGGCGCCGGGATCGATGGAGGCATTGTGACACGCGTTACAATCGAAATAATGCATGGGCAATGCCGTTGCCAGTGCGGGGACCGCCAACAGAATCATCAGAACCAATACGCCTACCAGAGATCTCGGCCTCATGGACACACTCCTAACTTGTAAACATTCAATTTATACTGAAGATCTATGAATATCGATATTGCGTTCAAATGCCCTACTTATTGTGGCAGGCCAGACAGAGGGCACTGCCGGCGTTGGGGGTAATGAGAAACGGGGTATAGGCCGCCGCAGTTGTATAGTCGACATGGGGGTCATGACAGGAGGAACACTCGACACGTTTATCGGCATCGGCGGCGCCGAGGGGGAAAAACCGCACCCCCTGCCCCTCGGCGTAGGCGATCGTCTGCAGCCGGTTGCTGTCCTTGGCTGCGTCCGTGAGAACCGGCAGATACTTGAAGGAAATCGGGTGATCGTCGGAGAGGTCGTTGTTGACCGTGTCGTTGACCGTTCCGTCGGCATTGCGCCCCATGCCGATCCGCGGCCCCTGGGTGAGTCCCGTTGCTCCGCGCATCTCTCCCGTTCCCCAGAACGGTAGAGGCGGGCCGGTCACATTGTTGGCATTCATGACGGTGTACATGGAGATGGAGCCGTCATGGCAGCTCAGGCAGAGTCGCGATTCATCATAGATATTCGTGCCCCGGCTGGCGGCCACCTGGGTGGAGAGGGTACTGCTGGTGTAGTGGGTGTAGACCTGAGCCGAATTCGCGCGGTTCCAGAGGGGACCGGTAAGGCTGCCGCCGTGCGGTGTGTGACAGAAGATACAGATCTCTTCTTCATTATTTGACGCAATCATCCAGTCAGTCTGCCACACCGACAGGTTGTGGACCGTATTGGCGACATTCGGGGTCCCCTTGACGGCCAGCGCGGGAATCGCGCCGAGCGCGAGGAGGACCAGGGTCACGAGAATCGATTTGAACGCAATTTTATACATTTAAGAAATCTCCCTTGGACAGATCGTGTCGGGGTGGTTATTTGAGAAGTGCGACCAGTTCGTTGACCGCCTGGAGAGCAGGGCCTCCGCAAGGCATCTGTCCGGCGAGGTCGGCAGCGGCAGGATATTTACCGGATTTGACCAGGGTTTCCACTGCGGCCAGTTTCACCTGCAAAGCGGCATCTTCTCCGATCAGCTCTCCGATCTGGGCCACCTTGTCGAGGAGCGCGGTGCCAAAGGCCGGGAGACACTCTTTGCCGGCGGAACAGAAGAGTTTGATTTCACCGCTCTCGTCGCAGACGATGAGATCCTTTCCGGCCGTGTCGTCGACGTCGACAGCGGCGATGCGCAGGGACGTAGCGGCCGGGCCCGAAGTCGTGCGCCCCTGCCCTTTGTTCCCTTTTTTGTCGCCCTTGACGGTATCGGTCCCCTGTACGGCACCGACGACCAGGACCGGAACCGGCAGGTAGCTGCCATCGACCTGGGGTTCGGCGACGAAGAGGCGACCGTCGGCCGCCAGGAGAAGATCCCGCTTTCCGTCGGCGTCCCAGTCGACAAAGATCGGGGCGACGGCGCCGGAGAGACCGGCGACAAGCCCCTGAACCGCGGCGAAAGCGGGGGCTGCATCTTCAGCCACATTGAGATAAAGGGCAACCTCCCCCGCCGAGGAGCCGACGAGAAGGTCCTTTTTGCCGTCGCCGTTGAAGTCGGCCACGACGGGAACGGCGTCACCGCATACGGCCAGGTTGGCACCGGCGACCTGCAGGTACGCCCCTTCGCCGAAGGACGGAGCGCTTTCGCTCCCTTCATTGAGATAGAGGCGGAGCGAGCCGTCGGAAAAACCGATCACCAAATCCTTTTTGCCGTCGTTATCCCAGTCGGCGACGAAGGGGACGGCGCCGGGGGCGAGGCCTTCGAGAACGACATTATCCAGAACCAGCGGCGAGGTCCCGCCGACAACTCCGGTGTAGAGAAGGAGGCGACAGGCCGTATCGACGACCAGAAGGTCGGATTGACCGTCGTTGTTGAAATCGACGTAACAGGGAGCGCCCTTGCTGCTGACCCGTATCGAAGTGTGCCCGTTTTTCAGGGTTTGCCCCTTGAAGTCGGCGGGGGTCATGGCGGGAAGAAGATCGGCCTGGACGGTCGCGTTATCCTGATAGGCGAGCTGCACCTGGGCGACGAAGGGCTCGAAACCGGATCGCTCGATCACCAGGGAGGAGGTCCCTTCGGGGAAGGTGCGCAGTTCGAGGGGGGTTTCGCCGAGAAAGCGGCCGGCATAACCGTGGTTGCCGCCGAGATAGACCCTGGCGCCCGGCATGTTGGCCGTTACCCGCAGCAGGGTAGTGTCGAAAACGAAGTTGCCGGGGTCCGAGACGGCGGCCAATCCCTTGTCGTCGACAGCGGCAACCTTCCAGAAGTAGGTTCCGCCGTCCTCGAGGGCGAGGTAGTCAGCGAGCTCGCCGAGAGCAACCTCGGTCCCGCCCAAGGTCTGGACAGCGATTTCAGCGCCGAAGGCGTCGGAGACCTCAAGACGATAAGTGATCTGATCGAAGGGATCGGAATCGGCGGCAGCCCCCCAGGAGAGAAGACCGTCGGCATCGAGGGTTTCACCGAGAAGGGGGCTGGCAAGGATCGGAGCGGCCGGTGCCTCATTGACGGCGTTGACATAAAAGGAGACGGTGGCGCTCCACTCGGAGCACGCCAGAGCGTCGCAGGCACGGGCTTTCCAGCTGTAAAGATTGTCAGCCAGGGACTCGTTGACGGCCACCTGGGTGTTTTCAGCCCCTTCGGCCTGCGCCAGGGACTCGGCCACGACGGCACCCGCACCGTCGAGAATCATCACATCATAGGTCAGGGGGTCATTGTCGGCGTCCACGGCATTACCCAGCTGAAGCTGCGGCGTGGCGGTGACAAGCTCCTGTCCGGAGGTCGGGGCGATCAGGGAGGGAGCCCCGGGAGCGCTGTTGGCCACGGGGGGAGCGGGATTGACAGCGCCGTCGATCCCGAAGATCTCGACCCGGCCGTCGCTACAGCTGACAAAGAGCCGGCCGGTGGCAGGATCAAAGAGCGCATCGAGGGGATTCTTGATCTGGCCGCTGGCGAATCCGCCTTCGGCAAAAGTGGAGAGATAAGGTCCGGCCAGGTCTTTAACAACCATGAAGGAATTCATGGAATCGAAGAGATAGAGGCGTCCGGCGCCGTCAAAGGTGATCCCGGCGATTTCGAAAATGGCTTTGGGCCCAAAATCCGTGGCGCCGTTGAGGGTGCGGAGATAGGTTCCGGCCAGGTCAAAAGCCTCGACTTTACCCATGGCGTGCGCGACATAAACCGTGCTGGCCGCCTGATCGATGGCCAGGGACGTCATCCCCACAAACTGGCCGGTCGCCGTGCCGACGCCAGTGATTTCGTACTGAAAGAGACCGGCCGGATCATAAACCCGCACCTTCTTGTTCCCGGCATCGGCGACAAAGACGAATCCGGCGGCATCGAGAGCCAGGTCGCTGACCTCGGCGAATTCGCCGGCCCCCTGACCCAGCTGGCCGAGAAGGGTGCCCGTCGCTCCGTCCACCCGGCTGACGGCATGGCGGTCGGCAACATAAAGGACGCCGCCGTCCGGCGTCACCGCCAGGCCGATCCCGCTGAAGGCCAGGCCCGTGTATTGACGGAGTAGCTCGCCATGCTTGCTGTATTTTACGACCGCTCTTTTCGTGACATCGGCGACATAGAGCGCACCCTGCGCATCCACGGCAATTTTGGAAGGCGTCGACAGCCCGTCGCGAATCTGACCCAGCGGCGCAATGGTCGGCGCAGTCGCCGCGTCGGCCGGATTCTGCCATATAACACTCAGCAGCAGTGAAAACACCGCGATAAGGCAGATTTTGGTGTTGGACCGTTTCATAGTGACGCCTCCTGAAATGTACGGAAACTAGGGGTATACGTATATTTGTCAGAATCCATAATGTCGTGACAGTTCTCCGTCCGCAGAAGTAGTCTGCAATCATGGTACCAACTGTGCTTACCCGCATAGCTTCTGTGTGGAGGAGTGCAGCAGGCACAAAAAAAGGCCGGATCGCTCCGGCCTCTTCACTTTCAATTATTTTCCGTCGGTTCCCTAGAGGAAACCGAACTTTTTCATCCGGTATCGGAAGGCATCGATGCCGAGGCTGAGCTTTTTCGCCGCCTTGGACTGGTTCCCCTCGCTGAGCTCGAGGGCCTGGCGGATCAGCTCGCGCTCCACGTCCTCGATGTCGATCCCTTCGGGGGGGAGATTGAAGGCGACCGGGCCGGCGCCGCTGCCGCCGGTTTTGGCGACGATCTCCTGGGGGAGGTGCTCGAGGAGGATCGTATCCTCGCTCTCGAGAATGATCGCCCGCTCGATGACGTTCTTGAGTTCGCGAATGTTTCCCGGCCAGGAGTATTCGGTGAGGAATTTCTCGGCCATCTTGGAGATCCCCTTGACGCTCTTGCCGAACTCGCGGTTGAAGTGGGCGATGAAGTGCTCGGCGAGGGTGATGATGTCGTCCTTGCGCTCCCGCAGGGGGGGGGAGAAAGATCGGGATGACCTGGATCCGGTAATAGAGGTCGTTGCGGAAGGTTTTATCTTCCATCCCCTTGATGAGGTCCTTGTTGGTCGCCGAGACGATCCGCACGTCGACCTGGATGTCCTTGGTGCCGCCGACGCGGCGGAAGGTGCGCTCCTCGAGGACTCTCAGGAGCTTGGCCTGCATGCCGAGGTCCATGTCGCCGATCTCGTCGAGGAAGATGGTCCCGCCGTCGGCGGTCTCGAAGAGACCCTTTTTCATCGCCTTGGCGTCGGTGAAAGCCCCCTTTTCGTGCCCCATCAGCTCGCTTTCAAGAAGCGTCTCGGGGACGGCGGCGCAGTTGATGGCCATGAAGGGTTTGTCGGCCCGGGCGCTTTCGTAATGAATGGCCTTGGCGATCAACTCCTTGCCGGTGCCGCTCTCCCCCTGAATCAGGACGGTGCTGGCATCGCTGCGGGCGATCTTTTCCACCATGGCCAATACGGCGTGCATGTGGCGGTTGGCGCCGATGATGTTGCCGATGCCGTACTTGCGCGACTGCTCGGAACGCAGGTGCTCCACCTCGCGCTTGAGCTCGCCGGTTTCGAGAGCCTTTTTGATGACGATGGCGAGCTCGTCGAGATTGAAGGGCTTGTTGACGTAGTCGTAGGCCCCCATGCGCATCGCCTTGACGGCGGTCTCAAGAACGCCGAGGGCGGTCACCATGATGACGGTGGTCTCCTCCTCCATCTCCTTGACCCGCTCGAGGACCTCGAGGCCGCTGATTCCCGGAAGCTGGATATCGAGGAGCATCAGATCCGGCGCTTCTTCGCGCACCAGCCGGAGGGCGTCTTCACCGGTACCGGCGGTAAAGACCTCATACCCCTGCTTCTTGAGATTCTGCTCCAGGGACCAGCGAATCAGATGTTCGTCGTCGACGACCAGAATTTTATATTTGCGCACGACTCTCCTCGTTTCTGCCTGCAGTCCCCCCGTCCAAGACGGGAAGCTCAATGGTGAACGTGGTCCCCTCGCCCAGCCGGCTCTCGACGCGGATCGCGCCGCCGTGCTGCTCCAGGAGGCGGCGGCAGATCGGCAGGCCGAGCCCGGTCCCCTGGGTCTTGGTGGTGTGGAAGGGGATGAAGATATTTTCCAGCTCCTCTTCGGCGATGCCTCCCCCGCTGTCGGCGATCAGGACCCGGACCAGTTCCACGCCGTCGTGGAAAAGAGCGTCGGTGAAGACCGAGAGGGTGCCGCCGTCCTTCATCGACTGGATGGCGTTGATCGTGACATTAAAGAGAACCTGCTGAATTTGCTTCTCGTCGACCCACACGGCGGGAAGGTCGCGGGTCAGCTCCTTGACCCGATGAATATTTTTGGCCTCGGGGTGCTGAGCGATGAAGAAGAGCGTCTTCTTGACCAGGGCGTTGATGTCGGCATAGGCGAACTCGGGGGTCCCCGGCTTTCCGAAATAGAGGAGGTCGGTGGCGGTTTTGTCGAGCCGGGCGATCTGTTCGAGGACTTCCCCGATGATCTGCCTCCGTTCGTCCGCCGGATCGAAATCGTCTGCGAGAACGGAGATGGCGCCGCCGATTCCCGCCAGGGGGTTCTTGATCTCGTGGGCGATCCCCGTCGCCATTTCGCCGATGGACGCCAGGCGGTCGGCGCGTTCCATCTGCCTGAAATGGCACTGTTCCAGTTCCTTGCGGGCCCCCTCCAGATTGTCGACCATGGAATTGAAGCTGCGGGCCAGGCTTCCCATCTCGTCGGTGGAACGGGGGATCAGACGCACCGAAAAATCCCCCTCCTCCACCCGCTCCATCTTCTCGGCCATCTCCTGGATGGGGCGCTTGACGAAGCGCAGCAGAATCAGGGAAATTCCGCCGGACAGCAGAAGGATCAGGGCCGCCGTGGAGAGCATGAAGAACTGGGACGACTCCCGCAGGCGGCGCGTGGTGTCGTCGAGAGAGAAGTTGAGATTGAGAACGCCGATGACCTTGCGCCCCACGCCGTGACAGAGGTAACAGCGCTCGTCGGAGACGATCGGCTTGATCATCCCCAGCACGTCCTCTCCGTCGACCTTGAAGACCCCTTCGGTGCGGCCGTTCAGAAAGAGAGCCAGATCGTTGGGATCGACCTGGCTGCCGATCTCCTGGCGATGGGCGGACTTGAGAATGGTGCCGCCGGGGTGGAAGATGCGCACCCTGGCCAGGTGGTGGCTGCGCCCAACCATTTCGAGGATGGCCTGAACATCCTCGCTGTTGCCGATCCGCATCGAGTTGAAAATGGATCGCTCGACGGTCGACAGCAGGAGGTCGGCGCTCTCGACGGTGGAACTGATGAGGTGTCCCTGCTCCCTGCGGATGTAGAAGAGGGTCAGGGCTCCGATGCCGATGGTCAGCAGGAGGATATTGAGTATGATGACGCGGCCGACCAGATTTCTGAAAAACAACGCGCCCCCTTAATTGGCCCTGGCTGGCGGTGCGACCGGAGAGCCGGGAACCCCTGGCCTTGTTGGCGGCGGAACTTTCGTGACTTTCGGCACGTAAACGAACTCCCACTCGCTGTACTTGCTGCGCGAAACGAAGCTTTCATACCCCTCGGGGAAACCGTCCTTGCGGAAGGGCTCGAGGGTACTGGCGCTGCGGACTCCCGTAATATGCCCTCCCGGATCCTTGATCAGGACCCAGTCCTCTCCGGTCATCGGGTCGAGATAGACCCGGCGGAGGTGGCGGTTGGTCTGCAGGGACCGCGGATCCTTGACCAGGTCCTCGAGTTTGGCCGGCAACTGATTGCGCGCGCCGCTGGTCGAAAAGGTGTAATAGCTTTCGATGCCCCGGCGGATCTGATCCCCGCGCCAGAAGAGTTCTTCTTCCCGGGATTGCTGGACAAGAGTCTTCCAGCTGGAGCCGGTCACGGCGGCGGTCAGGCCGAGGATGACCACTGCCACCAGGACCGTCAGCAGGGCGAAACCGTGCTGGTTCCCCAGACGGGGTGTTACGCTTCGCTTCACTTGCGCTTGAGGACCCGTTCCGCCGCTTCGACCAGGTGGGCGGGGGTCAGACCGTAGTGGGCCAGCAGCTCTTCGCCGGTCCCCGACTGGCCGAAGACGTCCCGCAGTCCGACGCGCTCCACGGGGACCGGGAACCCTTCGGCGAGGGCTTCGCAGACCGCGCCGCCGAGACCGCCGATCACCGAATGCTCCTCGGCGGTGACCACGGCGCCCGTTTCCCGGGCGGCCCGCAGGACGAGTTCCACATCGAGGGGCTTGATGCTCCCGAGATGGATGACCCGGGCCGAGATCTTTTCGGCTTCGAGAATCCGCGCAGCATCGAGGGCCATGGCGCTCATCAGGCCGGTGGTGATGAAGGTCAGATCGCTCCCCTCACGGAGGGTCGCGCCCCGGCCGACGGTAAAGTCGCAGCCGCCGGGGAAGATGACCGGCACCTTGGCGCGGCCGAGACGGACGTAGACCGGTCCCTGCAGGGCGGCGGCGGCGCGAATGGCGGCGG
This sequence comes from Desulfuromonas soudanensis, assembly GCF_001278055.1. Taxonomy (NCBI): domain Bacteria; kingdom Pseudomonadati; phylum Thermodesulfobacteriota; class Desulfuromonadia; order Desulfuromonadales; family Desulfuromonadaceae; genus Desulfuromonas; species Desulfuromonas soudanensis. The sequence goes on along the minus strand of NZ_CP010802.1, from coordinate 747,722 downwards.
AGGTTTCCGGACCGTCGGCGGGGCAGAGGACCGTCATGTTGGGAAGGGCGCGCATGATGGCGAGATCCTCCACCGACTGGTGGGAACCGCCGTCCTCGCCGACGGTGATGCCGCCGTGGGTCGCCACGATCTTGACGTTCATCTTCGGATAGGCCAGGGACTGGCGGATCTGTTCGAAGGCGCGACCGGCGGCAAAGACGGCAAAGGTGGAGGCGAAGGGGATCATCCCCCCGGAGGCGAGTCCTGCGGCCATGCCGACCATGTTGGCCTCGGCGATCCCGGCATTGAAGAAGCGATCGGGGAATTCCTTGGCGAAGAGGCCGGTCTTGGTCGACCCTGAGAGGTCGGCGTCCAAAACCACAACGCGAGGATTCTCCCGACCGAGTTCCAGAAGGGTCTTGCCGTAGGCGTCTCTAGTTGCGATCATTTCACTCATACAAACCAAAACCTTTCGGATATCTGGAAGAAGAATTCAATCTACAGAACTCAAAACCCTTCTGTATTCTGTATTCTATTTTCTGTGCTCTATGTTCTGTATTCTGCCTCAGTCCCTCAAGAATGCCCGAGGTGCTCGAGGGCCCGGCCGAGCTCGTCGTCGCTGGGCGGAACTCCGTGATAGCTCGCCTTGTGCTCGAAGAAGGGAACCCCCTTCCCCTTGACGGTGCGGGCGATAATCAGGGTCGGACGACCGTCGGTCTTCTCGGCGTCGTCGAGGGCCCGGCAGATGGCCTGGAGATCGTGGCCGTCGACTTCGAGGACGTGCCAGTTGAAGGCGAGAAACTTGGGGCCGACGGGACCGACGTTCATGACCTTGGCCACCTCGCCGTCGATCTGCAGTCCGTTCTGGTCGAGGATGGCGCAGAGGTTGTCGAGCTTGTAGTGTGCTGCGGCCATGGCGGCCTCCCAGACCTGCCCTTCCTGAAGCTCGCCGTCGCCGAGGAGGGTGTAGATCCGCGCGCCCTTTCCGGCGAGGCGGGAGGCCAGGGCGATGCCGACGGCCTGGGAGATCCCCTGGCCGAGGGAGCCGGTACAGACCTCGACGCCCGGGGTCTTGTTCATGTCCGGATGCCCCTGCAGATGGCTGCCGAGGCGGCGCAGGGTCTTGAGATCTTCGGACGGGAAATATCCGGCCCGCGCCAGACAGGCGTAGAGCGCCGGGGCCGCATGCCCCTTGGAAAGGATGAAACGATCCCGGTCTTCCCAGCGGGGATTGCTGGGATCGTGGCGCATCTTGTGGAAATAGAGGGCGGTCATGGCATCGATGGCGGAGAGACTTCCGCCGGTGTGCCCGGACTGGGCGGCATTGAGCATCTTGAGGATGTCCACACGCAGATGGAGGGCGGTCTCCTCAAGTTCCCGGACGGTGGTTTCAGTCAACATCAAAAATGTGCTCCCTTTGGGTCAGGCCGTCCCGGACGGGGCGGTGAGGTCATCGCAGTTTCGGCCCCGGGTTCTGAATCCCCAGCTCCGGAACGGGTTTCATGTTATTTCCCCTTGCCGTCATCCCCCACCAGATAGGAGAGGATGATGTCGTCGAGGGTCGTCTCGACCACCGTAGCCTCCGGCTCGGGAACGGGCTTCGGCGTGGCGGGCGCGGCAGGAGCTGTCGGCCTGGGGGGTGGGGGGCCGCGGCGGGAGGGGCGGCCGGTCTCGGGGGGGGACAGGAGGAACAGCCGGTCTCGGGGGGGGAGTGACAGGAGCGGCCGTCGGTCTCGGGGGGGCGGCAACAGGAGGAGCAGCCGGTCTCGGAGGAGCGGGAGGGGCCGGAGCCGCGACGGCTGCCGGAGCCCTGACAACGGGTGCTTCCGGCGGAGTGCCGACCATCATCCGGCCGCCGATGATCTCGTCGTACTCGCCTTCCTTGAGGGCGCGCAGCATCTCCTTGTGCTGCTCCTTCATCAACTCCTCGACGACCTGTTCGAGGTTGTCGACCTTCGAGATGTCGGCGTAGGAGGTCTTCTTGGAACCGAGAATCGTCCCCCCCTTGTAGAGGAGGGTGATGATGTTGGGACTTCTGCGCCCGCCATCCTCGGTCTGGACGTGATACATCTCGCCCTTGTAACGAAAATTGTGATTGAAGCCACCGACCATCCGAGCCCCTCAGAGAAGATGAAAAATTAAGCCCTTTCTAGCACGTTCCGCGAAATGACGCAAGCCCTATACCGTCTTTTGCCGGAGGAGTTCCTTGATCCTGGCCACGGCCTCCAGGGCGTCGGCGGCGTAGAGATCGGCGCCGATGGAGGCGGCGTACTCGGGGGTCACCACCGCACCGCCGACCATGGTGAAGACGGTGACTCCGGCCTGACGCAGCAGGGCGACAGTCGTCTCCATCTGGGCAAGGGTCGTGGTCATCAGGGCCGAGAGGCCGACGGCATCGACCTCGAGGGCGCGGGCCTGTTCGACGATCCGCGCCGCCGGGACGTTCTTGCCGAGGTCGATGACCTCGAAGCCGTGGTTTTCAAGGAGGGTGCAGACGATGTTCTTGCCGATATCGTGGATGTCCCCCTCGACGGTGGCCATGAGGATCTTCCCCAGGGAGGCGGTGTCGAGCCCGCCCAACTCCTTCTTCAGGCGGGCAAAGGCGGCCTGCATCGTTTCGGAGGAGAGCATGACCTGGGGGAGGAAGATCTGGTTTTTGCCGAAGCGCCGTCCCACCTCTTCCAGGCCGGGGAGGAGCCCCTCGTTGCTGATTTCCAGGGTCGAGAGCCCCTCGGCCAGGGCCTTCTCCACCAGGGGAAGGATCCCCTCGCTGTCCCCTTCGATGATCGCCGCGGTAAGCTGTTCGCGGATGCCGCATTCGGCGCCTTCGCCCTGCGGCAGGGTGGGGGCGGCGGTGAGGCCGCCGTACTCGGCGATGTAGGCTTCGGCCCGCTGATCGTGCCCGAGGAGGACCATGGCCGCCCGGAAGGCGTCCATCATCCGTTCGTCCCGGGGATTGATGATGGCGGCATCGAGTCCGGCCTCCAACGCCATGGCGAAAAAGGCCGAAGAGAGGATGGGCCGGGCCGGCAGTCCGAAGGAGATGTTGCTGACGCCGAGAACGGTGGCGACTCCAAGTTCTTCCTTCACCCGGCGCAGGGCGCGAAGGGTCTCCATGGCCCGTTTCTGCTCCGCCGACACGGTGAGCGTCAGGCAGTCGATGACCACGTCCTCCCGGGGGAGTCCTGCGGCCACGGCCCCGTCGACGATCCGACGGGCCACGGCGAGGCGCCCCTCGGCGGTCTCGGGGATCCCCCTTTCGTCGAGAGCCAACCCGATGACGGCGGCGCCGTACTTACGGGCCAGGGGGAGGATCGCGGCGAGACTTCTGGCCTCGCCGGAGACCGAATTGATCAGGACCTTGCCGTCGGCGGCCTTGAGCCCCCTCTCGAGGGCGACGGGGTCGGAGGAATCGAGGACCAGCGGGGCGGCGACCACCCCGGAGGCGGCAAAAACCGCGCGCTCGAGGGCCAGCGGCTCGTCGACTCCGGGAGAACCGCAGTTGATGTCGAGGAGGGTGGCGCCGGCGGTGACCTGATCCTGGGCCTCGCGGCGCACGTAGGCCGTTTTCCCTTGACGCAGTTCGGCGCTGTAGATCTTCTTGCCGGTGGGATTGATCCGCTCGCCGATCACCGCACAGGGAGCAAGGCCGCCGATGGGGACGACGGCGCCGCGGCTGGAGAGGAAGCCGCGGCGCGGCGGCGGCGTCCAGCGCTGGTCCCGGCCGGGGAGGGCGGCGCGCATCGCCCGGATGTGCTCGGGGGTGGTGCCGCAGCAGCCGCCGATGACCCGCACCCCAAGAGCCAGGAGGCGCTCGTGGTAGGCGGTCATCTCCCCGGGGGTTCCGGGGAAGATCGTCTGGCCGTCCTTGAGAACGGGGAGACCGGCGTTGGCCTGGGCGATGAGGGGGAGGGAGGTGACGGAGCGCATCTTTTCGAGGATGGTGTAGATGCCGTCGATCCCCAGCCCGCAGTTGGAGCCGATGACGTCGACGCCGAGGGCATCGAGGGTGACGGCCGCCGCCTCGGGAGGGGTCCCGAGAACCGTGCGTCCGCCGTCGTCGAAGGTCATCAGAGCCATCACCGGCAAGGAGGAGAATTCCTTGCAGGCGACGACTGCGGCGCGCAGCTCGCGGATATCGAGAAAGGTTTCCAGGGTGATCAGGTCGGCGCCGGCAGCGGCGAAGGCGGTCACCTGCTCGCCGAAGATCTCCACCATCTCGTCGAAGCCGGCATCGCCCACCGGCTCGAGGAACCGCCCGGTGGGGCCGATGGAGGCGGCGACGAACCCTCCCTCGGGCGTTTCCCCGCGGGCGATCTCCACGCCGCGGGCGTTGATCTCGGCGACCCGTCCTTCGAGCCCGTAATGGGCCAACTTGGAGCGGCTGCCGCCAAAGGTATTGGTGACGATGATCTCGGCACCGGCCGAAGCGTACTCCCGGTGCACCCCCGCCACCACCTGCGGAGCGATCAGATTCATTTCTTCCGGGCAACCGCCGGCTTTGAGGCCGCGTTCCTGGAGGAGGGTCCCCATGGCCCCGTCGAGAATCAACACCCGCTCCAAAAGCGCCTGTCTGAAATCGGTCATCGCTGCGTCTCCTCCCTGGATCCGGCTGCGGGGGGGGTCCCCTGGGACGGGCGGCCGTAGGTGAAATCGGCCTTGACCGGCTCGCGCAGATCGACATGCCCCTTGAGGGTTTCGATGGGCGCTCCGTCGACCAGAATCTGCACCTGCCGGACATAGGGGAAATTTTCCGAGAGGGTGTTGGCCAGTGAATAGATCGTCAGCAGCTCGGAGATGCTGCCGCCGGGGTGGCCGGTGACAAGATCGCCGCTGAAATCGACCTGGGCCGTCCCCCCCTCCTCGACGATGTCGAGAAGGACGGCATGGGAGGGGAAGACCGGCGTCAGATCACCGACAGGACCGGCAATCAGGGCGCGCACGGTTTCCATGAGGCAGGCCCGCTCTTCGAGGCAATCCTCGATCTCCCGACCCTCGGGGACGAGGTGGCTGCCGTCGGCGGAACCAAAGTAGAGGACGACTTCGCGCAACGCCTTTGGCCCGGAAACCTCGGCGACAGGGAGAGGGCGCGGCGCCGAGGTGAAAAGATACTTGCGGGCGACCAGTGCGCCGAGGACCAGCAGCAGAATCAAAAAAGCCAGAAGAATGGGGCGATGTTGCAGGCGTTTTTTTTGCATGGCAAAAAGTCTCCCGGAAAGGGTCAGAAAGGTACGGTTCATAATCATAGGTAACACTTCGGTTCAGGTACATAGGTAACACTTTTGTATCCTGAAGGCACTTTCTGCAAGGAGGTGCCCCATGCCCTGGGAAGAGGTGAAGCCTATGGATCAAAAGTTGCTGTTCATTGCCGATCACCTGCGGGAGGTGACCACGTTCAGCGAACTTTGTCATCGTTACAGCATTAGCCGAAAGACCGGCTATAAGTGGGTTGCTCGCTATAAGGAGCTGGGTCTAGAAGGATTGAGTGATCATTCCCGCAGACCGCTCCAGCACCCATGGAATACCCCCCATGCTGTTCGGAAAGCGATCATTGAACTGAGGACAACTCCTCGGGATTCGCCGGGTCCAAAGAAAATCCGGGTACTTCTCGAACAGAATCACCCGGACTGGGACATTCCTTCCAAAACGACCATTTACAAGATTCTTGTCGCGGAAGGGCTGGTTCATCCTCAACGGCGCCGGAAAAGGGTTCCAGCCGGCCAGTTGCCCTTCTCCCCGGTGAATCAACCGAACGACGTCTGGTCGGCAGACTTCAAAGGACAATTCAAAACCATGGACGGCACCTGGTGTTATCCGCTGACTGTCATGGATCATCAGAGCCGCTTCTTGCTGGATTGCCGGATCTTTGAAGGGACGCGGCTTGAACCAACGAAGAAGACCTTTGAAACCCTTTTTCGGGAATATGGATTGCCATGGCGGATTCGCACGGACAACGGCGTGCCCTTCGCATCACTTTCCGTTGGAGGACTATCGCAGTTGTCCAAATGGTGGATTCGACTCGGCATTATGCCTGAACGCATCGAACCCGGAAAACCGCAACAAAATGGCCAACATGAACGCATGCACAAGACCCTAAAGGAGGCGACCGCCATCCCTCCGGCCCGGACGAGCGAACTCCAGCAGCAGGCGTTTGATGATTTTCGTAACCGGTACAATAATGAGCGCCCGCATGAAAGTCTCGGCCAGAAAACTCCAGCCTCCCTGTACATTCCGTCGATACGAACGATGCCAGATTCATTGCCAGAGTTGGAGTATCCCGGTCACTTCAAGGTTGTCCAGGTTCAATACAACGGGATCATTTACCACCAAGGACACCGTATTTACATCGCCTGCCTCCTCCAGGGTGAAAGGGTCGGCATCGAAGAGATCGCAGATGGTGTTTGGAATGTCTTTTATGGTTTCCTAAAATTAGGTAGCTTCGATATGCGGCAAGTTAAACGGGCACGGAACGACTATTTGAGACTAATGTGTAACCCATGTATCTGAACTTTTTTGTTACCTATGTCCTTGACCCGTACAAAACCTGGACAGAAAATTGACATCGGTTCAGCGGCGCCGCAGGGAATCGTCGAGGGGATGGAACAGGGCACCGTCGATCTCCACCCGGTCCACCCCGCAGAGGGGGGTGCCGAGGAAGGCGCCGCCGACGCGTTCGAAACGGGTCGGTACATCGGTGACAAAAAATCGCGGGGGGAGGAGCGGACCGCGCCGCGCCAGGTCGTCCCGTGCCAGAACCCCGGCGACCTCGTTGGCGGTCTCCTCGGCGGAATCGACCAGGGTCACACCGTCGCCGAGAATCGCGCCGAGGGTCTTCTTCAGCAGGGGATAGTGGGTGCAGCCGAGGACCAGGGTATCAATCCCCCGGGCCATGAGCGGCTCCAGGTATTCCTCGGCCGCCAGGCGGGCGACGGGGTGGTCGGACCACCCTTCCTCGGCCAGAGGGACGAAGAGTGGGCAGGGTGCGGCAAAGACCTCGACCTCCGGTGCCAGGGCATGAATGGCGCGGGTATAGGCGCCGCTTTTTACCGTCCCCTCCGTGCCGATGACGCCGATGCGGCAATTGCGGGTCACGGAAACAGCCTTGCGGGCACCGGGGG